>NZ_BTGK01000008.1:0-198209 GCF_042848605.1 Pseudoalteromonas sp. MTN2-4
TGAGTAAATAACTACACCCTCAACTCTAGCTAAACTAGCTTATTTCACCTTGCGTAAAAGAGTGGGTTCACTTCGTTCACTGTCGCTAGCTTTTTACACCTTTCTTGCGCAAAGTAAATGTATTCGCTTTGCTCGCTGTCATTAACTTTGCACTTTACTTGCACGTAATACGTAGTCATCAACTTCACACTTAATCCTAAAAAAGCTCTGCTTCTTGATGGGATAGGTTACCTCTTAGGTCTTCAAACATTTTCGTTAGGTCTCGATTTGCATTTGCCACAGTACGGGATACGTTGTTGCTTTACGCCAATTACTTATAATTGTCAGAAATGACTTGGAGTTGAATTAATGTTTCATGAAGCGTTTCTGTATTTTTGTTTGCTCACTGGCAGAGTCTGTAACTTGCTGGTTTAGACTTTTCATTTGCTCCATTTCTTGGAGAATCTCCTTCAATGCTATTTGTGCATCTTGGCTCTTCTCTGTGTTATCAGCTGTTATTTTAATTTCATGCTGTATTGCAGATATAGCCTGTTTTGATGCAGCCTGAAGTTCATCTATAACAGAGGTAATACTCATTGTTGATTGCTGTGTTTTAGAAGCAAGGCTTCGTACCTCATCTGCCACAACAGCAAAGCCTCTGTCTGCTTCTCCAGCTCTTGCTGCTTCGATTGCAGCATTGAGTGCGAGTAAGTTAGTTTGTTCTGAGATAGAACCAATCATATCGAGTACACCACTAACACTTGCAGCTTTGGATTCTAAAGACACGATGACGATCGATATTTTCTACCTCTCTAACAAGCTCCTTCATGCCATTAGCCGACAGCTCCATAGTATTTCCGCAGTTATTCGCTTTTTGTGTAACTAGGGTAGTTGATTGCAAAGCTTGTTGAGTAAGCCTTTGCAACCTTGATGCAATTTCAGATAATCCATTAATGGTACTTTCCATAGTTTGAGAACATGCGACTTGTTCTTCTGATCATGTGCTTATTTTATTACTAACGTGATCTATTGCTTCAAATGCATCTTCAACTTCTTCTTTTACAACAGATATGTTTGAGACAGCTTCAACAATATGATTTTTATTTCCGTTATGGCTTGACTGAGTTGACCTACTTCATCATTAAAAGGGTAATCCATGTGCAAATCATATTTCCCATTAGAGATCTCAACTGTTTTATCTATTAAGTCTCGAAGAGGTAAGATAATTGCTTTGTGTATAAAAATTAGAATACCGACTATTGCAACTATCGCTATGAAGAATGACATTATTGGATTGACAGTCGTAACAATAAAGTGCTTAGTTACTACGCTTCTTTTGTCTATAAGTCCTTTAGCGAAATTTCTGTCAATGCCTCTTACCATTGTATCGCCTTGTTTATAGTTTTTATTTAGAACAAAGCTCCTCTGAGCTTTCTCATAAGCTTTTAGCATAGTTTGGTGCTGATTAATAAATCGAGTAGTCCAATCTCTTTCTTCAAAAGTTTGCAGTTGCTTCAAATCTTTATGCACACTTTTATGAAGAGAAAGGAATTCTTGCCAATACTTTTCTTCATTTCTGAGTAGAAGGCTTTTCCATGCTTGAACTTGGCTTTTGAAAGATGATTCTGCGTTGGTAATTAGAATAATGCGTTGCTGTTCTTTGTTGACTAAGGATTGGTAATCCCAAATCAAAAATTCAAGTTTTAAGATGCTGAATGTATTTGCAGCTAAGATTAAAGAAACACTTAAAATTATAGGGACCGCAACCTTACTTTTTATTCATAACACTCACCACTAGATTTGGGTTTTAAAAGTGTGAGTGACATTCTTTATTTTGTCTAATTCGTATTCGAGTTATTTACTTTAAGCTGGTTGTAAGTTCTGAGGCTCATAATCATTAAAGTCGCAGCAATTAAGCCGCTTACCATATGGTGAATAACAAGATGACTGGCTAGAAAGGCAGGAACATCACTGAAGTCGTCAATAAATAGCATTTTTCCGATAAAAGCAATGTAAACGCTGGTGTGCCCCCAAACTGCTATTTTAAATTTTTTTCTAAATCTATTTATCAACCACTCTGAAAGTTTTTTGTGCATGACTTTTAAAAGTAGCAAGCCAATAAAAGCAGTCACTATAGATAATATGCCAAAGCCAAGAATTGATAGTTTGATAAGAACAGCGGTGATGATATAGACGGTAATTGTCATGGTGCCTCCGAATGAAGGGTCATGATATTAAAAATTGCAGATATGTCTATCAGATGTATATGTTGATTAAAGCAGTTATTATCTTCATTAATGTATCGTTACATAAAACTGTTTGATAAGACTAATACAGCGATAACATTTGAGCATTTTAGTCAGTATAATTTCGCCCTCTTCAATGTTTTATTCCCAAGGAAAAGTTATGCCCGTGCAGGGGTCGTATCTATTTGTGATCTTAGTTTGGTCAACAACACCGCTTGGTATTGTCTGGAGCGCCGAGACTATGCCACCGACACTAAGTGTTTTTCTACGTATGTTTATTGCATTGGTGCTTGCCATCATCACTGTGTTTACTCTAAAAATACATGTGCCGTGGTCGAAAAAGTCCTGCTTGTTATATTTCTATTCTGCTGCTGGCATAGTAGTGGGTATGCTTTTCAGCTATTTGGCAGCTCAGACTGTGCCTTCCGGTGTGATTTCTCTTGTGTTTGGCCTTGCGCCAATAATCTCGGGTCTTTTTGCGCAAAAAATATTATCAGAACACGCTTTTACACCCGTCAAACTTAGTGCCTTATTGTTCTCTATACTCGGCTTGTTTTTAGTGTGTAAAACGCAAATTCAGCAATTGGATGTACCTGTTGAAGGGATTATCTATGTGCTCATGGCAGTAACAAGTTTTAGTTTAAGTGGCGTCATGATTAAGACAGTACCAATTGCAATACACCCAATGGCAACAACGCTAGGAGCATTGGCATTTGTGACGCCTGTTTTTGCAATGATTTGGTTAGCAGCAGGTGGTGAGATTAATTATGAGCATTGGCAAATGAAGTCTATTTTAGCAACGGGTTACTTAGCACTTTTTGGCTCATTGTTAGGGTTCTTAGCTTATTTTCATGTGCTGCAAAAATTACCGGCAAGCACAGTTGCCCTGACTACTTTGATCACCCCTGTTTTTGCAGTAAGTCTGGGCGCGTTATTGAATGATGAAGTTTTAACGTCATCGCTTTTAATTGGCGGCACTATGATATTGCTTAGCTTATTTCTTTATCAGTTTGGCGATAAGTATATCAAACGAAACAAGCTAGAAGCGGTTGAAAAGGCCTAAATCTTCAAAAGTGTACACACGGTTTCAACACGTGTCTGAAAACAGCTAGCGATGAGTAATACGCGTTGATGCGCATTGTCTAGCTGTTCATTTACTTTCTCCTTAACTAAAAACTGACATATCGCATGTAATAGACCCGGTTCGCTTTGCTGAGACGTTTTTGACTGTATTTCAATAAGGGCTAAAAGAGCAGTAAGTTCATGATCTGGCAATGTGGCTAAGTTATGATTAAATGCAAGATAACAATCGATAGGGCGCATGCTTTGATGATTCTTATGCCCAAGAGCGTGAGCAAGTGATTCATTTCTTTCAAATAGCATAAGAGACCTTAAAAAGTTAAACGGCCATTGTGTTTGCTGAGCGTTAGAGCAAAGTGCATGAATAACCGTGTTACCTTGTCTGTTAGCTTGCTTATAGCCCTCAATTTCAGTGAGTGCATTCGAGAAAAATGCCAGTCGCTCTAATGTATTAATACCAGTGATCAGTCCTTCAGGAAGTGCCTCTTTTGTTGTGATTAGCTGCTTGCAAAGATCTTGAAAGAATATATAGGTCTCTTGGTTCTTGGTTGCCTGCTCGAAGCAGAACTTTAATACAAGCACGCAATCAGAGTCGCTAAGTTGGCTATAGAACTCAGGCAGTTTATCTACTTGTTGTGATTTTATATAAGAAATGAATCTCTGAAGTGTTTGGTTTTGCACTGTATTCGGGATCTTTTTTAAATTTAGTTTATAGTAGCAAATTCGAGGCTTAGGAAAACAATAAACTGCGCCTGTTACTTCCACATTCTTTACACATTCATGGCAGAACATGATCTTGAGTCAATTTTTTGAAGTTAAAATGAAGACGCTTAGATTACCTATTCGCATAAAAATATTAATTATGCTGCTGTTAGCTAATTCAACATTGGTGTTGGCTATATTTGTGGCTAATCAGATAGCATTTGATAAAAGCTTTTCTGACTATGTACAAAGTCAAACTAAAGCGCGCCTAGAGCCCGTCATTGAAGCCTTCCAACAAACAATGGAAACGCAACAGAATGTTGACTGGCTAGATAGAAGATCGCCACATTGGAAAAACTTAATGCGAACTTACCATCAAGTAAGTGCCGCCAATGAGGCCTTACCTAAAAAACGTCCAAAGCCTAGCAAGGATATGCGCCCACCTCCTCGAGGAGAGCGAAGAGGCAGGGGACCCTCAGATAAGCTATTTTTTAAAGCGCCAGATGGTACATTATTGGTAGGAAGGCCCTCTATGGTTAAGGATGCACTCTGGTTACCTGTTTATTGGCCAGATAAAAAAGAGCACAAGTTAGGATATATAGGCGTTGAAAATGGCTCGATGGTAACGGGAAAGTTTGAAACATTATTTGCTAAGCAGCAGCGTCAACACTTCGTTGTCATTGCTATTATTGCTTTTGTAGTGACTTTTTTACTGTCTATCCCTTTTAGTAAATATTTAGTTAGGCCAATACTTGCATTAAGGCAAAGAACAAAAAACCTCACCAGTGGGGATTACTCGTTATCAAAACAAATCATTCGCAGAGATGAATTAGGTCAGCTTGAAAGTGACATGAACTTGCTGGCAAAAACACTGGCTGAAAATTTGACTGCTCGACAACGTTGGATAGCTGATATTTCTCATGAATTAAGAACCCCGATTGCGGTCATTAAGGCTGAAATTGAGGGCATGATTGACGGCGTCATTGAAGCAGATGAAGCGCAGCTTAATTCATTGCATGAAGAGATCATGCGACTTACTAAATTAGTTAACGATCTTCACCAGCTTTCGATGTCAGATAGGGGGTCGTTGTCCTATGAAAAGTCGCAAATGGTGTTGCCTGAACTCATAGAGCGCAGTCTTGAAAAAAGAAAAAGTGAACTGAGTCACTTTGATTTACAGTTTGACTTCAGCCGCAGATGCTTCTTGTTCTGTGATGCACATCGTATGGGACAGTTATTCGATAACTTATTGCAGAACACATTACGCTATACTGATGCATCGTCAGAAAAAAAGGGAATGTTAGATATTAAGGTGAACAGAATTGGGCAAGGAGTCCAAGTTATATGGCAAGATAGCAGCCCAGGAGTAGGCTCTGAACAGCTGTCACACCTTTTTGATAGACTGTACAGAACAGACTCAGCCAGAAACCGTAAAACGGGTGGTTCAGGACTTGGTTTGGCGATATGCCAGAATATTATTATGGCGCATAATGGCGAAGTTCACGCAGAGCAAAGTACGCTTGGTGGATTAAAATTGACGATAGAATTCAAATATAAGGAAAATTAAATGGTGACTGCAGATTCGGTCCTTATTGTTGAAGATGAAGAAAAGCTGGCTGCGATTTTAGCAAAATACTTATCAGCTTCAGGCTTTAAATGTCATGTCGTTACTGATGGTGGCGAAGTAATGACAGCATTTGAGCGCTATAAGCCTTGTATGGTGCTGTTAGACATCATGTTACCTAACGTTGACGGTATAACTTTGTGTAAGCAGATCAGGGCTCAAAGCCAGATGCCCATCATTATGACGACTGCTAAGGTTGAAGAAATTGATAGGCTGATTGGTCTTGAAGTTGGTGCGGATGATTATGTCTGTAAGCCATATAGCCCAAGAGAAGTTGTAGCCAGGGTAAAAGCTATTATGCGTCGAGTAAATTATATTGCAGAGCAAAACCACGAAGCTCTTCATGGCTTAGAAGTTGATGAGCAAACATTTATGGCAAGGTTCAACAATGAAAGCATTGCACTCACACACGTTGAGTTTCTATTGCTTAAAGCCATGTATGTACACCCAGGGCGTATTTTCAGTCGTGATAAACTGATGGATCATATTTATTCAGACGACCGGATAGTCAGCGATAGAACGGTTGATAGTCACATCAAGAAACTTCGTAAAAAATTACAAAGCATTGCACCTGAAGCCAATTTTATTCACTCGATTTATGGAGCCGGCTATAAGTTCGAGCCTATCTAAAAAGAAAAGCACCCTTGGGTGCTTTTCTTTTTAGTACATCTTTTTAAGACGTGCGTTTTACATCGACTTTTAGCTTTAACTTTTGCCCCGGCTGAAGATATTTTTGTCCAGATAAATTATTCCACTCGACAATTTCTTTTACCGTTAGTTTAAACTTGGAAGCAATACGGGCTAAAGAATCACCACGCCTAACCTTGTAAGTAATGGTTCGGGTAGTAGACACTAATCCGGTAGGTTTGCTCTTTGCTTTTGTTTGATAAATCGTGAGCTTTTGGCCGAGCTTTAATACGCTGTTGGTTTTAAGCTTATTCCAGTTAGCAAGTTGCTTTACTGTTACATCATACTCTCGGCTGATATCCCACAATGTGTCACCAGATTTCACTGTATGTGTTTTTTTAGCTCGCGTAGATTTATTCGCGGCTACTCTGACAGATTCTGGTAAGTGCTCACTATTGATTTTTCCATCGCTTAGAGGAACAAGTAGCTTTTGGTTAACACGGATAATGTGGGTATCAAGCTTATTAAGAGATTGAATGGTTTTACTGCTCGTCGAAAACTTTTTAGCAATCACAGATAGAGTGTCACCGCGTTTCACCGTGTAATATTGCCAACGCAATCTGTCTTTTACTGGTGTTTGCGCGAGTTTGTCTTTAAATGCGTCCGCTTTATCAATTGGGATCAGTAATTGATGTGGACCCTCAGGTGCGGTTGCCCAGCGGTTAAAGCCTGGGTTTAAACGGTATAATTCAGTGAGGCTTAAACCAGCCATGTCAGCGGCAAGCGCTAAATCAATTTGTGAGCCAACATCGACAATCTCAACTACCTGAGCATTAATAATTGGCTTCCAAGTAACATTGAACTCTTCTTGTCGCTTTAATAGATCTGATAACGCCAGTAGCTTTGGTACGTAAGCCGTCGTTTCTCTTGGTAAATCAAGCGACCAAAAATCCGTAGGTAAATGCTTTTTACGATTCTTTCTGATGGCTTTTAAGACGCGCCCTTCACCTGAGTTGTATGCTGCAATGGCATTCAGCCAGTCACCTTCTAAAGTTTTATGCAGGTAACTCAAATAGTCTAAAGCTGCACGCGTTGACTGTACTATGTCTCGGCGACCGTCATACCACCAATTCTGATGTAAGTTAAAACGCTCTCCCGTCTGTGGCATAAACTGCCAGATACCTGACGCGCTTCTATGCGAGTAGCCGAATGGGTCGAACGCACTTTCAACGATGGGGAGTAAAGCGATCTCGATCGGAATTTGGCGTTTTTCTACTTCTTCAACAATAAAGTATAAATACGGCTCTGCACGCTTTGATATACGGTCTAAATATTTTTGATGGCGTTGATAATAGTTTCTCTCAGCTACAACAGGGCGGTTTTGGGGCACTGGAATTGAGAGTTGGTAACGAATACGTTCCCAAACATCATCGAATACAGGAGCCGGCTCGTCTGCTTCTACCGGCTCTGTGATTGAATTAGCAAGCGCTTCGCTAATATCTAAAGGGCTTGCTAGGTTCTTATTAGCAGCCGTATTGGTGATCTCTGATTGATCTTTTGGTGTGTCAGTTAGGGTTTGGCAACCCGTTAACAATGAGAGCGTTAAAACTAAACTTGCAGACTTTTTCATAGTGATTCATATTCGAGCAAAAACCGCTCGATTCTACAGATTCTCTTGCGTTATTTAAAGTAATCACATGGTAACTTGGTTAAAATTCATCTTTCCAAGCCCTTAAAGCTGCAAATTTTTGCCAGTTTTCATTTGTATCTTGAATTAAATGCTTAGGTACATGTGCAAGGCTATTTTCTTCAAAGGCTCTTAAAAAGGGATTTACAGCCCGCTCAAGGCCAAAATGTGTCGGTAAACTTGGCTGATTACCATCTCGAAGCTTTTGTATTTTTTCGATATACGCTAATAAGTCTGCATTGTTAGGTTCAACAGCTAAAGCAAATTTAAGGTTGGCTTGTGTGTATTCATGGGTGCAGTAGATAAGCGTTTCATCGCTATATTCGGTAAACTTTCCTAAAGAGTGCCACATCATTTCAGCGTCGCCTTCGAATAATCGACCACAGCCTGCACTAAACAAGGTATCACCGGTAAAGCAAAAAGCATCATTCATATAACAAATGTGGTCTAAGGTGTGCCCTGGCGTTGAGATGATTTTAAACTTTGTATCGGCAACAGTTATTTCATCACTATCATTTAATTTGTGTGAGATACCTTCAAAAGGGGAGTTCTCAGGGCCATAAACAGGAATGTTTTTGAACGCCTTAAGTAAAGCCTCAACACCATTGGTATGATCCCAGTGGTGATGAGTTATCAAAATGCCTGCCAGCGTTGTGTCAGTTTGTTTTAAATAGTCAAACACAGGTTCAGCTTGCCCAGGGTCAACAACCCAGACTGTATTTTCTTTTCTCAATGCCCATATATAGTTATCAGAAAAAGCTTTAATTGGATCAACTTGCACCATAAGTATTTGCTCTATAAAGTGTAGATAGGTTTAGTATAACGAGCATCAATAATGAAACCAGCACTAAGTTTTCGGTCTGGACCAAAACCATTAACTTGGTCTGATTTTCCACATGGCGATTATATAAAAGTCGGCTTAGAGCGAAGAATGAAATCTTGGTTACCGAGGATGTTCGGATATCACTTACTTAAACTTGGTTCATTAAGTGGCCAACTTGATACATCAAAATGTGTGATCCCTCATCAAGTGAATGTATCTCCTCATCAATGTAAGAAAACCAGTGTGGTTGCTGAAATTGATGAACTGCCTTTTTCGGAGCACAGTGTTGATGTTTGTGTGCTGGCTCACAGTTTAGAATATGAAAGTGATCCTCATCATATTCTGCGTGAAGCGCATCGTACTTTAATTCCTGGCGGCTATTTGGTTATTTCAGGGTTTAACCCATTCAGTTTGTGTGGATTGGCAAATTTATTGCCGTTTAGCTCACAAAAGCTGCCGTGGTCAGGGCGCTTTTTTACCCCTGCTCGAGTAAAAGATTGGTTAGATTTATTGGGGTTCGAAATAATCAGTGATGAGCGCTTTGTCTATGCGTCGTTGGCTCGTGGCAGCCGTTTATCCCGTTTTGCGCCTTGGCGGCGTTTTTGTCGTCATTATTTAAAGCCCATGGGCAGCTGTTATATGCTGGTGGCACGAAAGCGGGTCGCACCTTTAACACCAATTAAACCTAAGTGGCACGCAAGGCCCAAATGGGCTCCTGCTGTTAAAAATGCGGGGCTTAGACAAACTCGAGACAAGCCTAATTAACAACAAAATTTAAGCTGCTTGATATCCTTCATCTTCAAGCAGTTTTGAACTACCCGCCGCTTCTCTGGCCAAGTCATCTACTATTTCATTATATTTATTGCCACTGTGACCTTTTACCCAACGCCACTCTATGTCATGTCTTTGACAGGCCTCATCGAGGCGCTTCCATAAATCAACGTTTTTAACTGGCTTCTTTGCGGAAGTCAGCCAGTTACGTTTTTTCCAACCTGCAACCCAAGACTCGATACCTTGTTTAACATATTGGCTGTCGGTATGTAGCACGACTGTGCAAGGTCGTTTAAGGGTTTCGAGTGCAACAATGGCAGCGAGCATCTCCATTCTATTATTGGTAGTGAGTTTATAGCCCTGAGAAAGCGTTTTTTCATGGCCTTGATAATGAAGATAAATGCCATACCCACCAGGTCCTGGGTTGCCCAAGCATGAACCATCGGTATAAATCTCTACGCTTTTTTGCACGAATTAGCCTGTTTTTATGTAGAATAAAGTGATTAGTTGCTAACAATAGCAAAGTTAACAGGCAGACGATATGTTAAAGAGACAAATAGTCCTGGATACTGAAACCACAGGTATCGATCCGAAAGCAGGGCATAGGATCATTGAAATTGGGTGTGTTGAACTCATTAATCGCCGTTTAACAGGAAATAACTTTCATGTTTATATCAACCCTCAGCGTGATATTGAAGAGGAGGCAATCGATGTTCATGGTATCACCAATGAATTTTTAAGAGATAAGCCGCTTTATCATCAAATAGCACAAGAGTTTTTTGATTATATAAAAGGGGCTGAGCTCATTATTCATAATGCACCGTTCGACGTCGGCTTTATGGATAATGAATTTGCGCTGTTACAGCAAGGCTACCCAAACACTCATGAGTATTGCGAAGTGTTAGATACGCTTGTGATGGCGAGAAATCTGCATCCAGGGCAGAAAAATAATCTTGATGCATTATGCCGACGCTATGACATAGATAACGCCAAACGTACGCTTCACGGCGCATTACTGGATTCAGAGATCCTTGCTGACGTTTATCTAGCAATGACGGGTGGTCAAGTAAAAATGAACTTGGCAAATAATACCGAAGACACATCGCAAACTGATAACACCAGTATTCGACGTTTGGCTGATAACCGTCCGGCACTTAAAGTTGTTAAGGCTTCTGCCGATGAAGTAATAGCGCATGAAGAAAGGCTGAAAGTCGTTAATAAAAATGGCGAGACTCTTTGGCAACAAAATTAAGGTAAATTTTATATGAAGCGATTATTGTTAGTGCTGTTCTTATTGTTTGTTCATGAATGTATTGCACTTACAACAGCCCCATCTATTACGCTGTTGAAGAATAATCGCAAAGTAAATGAAGTTCCGCTATTAGATAACCGTTTCCGTATTGATCATAAAGTAGAAAAAATTACACTGCTTTTCTTTCGGAAGCCGGGTTCACCGGCGGTTATCTTAGTCAAACCTGATGGCAGTAAATATTACGCGCATCATTCTATGAAAGATGAAATGCTAGAGTGGTACGATGAAGCAAGCTATGACCTTATTACCATAGAAAACCCAACGCCAGGTCCTTGGCAGGTAATAGGTAGAGTGCAACCCGATAGCCGAATTATGGTGCTAGGTGACATTGAGCTGGTGGTAGAGCCATTACCTAAACTGATGTTTAGGGGAGAAACACTAAAAGTGACGGGTCAAGTAACGAACGATGATAAGCCTATTGATGTTGGCTATTTTCGTGATGTGGTCAGTCTAATTGTCGAGTTCGTGAGTACCAACAATGATCAATATGACAATTTTGGGGCTGGCACACAAAGTGTCACCGAGTTTAAAGATGATGGTCGCGAATTTGATGAAAGACCAATGGATGGTATTTTTACCGGAGAATTTAAACTTGTTTTTCCCGCCGGTGAGTGGCAGCCAGAGTTCTATATTGAAACGCCCATTCTTAAACGAAGGGTAGTACAAGCGCCCATCGTTATTGCAGAGCCACCCTTTGAGTTTGATTTGACGCTCGCCAGCAATGCTACAGCCAGTCATGAACTGTTGATTAAGTTAGATCAAAATATCATTAAACCTGAAACGGTTATTTTTCAAGGCAAGATCTTTTATCCAAACGGTGAAGAGCAAATCTTTACGATTAACCCAGAAGCGCGCCTTTACCGTAAATTAGAAGTAAGTAATTACGATTGGGGTCGTTATCAAATTGAGTTTTCTGTCTTTGGTGAAAATATCAATGGTCGAGAGTTTATGGCCAGATTACCTGTTTATAACTTTGAGATTGAAAGACCAATTGAGAAGGTGCCTGAGTTACAAGCGCCAAAAGTAAACCCTTTACTTGCTAAATTACCTCTCCAAGAGCCTGAACCCACTTTGAGCACAGGGGCGTTAATCACAATTATTGCTGTTGGTAATATTTTTATTATGTTAATTGGTTGGTTGGTGATTAGAATCTTTGTTCAGAGGAAGCCAATTAAGCTGAAAATTAAATTACCGTCATTCAAGAAAAAGCAATCGACAACAGAACAGGATGACGACAAAGTTAACGCAAATGATCCGAATGGTTCAAAAAATAACAAATCAGGTGATATTTTGAACCTTTCTATGGATGGAGACTAAAAAAGACAGTTTTTTTAAAAAAAACAGTTGACTCTAAACAGGTCGATTCGTATTATTCACGCCGCTGTCAGGGAGCAACCTGGCAACAAGAATAAAGCGGAGTGGTAGTTCAGTTGGTTAGAATACCGGCCTGTCACGCCGGGGGTCGCGGGTTCGAGTCCCGTCCACTCCGCCAATTATTCTAAAAATTTGTAAGTCGCGCTGGAGTGGTAGTTCAGTTGGTTAGAATACCGGCCTGTCACGCCGGGGGTCGCGGGTTCGAGTCCCGTCCACTCCGCCAATCTTACAAAATGCCTTTAGGCACCCTTTCCTAAGTGTGGAGTGGTAGTTCAGTTGGTTAGAATACCGGCCTGTCACGCCGGGGGTCGCGGGTTCGAGTCCCGTCCACTCCGCCAATTAGGAAAAGATTAAAACTCAGTGGAGTGGTAGTTCAGTTGGTTAGAATACCGGCCTGTCACGCCGGGGGTCGCGGGTTCGAGTCCCGTCCACTCCGCCAACGTTTTAATCGAAATTATTTGCTCGTGGAGTGGTAGTTCAGTTGGTTAGAATACCGGCCTGTCACGCCGGGGGTCGCGGGTTCGAGTCCCGTCCACTCCGCCAATGCAAATAAAAAATAAGGTATCTCTGCGGAGTGGTAGTTCAGTTGGTTAGAATACCGGCCTGTCACGCCGGGGGTCGCGGGTTCGAGTCCCGTCCACTCCGCCATTAGATATCTAAGAGTCACACCAGAACTGGCTCTATAAATACCCACCACTGCGGAGTGGTAGTTCAGTTGGTTAGAATACCGGCCTGTCACGCCGGGGGTCGCGGGTTCGAGTCCCGTCCACTCCGCCACTCATTTGATTATTCATATCACTACTACTCTAAACTTCTATATTTTAATCACAGTAAAATAACTTCCTTGTTATTATTAGCTTAATTTAATTTGCTCAATAGAGTATTATCAATAGTTTGTACAAGTTATCAGAAATGCGACAGTATCGCTTCTGAGTCACCAATATACTTTCCAGAGATAAATGCTTGCGGCACTGTTTCTTGGCCTGAAATCGCTTTTAAACTTGTTAGGCTAGCGTCACGGCCTAATACAATCTCTTCGAATTGGATGCCTTTACTGATCAGGTGTGCTTTAGCTTTCTCACAATAGCCACATCCAGGTTTGGTAAACAAGCTCACAGGCTGAGGCTTTTCACACTCTGGGTTGATGTAATCAAGCATGGTATCAGCATCAGACACTTCGAAAGGGTCGCCAGGTAAATCAGGCTCAATGAACATTTTTTCAATAACACCATCTTTAACCAGCATAGAGTAACGCCAGCTTCGTTTACCAAAGCCTAAGTCAGCCTTATCGACAAGCATGCCCATCCCATCCGTGAACTCTCCATTACCATCAGGGAGTAGGGTGATGTTGTCAGCTTCTTGATCTTTCGCCCAGGCGTTCATAACAAAAGTATCGTTTACTGATAAACAAATTATGTCATCAACGCCATTTTGTTTGAATGCATTTGCCAGCTCGTTATAACGTGGTAGGTGTGTCGATGAACAGGTTGGTGTAAATGCACCTGGTAAAGAAAACACAACCACGGTTTTACCTTTAAAAAGTTGCTCTGTAGTGACAGTGTGCCAGTCATTACCAATTCTCACAGGAAATGATACAGAGGGTATTGTTTGTCCTTCACGAATTTCTAGCATATTAACTTCCTCATAGTTGAATGCCTTTATTATCTATAGTGCGTATTTAGATTAAAGTAATTAAAACAAATAAGGGCAATCTAAAAACTAGATTACCCTTATTTTATTGTCTGAATTGTGAGTATATGAAGTTACTTTAACGTGAATGATTCTGGCTCTTTAACAACTACCTTAATGACGTCATTTAGCTGAATATTACTCAAAGGTCTGTCACTTAAGTTTCTAGCGATGGCACTTTGCGCATTCACTTGTTCAACTACAACTTGTTCAATGGTTTGAATATGATGCGAAAACTGCATGCCATTTGCCGCAGTCAAATTGCTTCTGTGAAGGATTGAAAGTACTTGCCCCGCTTCTAGTCCATGGCTTTGCCCTAAGTTAATCACCACTCTATCAGAGTCGATCATTAATATTTTGCCGGTTGTTTTCAGGCAACTTACTGCGGTATTTAGGTCTTGACTGACCTTATTGTAAATAGTTTGAATTTTTTGACCATAATCGGTTCGCCAAAACTCTTCACTATTTACATTCACAACCTGAGTTTTTTTATGTGGCCAAATACCTTGAACACTGTAATGTTGAGACCAGACTTGATCGTTAGTCTGCGAATCAAATAACGCAAAATCAATTTTAAAGTTGCGCATATATGCTTCACTTTCCCAAAATGCGTAATCGTTGTTCATTTTTCGGCCTTGAGAAATATCTGTTATTTGACTCAGCAATACGTACTGACTATTACTACTGCGACTTAACGTATCAATTAAGTTGGCGTTATACTCAAACTGCTGTGCGAAGAAAGCCCTGACATCTAATTTTCGATCGATATATGGGATCATTTTCACGCCTAAATTTCGCTCATTTAAAGTATTAAATAAGCGCTGTGAACTGGCTTTAGGGATGTCAAAAATTTGACCTAGCCTAGCTTGATCTGGGTGTGTCAATTGGCTTTGTGTGACAGTAATCTGTTTATTAAATTTTGACTCAAGACACTGTGCTTGCTGGGGAATAATATCTAGATGTAGCGTGACAGAGTATTGCTCGCCTTGTTGTTGTTCATTTATTAAGTTCACATGTTGTATCTGACCATGGGTTTTGATCTTTAATTCATCTTGCTCGAGAACACCATCGGCAACTGTTTGAACGCTAGACACCGTAGCACCAGAGAATATCAAAGCTTGGGTTATGGCATCTTTGACAGCCATTTGTCTCGCTGAAGACGTGTCACCATCAACTATGCCGCCATAACCGACTACCTCAAACCATTCCGCTTTTACATGAGCGCAGAATGCAAGTAGTGCAATTATTAGAATATGTTTCATCATTTCGATTCCAAACTGATTCGCTTAATATATCAAAAGCAATAGACGTACCAGCTTTGTTGGCGTGAAAAATGCATTGCATGGACAGACTTTAATTTGGTGTGTTTATTATGAAGGCGAAAAACGTTTTTTATTCATCATTGGTAACATGTTCTATTCTACTTTCAGGCTGTAGCTCAGTATTTGATAAGCATATAGAGTATGCCTACGAAGAGCCAGATTATTATCCTGTTTTACGAGCTGTGGGGTATGCGCCTTTGAGCAGTCAACCTGGTGAAACGGATGCGCAAAAGATGTTGATGGCAATTAAAGTGTCTAAACTAGAAGCATACAGGGAGCTTGCCGAGCAAGTACATGGGCAAAAGCTCACATCAACAATGACTGTAAAAGGTGCAATAGCTCAAACGGATGGCTTATCGAGCAAAGTCGGCGGTTTAATTAAAGGCGCGAAAATAGTGAAAACATACTCTGTCGGTGATACTTACGCAACAGAATTAGAGCTAGATATGAAAAAAGTACACGAGCTGTATATTAGTGCTATAAAACCAAGAAAAGTAAAGCGTGTGATCTATTACTAACCAAAGAATGTGATTAGTAATTTCTCAAGTATTAGGCTTTTAAGTTTTTAACAAACTCAGAGTTCTCACTTATCACACCACCATCTTGTCCATAAGTAACAGAAGTGGGGGCACCGATTAATATATTTTTAAGCTCCTTAACTGCAAGCTGGGCCTGATGTGCAGCCTGAGCATTAACCTCATTTTGCTTCTTACATTTAAGTAGTAAAGAATTTACAGATTCTGTTAAAGGTTTAATTTGTTCAGTTTTAAATATATCTTGGTTAAAACCCGAAAGTTCTTTATCTAACTTTTGAATGGTATTAAGAAGAGTAAGTTTTTCACGTGCGATGTCTTTTAAGCCATCGCCTTTTTTGCTAGCAAGACATGCTAGCTCTGCATCTAAAAGCTGGGTCAAAGCGTTAAGGTGCTGTAATTGGTTTTCTAACTTATGATGACAAAGGTTTATTTGATCATCCATACACGTCAAACTCAAACGCCGCAATATTCTTAGCTAATTTTTCAGCATCAACCTGATATTTACCTTCACTGATAGCTTTCTTTAGTTCCTCAACTTTTTTGCTGTCAAAAGAAGGCGATTGTTGCGCTTTTTCTTGCAAACTTTTTAGTTGTTGTGCTTGTGGTGTTAAACTCACAGAGTCAGTTGCAGCCTTTTGAGGGGCTTTAGCTGTTTCAGCTGTCACGTTCGCATCAGACTTTTGTAAACCAGTTTTTTGTTGCTTGATATTATCAAGCACACTGTTCGGCTGAGATTGCCCTTTTATATTATTAACCATGATAATTGACCCAAAAATTACTCATGCCTATCTATCGACCTGTTTGCTTATAACTTTAGTAAAAAAGTTAAATATTAACCTCGACAGATTCTACATCTTTTACTCTTGCGGAGATAGTTTTTCCAGACTTTTGATTTTTAACTCTTATTTGTTCACCAACATTTCCATCTTGAAGTGCCACGCCCGTTGTTTTTATCGTTAAAGTGCGAGTTTTAGCATAAATTGTTACGCTATCGCCTTTGCAAACCATACAGATATGATGGAGTCCAATGGCTGTACCCGCTCTAATTACTCGTTTACTTCTACTACCAACCAGATACTGCTCAGTGTCTAAATTACTAGCCCTAACAAAATGCTTAGGTTTGTACTCAATACTGATAGATTCTTTGGTAATTAATTCTCCTTTATTAATTGCTTGAGTTGTCACTATGACAGGGTGAAGCTCTTCAATTCTGACATGCACAAATTGAGTCCAGCCTGATATATCTTCGCACTTCACTTGCACGGTAACTTGCCGGTTAAAAGGCGGACTGGCGTTAGTCGAGTGGTATAAAGGACTCTCACACACGCGCTCTGATAATCGAGCATCTAGCGGTAATGCTTTGATTGTTGTTTTAATATCAGGGTTTAGCTCAATTTGTTGAGCAATGAACCTTTCAGCTCCCTTTTCTAAATTGGTGTTCGTATAAATTTGTGCTTGGCATATATAGCTGGCTAGAAAACAAGCCATTGCACAAAAAATCTCATATGATTTGGTTTTTTTTAACAAACTCATGATGTTTCGACTATGCTTATCAGGAGAAACAAGGTATAAAGATTTTGCGTGAAATACCATATTCCTTCAAGGTGCTTCTATGATTAGTATCCTGAAAAGCGTATGATATTACCAAGATGACCGATATGTAGGAGATTGAAATGGCAGGTGTTTTAGACTCTGTAAACCAACGTACACAGTTGGTTGGGCAAAACCGCCTAGAGTTGCTACTTTTTCGACTGAGAGGTCGTCAAAGATTTGGCATCAATGTATTTAAAGTTAGAGAAGTGCTTCAATGCCCACCCCTCACCAGTATGCCGAAATCAAATTCTTACATTCGCGGTGTAGCCCATATTCGTGGTCAAACTATTTCTGTTATTGATATGTCTTTAGCAGTAGGTGGTCCACCCATCGAAAACATTAAAGACTGCTTTATCATTATTGCTGAATATAATCGTTCTGTTCAGGGCTTTTTGGTTGGTGCGGTTGAAAGAATCGTTAATATGAACTGGGAGAAAATTATGCCGCCACCAGATGGTGCGGGCAGGTACTCTTATTTAACGGCAGTGACAGAAATTGAAAATGAATTAGTTGAAATACTAGACGTAGAAAAAATTCTTAACGAGATATGTCCCGTTAATACCGAAGTCAGCGAAGAAATAGTGTCTGATGGCGAGATGCAAAAAGACCTAGGCGAGCGAATTGTATTTATTGCTGATGACTCTGCAGTTGCAAGAAATCAGGTTAAGCGTGCGCTAGAGCCGTTAGGTGTTCAAACAGAATTAGCAAAAAATGGCAAAGAAGCCTTAATTAGGCTAAAAGAGATAGCAGAAGTTGATTGTCAAAATGACATCACTGAGCGTGTAGGTTTACTTATTTCAGACGTAGAAATGCCTGAGATGGATGGTTACACGCTAACAGCGGAAATTAAAGCAGACCCGAAATTAGCCCCTTTGCATGTAATTTTACACACTTCATTAAGTGGGGTGTTTAATCAGGCTATGATTGAAAAAGTTGGTGCTGATGATTTTATTGCAAAGTTTAACCCTGATGAATTAGCAACAGCGGTTAAAAAATGGGTTCATTGTGACTAGATAACGGCGGTAGTATCTTGGAAAATAAAAACCTTCAACAAGGCGAATATGACCAGTTCAGAACCTTCTTAGAGCAGCAATGCGGGATTGTTCTCGGAGATAACAAACTTTATTTGGTAAAAAGCCGTTTAGCTCCTTTGATGGCTCGCTTTGGTGTGGACTCTCTTTCAGCGCTTGTCGCTAAGACACTGAGCCCTCATGAACGTCAGCTAAGAGCTGCTGTTGTTGATGCCATGACCACAAACGAAACTCTCTGGTTTAGAGATACTTATCCTTTTGAGTTGTTGAAAAGTAAAATATACCCAGAATTGAAAGACACTCGAAGGGGGGTAAAAATCTGGTCAGCGGCAAGCTCTTCAGGCCAGGAGCCATACTCTATTGCGATGGCGACACAGGAGTATCAGTCTCAAAACCCAGGCGCACTGAAAATGGGTGTACAAATTGTTGGTACTGACATTTCAAATACCATGCTTGATATGTGTAAAAATGCAGAGTACGACTCATTGGCCTTAGCACGAGGGTTATCCGTTGAGCGTCGTCAAAAATTTTTTCAAGACAGTGGCAACGGCATGGCACGAGTTGTTGACCCAATAAAAAGAATGGTTAATTTTAGGCACCTTAATTTGCTAGATTCATATTCTTTAATGGGGAAGTTTGACGTTATCTTTTGCAGAAATGTACTGATTTACTTCTCGCCAGAAGTGAAAGCTAAGATTATTTCTCAGTTTGCACAAGCTTTAAATCCTAGAGGTTACTTGTTTTTAGGGGCATCTGAATCTATGGCTGGGCTCAGTGATGAGTTTGAAATGATACGTTGTAATCCGGGGATTATTTACCGTAAAAAAACATAATAAATACTAAGCGGCAACCTACTTGCCGCTTTTTTTATATCTTAAGAGTGTCACCTCAAATCTTTCTAGCTGTATCCTTTTTCTTATCTCATTGAAATTTATATATTTTATTTTGGCCCGTTTATTGCTTTTACTTGGTAGAGTCAATTTTTTGGAGTCGTGTCATGGCAATTAGTTTTGATAAAGCACTAGGCGTTCACCAACATACGATGTTGATACGTTCACAACGTGCAGAGATGTTAGCAAGTAATATTGCGAACGCAGACACACCAGGATACAAAGCAAAAGATATAGATTTTGCACAGGCATTCAAAGCGGCAAAGTCTTCTCAGCAACGTGGCAACATGATGCAAAGAACAGACAGTAAACATCTACATGGTGGCAGTCAATTAAATAGCAGTGTTGAGTTATTTCGCAATCCAAATCAAGCAGATACAGGTGATGGTAACTCAGTCGACATACAAGTGGAACGAAACTTGTATGTACAAAATGCATTAGAGTATCAGGCAAGTTTGCAATTTTTAACTGGCAAGTTTAAAGGGCTGAAGAAAGCCCTAGGTAGTCAAGGAGCATAACCATGAGCTTATATAATGTTTTCGATATAGCAGGCTCTGGAATGAGTGCTCAAAATATTCGATTGAATACCACTGCGAGTAATATTTCAAATGCCAATAGTATCAGTTCTAGCCAAGATAAAGTTTATCGAGCGCGACACCCTGTATTTGCAGCTGAACTGACCAAAGCGTCTGAGGCACATGATCCAAGCCAGCTAAATGCGTCGGTTGGAGTGAAAGTGCTAGGCATAGTAGAGAGTGATAAACCATTGCAGGTTGAGTACAACCCTAATCACCCTAGTGCTGACAAAGACGGGTACATCTATAAACCAAATGTGAATGTAGTAGAAGAAATGGCAAACATGATCTCTGCTTCACGTTCGTACCAAACCAATGTCCAAGTTGCTGATGCAGCCAAGCAAATGCTCAGCAAAACTTTATTACTTGGTCAGCGCTAGTGGGAGTATAGCCGATGAGTAACGATATTAATGCCGCATCTTCATATATGGATTCGTTACGTTGGTCTGAGCAAAATAAAACAACGCAGAGCGATAAGAAAAACGACGCATTGACGCAAGAAGATTTCTTTTCGCTGCTTACTCAACAATTGTCTTATCAAGATCCGAGTAAACCTGCTGACAATGACCAAATGATTTCGCAGATGACGAATTTTACAATGGCCGAAGGTATTTCCGGTTTAAATGAAAAATTTGACTTGTTGTCAGCCTCAATGACCTCTAATTCGGCATTACAGGCATCTACACTAGTCGGCAAAAAAGCGCTATTAGAATCGGATTCAATAGACTTTGGTGATGACCAATTAGCGAAAGGCTCGATTATTGCCCAAAGTCCTGTAGAGAGATTAACAGTCAGTATATTTGATGATAAAGGTCAACTAGTTCGTCAGATGGACATGGGGGCACAAAAAGCAGGTGCGATACGATTTGAGTGGGATGGTAAAAACGGTGATGGAGAAACCATGCCACCAGGTAATTACAAAATTAAGGCTGAGGGTAGTTTGAATGGTGAATATGCCAGTTTACCCATGGCCACATTTAAAAATATTGACAGTGTTAACGTAAACGGTGTTAACGGCATCATAGTTAATACGAGCTCTGGCGCAGTGAAATTATCAGACGTCGCAGAGATAGCATAGATTTTAAGTACTTAAATAAATTTAAGTGAAAGAGGTGAAAACATGAGTTTCAATATTGCATTAACAGGATTAGCTGCGGCACAAAAAGACTTAGATGTTACAGCAAATAATATTGCTAACGTAAACACGACAGGCTTTAAAGAGTCGCGTGCAGAATTTGCTGATGTGTACGCATCTTCAGTATTTAGTTCCGGTAAAACAAAGAATGGTGACGGTGCGCAAACGACTATGGTTGCACAGCAGTTTCACCAAGGTTCGCTTAAATTCACGCAAAACTCTCTGGATTTAGCAATCACAGGTGAGGGTTATTTTGCAATGAGTGAAGACCTAGCATCACAAGATTACACTTATACACGTGCTGGTGCATTTAAGTTAAACCAAGATAACTTTGTAACTGATGCGAGTGGTAATTTTTTACAAGGCTTCCCTGTAGACCCTGGCACTGGTAATACAACTTCATTGAGCCTAAGTACTGCTTCTCCGATTCAAATTCCTGACGCTTCGGGTTCTCCTCGTCATACTTCGAATATATATAGTTCTATGAACTTAGATTCGAGAGCGTCGCAGCCAACAACAACCCCTTTTGATCAAGGTGATAGCACCAGTTATAACTCATCTACATCAACGACTATTTATGACTCATTGGGTGAGCCGCACGTTATACAGCTATTCTTCGTGAAAACGGGTACAGCTAACCAATGGGAAGTTTACGGTACTATGGATGATGTACAATTTGATGCGTCGGGAACAACACCTACAACACCAACACCGCTTGATACGCTGCAATTTACAGCATCAGGTTTACCTGATGTAACAGCCCCAGCAAATACATTCCCTGATTTTGATATTGCTTCTACAGCAGGTACACCTGGTACAGGTTTATCGTCATTATTAACCAATGGCGCCCAGTTCCCTAATAATATTACGGTGAACTGGAGTGATGAAGCGAATACTGCAAATAAAGTACCTACTCAGTATGCAAGTCGTTTTGAAGTAAAGGCGCTTGAGCAAGATGGTGCAACAGTCGGTCGATTAGCAGGTATTGATATTGGTGCTGACGGAAAAGTAGTTGCATCTTACTCTAATGGTGATACTTCTTTCTTAGGCCAGGTTGCTATGGTTCGTTTTTCTAACTCACAAGGTTTAGCGCAAGTAGGCGGCACATCTTGGAAGAAGAGCTTAACTTCAGGTGAGCCGATTGCGGGTGAACCAGGTTCAGGTACATTGGGTACTATCAATTCATCTGCACTAGAACAGTCGAATGTAAACTTAACGAATGAGCTGGTGGACTTGATCAGCGCACAAAGAAACTTCCAGGCTAACTCTCGTGCCTTAGAAGTTAACTCGACTCTACAACAGAACATTCTACAGATCCGATAATCACTTAAACCCTCTTTCATCAAGGCCGCATCAGCGGCCTTTCTTTTCTTTTTTGAACGTCAAAATTAGATTGGCACTTTTATTGCTTTATTAGGTTTAAGATTAATTTTTAGGCCAATGTAATGGATAAAATGCTGTATATCGCAATGTCGGGCGCCAAACAAAATTTGCTTGGTGTGGCATTAAAAGCGAATAACCTAGCCAATGCCAATACCACCGGCTTTAAAGCTGACTTTGCTCAAGCGCGTTCAATGCAAGCGTTTGGTGAAGGTTTACCAACACGAGTGTTTGCGATGCAAGAGCGGCCAGGTACCAATATGACCATGGGGGCAGTCGTTGAAACAGGTCGAGATTTAGACATAGCAGTAGACCAAAAGTCTTGGATCAGTGTGTTGGATGCTTCAGGAGAAGAAGCGTACACAAAAGTCGGTACCTTAAACATCTCCACTGATGGGGCGTTAAGAACGAGTCACGGCCGTCAAGTTATTGGCGAAGGTGGTCCAATTATTTTACCTGTGCCTGTTGATAAGGTTGTATTTAGTGACGATGGTTCAATTCAAGTTCGTCCTCAAGGAGCACCGGCTAACTTTTTAGAAGTAGTTGATAGGCTGAAAATCATTGAAGCTGATAACAGTAAATTGCAAAAGGGCAATGATGGCCTATTTCGTCCAAGAGAAGATGCTTTAGAAGATGGCTTTTGTGGTTTTTGTGACATATCTCCAACAGCGCGAGTAATGAGCGGCATGTTAGAGATGTCTAATGTCAACCCAGTGCATGAAATGACCGATATGATCAACCATCAACGTCAATTCGAAATGCAAATGAAATTAATGAAATCGGCAGAAGAAATGGATGAGAAACACGTTCAGCTTCTGCGTATTGTTTAATGAGTGAGGTATAAGTTATGAACCCAGCATTATGGATCAGTAAAACAGGCTTAGATGCCCAGCAAACTGATATTTCGGTTATCTCGAATAACCTCGCCAACGCCAGTACCGTTGGCTACAAAAAAAGCCGCGCGATTTTCGAAGATCTGCTTTATCAAAATATCAATCAGCCAGGTGGTCGCTCTTCGCAAGATACAGAACTACCGTCAGGTTTAATGTTAGGTGCTGGTTCAAAAGTTGTTGCGAACCAAAAGAACTTCTCGCAAGGTAATATGCAAAGCACCGAGAACTCATTAGATTGGATGATCCAGGGCCCGGGCTTCTTTGAGATTCAAATGCCAGACGGTACGGTTGCTTATTCTAGAAATGGCCAATTCACTACAGACGAGAATGGTCGTGTTGTGACTTCAGGCGCAGGTTTTCCTGTTCAGCCAGAAATGAATGTGCCAGACGATGCTAAGTCAATTAGCATCTCACAAGACGGTGAAGTGTCAGTAACGATAGCAGGACAAGCAGAAAATGTAGTTATTGGGCAGCTAGTGATCAGTGACTTTATCAATCCATCTGGTTTAGAGCCGATAGGTCAAAACCTTTATACAGAAACCGCAGTCAGTGGTGCGCCTGTTCAGGGCAATCCAAGTGTTGATGGTTTAGGCTCTATTGTGCAAGGTGCGCTTGAAACCTCAAACGTTAACGTGACCGAAGAGTTAGTGAACCTTATTGAAACTCAACGTGTTTATGAAATGAACTCAAAAGTTATCTCGAAAGTTGATGAGATGCTGAGTTACATTAACCAGCAATTATAGTTCTGGAGGCTACTATGCGTATTGTAAGTTTTATCATTTTAGGCTCATTGTTTTTAACAGGGTGTGTGTCTACACAAAATAAAAACGTCGTTAAAGACGATCCTTACTATGCGCCTATTTATCCAGAGCAACAAGCTGAGCAAATTGTCGCAACAGGTTCCCTTTTTAATCCAAACTTATCAAATGATTTATATGGAGATAAAAAGGCACTCCGTGTTGGCGATATTTTGACAGTGGTACTTCGCGAGACAACGTCTGCGACAAAAGCGGCAAATACCACAACAGGTAAAGCGACCTCCGCATCGCTTGACCCTGTTATAGGGCTTGGTGGTGACAATATCAATATTGGTAGTCAAAGCTTGCAGTTTGGTATTAACTCAAATAACTCTTTTTCTGGCGACAGCCAAGCAAACCAATCAAATAGTCTATTTGGTAATATTTCGGTGAATGTGATGCGAGTACTACCGAATGGTAACTTAGTCGTTCGTGGTGAAAAGTGGTTAACACTTAACACGGGTGAAGAGTTTATGCGAATAGAGGGGATTATTCGTGCTGCGGATGTTAAGTCAGACAATACAGTAGAGTCGAACCGTATTGCTAATGCGCGTATTCAATATTCAGGTAAAGGTGATGGCCAAGAAGCGCAAAGTGCGGGTTGGTTAGCTAAATTTTTCTTAAGCACTCTGATGCCATTTTAAGGAACCATGATGAAAATGTTCAAAATAATGACTGCGGCTTTGCTTTTAATTATGAACCAAGCAGCACAAGCAGAACGGATCAAAGATGTCAGCATGGTCGAAGGTGTTCGTTCTAACCAGTTAGTGGGTTACGGTCTAGTAGTGGGTTTACCTGGCACAGGTGAACAATCTCGTTTTACAGAGCAAAGCTTTAAGGCCATGTTGAGTGGTTTTGGTATCACATTACCAGCTAACTTAAAGCCAAAAATTAAAAATGTGGCGGCAGTTGCCGTGCATGCAGAGTTACCACCTTTTGTAAAACCAGGCCAGAATATTGACATTACAGTATCTTCAATAGGTAGCGCAGGTAGCCTGAGAGGAGGCACGTTACTGCAAACATTCCTAAAAGGGGTTGATGGTAATGTGTATGCTATTGCGCAAGGCAGTTTAATTGTGGGTGGTTTAGGCGCAGAAGGGTTAGACGGAAGTAGAGTCGTTATCAATACTCCTACAGTTGGCCGAGTTCCAAACGGCGCGACAGTTGAACGAGCGGTTGCAAGCCCTTTTACACAAGGTGATTTTATTACTTTTAACCTTAACCGTCCTGACTTTACAACAGCAAAACGTTTGGCTGACACCATTAATGATTTGGTCGGACCTAATAGTGCAAAACCAATGGATGCTGCGTCTGTTCGTGTAATAGCACCACGAGACCCTTCACAGCGTGTTGCTTATTTATCGACACTTGAGAATTTAGAGTTCAAACCGGCAGACACCTCAGCCAAGATTATTGTTAATTCGCGTACAGGCACGATCGTGATTGGTAAGAATGTCAAACTACAGCCAGCAGCTATTACCCATGGTGGCCTCACAGTGACGATTTCTGAAGACCAAATGGTGTCTCAGCCACAACCTTTAGCAAATGGCGAAACGGTTGTTACCCGTCAAAGCATCGTCGATGTGAATCAAGACGACTCAAGAGCCTTTGTATTTAATCCAGGGGTGAGCTTAGATGATTTGGTCAGAGCGATTAATGAAGTAGGCGCTGCACCGGGGGATTTAATGGCGATCCTTGAAGCGTTAAAAGAGGCAGGTGCTATTAATGGTCAATTAGTCGTCATTTAGTGTTTTATTTATAATCAAATAGTTAGCCTCGCAATTGCGGGGCTTTTTTTTGGCTCGATTATTGCTATGTTAGTGTATGACTAATTTAGTGTAATTGATGAGTATGAATACCAATCCGTTAGAAAAACAAAACTTCTTTGATTTAGGTGATCTAAATGCACTTAGACAAGATGCGTTGAAAAGCGGTGGCGATCAACAAGCATCGAATGAAGCACTAAAAAAAGCAGCAGAGCAGTTTGAATCTATTTTTACGCAAATGCTGATGAAAAGTATGCGTAAAGCCAATGAAGCAATGGAAGATAAAAACAGCCCATTTAATTCCAGTGGGGTGAAGTTCTTTCAAGAGATGCATGATCAACAGCTTTCTCTAGAGTTATCAAAAAAAGGTAGCCTTGGTTTAGCCGAACTCATTGTTAAACAGCTTTCACCTAATGTTGATGGCTATAAACCGTCATCCGTACTTCGTAATGATGCACAGTTATCTATGCAAAAGCCAACATCTGAGCAGCTCCCTGAATTTATTCGTCGTCAGCCAGAAATAGCGCCAGAGGTTGCTAAAGTAGAAAACGTAGATGAACATCCTCGCTTTGATTCTCCAGAGTCATTTATTAGTGAAATGTGGGAACACGCAAAAACAGCTGCACAGAAAATTGGTTTGAACCCAGCAGTAATGATTGCGCAAGCTGCGCTTGAAACAGGCTGGGGTAAACATGTTATCGCTAAACAAGATGGTGGCAGTAGCTTTAATTTATTCAACATTAAGGCAGATAGATCTTGGCAGGGTGCACAAGCCAAAAAAATGACAATAGAATTTGAAAAAGGTTTACCAGTTCAAAAGCAAGCCAGTTTTAGGGCGTATGAGTCGATAAAAGACAGCATTAATGATTATGTCGATTTTCTTCAAAGTAATCCACGTTACAGCCAGGCATTGAATAACACAGATAAGCCTGAGCAGTACCTAGACGAACTTCAACAAGCCGGCTACGCAACAGATCCGAACTACGCAGAAAAAATAAAAAATGTCTTACAGCGAGGAGAGTTTAAACAAATGTTAACGTCGCTAGTACGTCAAGGAGTTAACTAAGATGTCTTTCAATTTAATGAATATTGGTACGTCAGGTATCCGATCAAGCACAGAGCTTTTACAGACGACAAGTAAAAATATTGCAAACTTAAATACAGAAGGCTATGTCAGAGAGCGTACTGAGCATGTCACCTTGAGTAATGGGCAAGTAGGGCGTGGTGAAACAGTTCGGCTACTTAATGAGTTTGCACAGAGACAATTAAATCGAGACATTTCAAATACCACTTTTTATGAGCAGTTTGTAAATGAAGCTGAGCGCGTAGATTTACTATTTGCTGAAGAGTCAAACAGTTTAGCTAATAGTATTAACTCGTTGTATAACAACCTGCAAGAAAGCATTAATCAACCTTCTTCATCTGTTACACGTTCATTGTTTTTCACTGATGCACAAAGTTATTTAGATCAAGCATCTCGGTTATCAGATATCGTTTTAGACCAAAAAAATATTGTAAATGAACAATTAGATATTTTTGCTGAAGATGCTAATAAGTACATAGAAAAAATATCTTCTTTAAATAAAGAAATCGCTTCTATCAGTGCAATAGATGATCAGTCTGCGGCCAATGCAATTTTTAATGAACGAGATAAAGCCATTAAAGATCTAGCCGAACTTATGGATGTGCAAGTTTTAGATGGTAAAAATGGTGAGAAGCTGGTGTTTGCAGGAACCGGCGAAGCGTTGGTAATGGAAAATGGTGCATTTAGCGTATTCGTGACGAATGGTGATCCAGATCTTCAGCATAAAAATCTTCAATTAGATGTAAAAAACGGCAATGCAGCACCTATGGAGTTAGACTCGAGAACTCTGAAAGGCAAAATTGGCGGGTTATTTGCTTTTAGAGATGAAATTCTGATCCCAGCACAAACTCAACTCGGTCAAATGACCGTTGCGATGGCAGATGCAATGAACCAACAAAATAGGTTGGGTATGGACTTGAACGGTAATTTAGGTGGCGATTTATTTACCATTCCGAGTGTTGATGCTATGGGCTATCAGGCAAATACTGGCTCTGCAGCACTATCGGCGACACTCGAACCGGGTCAGGGCATGTCTTTAACTGCCACTGATTTTAGAGTGACGTTTACCAGTGCAACGACTGTGCAAATTGAAGCAATTGACAACTACGGGCAGGTAGTGGGCACGCCATCAACTGCGAATGTTGTGGCAGGGCGAATTGACTCTTCAAGCATCACCTCGGGTGAAGCATTTGGTTTACAAATAGATGTAACCGGCGTTCCAGCTAACGCAGACCAATTCGAAATAAAGTTTAATTCTGAAGCGGCAACGACCATAACCTTGACGACGGGTCGCTCTGAAGATTTAGCATTGGCTTCTCCAATCCGCATGGAACGAGCTATAGGTAACCAAAGTACGGCAGCACTCAGTGAGGGCTTGGTAACAGATACCTCAGCAGCTGGATTTAATGCAGGCCCACCTCCGAGTTTTGCCAATGGTCCAATTTCATTAGTCAAAACGGCTAACCCAGATGAATATGAAATAACCGATACGCGTACAGGTACAGCTGTTACTTTCACAGCGCCAGCACCTAGAGAAAATATCCTCGCCCAAGCTGCATTGGTTGATCCTGTGTTCGCAACTTATGGATTTGATTTTAATATTGAAGGCGTGCCTCAAACCGGTGATAGCTTCTCTGTTGAGTTTAATACTGGTGGTTTTGATGATAATAGAAATGGTATGGCGCTACTTGATATTAAAAACAAAGGTATAGTCCGCGAGAATGTCGTGGCATCAGCGCTTGATGAAAACCACAAAACGGTCAATGCAGCATATACTGAATTAGTGACAGATGTGGGTGTAAAAACCAATCAAGCAAGGACTAATTTTGTTGCTTTTGAAGCGTTATCACAACAGTCAGAAACTTGGTATGAGTCTCTTTCTGGGGTAAACCTTGATGAAGAAGCGTCTAATCTATTGAGATTCCAGCAATCTTATGCTGCTTCTGCTCAAGTGATTTCAGCTGCAAAAAATGTGTTTGATACCCTACTTAATGCTGCGAGGTAAACAATATGAGATTATCAAATAATTTAATCTACCAACAAAACATCGGTAATGTGCTTGAAAAACAGCAGATGGTGATGGATGCGCAGCAGCGTGTAAATACGCAAAAGAAATTTTTAGGGGCTTCTGAAGATCCTTCAGCTTTTACAACGGCACAACTATTAACAGATCGTATTCAAATGAATGAGCAGCACCAAAAAAATGCTGTTTTACTGAATGCGCGCCTGACAACCGAAGAAAGTGTTTTAAATAATATTAATGATACTTTGTTCAGAGTCGAAATGTTGACGATCCAAGCTGGTAATGGTGCACATAACGAAATTGATAGGCAAAGTATTGCGTCAGAACTGAAAGAAATACAAAAGTCTATGCTAAACCTTATGAATGCACAGTCTGAAGATGGCCGCTATATTTTTTCAGGCTATCAAGATAGTACGCAAACATATTTATACAATCCAAATACTGAAAAGTATGAATATCAAGGCGATCAAGGCTCACATTCAATGCCGCTTGCTGAAAACGTCACTATTGGTTCGAGTGATAATGGCTTTGAAGTATTTGAGAATGTGGATGCAAGACTCGATGTTATTTCTTATACCGGCGCAGCCTCCAGTACAGCAACAGGTACGGTATATGTTGAAAACCAGGATGAATTTGACCTTTTTCACAAAGCCAACTTTGATCGCAGTCCATCTGCGCCTGTCGGAGCAAATACATATAACGTCGTGATCACGCCACCCGTGTCGAATATCGCTTCAAGTACCTATGAAATTATGCACAATGGTGTGTCATTAGTACCGTCTGTTACAGGTGATTTAGATGGAGAAACGATACAGTTTAATGGATTAAAAATAGATATTCCCTCAAATCAAACAGGTCAATTTGATTTTGAGCTTGAATCGCCAGGTAAAGAAAATATTTTAAATACCATAGATCAGCTGATCATTGGCTTAGAAGACGAGACATTAGACAATGATCAATACCGTCAATATTTGGCTGATGCTTTGGTGCAAGTGAAAAACTCGAGTGAACAAATTTCTTTTACTCAATCAAGGTTAGGTGGCCGTCTTAATACACTTGAAAGGGTTACGGATTCAAATGAAGCGCTGGATATTAATAATAAAGCGAGTAAGTCGGATCTCGTGGAGGTTGATATCGCAGAAGCGATCAGTGATTTGACCAAACATGAAACGGCTTTACAGGCATCACATGCAACTTTTGGCCGCTTAGCCAATCTGACTTTGTTAGATTATATTTAACAGAAATAACTTCTGCGCTTCAGTGCTCATTGAAGCGCATTTTAAATACTCCATTTTAATTTTTCTTTAATACTAACTCATCATCCATACTGTCGATTTTCACTTGGAGTTTATCCATGTGTATTTTGTTCAACTATGTATCAGTCTTAAAGTCTGTATATTAGGCAATAAGGTTTTTGACTAGTCATCGAAATATGCGGCAAATCGATGCGGCAATTTTTTGTCATCTAATTTCTTTTACCTTAAATAGGTTTGTGTTCTAGCATTTTAAAATTAAAAATCTCTTTTTAATCAGTTGTTTAAAATTTATTTGTCGAGCTTTTTACTATTGGAACGGTATTTGCTATTTACAGAGCGTGTAAATAAAAATTCAGTGGTTTCAGCCATGTGATGTCCTGAACCACAACCTACGAAATACTTAGGAGATGGTATTATGGCTTTAAGTGTAAATACGAACGTTGCCTCTTTAAACGGCCAACGTAATTTATCGAAGTCTAGTATGGCACTAGAGACGTCAATGCAGAGATTGTCATCAGGTTTACGCATTAATAGTGCTAAAGATGATGCTGCAGGTCTACAGATTGCCAACAGACTTACATCACAAATTAACGGTTTAAATGTAGCACAACGAAATGCAAACGATGGTATTTCGATGGCGCAAACAGCTGAAGGTGCGATGCAAGAATCGGCAAATATCTTACAGCGTATGCGTGATTTATCTTTACAGGCTGCAAACGGCTCTAACAGCTCTGATGACCGAGCGGCTCTGCAAAAAGAAGTCAGCGCGCTACAACAAGAGTTAACTCGTATCGCTGAAACAACCAAATTTGGTGGAACAAGCTTACTTGACGGTACATTTGGTACTAAGCAATTCCAAGTGGGTGCAAATGCGAATGAAACGATTAATGTAAGTCTTGGTAACATGGCTGCTGATGCTATTGGTGCACATGAAATCAAAGGACCAGCAACGTCAACTGTTTCTAGCTTAGGTGACGTGCAAACGGTTAGTTTAGCAAACAACCATAATACAACAGCTGATACATTAAATATAAACGGTTCAAGTATCACTGTTGCTGGTGGCTCTGGGGCTGCAACTATTGCAGACTCTATTAATGCAGCTGGTAACGGTGTAACTGCTGAAGCGAAGATTGATACAACGATTGCAGGTATTACATCAGCAAGTACGGGTGTGATTGAGATTAAGAAAGGCGGTACCGCAGTTGATACTTATGACTTAAGTACTTACGGTGGAGATATGGAGCGTCTTGCAAAAGATATGCAGCAGGATGGCTATAATGCGGTATATGATGCAACAACCGGTATTAGTTTTGAGGCAGAAGATATCGATGGTATTGATGTAACAGGCACAGATACTAGTGGCTTTACAATTGGCGGCACAGCTATTTCTACAGCTGCAAATGCTTTTAGTATGTCTGCAGAACTTAATCTATCATCGGCCGATAAAATAGGTATTTCTGGAAATACTGCAGACGAATTATTTGGTACAGGTACTGCAGCAATCGCTTCAACAGGTGGTACTAGTGCACTAACGAGTGTTGAATCAATTGATATTTCAGGTGCAACATCAGATGGTGCGCAAGATGCGATTAAATCCATTGATGCGGCGTTGGCACAAATTGATGAACAGCGTGCAGATTTAGGTGCGGTACAAAATCGATTTGGTCATACGATTTCTAACTTAGCGAATGTTGCTGAAAATGTATCAGCGTCGCGTAGTCGTATTCAAGATACCGATTATGCGTTAGAAACAGCGCAGCTAACACGTAATCAGATTATGCAGCAAGCAGGTACATCGATCTTATCGCAGGCAAACCAGCTTCCTCAAGCGGCAATTAGTCTATTGGGTGGTTAATCAAGTTTTACCATCTCCATTAAGCCACCATCTCGGTGGCTTTTTTATTTTTCAATTCCAAACGTCCAATTTCAGTAAGTCATTATTACTATTTGAAACCATCTTGAGTGATTAAATAAATTTCTTAAAATAGCTAAATAAGATAATCATTTGTTTCTTTGAGCCGATAAAGCTTATAGAACTTAAGGAAAAAACAAGAATAATTAGATGTTTATAGAAAAAAACAAAAAAATTGATTTTTTTACTAAAGAAGTTTTAAACCCTGCCGTTAAGTTAATCAGTAAGGAGCTTAATTAAGCAAAATTGCACAGCAACAGCGCTTTAGCTCCTGGTTAAGTAACTAACTTTCCATTACGAAATGTAATCAGGAGTATTATCATGGCTTTAACAGTAAATACGAATACAACTTCTTTGAACGCTCAAAGAAACCTTTCAGGTTCAAGCGATAGCCTTCAAACATCTATGCAACGTTTATCTTCTGGTATGCGTATCAACAGTGCTAAAGATGACGCAGCGGGTTTACAAATTTCTAACCGTTTGACTTCTCAAATTAATGGTCTAAATGTAGCGCAACGAAATGCAAACGACGGTATTTCAATGGCGCAAACCGCTGAAGGTGCAATGCAAGAATCTGCAAATATTCTTCAGCGTATGCGTGACTTGTCACTTCAATCAGCAAATGGTTCAAACAGTGCTGATGATAGAGCTGCACTTCAAAAAGAAGTAAGTGCATTGCAGCAAGAGCTAACTCGTATCGCAGAGACAACTAAATTTGGTGGTACAAGTTTATTAGATGGTGAGTTTGGTACTAAGCAGTTCCAAATCGGCTCAAATGCGAATGAAACAATTAATGTTAGTCTTCGTGATATGTCGGCAGATGCGATTGGCGCAAACGAAATTTCAGGTCCTGCCACTTCAACTGTTTCAGCACTAGGTGATGTTCAAACAGTATCACTAGCTAACAACATGAATACTACCAGCCAAACTCTTAACCTAAACGGTACTTCAGTGACGGTAGCAGCTGGTGCAGGTGCAGCAGCAATTGCAGACACAATTAATGCAACAGGTAATGGTGTAGTTGCTGAAGCTAAATTAGATACAACGATTGCTGGTATCACTGCAGCTAGTACATCAACTTTAGCAGTGAGCAAAGGTGGTGCAGCTGTAGATAGTTATGACCTGTCAACTTACGGTGGAGATATGGAGCGTCTTGCTAAAGATATGCAAGAAGATGGCTATGATGCTGTTTATGACAGTTCTTCAAACTCTATTGCTTTCAAAGCAACTGACGTTGATGGTATAGATGTTACAGGTGCTGGTGATACGAGTGCGTTTACAATCGGTGGTCAAGCTGTGGCTTCAACTGCTGGTTCATTAAGTATCTCATCAGAGCTTAATCTCTCGTCTGCAGATAAAATTGGTATCTCAGGCACAAATGTTGATGAAATCTTAGGTACAGGCTCTGCTGCAATTGCATCAACGGGTGGTACCAGTGCACTAACGACTGTTGAGTCAATCGATATCTCAGGTGCTACTTCAGCTGGTGCACAGGATGCGCTTAAAACCATCGATGCAGCATTGGCTCAAATTGATGCGCAACGTGCTGATTTAGGTGCGGTTCAAAACCGTTTTGGTAACACTATCAGTAACCTTTCAAACGTAGAAGAAAATGTATCAGCTGCAAGAAGCCGTATTCAAGATACTGATTACGCTTCTGAAACGGCTAAGTTAACTAAGAGTCAGATTATGCAACAGGCTGGTACTTCTATCCTTGCACAGTCTAACCAGTTACCACAGGCTGCATTAAGTCTTCTAGGATAAGGCTTAACAACAAACTAGGATGTTTTTATAAGGAAGGGGTGACCCTTCCTTTTGCGTTTGTAGAAGTCAGCTTTTTTGGTAATAATTATTAAGAGGTGTGAAATGGAATCTCAAGTAATACCACAAAGTTCCTATGACATAAGTGGAAAAACAACCTCACTCGACAGCAAAAATGTATCTAACCCAGCAGGAATAGAAAGTGTTGAGAAAGGTACAAAGGGTGAAAGCTTACAAGAACGAGATGAAGCAGCTAATTTAGAAGCAATTGATTCTAATAAAGAACTTCTTTCTATGGATGAGCTAACGAAAGTGGCACAGCAGTTGCAGGACTTTGTAAGTGGCATGAATAAAAGCCTCGAGTTCAGTGTTCATGAAGACTCAGGTCGAAATGTGATTAAAGTCATAGATAAAGATAGCGGAGATCTAGTTAAACAATACCCTTCTGAAGAGGTGTTGGATATAGTTTCAAAGCTTGCTAAAGCTACTGGCACCTTAGTCGATTATAAAGTATAACCTAAATTAATTTGTCAGGAGTTTGATATGTCAATTTCTTTTACTGGTATAGGTTCAGGTCTTCAGGTAAGTGAGATCGTAACTGCGTTAGTCAATGCTGAGAAAGCTCCTTATCAAGCTCGAGTGACAAGACAACAAGCGCAATATACAACGGACATTTCAGCGGTGGGTGCAATGAAAGGTGCCCTAGAAGATATTGCTAAATCTCTTGAGGGGTTAGGTGATATTGATGAATATCAAAAAAGAAGTATCAGTGGTTCTGATGACTTTGTGTCAGTTTCTTCTGAGAAAACAGCTCAGTTAAATACCTATTCTGTTAAAGTTAATGAACTTGCTCAAAATCACAAAATTCTCTCCGATGGCTTCGTTGCTGATACGCCTGTAGGCGAGGGTACGCTGACCTTATCTTCAGGTACTAATTCATTTGAAATAAATGTGTCAGACACAGCCACTCTTGAAGAAGTGAGAGATGCCATCAATGATTCCGAAGATAACACCTCAATCAATGCAACCATAGTAACTGATGATGCTGGTCAGCGTTTAGTGCTTTCAAGTAAATCATCAGGTGCAGATAATGAGATAAAGGTTGTTGTAGATGACATCGACGGTACTGATACTGATACAAATGGTTTGTCAAAATTAGCATTTGATTCTGATGCAGCTTCATCGACTTTCGCGACTAACATGACTGAAACGACTGCTGCTACAGATGCATCAATTACCATTGATGGTACAGTTGTAGTGAGTAGCAGTACCAATGAGTTTAAAGATGTCATCGATGGAATTACTATCAACGTGAAGAAAAAGCATGATACTGATGACGACTTAAGTGAGCTCAAGGTTACAGAAAATAATAAAAATGTAGAAGCGGGGATCAGCTCATTTATCGAAAAGTTTAATGCTTATATTGATTTGGCAGCCCAGTTAGGTCGTTCAGGTGAAGATGGCGCTGGTGCAATGGCTGGTGACTCGCTTTTAAGAGGCACAGTTAGCCAACTTAGAAATCTAGTTACTAGAGAGTTTGGCACAGGCAATGGTAATACAGAGTTTCTTGCCAATTTAGGTGTTAGAACTGAAAGAGACGGTAAGTTAAGTTTAGATAAAGACCAACTGCAAGAAGCCATAGATGCAGATCCAAACGCAGTGCAAACTTTTTTTCTTGGGGAAAATGGAGACGATGGTTTTGTGGCAAACTTAACCAGTCTAACAGAAGTTTACACTGAAAGTGATGGGATCATGCAAACACGTATTGATGGCCGTGAATCACAATTAGATCGTCTTGAAAAAGAAGTAGAAAGCTTTAACTTAAAAATGAGTTCTTATGAAGCAAGGCTTTTAGAGCAATACAACTCAATGGATCTTTTAGTATCAGGGCTAAATTCCACAGGTGCATATTTACAACAGCAGCTTTCTAACTTACCAGGTGTAGTTAAACAATCAAAATAAAAAATTAAGAGGCTATTCTTTTGAATTCAGAATTGATACAGCTTAAAAAGTTATCTTTACAAGCTACCTTACTTGAGAATTTAAAACTATTACAAGGTATAATGCCTGATATTTATAATGAATTCAAAAGTTATACTCCCAGTGAAACAGGGGTTATTGTTGATAATGATGGCAATATAAATCTGTATAACAATCAAAAAAGTGTCTACCCATTCTCTCCTGAAAAATTTGCAGATGAGCAAGTTGCACAGTTCTTAAATAAGCCAGACGTTTTTCGATATCATATTGGTCATCAGGATGATAAAAATATCGTTTTTAAACATGCTGCATTACTTAAATCTATTTATAATGTTCGTAAAGAAGAGACAAAAAATGAGCTGCTTAACCCTGCAAATGAGCCTCGATTAGATTTTGTTTGTATGCTGGGAGGAGGGCTAGGCTATCAAATTAAATCTTTATTTGAGGCAAAGCCAGTTTTAAACTTTTTTTTATTTGAACCTTGTAAAGACACTTTTTTCGCGTTGTTGCATTGTGTTGAGTTAAAGCCTCTTTTTGAACATTGTTCTAAACAAGGCGGACGCTTTTCAATATTCGTTGGGGGTAGCTCAGATGCTGCACTTAATAATATTTCTCACTTCTTATTTCAGCAGGGTCATTTTAACTTAAGTCGAATGTTATTTTTCACTCATTATGAGAGTAAGACAATTAATGAGACCATCCAAAGAGTAAAGAATATTGGGCACAGGTTAAGTGCAGGCTGGGGATTCATGGAAGATGAAATTATAGGTATGACCCATACATTAACAAATATTGATCAAGGCTTTCCAGTTTTAAAATCAAGAAAGCACTTCAAAAGTGACTTAAAAGACTTTCCAGTGTTTGTTTGTGCGAATGGGCCATCATTAGATTCAGCAATAGAATTCTTAAAAGAAAACCAAAACAATATTTTCATTGTTTCTGCCGGTACAGCCCTAAAGGCTCTGCTTGCCAATGATATTAAGCCTGATATTCATGTTGAAATGGAAAGGGCTGCAAATGTATTAGACTGGGTTAGTGTTGTTACACGAACGGAAGAGTTGAAATATGGTCTAAAAGACTTACGCATATTTGCTCTAAATACTGTCTTCAATGGTGTTTTATCTGAGTTTAAGTCTGCATATCTTTTAGCTAAGAATAATGATGCAGGTGGTCGTTTAATTCGCTTGTTTGATGAAAAGGGGCTATATGCATACCCTGAATTCAGTAATCCAACAGCTTCTAACACGGCTCTATCTGTTGCTGTTGAGCTAGGGTTTGAAGATGTTTACTTAGTTGGGATGGATTTTGGTTATATAGATGAAGCCCACCATCATTCTAAGCATAGTATCTATTATGATGATGACTTCAAGCATAAAGAACTTGTAAAGAAAATTATGCGAAGTGATATTGAGGTAAAGGGTAACTTTAGAGATACCGTTTTTTCAACCAGCATTTTTGACTCATCAAAAGGTAATATTGAATTACTTTTATCTCAAGAGCTTTTTGTGAACGCAAAAAACACTGCTGATGGTGCGTTTATCAAGAGTGCAAACCCTTGCTCTATTGAAAGTATTAAAATTAAAAATAAAATTGAAGACAAAGATAAGATACTTGAAAAGCAGTTACGCCTTTCAACAAGTAATAAGCAATTAGAACCTAATAGATTGAATACCAATCTAGGCGTAATAAACAACTCTTTAAAACAAATTTTAGAAGAGATTTTGTCTTTTACAGCATGTGAATTTAATACCAGAGAGCAGCTTGCTGACGCATTTACAATACAAAATCGCCTTTTGCATCAACTAAAAGAATCTAAGGCTGGAGAATTAATCTATTGGACAGTGCAAGGGACTTTTAGATATTTTCAAGCGTATATAATGACTAATAGCTACTATTATGATTGCATTGAAAAGCGGGCTGAATTTATAAACGCATGTATTAACGCATTTCATCAGCATGTTAATGATGTATATTTAGAGTATATGGAGTTCTATAATAAGCCATCACACTTATGATAACTTTATGGCACTTTTTATGCATAAACTTAGTAAAGTATTGAGAGTAATAGTATGCAACATTCATCCATCAAAAAGTTTAAACAAGTAAAAGTAAGTAGTGTTTCTGAAATGACACCTTATGAGCAAGTTAAGTTAGTATTCAGTAACATTACAGGTAAATTATCAGCCGCTAAATTATTAATAGAAAGAAGAGATTTTGAGAATAAGGGCTTGTTGATTTCTGACTGCATTACACTCTTAGGTGCATTGCAGCAAATTTTAGATTTTGAACAAGGCAAAGAAATTTCTACGAACTTAGACTCTCTTTATGATTATTGTCAGAAATTGCTATTAGATGCCAATTTGCATAATGATATTCAAAAAATTGATGAAGTTCTTTCGATAATGACAGAAATTAAGTCAGGTTGGGAAAGTATTCCTCCAGAACAAAGAAGTTAGACATGCCAGAAAGTCAGAAAGTTGACGATTTACTCGAGCACATGTTACTAATTTCAGGCAAAGAAAATGTCTCTCCTGAAGATTTTGATTTGATGGTTCAATTAAATGAGCAACTCCGAAATGAATTGGATACTTTGTTTTCTTTACCTGCAAAGCTTAATGCTGAAGACAAAGAAAAAATTCAATACTGGAGTGATACCATCGAAAAGTTAAAGCTCTTCAGTCTAGATGCTCGTAAAGAAGTTGCTTCAGAGGTATCAAATCTTAGGAAGGGCCAGAAAGGTATACAAAAATATTTACTGAATAAGTAACTCCCTGGCAACTTTACTTGAGAAAAAACAGCTAAATCTAACTAGACTGTTTCTTCTCAAGTAAGAACCAAGTTAAGTCATCTTGCTTAAAATTATTATCTCTATGATAAACAAAGCCATAGTCAACAAGTTCTAGGTTTGGATACATATCTAATATTTCACCCGCAAAATCTCGCTTAAATAACTTTTTTGAGAAACCTCGATAAGGGACTTCGATAGGTGTTGGATTGTAATACTCAGCAATGCATATATACTTGTCAGCTGACTCATAAAGTTTGCTGTAAACATTAGGCAATTCTTCCGGCTCTAAGTGGATAAGTACACCTTTGATTAGTACCAAATCAAAAAGTTGATCAGCGTTATAATCTAGAATTGAGCAGTGACTTATTTTTTTAGGAGAGATCTTGCTTTTAAGAAGCTTAACCGCTTCTGGGTTTATCTCAACTGCTGATACATCAACACTTGGCAATAATTGTTTTATTGCTTGTAAATTAATACCTATATTTGCACCAAACTCTATTACGGATGAGATCGAGTTTGTTGATTTAAAGATATTTGAAAATAAAGCAATGTTTGTTGCTATCGCTTCTTCTGCATTATTTCTATTGATATATTCTTTACCGAACTCACCAGCCCAAAAAGATTCTTGTTCAGTCTTATATGACATTCTGCTCTCCAAAAAAGCGATGATTTAAATTGAGTTATAAGTAATTTTAATAAGTTGGAACTTTATTTTCCCTTTTTGGTAAGGAAAAACTTGTTTTTTTCATAAAGAAAAGCGAATGCAGAATGCATATCACTTGTTGTTATAAGCCCAACAGAGCCTCTTCCTACAGGCGCTCTCTTATAGAGGTTATGCTGTGTTGTATATTCATTGAATATGTCGAAGCAGGCTTCACTGCCCTTAATATCAAGGTCTCTAACATATAAAATAGACTTAGACGATACATATTCTCCAGCAACTCGCTTTTTACCATAAAATGTTTTTTCATAACGATAAGGTACATCAAATTGTTTTTCAATATAGTGTAGAAGCGTGCTACCAGCATCGAAATTTATATTTAAGATTTTAGACTCAAGTTTTATCAGTTTTGCAAAAGCACTTTCTTCTGAATAAGCGTTTTCTGGTAAGTTCTGTGTCAAAGCATTTTTATGTTTACCTATCGCAGCAATAGATACTGAAGGGTCATTACTTCTTTGAGACTCTTCTAGTTCACGAATATACTCTGACAAAGCGCCACAATTAGAACGAGTAGAATGTAAATCAAAATACTCGTTACTACCGAATGAGTAAGTAAAAGTAGGTACAACAAACGTTCCTTCTGGACCTAAAACTTCCATGATTGTTTCTACAATCAATTGCATTATGTCATTTTTAGAAGCAGCGCCTTTAGGCACTCCCAGAAACCCTATATTACTGTGGCAAAAGAGGGTATCTCCACGATTGACACCTAAGTCTAATAAAGCCTTTTTTAACTCTTGCTTTGTATAGTGGTACTTCATGGATTCTCAGCTTGGATTTCTAGAATGATCGTTGTTAAACCATCAACAGACGGGAACCTTCTATCTTCAAAATGAAATTCTTGGAAAGATATAGAGAAGCGCTCTTCACAAAACTCAATTAATAAAATCATATCAAAAGAGTCTAGGTACCCACTGTCAAAAAAATTAACTGAATGCTCAACCTTTTCTATATTCTTGTTTTGAGAGATCCAGTTTGCAATTTGATTTTGTATTTCCAAAATTAAACCTCCTCGATAGCAAAACAGCGAGCAGGCGCACCGTCACCGTCTTTAAGCTTTAAGGGGGCGACGATTAGCGTAAATACATTCGTTTTAATTGCGCTAAGGTTAACAAGATATTCCACTATGACAACTCCAGCACCAAGTAATATCTTGTGATTTGGAGCATCCTTTTCTGCTCCTCTGCCATTCAATGGATTATCAGGTTGGGGGGTATCAAGAGCGATTAGTTTACAACCATTATCTACAAGCCATTGACAAGCTGACTCTGAAAAAAAGGCATGGTCGGTATAATATTCATTTGTGTTTAACTGTAAATCCCAGTCAAACCTGCAGACGAGCCTTTCTGGGCATTGGTTATTTAATGCTTGAACTAATTCGTTTCGAGAAATTTCATGTTTTTTGGGTAGATGGGTTAGATTTAAAAGAGTCGCTTTACCATTTAACTGCTCCAAAGAGATTTGTTCTACAGTAGAGCCTCCCTTTATAAAGTGCCTTGGTGCGTCAATATGAGTTCCGGTATGGGTGCCAAGTATTATTTTTCTAGTTTCCCTATTCTCAATACCGTGACGGCCTAGTTGAGTTGACTCATAAAAAGGATGCCAATGAGCAGCAAATGTTTGCATCCCTTCTTCTAAAAGCATCGATAAATCTATAATCTTCATTTTTTTATCTCTATTAATTCTACAGGTATACCAGCAGGGCTTTTTAAAAAAATAATATTTAGTAACTTTTCATTAATTAAGAGCTCAAAGGCTTCAGTTTCAATGTAGTCAGTAAGTTCAGGGTTATCTATATAGTGACTTAGTTTTTTCACAATAAAGGCAAGGGAAGTTGCTCCTATTGAATCTAGATACAAGTCTGATTTATGTACATTTGACACTTGAATTTTTAAAGTAACAGACCAAGTTTTACATAATCTTTTTAAAATTAATTCATCGTTATTCTGATTAAAGCCCAGTCTTTTCCAAAAGTTCTGTTCGTCACTAAATAAGTTACTTGGAATACTGATATTTATATGTCCCTCTTCCAAGTTAATTTTATCAGCTTGAACTTCATTATCACTAAAGTGATTTATTAGCTCAATAGGACTTAGCTGCTTATGCTTAAGATAGTAAATATTGTGGATAGGGCTATGGGTTTTAAGTAAGGGCTTTTTATGTTCAGAGTTGTGTATTTTTAAAGCCGAAAATTCTAATTCATAACCTAGCTTTAAATACTCCATCAAATCAGATTGAATGTTATTTGAGTTTACAGTTAAATGTGAAAAGCCAAAAATCATGCTAACAACTTCTCCAGCTCACCTTTAATTACCTTGCCAGTAATCGTTCGAGGAAAGTTTTCCGTTAATATAAATTTTTCAGGTGCTATTTCTTTTGGAATTGTTTTTTCAATATTACTTATCAATTTATCGAGACAAAAACCTTCTTCAGTAATCATAAATACGACAGGTACTTCGCCCCAAAAATCGTGCTTAGACTTAATTACAGCGCAATCAATTACTTTATTTTGTTTCATGACTGCTTCTTCAAGAAATCTAGGGCTTATATTCACCCCTCCCTTGATAATGATATCTTTCTTTCTTCCAATAATATTGAGTTTATCTGAATTAAAAACACCTAGGTCACCAGTCGATTGACTGAGAAATTGTGTATTTAGATATCCAATAGCCTCCCAAGGAACATTGGCGAGAATCTCTTTGTCATTAGAAAATTCAACTTTAACTTCAGGGAGTAATGACCCTACGTTATTGCCCTCACATTCTTCAATTGTTTGACTACTTATGAATAGTTGTTCGCTTGTACCATAGCTTTCTAAAACATATGTTTTACACTTTTTTAGAAAAGCATCTTTGGCTGCCTCAGGAAGTGGGGCTGTACCAATAAAAATAATTGGCTGTTTTTCTTCCAAGGCATTTATAGTTTCTTTATTTCTTAATAGCTTAGTTGCAAGAATAAGCATAGAAGGGCTAAGCCATAGACAATTGGCTTTAGTGTTGATTAAGGAGTTAAATACATCGGTTGCATTCTTGGCAGAAAAACTATCTTTTATTGTAACACTTCCTCCTGCTATTAATGGACACAAGAAAGTATTTAAAATACCGGCCATGTAATGGTGAGGCATTACACTTAACATATTGATATCTGAATTTAAATTGTGATGCTTAATAAAGGATTTACTGCAATTTACTAAGTTGTTTAGCGAGTGGCATACTGCCTTTGGCTCACCCGTTGTTCCTGAAGTAAAAGTTATTAGTGCCGCTGAGTTTCTGAAGTGATTATTTTGTGACGAGGTTTTATTATTGATAATTTCACTGTCAGTAATTAAAAGTTCAGGTTGAGCAATATTTAGTAATGTATCTAAGTAATCTTTATTAGAATCAGCTTGAATTGGACAAGCTGTGAGGCCTAGCTCTAAGCAGGCTAGCAAGTAGAAATAAAACTCTAAAGGAGAACTTAGTTGAATGGCAACTACACTTCCTTCATCTAGTTGGTAAAATCTGAGGGTGTTTGTATAGTCAAGGGTTTTATGATTTAGCTCACTATACGAAATAGTTTGTCCATCTGTGTAAATGGCTGTCTTATCAGGTTGTGAAAAGTAATTTAGGATCATAAGTTAGCCTGCTCATTTATGAAATAATTCTTATAAACAGGCTTCCAAGGTTTCCCTTCTTTGCTGCTTGTTAGTTTCTGAGCGTGTTTTTGAACCATCTCTGCACTTGCGTTTATTAAGTCTTCTGAACAAACAGAGACGATGAGTAGCCTAGGGTCTACATTATATCTCTTTGCGGCTTCATATATTAGGGGCATATAACTAGAGTGAAATAGGGACATACCGGATATCGTATCAATGGAAGTGATCCCCTGTTTTTCAATGAGAGGTTTGATCAAATCTTCGCCAACATCCATGACTTTTAGAGGATCAATATTGCCTTCTAGCCCCATACGCGCTAAACAACCTAGGAATTGCTCAGTAGAAGTATTTCCTGCGCTTCTACCAAAACCTTGTAGAGAAGTATCAATGATCATTGCGCCAGCTTCCATAGCTGCTAGTGCATTTCCTATTCCTAAGCCTAGATTATTATGGCCATGAAACCCGACCTTTGCCTGACTGTTTTCTGAAATTATAGCTTGAATATACTCTTGCACCTCTTTGGGGAGCATACCTCCTGCAGAGTCAACAACATAAACTGCTTCAGCGCCCATATCAAACGCCACACTTGCTGATTTTGCTAATGCTTCAGGGTGTACTGCATATGATTTCATAAAGTTAACGTAAGGTGTTATTCCATACTCTAAAGCCTTTTCTAAGAAAGATTTACAGTTTGATAGACCTTCAATCGTGCAACCAATCCTAACAAAGTCCATATCGTAATTTTTAGCAAGATCCAGATGTTGTAGTTCAGCAATGCCTGGTATGGCAAACATTCCCCACTTTCCGGTGTTTACTGCCTTAGACGCAGCTTGCATATAAACTTCATCACTTTCTGCTGCAATACCAATCTTTTTGTCTGTTGCACCCAGGCCAACACCATGACCAACTTCTATTAGTTCAAACCCTGAGTTATCTAGAGCATTAGAAATTACTTGTGTATCTTTTTTAGTAAACTGGAAATCGATTTCGTAACTTCCATCTCTTAAAGTGCACTCTAGTATTGTTGGTTTTTGCATCAGAAAGCCTAATATTTATATTTCTACACAGTTAACTTTAAAGCATATTCTGTACCAGTGTAAGTCAAAACCAAAGCTGAGTTAAATAATTTAGAAGGTGTAGGTTGTGAACGCATAAATGTTGAACAGACGTTTATGTGTTGAAATATAAGAGGTTAGAGTGTTAATTTAAAACCATGTTTTTTATTAGGTAAAAAAGATGGCTTATAGCAAAGAAAGTTCTTGGAATGAGGTATACGCCTCTAACTCGCAAATAGCTTACCCACCAGAGGCTTTGATTAGAATTTTGTTAGGTACATTTCCAGAGCTAAGTTTTCTTGATAAGAATTTTAAAGGGAAAAAGGTACTAGATGTTGGTTACGGAGATGGTAGAAACTTCCCTTTATTTGATCGTTTGGGCTTGCTTTGTCATGGTGTAGAAATTACAAAAGACATTGTTTCAAACACGCTTAATCAACCTGCTTTCTCAAATTTAAACTTAGATTTAAAGGTGGGCTCATGTGACAGTTTACCTTACAACAACGGAGAGTTTGATTACTTAGTAACATGGAATAGTAGTTATTATATGAAACCAAAAAACTATAGTTACCTACATCATATTACGGAACTTATGAGGGTAGTTAAAAGTGGTGGCTATATTATTGCTTCAGTCCCAATGCCTTCATCTTTCATATATGATTCATGTAAAACTCTTGAAGATGGTTATGTAGAAATTAGAAATGACTACTTTAATGTGAGAAATGGGCAAATTATGAAGCAATTTGAAAATAAAGAAGACTTTACTGGATATTTTGCACAATTTTGCTCTGAAATCTCTTGTGCTGAAATTACCATGAATTGGTTTGGACTTTCATATGACTGGTATGTAATGGTAGGGAAAAAATGTTAAATTCTTTGAGCTCTAGTTTTTATTTAACGAGAGCTCGGAGATTGTTAGTTATTCTTGTTTTGTTAACAAACCTGAATCCACTAATGTGCGAATTAGTGGTATCAAGCTCAAAGCACTTTCATTAATTTTATCTGCCAAATCAATTAAATCTTTCGTTCCATCTGCATAAGCAAGTAAGTTAGTCATTCTTCTTACTTGTGAATAGTCTTGCTGCATATCACTTGTATTTGGGTACAGGCCTCTTTTACCTAACTGAGGTTCGCATGAGGTTGTAACTTTATATACCCAATTGTGCTCGAGAATTTGAATTGCAGACAGCAAGGCTCTATATGAGCCAGCTAAACCTTTTTCAGTAATAAATGATAAATCATCTAGCGATGTATGATATTCAGGAAAAGTACCGTATTTAGAGCGCATAATAGAGCAAACTGGTAAGTCGACACCTGGTGAGCAAAACTGCCGTTCATCACTGCCCCTTTCTAAGAAACTATAATGGGTATACTTTTCTGTATGATGCTTCAAAGTATGTATAGCAACTTTGTCTGCAAGACTATTTTCTTGTCGAGAGTTTAAGTAGGAATAATCACGTTCATCACCGACACAAGTAACAATAAACCCCGCCTTTAAGTTTTGTTTTAGATGGTCAAGGTGTTTTGATATATAAACGATTGACCCAATTGTCTCCGGTAAGAATAAAATTCGATAAGTATACTCTCTATCTTTCATTTTTTTTATCGCTTCAGCTAATGCGATAGTGACAACAGGGCCCGATAATTCGTTGTTTGCCATTGAAGGGTGGCACACATAAGTAGAGAGCAGAATTTCTTTAGTACTCTTGCCTGGCAAAACAATTTCACCATAATTTAGCTCTCCATCAAACAACTTAGATTTAATGACGACCTTGTAATCACCTTCCCGTAACTTAGTTCTTTGGTTATGGGTTAAGCAAAAGCCCCAATTTTCTTTGTAATAAGACGTTACATACGGTATGGCGTCAGGCATTGATGGAATACTGTATAAATGTTTTTGAAGCGCTTCTAGCGATAGGGTTCGATTCTGTGGAATTGAATACCCCATTAAATGCAAGTTGCACTCTTTGAAGTCGCATATCTTTTCGCCATTTGGTGCAATGATATAAGCATCTTCTATATACCACTCTTTAGGGACGGTCCAATCAAAAGCTTGAGTACCAGAGCTGACGCTGTGAATGTTCAATTCGGGGATAATGTCCTTGAGATAAGTTAAGGTTTGTCTCACTCCAGGACCAGAGAGGCTTCTATTTATTGGAAATAACTCAGTAGCCCTTTCGTACATCACTTTTCCGATATTATTTAAATCCATTCTAATTATCCTTTAATGCAGAATTATTTAAAAAGTTAAGTGAAATAGGGGTACCTTTTTCAATCGCTATGGTGGCCTTACTTCCAATAACCTTATCTATGTATTTCGGAGCAAGCCCAAACCCAGGGCGAATTACTCTAACGTCTTCTTCAGAAATTATGTGCCCTTTTGGAATATTCTTTACCGCATAAATTGAACGCCTAAACTTTTTATTCGGAGACTCTTCGTTCGATGTTGTTATATCACCCGAACCAAGTGATAACCAAGTTTGATTACAAGTGTTGATCAACTCTGTTAACTCACTCGGATCAATCGAAAAAGTACTATCTGGTCCACCTTGATTGCGATCTAAAATAAAGTGTTTTTCAATAACTCGCGCACCTAATGCTACCGCAGTATTTGCTGCGGCTGAGCCAATTGAGTGATCAGATAAACCAGTTAAGAGGTTGAAATGATTTTGTAAAGTGATGATCGACTTTAAGTTCATTTTTTCGACAGGAGTAGGGTATGCACTTATACAATGAAGTATGATGATTTGGTGGTTATTTTGCTCCTTGATAGCCTCTACAGCTTCTTCGACTTCATCTAAATTAGCTAAACCGGTCGATATAATAATAGGTTTACCAGTTTGGGCAATTCGCTTAATGAGGGGAGTATCTGTAATCTCGAATGATGCTATTTTATAAGCGGGGCAGCCAAGTGATTCGAGCAAATCGACAGCCGTATTATCAAATGGGGTACTAAATAAGGTGATATCTATTTCTTTAGCGTAATTAAAAAGCGTTTGATGCCATGCAAAAGGTGTATGTGCTTTTTCGTATAAGCTATATAAGTTTTCACCATCCCATAAACCGCCTTCAATCATAAAATCTTTTTTGTCGCAATCAATTGTCATGGTGTCAGGTGTATACGACTGGATTTTGACAGCACTCGCACCGGCTTGTTTTGCAGCAAGTAAAGTATCAAGGGCTGTTTGTAGTGAGCCATTATGATTTGCTGAAACTTCAGCAATAATGTAAGGCTCAGTAGAGTCGCTAATTATTTTATTGTCAATAATTACTTTATTCTTCATGGATAAGTTCTTTTTTGTTCGTCAATACGAATAATTCATCCTCAACTTTTTTGAATCCGGCATTGCTAAAGAGCTTTTGTGAGGCTTTGTTTGCAGTTGAGACCGATGCATATATATTTTCTAGCAAAAAATGATCCGGAATATTATTTATTGCTTTTAAAGCAATACCTTGATTTTGAAACTCGGTATCAACTAGGATAGAAATTTCATGCCCATCTAAAAATTCATCAAGTCTCAACATCCCTACTGGAAGACTATTAAGATGCGTATTGCTTTTAATAATAAATAGGTGTCTGCTTGGATCACAGAGCGCTTTTTTCATCCAGTTTAAGTGCTCAAGCCATGAAACTGGTTTAGGGTTTCTGGAAAATTTCCTAATTTCAGGATTAGATTGCCATTTATATAGAGTTCTAATGTCTTGCTCAGTTGCTTTTTTTAAGTGAATTTTAGCGAGGCCAAGCTTTCTAAGAAGTCTTGCTACACCTAGCCCATCGCACACTTGTAATGCTCTATTTGCCATTTCATCGACTAAATGTTTATTTTCCACAAAGCTCATAAAAGTACGTTCAAGCTTAAATAAGTCTATGTTTTTTATATCACCCAAATATTTATGCGCCCCATATCTATCTAGTTGTTCGGCTATTTCTATTTGATTTTCGGCTAAAGTGATCGCTAGTGAAGGTATACCTAACGTACACCTCTCCCAAGTTGATGTACCGCATGCGCCAATAGCTAAGTCTGATGTTGAGTAAATCAAACCGACATTGTCACAATCTTCCAATAAGTTTATAAATGGATATTGGGCAATGTCTCTTTTTAATTCATCTAATTGGTAGGCCTGAGAGCTAAGTAAGATGGTTAAAGAAAATGATAAACTATGGAGCTTCCTAACTTGTAATAATAATTTTACAAGCAAATTAGTACAGCCTTCATTATTCATAGCGCCTAAGGCTAAAACAATCTGTTGTGGGAATTTATCTGGTAGTACTGCCTGTGTTTTTCTTTTGGAGTAAAACTCATCACGTAATAAGGCGTAGTGAGAGCCTGATAAGACAGTTGTTTTCGCCGATACATATTCTTTGTAATCGTCTTCAAGTCTATTAAAAGTTTGGTCTAGTAAAAAGTCTACTTCGCCATGCTCTCTGTTGGCTAAGTCGTCAATAGCAACCATTTTCTTACATTTAGGCCGCATGATAGTTTCCCATTCTTTTGCTAACTTGTAATGATCAACAAAGAGAGTATCTATCTGGTGACTTACCTGACTAATTAAATTTTCAGCATCTATACTTTGATTTATGAGTGCTGGTAAATTTATGTAGTGAAAGCCTGCATTTGCAAGCCGCTGCTGATATTTGTTAGGAAGCGAAATACAAGCAAAAGTAATGCTTAAGTGTGTTCCCTGATCGGTGCTTAAAATTCCTTTTGCTATAGAGAAACACCTTTCAAAGTGACCAGCACCAATTTGTTGATTTGCATCCAATCTAAATAAAACTTTCATAGCAACTCTGTTCAGAATCTGATGTTAGGATTGTTTTTCTTGCTCGAGCGAAAACATCAAACCCTCATTGCGTTTATATTTAGCATTTAAGAATTTAAGTTCTTTATTTTCTTCTAAGAATTGCACGACATCTAAGTAACTGAAGTCAGGCTTGCTGATGTAAAGAGACTCTAAAATAGTGGTGATGACGGTCAAGTCTTCGATTTCGTCTACAGTTAGTCTGTAATCAGAAAGGTCAGAGCTATTTTTTAGTATCCCTAGTTTAAATTGCTCTCTGCGGTTTCTCACATATAAAGTGACATGTTCTCTATCAGAGGGTTTCAACTCATGATGCTCGAGTGATTTCAATAAATCAGCCCGAATGACTTCAGTGTCTAAACCGTGAGGAAAAGAAGGGGTGTCGCAATTATTTGTATAATCATAGTTTCCATTAATGTGTAATTGAATAACTTGATCAATAACTTCAGGGTCAATAAGGGGACAATCAGCAGTTATACGAACGATATGATCACATGGGTAGTTTGTTAATGCAGATGTAAACCGGTTAAGCACATTGTTCAGGCTACCTCTAAAAATAGCTATATTTTGTTGATGACAAAAATTAACTATGTCTTGATCACTAGGTTCATCACTAGTAACAACAATAATATTGTTGATGAGTTCGCACTTTCGAAGTCTTTCAATTAAAAAGCTGAGCATAGGGCGGTTAAGGATCGGTTTCAAAACTTTTCCGGGTAACCTCCGTGAGCTCATTCTTGCTTGGACAAATGCATTTACCTTCATTGAATTTTGTGCCTCGATACGAATAATATTTGTAGCTGTTTTTCACTCAATACTATCGGCCATGAGTAGTACTTTCTTTAAGGAGGCAATAACCTTATCCTGTTGTTCTTCGGTCATGAGTGGAAAAAGTGGCAAAGTAATGGCGCGTTTATAATATTCTTCTGCTTGCTCGCAATAAAATTGACTAAAACCTAAACGCTGATAATAGGGTTGTTTGTATATAGGAATATAATGCACATGTGCGAAAACCCCTTCTTCACGTAACTTCTCGACTATAAACCTTTTTGAGCGCGCACTTTTCTCATTAAGAAGAACGACAAAAAGATGATATGAAGAGTAGTTATCGTTATTTACATTGAGAGGAGTAACAGGCAGAGCACTAAGTTTGTCAATGTAGCGCTTAGCTTGTAAATTTCGTTTATTAACAAAACAATCAAGTTTATTAAGTTGGGTAATACCAAGTGCTGCATGCAAGTCTGTCATTCTATAATTAAACCCAAGTAATTGTTGCTCATAATACCAAGGTCCATGACTTTGCTCAGAAAACTCTTGAGTTGCTCCCGTGACGCCATGACTTCTAAACATTTGCATTTTTTTCGCAAGTTTAGAGCATTTAGTTAGAGCGGCCCCCCCTTCTGCTGAGGTAATAATTTTTACTGGATGAAAGCTAAAAATGCTAATGTCTGAGTATTTGCAACTACCAACTTTGTCGTTTTGATATTCAGCACCTACGGCGTGAGAAGCATCCTCAATTATTTTTATATTATATCGTTTGGCGAGAGCTGAAATAGCTTTCATATCACACGATTGACCAGAAAAATGGACAGGAATAATAACTTTTGGAAGGCGATGGTTAGCCTCTGCTGTGGCGAGTTTTTTTTCTAATGCTTCGACACACATGTTGCCGGTGAAAGGGTTAATGTCTACGAAGTCAATTTGAGCATCACAATAGAGTGCGCAGTTTGAAGATGCAACAAAGGAGTTCGGTGACGTCCAGACAATATCGCCACTGCCAAGACCCAGAGATAAGCAAGCTATATGGAGTGCAGAAGTTGCACTATTAACCGCAACAGCGAAATTGACATTACAGTAATCGGCCAACCTTTTCTCAAATTCAGGAACTTTAGGTCCCTGAGTGAGGAAATCAGAGTTTAATACTTCTAAAACAGCATCGAGATCTGCTTGGTCAATATGCTGTTTGCCATAAGGTATCATTGAAGCGCCTTCTGGTTAAAATCTTTGATTTCTTCAATAGTCAAATAATGGGGGTTGTGTAAAGAGTTGTATTCGTAGCCAGGATCTACTTTAATGCCTTTCTCACTTAAGGCATTGGTATCAAAATCGTTTGTCCTACTGCTAAATTTAATACCTGGTGCAATTACAAAGTGATCACTGAACTCAAATGTATCAAAGCAAAGGTCTGCAGGGCACATGACTTCATGTAGCTTCTCTCCTGGACGAATACCGACTATTTTCTGAGGAATGTTTGGGGCCATAGCCTTGGCTAAATCAGTAATCCGGATAGAAGGTATTTTAGGAACAAAGATTTCACCGCCTAGCATGCGCTCAAAGTTTTTTAAAACAAAATCAACCCCTTGTTGGAGTGTTATCCAAAAACGCGTCATTTCAGCATGAGTAATAGGAATATGATCTTTTTTCTCATTGATAAACTTTTGGAAAATAGGCACAACAGAGCCTCTAGAACAAACAACGTTACCGTACCTCACAACTGAAAATGTTGTTTTATGTCCGCCGGCAATATTATTGGCTGCGACAAATAGTTTATCGGAGGCAAGCTTGGTAGCACCATACAAATTAATTGGATTGGCTGCTTTGTCCGTCGATAATGCTATTACTTTTTGAACATTTGCATCTAAAGCCGCTTCAATGACATTTTCAGCACCATTAATATTTGTTTTTATACATTCCATAGGGTTGTATTCAGCGGCTGGGACTTGTTTTAACGCTGCTGCGTGGATCACATAATCAACGCCTTGCATGGCTCTGCGTAATCTATCTTTATCTCTCACATCACCAATAAAATAGCGCATACATGATGCATTGTATTCTTGCTGCATCTCGAATTGTTTTAATTCGTCTCTGGAGAAAATGATGATCTTTTTAGGTTTATAACGTTCAAGCAAGGTCTTCACATATTTCTTGCCGAATGACCCTGTACCGCCAGTGATTAAAATGGTTGAATTATTGAACATTGATTTTTACCCATTTCACTTAGAACTTTACACTTTAAACATTGTGAAAGCCTTCGTGCGAAGTTGATTTAGAATAACCTTACAATTAAACAATACTTTAGCTTATATGAAAACTAAATAGCATATTAAATAACAGGATTTAAGAAACTAGGCTTAATTTGATGATAGTTTGAACACCTCATCTACACTTAAACTGATTTTGTATGTTGTTTGGAGTCAATGTGAAAACCAGTTCACCCAGTACTATAAACACGAACCGTCTAGAAAGTGGTTTTCAGAAACTCGCTTCTGGTAAAAAGCTCAATTCAGCAAAAGATGATGCCGCTGCAATTCATATCTTTACAAGCCTTATTGCTGAACAAAATGGCAATGCAGTTGCAATAAGAAATGCAAATGATGGCGTATCTTTTGCGCAGGTGGCTGATGGGGCATTACAAAGCGTTACAGATAACTTAAACCGAGTTGAAGCCCTCGCTATTCAAGCCAATAGTGGTGCTTTATCCGCAAGTGATAGAAGTGCAATTCAATCTGAAGTTGAACAACTTCAAGCAGGTATAGCGCAAACAATAGAGTCTACCAACTTTGCAGGTAAACCAGTTTTTTCGAGGGAGTCAATCCAATTTCAAGTTTCATCAAACAACGGAGAAATACAATCTTACTCTGTCGATGTTTCTCAAGTGTTGGAGCAACTATCTAACTTGGACGTGTCATCTCAACTAAAAGCGGGTCAGTCTCTTGAATTAGCTAAAGAGCTTAGAGAAGGCGTAAATGATCTGCAAAGTGATTTGGCTAGTTTCTCAAACTCGATTTATCAATCAGTTAATACAAACAGAGAAACACAGCTTGTGTCGATCGCAGGCCGACAGCGTATTGAAAGTACAGAGTATGCATTAGAATCATCAAAAGGTGTTGCGTTTCAGCTTAAGCTAGATGTTGATATTGCATTAAGAGCGCAATCAAACGCATTACCAAATGGGATTGATAAGTTATTAAGTTAATAAATCTTTTAATAACAAAGTATTGATATACCTCATACTCAGTGGCATTTTTTTGGCGATAGAGTCAAAAACTTGCCACTTAGGTATTGCATCCCTGACACACTCCCTTACAATCTTTTATTAAGTCACATTGATAGAAGCATTGGACTCCTTAAATGGTTTTAATCTTAGATAACAATAATAATCGCGCGAATGGTTTATCAGCTGCTCTTAACTTTGTAGGGCAACCTGCGCAAATGGTTTCTGAAAGTGATTTTCAGAAAGAGATGTCTAAGACTAAAGATGCCATAGTCGTCCTTGGTGCGCTTGCAGAGCTTGATCACGAACAAGTCATTAAAGCCTCTCCTGCGACTCCATTTTTGTTAATAGGCGAAACGCTCAAACCACTTTTAGATCTCGCTAACGTCATTGGTTTAATCTCAGAGCCCTTTATTCATGATGTAACCATGCAATTATTGCATGATGCTCAGCAATACCTTCGAATGCTACCAAATAAAGCTGATGCCACAGCGGGCAAGAGTTTCGATGGTTTAGTGGGTGAAACTGAAGCGGTTAAGCAAGTTCGCTTTTTAATTTCACAAGTGGCTAAAACTGATGCCAACGTACTGATTTTAGGTGAGTCAGGTACAGGTAAGGAAGTGGTTGCACGCAATGTTCATCTTTTATCAAAAAGAAGCTCAGGGCCATTTGTGCCTGTGAACTGTGGAGCCATTCCTGGTGATTTATTAGAGAGCGAATTATTTGGTCATGAGAAAGGGGCTTTTACAGGGGCGATTTCAGCACGAAAAGGCCGCTTTGAACTCGCTCAAGGTGGTACCTTATTCCTAGACGAAATTGGTGATATGCCATTGCAAATGCAGGTAAAATTGCTTCGAGTGTTGCAAGAGCGCAGTTATGAGCGAGTGGGCGGTACAAAAGCAATTCAGGCTGATGTTCGAATCATTGCAGCGACTCATAGAAATTTAGAGGTCATGATAGAAGACGGTAAGTTTCGTGAAGACTTATTTTACCGTTTAAATGTTTTCCCAATCGAAAACCCTTCTTTACATGAGCGCGCAGATGATATTCCACTGCTATTAAACGAGCTTATGCGTCGCGTGCATGAGCAAAGTGGCAGCACAGCTAAATTTACAGAGCGTGCAATTGAGAGTCTTAAAGCCCACCCTTGGCCTGGTAATATTCGAGAGCTGGCTAACCTTGTTGAGCGTATGGTGATTATGTTTCCTGAAAAGGTGGTCGACGTCACTGACTTGCCGACTAAGTATCGACATATTGAAGTTGAGGCGTTTGAACCAGAGTACCCTGAAGAATTACTTGAGAAGGATGCATTTAACGAATTATTTAGTAGTGGCTTTAGCGACTATGATGAAGAGTCGGTTGAGTTTGACTCTGGGTTCGATGAATCTGCAAATCAGTTTGGCCTGTTGCCAGATGAAGGTATTGAATTAAAAGAGTACTTGGCTGAATTAGAAGTGAGTTTAATTACTCAAGCGCTAGAAAGAAATGACTACGTGGTGGCCCGTGCAGCGGAAATACTAGGTGTACGTCGTACAACGCTCGTAGAAAAAATGAAAAAATATAATTTAAATAAAGACTAAACCAACTACCCATAGATATTGGTAACTGAGCCAGTGAATTATAGTAAAAAGCGCGTTTAATACGCGCTTTTTACTTTTCTATATTTTCTGTTTATTACATAAGCTCTTTTGCAAAATCTTTATCGCAATATAAATCAATGATCTCTTGCTTTCGAAAGCAGGCATTATCGTGGTCGTTGACCATGCCACACGCCTGCATATGTGCGTATACCGTGATTGGGCCTAAAAATTTAAACCCGCGTTTTTTTAAATCTTTGGCAAACTTTTCACTGATCTCGCTGGTGGCTGGGTAATCTTCTCGGCTATGTATTTGATTCACTATGGGTGTATTGTTTACAAACTGCCATTGGTATTTCGCGAAGCTGCCAAACTCTTGCTGTATGTTTATAAATGCTTTGGCATTATTTATTGTCGCCGCAATTTTTAATTTATTGCGAACAATGCCTGGCTCAGCCATTAAACGTTCTATATCTTCATCTGTCATAGCTGCAACTTTATTGACGTCAAAATTTTTAAAAGCAGCTCGGTAGCCGTCGCGCTTTTTCAAAATAGTGTACCAACTCAGTCCTGCTTGTGCTGATTCAAGGGTGATAAACTCGAATAGCTTTTGGTCGTCAAATACTGGGATACCCCATTCTTCATCGTGATAAGCAACGTAATCTGGTTTTGTTTCATCTAGCCAAAGACAGCGTGTGCACATTTTTTGTATCCCTGTTGATTGATACCAATCCTCAAAATAGTTCACTTAATTAAGAGGATTGGTACGAGTATAAAAAGAGTATATATAAAGCTGTATAAAAAAACAGTGTCAAAAATGTAACACTTAATAAATTTAGACTGAAATGCACCTTAGTTATTGAAAGTAAATAGTTTTTAATTTTGGCGCACAATTTGCTTTATTCGGTTAGTTTAAAGTTTTGAGATTAACGTTATGGCACTAGCACAATTAGCCCAGACATCACATTTATCTCCAGTAACGCCTCTAAGTCGTCGACCTGATTTAGAGTTTAACCCATGTTTACTGCAGGAGGCTTATGTGGGGGAATTAAGCGACTTACGTCAACAAGCAAGTTGGTTAAGTCACCTAGTTGATACTATGCCTGCTGGCGTTGTGGTACTCGATGGTCAAGGTATGATTGCCAAGGCAAATCAAATAGCCATTGACATGTTGGGTGAGCCGCTAGAAGGTGAAAAATGGTTTAATATCATTCAACGCTCTTTTAGCCCGCAACAAGACGATGGACACGAAGTGTCATTGCGAGACGGTCGTTTGATCAAGCTTGATATTACTGCACTTGCACCAGAGCCGGGGCAATTAATTTTAATGACCGACCTAACAGAAACCCGTCGTTTACAGAAACGTATGGCACATATGCAGCGTTTGAGCTCTCTAGGTAAAATGGTTGCATCGTTAGCGCACCAAGTTAGAACGCCACTTTCGGCAGCTATGCTGTATGCAGCTAATTTAGGTAGTAATAAAGTGCCTGAAGCATCTCGTTCACGCTTTCATGAAAAACTGATGTCTAGATTGAAAGATCTCGAATCGCAAGTAAACGATATGTTGCTGTTTGCAAAAAGCGGTGAGCAGCAAGTGATCGAAAAAGTGTCTATGCAGCAACTGCTTAGTGAAGTGAAAGCGGGGGCAGATGCCATGGTGGCGATGAATAGTAGTGAGCTTGAAGTAAATTTACCAGAACCAGACATTGAGATTTTAGGTAATAAAACAGCGCTCGCCAGTGCCATCCAAAACTTAATTCACAACAGTATTCAAGTGATTGGCAAACATGCGCACATCACATTAAGCGCAGCGCGTGATGAAGAGTCAGATAGAGTCAGAATTTCAGTGTCTGACAATGGCCCAGGTGTTGATTTAGCGCTGTCAGAAAAAATATTTGAACCTTTCTTTACCACAAAAAGCCAAGGTACAGGCCTAGGTTTAGCGGTTGTTAGCTCAGTGGCTAACTCACACAAAGGTAAAGTAGAAGTCACCAATAATGAGCAAGGCGGTGCGTGTTTTAGTTTATTACTGCCGATTTCATTCAGTACAGAGCAATTGGAGGTTGTATGAGTCATTCAATATTAGTCGTTGAAGATGATGCAGGGTTAAGAGAAGCACTAATCGATACACTTCAACTTTCAGGTTTTGATACGGTTGAGGCGAGCTCTGCCGAAGAAGCGGTGATGCTTTTGAAAAAACAAACCTTCTCTATTGTGGTCAGCGATGTGCAAATGGGCGCAATGAGTGGTTTGGATTTACTCAAAACCATTAAGCTTAACTACCCAGATTTGCCTGTGCTGATGATGACGGCTTATGCAACTATTGACGATGCAGTAGAGGCCATGCGTTTAGGTGCCATTGATTACATGGCAAAACCGTTCGCGCCAGAAGTACTTCTGAATATGGTTAGTCGTTATATGCCGGCAAAAGAAAAAGAAACTGAAGGCCCTGTGGTTGCTGATCCACAAAGTCTGCAATTACTTGAACTTGCCAATAAAGTCGCTAAATCTGATGCTAGCGTGATGGTGCTAGGGCCGAGCGGTTCAGGCAAAGAAGTATTGGCTCGATTCATCCATGATAAATCAGAGCGTAAAGATGAAGCCTTTGTCGCCATCAATTGTGCGGCTATTCCTGAAAATATGCTCGAAGCAACTTTGTTTGGGTATGAAAAAGGTGCGTTTACAGGTGCTATTCAAGCGTGTCCAGGTAAATTTGAGCAAGCACAAAAAGGCACCATCTTATTGGATGAAATCACAGAAATGGATTTAGGCTTGCAAGCTAAACTTCTTCGCGTGTTGCAAGAGCGAGAAGTAGAGCGTTTGGGTGGTAGAAAAACCATCGACTTAGACGTCAGAGTTTTGGCGACCAGTAATCGTGATCTTAAAGAAGCGGTGGCTGAAGGTAAATTCAGAGAAGATTTATATTACCGCTTGAATGTTTTTCCTCTGATGTGGCTGCCACTGAATGAGCGCCCAGGTGATATCGTAGTGTTAGCTGAGCACTTGTTAGCAAGACATACCAGCAAAGCTGGTAAGCCAGCAGTGCAATTAAGTGATAGTGCAAAGCAAAAGTTATTATCACATTCTTGGCCTGGTAATGTTCGCGAGCTTGATAATGTGGTTCAACGTGCTTTGATCTTGCAGCAAGGCGATACTGTACATGGTGAAGATATTTTTATTGAAAACTATCAACCGAGTTTAGTAACTACAAGAACAACGAATATGGAAGTCCCGCCACAGATCAATGTGGAGCAACAGGCGCGACATGTTGAGCCTGTAGTCAGTGACACAGAAAGTTATGATGCTGCAAATTATAAAGCGACACTACAAGATAAAGAGCATCAAATCATATTAGATACGCTCCATAAGTGTAATGGTAAGCGTAAAGATGTCGCTGAAGTATTGGGTATGAGCCCAAGAACCTTACGTTATAAACTCGCTAAAATGCGTGATATGGGGATCCCATTACCAGCATAACTTTCTTCTCTGCAAGAGGCCAAAATCTTGGCCTCTTTCTTATTGTCAAAAAGTCGACTCATACAAAATGATTCTAACACACTGAAAATAAAGATTTAATTTGTGGCACGTTTTGTGCTTTTACAAGTTATATGTTTTTATTGGAGTGGGTGTTATGAAAATCCAACCAAACTCTCTTTATCAAGAAATGCAGTCTCTGGCAGTAGAGGCAACGAGAAATACCATTAAAACCAATGAAGTTGCAGTGCAAAAAACGGCGGCGACTTCTTCAGCACAATTTGGCGATTTGCTGTCAGACGCAATCAATACGGTAAATGGTTTACAAAAAGATGCTAAATCAAAAGTAACGGCACTAGAAATGGGTGATAGAAGTGTTTCACTTGCCGAAGTCATGATAGCATCACAAAAATCATCAGTGGCTTTCGAAGCGACGGTACAAGTTAGAAATAAACTTGTAGAATCTTATAAAGAAATCATGAATATGCCTGTTTAATCAGGGTAGTGGAGTAGCACCGTGGCAACGAATCAATCAACCGATCTGACTTTAACCGATGGCACTGCTGGCGCTGGCTCTGAAGAGCAGCAAGAGCAAAAGTCGGGATATTTAAGCGCATTAAGTGGCGTTGATATGCTTCGCCAGGTGACTATTATCATTGCTTTAGCTATTTGTTTGGCAATAGCAATTGCGATTATCATTTGGGCACGCCAACCTGATATGCGCCCACTGGGCCAGTACCCAACCGAAGAGCTAGTGCAAACTCTGGATTTTCTTGATGCGCAGAAAATTGATTATGAGCTTGAAGGCAACACCATTATGGTTGCCGAAACCGATTACCAAACCATAAAACTACAAATGGCCCGTGATGGTTTCACGCAAGCACCAAGCTCAGGTACAGATATATTAATGCAAGACATGGGCTTTGGTGTGAGCCAGCGCCTAGAGCGTGAACGCCTTAAGCATAGCCGCGAACAGCAACTAGCGCGAACAATCGAAGAGCTACAAGATATCAATCGTGCCAAAGTCTTACTGGCTATTCCAAAAGAAAATGTATTTGCGCGCCGTGAGAAAAAGCCTTCGGCTACCGTGGTTATTACTTTAAAGCGTGGTAGAACGCTTGGCGGTGAAGAAGTTGATTCGATTGTAGATATCGTTGCTTCAGCTGTGCAAGGTTTAGAACCAGCTCGTGTTACCGTCACAGATCAAAACGGTCGTTTGTTAAATTCAGGTTCGCAGGACTCACTGGCTGCACGATCGCGTAAAGAATATGAAATTGAGCGCAAGCGTGAACAAGAGTACCTAGAAAAGATTGATAGCATCCTTATTCCTGTTGTTGGCCTCGGTAAGTATACCGCTCAAGTTGATTTAACCATGGACTTCAGTGCAGTTGAAGAAACACAAAAACGCTATAACCCTGACTTACCTGCTGTACGTAGCGAAACCACCTTTGAAGAAAGCAACATCGGTGGTATTACCGCAGGTATCCCAGGAGCGCTATCGAACCAACCACCAGTAAATTCAAATATTCCTGAAATCGCAGGTGGCGCTAACGGTCAAGGCTCATCGCCTTCTCGTTCACAAAAAGAAGCCACTCGTAACTATGAATTAGATACAACTATCAGCCACAAGCGTCAGCAAACAGGTGTGATTCGTCGCATCAGCGTTTCAGTGGCAGTAGATTATTTACCAAAAGCAGATGAAGAAGGCAATATGACAATGGCACCTCGTAGCCAAGAGGAGTTGATGAATATTCGTCGTCTACTTCAAGGTGGTGTGGGTTTTGATATGCAACGTGGTGATGCGTTAGAAGTTGTAACTGTCCCATTTGTACGTGAAGATATCATTGAGCAAGCTGATCTGCCGCTGTGGGAACAAGATTGGTTTATGAAAACAATCCGTCTTGCGCTTGGTGCCTTGGTTATTATTGTGCTTATACTGGCGGTTGTTCGTCCGATGCTGAAACGCCTAATTGACCCAGATGACACTCTAGAAGACTTTGATGAGGATGCGTTAACAACGGGCGTAGATTTAGGTGATAGCACGTTAGATATGCTGAACAATGAGTTTGATTCATCAGCAGTTGGCTTCTCATCAGATGGTACTTTACAATTACCAGACTTACACGGCGACGAAGACTTACTGAAAGCAGTAAGGGCGCTTGTAGCCAATGAACCAGAATTATCATCACAAGTTGTGAAAGCGTGGTTAACGGAAGATGAGTAACGAAGAAGAACAAAAACAGCTCCCAGTAGCTTTTGATGTTGAGAAGCTTGATGGGGTTGATAAAGCTGCCATCTTATTACTGAGCCTAACAGAAGAAGATGCTGCACAAATTTTAAAGCATCTTGAGCCAAAACAAGTGCAGAAGGTCGGTATGGCTATGGCAGCCTTAGACGACCTTTCACAAGCTAAGATCAGTGCGGTTCATAACCTATTTATTGAGCAGATCCAAAGCTTCAGTACAATAGGTTTCCAATCTGAAGACTTTATTAAAAAAGCACTTACGGCTGCACTTGGTGAAGATAAAGCGGCAAGCCTAATTGACCAAATTGTCATGGGCTCAGGAGCGAAAGGTCTAGACTCATTGAAATGGATGGACTCAAAGCAAGTTGCCAATATTATTCGTAACGAGCACCCGCAGATCCAAACCATCGTATTAAGTTATCTAGAGCCAGAACAGTCTGCCGAAATTTTGTCGCAATTCCCTGAAAAAGTCCGCCTGGATTTGACTATGCGTATTGCGAACTTAGAAGAAGTTCAGCCAGCCGCACTACAAGAGCTAAACGAGATTATGGAGAAACAATTCGCAGGTCAAGCCGGTGCGCAGGCTGCGAAAATGGGCGGCTTAAAAGCGGCTGCAGATATCATGAACTACCTAGACACCAATGTTGAAGGTCAGTTAATGGATTCAATCCGTGAGCATGATGAAGAGATGTCACAGCAAATTCAAGATCTGATGTTTGTATTTGAGAACCTGATGGATGTCGAAGATCGTGGTATTCAAGCTATTTTGCGTGAAGTACAACAAGATGTATTGATGAAAGCAATTAAAGGTACTGATGATGCACTGAAAGACAAGATACTAGGTAATATGTCTAAACGTGCAGCTGAGATGATGGCGGATGATCTTGAAGCAATGCCACCAGTGCGTATCAGTGAAGTAGAAGCCGCACAAAAAGAAATCTTATCTACAGCTCGTCGTCTTGCAGATTCAGGTGAGATTATGCTGGGTGGCGGTGGCGGTGAAGAGTTCTTATAATCGATGAGTGATAAAAAGTTTTATAAAGGCAGGCCGGTTGAAGGCGAAGCCATTGATGAATTGCTAAAGAGCTGGCCTATTCCGGATGTTAGCGAAGATCCGACCAAATTCTCAGGCCGTTCAACAGCATTTGGGCAACCACTTGAGCAAGTTTATCAAAGTCAGCAACATGTGCATGAAGATGAACCAGAAACGCAAGAGCCTGAAGAGTTTCCTACACTGACGCTTGAAGAACTTGAGCAGATCCGTCAAGACGCTTATGAAGAAGGGATCAAGCAAGGTCACGAACAAGGTTATATCGAAGGGTTCGATAAAGGAGTTACTGAGGGAAAAGAAGCTGGTTATAAAGAAGGTCTAGAAATAGGCAAAGAGCAAGGCTTGAACGATGCCAAGCCTCTGGTTGAAGAGAAGTTACAGTACTTAGGTCAGTTAATTGAAGGTATGGCTGCGCCTTTAAATAAAGTAGATGAAACGGTAGAAAAGCAACTTGTTCACCTTGCCAAATTATTGGCGGAGCAAGTGGTGTTTAAAGAGCTACAAACTCACCCAGAGCTTATTTTAGTGGCACTGAAACAAGCCATCGATGCTTTACCTATGGGAGAGCAAGCGGTCAAAATTCATTTGAACCCAGAAGACCTAAGTTTAGTAGAAGAGGCCTATGGTGCAGAGCATCTGCAGCAACAGCACTGGCAGCTGGTGGCTGAACCAACATTAGACAGAGGTGGTTGTGAAGTAAATACAGCCCAGTCTTCGATAGATATTACACTTAAAACTCGATTAATCGAAATTATGGAGAAGTTTTTGCATGATAGTGGTATCTAATACCAAAAACTATCATGCATGAGTGTCGAAAGTCCTTTAGCTGAGCGTTTAACACGCTATCAAAAAAACATTAAGCCATTTGCTACGCCCGTTGCTGGCAGCTTGACTCGCGTGGTGGGATTAACCCTCGAAGCGCGAGGTTTGAGTGCACCTGTTGGCAGTCAATGTAAAATCGAAACCATTCGCGGTTTTGTCGATGCTGAAGTGATTGGCTTCAACGGCGATACACTTTATCTCATGCCAAACGATCACATTTCTGGTGTATTACCAGGTGCGCGAGTGATCCCACAATTAAACGAAACCGGCCTACCAGTTGGCATGTGCTTACTAGGTCGAGTCGTTGATGGCCTTGGAAGACCATTAGATGGTTTAGGTGCCATTGAAACAGAGCACTATCTTAAGTTTGCTCAAGATCCAATCAACCCACTGGCGAGACGCCCAATCAGTCAACCTATGGATGTGGGTGTGCGCGCAATAAACTCGATCATTACCGTTGGGCAAGGTCAGCGTATGGGTTTATTTGCAGGCAGTGGTGTGGGTAAATCAGTTTTGCTTGGCATGATGACCCGTGGTAGTGAGGCGGATGTCATTGTTGTAGGCTTAGTGGGAGAGCGTGGCCGCGAAGTAAAAGAGTTTATTGATGAAATCTTAGGCCCAGAAGGTAGACGCCGCTCGGTTGTGGTTGCGGCTCCCGCTGATGCTTCTCCTCTGATGCGTTTAAAAGGTTGCGAGAGTGCAGTAACTATAGCAGAGTACTTTCGCGATCAAGGTTTAAATGTCTTATTACTTTTAGATTCAGTGACACGCTATGCTATGGCGCAGCGTGAAATAGCATTGGCGGTCGGTGAGCCGCCAGCAACTAAAGGCTACCCGCCTTCGGTATTTGCAAAACTCCCTGCGCTGGTGGAACGGGCCGGTAATGGAGGTGAAGGGCAAGGATCTATTACGGCATTCTTCACTGTTTTAAGTGAAGGTGATGACATGCAAGATCCTATCGCCGACTCAGCGCGTGCAATTTTAGATGGACACATTGTTTTATCCCGTGAACTGGCTGACAGCGGCCATTACCCGGCGATAGACATCGAAAAGTCTATTAGTCGTGTTATGCCACAAGTTGTTTCTGAGCCACATATGCAGCAAGCGCGAGTACTAAAACAAGTTTACTCAATGTATCAGCAAAACAAAGACATGATCACATTAGGTGCTTATCAACAGGGGAGTGACCCTATGCTAGATCAAGCCATACAAATGATGCCGCAAGTGAATGGTTTCTTGCAGCAAGGTATGAAAGATGTATTGCGTTATGACGAGTGTTTACAAGGCCTCGCACAGTTACTAGGACAAGGCTAATGGCGAAAAATAAATTAGATTTATTACTCAAGCTTGAGACCGATAAAGAAGAAAATTTACGCGTTAATTATGTTCAAGCGCAACAAAGCTTTATCAGTAACCAACAAAAGCTCCAGGGTCTAAACGACTTTCGATTGGAGTATAGCCAGCAGCTTCACAGCAAAGCCAAACAAGGTATGAGCTGTGAAAGCATTAAACAGTACAATTCATTCATTAATAAAATTGAAGAAGCGATAAATCAGCAAGCAACAACGGTGAGAACGGCGAAACAAGTTGAAGAGCAGCGTCGAAAACTTTGGCTAGCTCAACAAGCGAAAACTAAGGCGATTGCAAAGTTAATTGAAAAGAAAGTTATTGAAAAGCAAGCAAAAGAAAATAAAGCAGAGCAAAAAATATTAGACGAGTTCGCCACGAATATATTTATGAGACGTGTTGCAAGCTAGCTTGGCTTAAATATTGCAAAGTTTTTAAAGATTATAGAATTTATTACTAATGCGGCTTAGTGTTGCCGCTCTAAAAAGGTGTAGATATGCTTAATTTAAAATTAGAAGTGGATCTAAAATTGAGCCAAGCTGAAAAAGCGCGATTTGCCAGCGAAAAAGAGCAAACAGATAAAAGCGCCTTTTATTCAGAGTTAGAGCGTGCTGAAAAGGCATCAACAAGTGTTGATTCACCGAAAGTCACTACTAAAAATAGTGCTCATGAACAACATGCTGATGAAATAACTCAAAAGCCAGCCAGTGAGCATAATGAGAAAGTCAGTGATACAGACAAACCTATGGCGGTTGGTTCTAAAAAAACTGAAGCTTTATCTAATAGTGATTCAGAGAAAGAGAAGAAAAAGTCGAGTGAAGCGTCTTTAGTAGAAAGCGCCCGTGAAGCGAGTGAACAAGCTATTGATGATAAGAAAAAAAACTTAGAACAAATAGCTACGACAAAAGACACTGAGCAAAAAGCAAATAGTATTTTTTATCATGGACAACAAAATCATGTTCAGGTAAGTGCTGAAGGTCAACAAACAACTAAGCCTGTTGCTGATAATAATACTTTGGATGCTGGTCAAGTCGAACAACCTGAAATTGCCAAGCCAAATAAACAAAATATTAATACATCTAGTCAAACTGATACGCTTACAAATGCTCAAGTTGAGCCTACAACATCTGATAAGCTAATTGCGCACATCCAAGCTTCGACTTCTCAAACTACCGATGTAAAACAGCATCTTGCGCCAGTGCCAAAAGCATTGAAAGACGTACTATCACAGTTTGATAGCAGTAAAGAAATTTTGCCTGTAAACACAGAGAAAAAAATTGATAAAATTTCGCCACCAGATTTAGGACATGGTGAAACTGAAGTTGTAAAAGTAATGTCTGCTAAATCTGAACTAATTTCATTACTTGGTGGGCAAATGCAGGTGGATGAGAAATCAGCTAGTGATACTGGTGAAGCCAACGCTGCATCGTCATTAGTAAGTAAAGCAACTCAAGAACCTCAGGGTCTATCTAAAGACGTCAAAGCGCAAGTTTTAAACGAACAAATACAATCTCAGCCTGTTGCTCAGTCAGGTAAGGTAAATGAGGAGATTAAGGAGTCGGTTAATACTCAGGCTAGTAAAAGTGAAAAGCTAATTAGCAATGTAGCTGTTCAGCAAACTTCACCTAAATCAAGCGAAAAGCCATCACTTATGGTAACGAATGAGGTGCAACCAGATGCTGAGGTTAACCAAGTGTCAGATTTAAATACGATTAAGAAATCTGATATTAATGTTACTCAGAAATCAAATGAACAAAATAATAAATCATCTCAAATACACGCTGATAAAAGGGTTGATACAATAACAACTGACTTTAAGCAACCTGTAAAAGAACCCACAGCAGATAATGTTTCTATTTCTAATGAAGCAAAAGTAGTGACACATCTAGATAAGGAAACCGAACGCCAAGAAGGCAGTAATCGAGTTACAGATAAAGTGGCACATTTGGCAGATAAAACGCCTGTCAATCCAAGCACTTTAGAGCAGCAAATAAAGTCACTTCCAAATCAAGATAAACTTGCATTACAACAATCATTGCAACAGGCCGTTGATAGTGGAAAGCTAGATGACGTGCAGTTAGAACGTGCTGAACAGACTTTATCAATACTTAAATCAAGTAATGATATGCAGAGTCAAGATAGTAAAAAAACAGATCAGAAAGTTGTCAATGTTATGTGGGGCACTGCAACTCAGACTAAAGGCAGTGCAGATTTAGCAAATTACAACAGCACAAAAGTAACGACTCAAAGTTTATCTGAGACAGCTCAAGCATCTGTAGAACAAACAAAGAATGAGCGAGTTTCAATGGCTGATTTATCAGATGTAATGCAGGCCAATAATGAGCAGTTTGCAAAGCAAAGCCGCAAAGCTGAGATGAGCCCGCAAACAGAGAATATTTTTAAGTCAATAATACAGCAGACACCATTAGCGAATGTGCAATCAACACACGGCTTAGATATTTCTCAATCAGTTCAGCAGTTTGATAATGTATTGCAAAATGCGCAAACGCAGCAAAGTGCATCAGTCACTCAAAAAACAAGCACTGACCCAAATATTGCTCAAACTTTTAACTTGCAGAAAAATGATGCGGTAAAAGCATTACATGACAAAGTAAATGCAATGCTGAATATTAATAATAAAGAAGCGGAAATTCGACTCGATCCGCCAGAGCTAGGCAGTATGCAAATTCGCATTCGTAGCGAAGCTGAGCAAGCACAGGTGAACTTTGTTGTACAAAATCAGCAAGCAAAAGAGGCATTAGAGCAATCTATGCCTAAACTTAAAGAAATGCTCGCTGAACAAGGTATCCAACTAGGAGAGAGTAATATTCAACAGGACTCCGGTTCAAGTTCTGAGCAAAGTACTGATGAAGCTCAAGAACTTGGCAATTCAAAGCTTGCTAATCAGGAATCACAAGCGCAAAATAGCCAACAAACTAGAACAAATTCATCAAGCAGTGAGTCTGGCATAGATTACTACGCTTAACAGCTGCTAATATTGATTAGATTAGAATAAAATTTGAAGGCTGGGCATGGCAGAAGAAACTGATTTAGAAATTGAAGAGTCGGGTGGCGGCAAGAAAAAGCTCATTATTATCATTGCTGCGGCTGTAGTTTTAATTGCAGGTGCTGTTGGAGCTTTTTTATTTTTATCAGGTGATGAAGAACCGGCTGAGACTTTAGCCGAAGAAACGGTTGCGACAGAGGCTACTTCTGAATCCTCAGGTGCAGAACTTGGTAGTGCATTATACGTAGCCATGCCAAGACCTTTTGTATTCAATGTGCCTGGCGCAAGCCGAGATCGAATTGTACAAATTAAAGTGCAACTTCTTGTTCGTGGTGACGTTAATGAAGAAGTTGCTAAGAAACATATTCCACTTATTGAAAGTACATTACTAGGTGTGCTTTCAACCACGACCGCTGACGAGTTAAGTACTTCAGCAGGTAAAGAAACTATCCGTCTAACCGCCTTAGATAAAGTGCAGGCCGCGATGGAAGCTGTTGAAGGCAGCAAAGTGATCGAACGCGTGTTATTCACCGGCTTTGTTATGCAGTAGCGAGGGTTAAGTGAGCGATTTATTATCCCAAGACGAAATTGATGCGCTCTTACACGGTGTTGATGAAGTCGAAGAAGACGAGATAGTCGAAGAGGGCGGTGAGTCCTCTGCTGGTGCACTGCAGTATGACTTTTCTTCTCAAGATCGTATTGTTCGTGGTCGTATGCCGACCCTTGAGATCGTTAACGAACGATTTGCAAGGCATATGCGGATCAGCCTATTTAATATGATGCGCCGCACCGCCGAAGTATCTATAAATGGCGTGCAAATGCTCAAGTTTGGTGAATACATACATACCTTGTTTGTTCCAACTAGCTTAAACATGGTGAGATTTAGACCTTTAAAAGGTACTGGTTTGATCACCATGGAAGCGCGCCTAGTATTTATTTTAGTAGATAATTTCTTTGGTGGTGATGGCCGTTACCATGCAAAAATTGAAGGCCGTGAATTCACGCCAACTGAACGTCGTATTGTGCAGATGCTACTTAAAATCATCTTCGAGGATTACAAAGAAGCATGGGCGCCTGTAATGGATGTGTCTTTTGAGTACTTAGACTCAGAAGTAAACCCAGCGATGGCGAATATTGTGAGCCCAACTGAAGTGGTTGTTATTAGCTCATTTCATATTGAGCTAGATGGCGGTGGAGGTGATTTTCATATTTCATTGCCTTACTCAATGCTTGAGCCCATTCGTGAGCTGTTAGATGCCGGTGTACAATCTGATACAGAAGATACTGACTTGCGCTGGAGTAAAGCGTTACGTGATGAAATCATGGATGTCGAAGTAGAGCTATCTACGCAACTATTAGAAATAGATTTATCATTAGAACAGGTTATGGGGCTTAAAGCTGGGGACGTTATTCCAGTTGAAATGCCAGAGCATATAACTGTTTTTGTTGAAGATTTACCAACATTTAGAGCGAAAATGGGCCGTTCTAGAGATAATGTTGCACTACAAATTAGTGAAAAAATTAAACGCCCTGAGTCTGTTAAATCTGAGCTGCATGTTTTCACAAAAGGTGGGAAAAAGCTCGATTCTGATGCTGAGCTGGCAGAGCTAGAGGAAGATCTACACCTATCAGAGGGTGTGGATTTAGATTGGTAAGGTTAACTATTAGGTTTTAAGTTATGAGCGATGATCAAGATACTATGGATGAATGGGCGGCGGCCTTAGCTGAAGCAGAAGGTGCCGATGATGGCGGCGATGTTTCGGTTGCTGAGCTCGATGAGTTACAAGATTCGTCTCAAAGTTTATCGGCAGAAGAAAAGCGTAAGCTTGATACTATTTTAGATATCCCAGTCACCATTTCGATGGAAGTGGGTCGTTCTAAGATTAATATTCGTAATTTACTTCAGCTTAACCAAGGCTCAGTTGTTGAGCTTGATAGAGTTGCGGGTGAGCCTCTGGATGTGCTTGTTAATGGTACTCTCATCGCTCACGGAGAAGTCGTTGTCGTAAATGACAAGTTTGGTATTCGTCTTACAGACGTTATCAGTCAAGTTGAGCGAATTAAGAAACTACGATGAGAAAGGGGTTGCTTTCGGTTGCAGTGTTTTCCGCTCCGGCACTTGCTGGGTCAAGTAATATAGGTCTTAGTAGCGATTTAGTATCAATGAGCCTATCACTTTTTTTGGTGTTAGGCTTAATTGTTGGTTTGGCGGTACTTTTAAAAAGACTTAATCCTAGTCTAGGTAATAACCCCGACTTTAAAGTTGTTAGAAGCTTTCCTCTGGGTAACAGAGAACGTTTGATGGTGATTGAGCTTGATGGTAAGCACCACCTACTGGGAGTCACTTCTCAAAACATTAATTATTTGTATCAGCTCGAAACGCCCCTGAGTAACCAAAATACCCCCGCTTTTGCAAAAGAGTTAAGCCGCTTTATGATGCCAGCCAATAAGAAGAACAATACAGATGATTAAATTAAGTGTAGGCATATTACTTTTGTTACTCGCGCCTTTTGCTGGCGCAGAGGGGATAGAAGCGCTAAGTGTTACGACGAATCCAGATGGATCTCAAGAGTACTCTGTAACACTACAAGTTTTGGCTTTAATGACAGCCCTAAGCTTCATTCCGGCCGCAGTTATTATGATGACCTCTTTTACTCGCATTATTGTTGTGCTGGCTATTCTTCGACAAGCAATCGGTTTACAGCAATCACCTTCTAATCAGATTTTGCTAGGGATGTCGTTATTTTTGACTTTCTTCATTATGGCGCCCATATTTTCGCAAATTAATGAAAGGGCGGTTCAGCCATATCTCAATGAAGAGCTCACATCAATCCAAGCACTTGAACAAGCGAAAGAGCCGATAAAAGCATTTATGTTATCGCAGACAAGAATAAAAGACCTTGAAACTTTTGCGAAAATTGCGGGCTATGACCAACTTGATAGCCCGGAAGACACCCCCTTTGTAGTGATTATTCCGGCATTCGTTACGAGTGAATTACAAACCGCATTTATCATTGGTTTTATGTTCTTCATTCCATTTTTGATTGTTGACCTCGTCGTTGCCAGTGTTTTGATGGCTATGGGTATGATGATGTTATCGCCAATGATTGTTGCGTTGCCATTTAAGATCATGCTGTTTGTTCTTGTTGATGGCTGGGGGTTAGTTATGGGGACGCTTGCTCGAAGTTTTGGCTTAGGAGTCTGATATGGAACCGGAAGTTTTTGTCGACATATTAAGTGATGCATTATTCGTGGTTATAAAGCTTGTTTCAGCGATTGTTGTACCAGGTTTATTAATTGGTCTTGTAGTGGCTGTCTTCCAGGCTGCGACATCAATTAACGAACAAACGCTCAGCTTTTTACCTCGTCTTATCATTACAATCCTTGCTTTGATCATTGGTGGTCATTGGATCACGCAAATACTAATGGATTACTTCCAAGGGTTGATTATGCAAATCCCTGAAATAGCAGGGTAATAATGGAGTTTCCTTTTGCTGTTGTTATCCAATGGCTAAGCGACTTTATCCTGCCGCTCGTTCGAGTCACCAGTATGATGATGATAATGGCTGGTTTGGGCGCAAAAAGTGTACCTTCACGCATTAAATTAGCCCTGTGTGTCGTAATCACCTTTGCCGCAATGCCTATGTTGCCTAAATCTCAATTTATTGATCTTTTTTCTTTTGCCATGGTGTTAGTCGTAATTGAAGAGATGATCATAGGCTTTGCAATTGGCTTTGCTTCGATATTACTCTTGAATACGTTCATCGTGGCAGGTCAAATTCTCGCAATGCAAACAGGCCTCGGTTTTGCTTCAGTTGTTGACCCTGCCAACGGATTAAGCGTGCCAGCAGTAGGTCAGTTTTATCTGATCCTCTCCACATTACTGTTTTTTGTCTTTAACGGTCATTTGATGCTGATCCAAATGGTGCTTTATAGTTTTGAAAGTATTCCGATTGGACAATTTACATGGACAGTAGATAACTATTGGCAAATTGTAAATTGGGGGGGCTGGATGTTTGCTACAGCACTAGCGCTTTCTTTAGCCCCTTTGACCGCTATGCTGGTAATTAATTTATCATTTGGGATCATGACGAGAGCTGCGCCTCAGATGAATATTTTTTCAGTGGGTTTTGCATTTACTTTGGTTGCTGGATTAGTGATTATATGGGCTACTCTAGGTAACTTCATTGTGCAATATGAATATCAGTGGCTTAAAATGACTGAGCTACTATGTAATTTAATTGGGTGCACGGTGTAAAATATGGCTGAAGATTCAGGTCAAGAAAGGACCGAAGAACCCACCGACAAAAAAATAGATGAATCCCGAAAAAAAGGGCAAGTTGCCCGTTCAAAAGAATTAGGCACTACCTTTGTACTGATATTCTCAGCGGTTGCATTACTAATGTATGGACCCGCTATCGCGAAAGGCTTATATAACATAATGGGCCGAGGTCTCTCGTTAAATCGCAATGAAACATACGATACAACAAAAATGTTCTCGGTCTGGGGAGAGATGCTTTCTGAATTATTCTTTCCAATGGCGATGTTTGTTTTTATCATCGCCATCGCGGGTATTGTTGGCAATACCATATTAGGTGGGTTTAATTTCAGTTGGCAGGCTGCAGCACCTAAGGCAAGTAAAATGTCGCCTATGAAAGGTGTTAAACGTATGTTTGGACCTCAAGCCGCCGTCGAATTGTTGAAGTCTGTGTTGAAGTTTGTTTTAGTTGCTGGCTTTGCAATTCTGCTCATTCAAATATTCTTCTACGAAATACTTCATTTAAGTATTGAGCAGGTCCCGAGTTCTATCATCCATGCGCTAGAGATATTGGCCTGGATGTTTTTAGCATTGAGCTGCACGATGATCATCATTTCAGCCATTGATGCACCATATCAAAGTTACAATCATCACAAGCAATTGAAAATGACTTTGCAAGAAGTGAAAGATGAATACAAAAACTCTGAAGGTGATCCCCAAATAAAGGCACGTATTAGAAGAACACAACGAGAAATGTCACAAAGGCGTATGATGCAGGACGTGCCAGATGCTGATGTTATTGTAACTAACCCAACCCATTATTCAGTTGCACTTAAATACGATACTGAAAAAGCGGGCGCCCCAATTGTGCTTGCTAAAGGTATCGATGAATTAGCAATGCAAATCCGAAAAATAGCGAAAGGTAATGAAGTTCCTATTGTTGAATCGCCAATCTTAACGCGCTCACTTTATCACACAACAGAAGTGGGTGATCAAATCCCTGACCAGTTATTTACAGCTGTTGCGCAAGTATTAGCCTATGTATTTCAGCTAAAACGTTATCAAAAAGGTCGAGGTAGAAGGCCGACTAGTTTAAGTAAGAATTTACCTATTCCAGAAGATATGAGGTACTAGCAAGTAAATACATCTTGGCTTACAAATTGCTTTATTAGACCAGTGTCAATATTTTGTAGTTGTTAAGTTATGGATTTTAAAGCGGTTTTACAAAGTCTTAATGAGAATAAAAAAGACTATGCGAAAGGGGTCGGAACGCCATTATTAGTGCTTGCGGCTTTGGGCATGGTAATTTTGCCTTTACCTCCATTCCTTTTAGACATTCTATTCTCTTTTAATATCGCTTTGGCATTGGTGGTATTACTCGTCACTGTATACACCATGAAACCACTCGAATTTGGCATGTTCCCAGCGGTTCTGCTTATTGCCACCATTATGCGTTTAGCCTTGAATGTAGCCAGTACTCGTGTTGTATTATTAGAAGGCCACAATGGCGGAGATGCCGCAGGTAAGGTAATTGAAGCGTTTGGTTCTGTGGTAATTGGGGGGAACTATGCCGTTGGTTTAGTTGTTTTCTTAATCCTGATTATCATCAACTTTGTGGTAATCACAAAAGGTGCTGGTCGTATCTCAGAGGTATCTGCGCGTTTCACATTAGATGCTATGCCTGGTAAGCAAATGGCTATCGATGCCGATTTAAATGCTGGTTTTATCAGCGCAGATGAAGCACGTAAACGTCGTGATGAAGTAACACGTGAAGCAGACTTTTATGGCTCAATGGATGGTGCCAGTAAGTTCGTAAAAGGCGATGCAATAGCAGGAATTGTGATTTTAGCTATCAACATCATTGGTGGTTTATTTGTTGGCATGATCCAACATGACTTATCGTTTTCAAAAGCCATGGAAGTATACACATTACTTACCATTGGTGATGGCTTGGTTGCACAGCTCCCTTCTCTTTTACTTTCAATTGGTACTGCAATCGTCGTTACTCGCCAAAATGAATCTCATAACATGGGGGAGCAGTTTAAAACTCAACTAGGGAATGAGAAATCTCTCTATATTGCAGCAGGTATCTTAATCGCGATGGGCTTAGTGCCAGGTATGCCACATATTGCATTTTTAAGCTTAGGTACGTTGCTTGGCTATCTGGCTTATTACACACAACAGCAAAAAGCAAAAGCTGCAGAGCAAGAAGCGCAACAACAGGCAGCAGGTGGTGATATTGCAAATAAGCCTCAAGAGCAAAAAGAGCTTGGCTGGGACGACGTTCAACCAGTTGATGTGATTGGCCTGGAAGTTGGCTATCGATTAATCCCGCTTGTAGATCAAGCTCAAGGTGGTGAATTGTTAAGTCGTATTAAAGGTGTTCGTAAGAAGCTTTCACAAGAGCTAGGTTTCTTGGTTCCGCCTGTGCATATTCGTGATAATCTTGAATTAGATCCAAATGAATACCGTATCACCTTAATGGGGGTTGGCTCAGGTAATGGGGAATTAAAACATGGTGATGAATTAGCTATAAATCCAGGACAAGTATTTGGTCCAATCAATGGCGTAGCAACCACAGATCCAGCTTTTGGCTTAGAGGCGGTTTGGATCAAACCGGAACAAAAAGATGAAGCGCACTCATTAGGTTACACTGTTGTAGATGCAGCGACTGTAGTCGCAACTCATATTAGTCAATTACTTACAAACAACGCATCATTGTTATTAGGGCATGAAGAAGTACAAAATTTATTAGATATGCTTGCTAAGTCTCATCCTCGTTTAGTTGAAGGCTTAGTACCAGATATTCTTCCACTCACTACGGTTGTTAAAGTGTTGCAAAACTTACTGAATGAAGGTGTTGCAATCCGCGATATGCGCTCGATTGTTCAGACCCTTGTTGAGTATGGACCGCGTAGTCAAGACCCTGATGTATTAACCTCTGCAGTGCGAATTTCACTGCGTAGATTAATTGTGCAAGACGCGGTTGGCGGTGCAGATGAAATCCCTGTCATAACATTGGCGCCTGAGTTGGAACAGATGTTGCATCAGTCACTTCAGAACGCGGGTGATGAAGGGGCTGGAATAGAGCCAGGCCTTGCGGAGCGACTTCAAACATCATTAAGAGAAGCGCACCAAACGCAAGAAATGCTAGGCGACCCATCCATCCTTCTAACCTCAGGTATGTTAAGAAGTGTGCTTTCAAGATTTGTTAAACATACGATCCCAGGTCTTCGAGTGATGTCATATCAAGAAGTACCAGATGAAAGACAAATCAAAATTGTAAGCTCAGTTGGACAATAGATAGGAATTAAGGGGTTGTAACATGAAAATTAAACGTTTTTTTGCCAAAGATATGCGCACAGCACTGAAAGAAGTAAAAGAAGAGCTTGGCGCTGATGCTGTGATTATGTCAAACAAGAAACTGGCAGATGGTGTAGAAATTGTTGCAGCCGTGGATAATGACAGAGCGCCAGAAACACCCGTTGAGGCGCCACGAGTAAATCCAGCACCAGCACAAACTCGAGCTGTGCAACCTCGTATTGTTCGCCCAGAACCTCAGCGTGCAAAACCAGAACCTCAAGCTCAAGTAGCAGACAGTTTACAGGCTCTATTAGACAGACAAGCTCCAAAGCCTCGTTCGCCTGAGCTTGCATCTATGTTCTCTCAATCAGGCATTAATACCGAAGAGGTATTTAAACCTCGTCAAGCGACTGAAGAGCGTTATGAGCTTCCAACCTCAACACAAAACTTCAGAGCTGAACCAAATGTTAAAACTCAACAGCAAGCGCAATCATGGAGCTTTGATGATGACCTTGATACAGGGTTTGCGGATGATTTTGAACCTGCGCCAAAAAAAGTCGATGAAATGGCAACCATGAGAGAAGAAATGAATGCCATCCGTCAATTACTTGAACACCAAGTATCAGGCTTAATGAAGCAAGAAATGGAAAGAAGAGACCCAACTAGGGCTTGCTTAGTTGATCGTTTGCAAGGCATGGGTGTTGACAAAGAAGTAGCTGAACAAATGGCTTGTTTCATCCCTGATGACGTTTCTCGCAAAGAAGCATGGAATTCATTGCTTGAAATGGTGGCAAATCAAATGCATACAACTAATAACGATATTCTTCGTCAAGGTGGTGTATATGCATTAGTAGGTCCAACTGGTGTAGGTAAAACAACGACAGTCGCTAAACTTGCTGCATTAGGCGCGCAGAAATACGGTGCAGACAAAGTTGCGTTAATCACAACTGATACTTATAGAATTGGTGCTTATGAGCAGCTGGCAACGTACGGCAGAATTATTGGTTGTCCAGTAAAACAAGTAAAAGATGCCAATGAATTAGCAGAAGTTTTATATCATTTACGGAATAAGCGTCTAGTATTAATAGATACTGCGGGTATGAGTCAAAGAGATATTCGTTTAACAGAACAACTAAATACTTTAATGAGAAGTTCTAGGGTCGATATAAGAAGCTATTTGGTTTTGAGTGCAACATCGCAAATGCATGTATTGCAAGAGGCTGTTCGTCACTTCCAAAAGGTGAATTTAAGTGGTTGTATTTTTACAAAACTTGATGAATGTCTAAGTTTAGGCGAGATTATTAGTATTGCGATTCAAAATCGCTTGCCAATAGGGTATCTTACTAACGGTCAACGAGTGCCAGAAGACATTCGTGTAGCAAATGCTCGTAAAATGGTCAAAAAGGCTGAGCAATTGTATTTAAAGAGAATAAAAGCACAACATTCGCGACGTGTACCTGTAGCGTCTCAGACAGTAGGAATGTATGATTAACACAGTATTAGATCAAGCAAGTGGCCTGCGTAGAATGAATCAAAATGGCAACCATGGCGTAAAAGTAATTGCAGTAACGGGTGGTAAAGGAGGGGTTGGTAAAACCAATGTCTCATTAAATACGGCTATTGCACTTGGTCAGCAAGGAAACAGAGTACTCGTCCTAGATGCCGACTTAGGTTTGGCAAATTGTGACGTGATGCTTGGTTTAAGAGTTGAAAAAAACTTATCTCATGTCCTGTCGGGTGAATGTGAGTTAGATGAAATCTTAGTTGAAGGACCTGCAGGTATCAAAATTGTACCGGCTACCTCAGGTTCACAAAATATGGTTGAGTTGACCCCAGCAGAGCATGCAGGTCTCATTCGTGCCTTCAGTGAATTAAACACAGAATTTGATATTCTAATTGTTGATACCGCCGCGGGCATTTCTGACATGGTGCTTAGTTTTTCTCGTGCAGCCCAAGATGTGATGGTTGTTGTATGTGATGAGCCTACTTCAATCACTGATGCGTACGCACTTATTAAGGTTCTCAGTCGTGAGCATGGTGTTTACCGTTTCAAAATTGTTGCTAACATGGTTCGAAGTTTACGCGAAGGTCAGGAGCTTTTTGCTAAACTTTCTAAGGTTACAGACAGATTTTTAGATGTTGCACTAGAATTAGTTGCAACCATTCCGTTTGATGAAAATATGCGTAAGTCTTCTCGCCGTCAAAAAACCATTGTTGAGTTATTTCCAAATTCTCCGGCAGCGGTTGCATTTAGAGGTTTAGCGAGTAAAGCAGTTAAATGGCCAATACCACATCAACCTTCTGGTCATTTAGAGTTTTTTATTGAACAGCTAGTCAACGGATAACTATGTCGTCATCGATGGGTAAAGCGATGGGCTATCAAACTACAGACAATCTCAATAGAGTGATAGAGCGTCATACCGGTCTTGTCAAAAAAGTGGCGTGCCATTTGTTGGCTCGCTTACCTGCAAACATTCAGTTAGATGACCTTGTGCAATCAGGCATGATAGGCTTGATTGAAGCCAGTAAAAATTTTGACGCAAGTAAAGGCGCAAGCTTTGAAACTTTTGCTGGGATCAGAATTCGAGGCGCAATGCTAGATGAAATTCGTCGTGGAGACTGGGCGCCAAGAAGCGTTCATAAAAATAGTCGTATGGTCGCTGAGGCCATCGCTAATCTAGAAAGCGCCTTAGGTCGAGAACCTAAAGACACTGAAATCGCTGAAAAACTTGATATTCCTCTGGATGAGTACCATCATATTCTACATGATGTGAATGCGAGTAAAATCATTGGAATTGAAGATTTAGGCGTCGATGAAGACGTAATCACTCCAGTTAACAATGATTTAGCGCTAGACAAACCGTTCAATAACGTTAAAAATGAGCGTTTTAACGAATCGTTGCTCACGGCGATTCAATCGTTACCAGAAAGAGACGCACTTGTCTTATCTCTTTACTATAACGATGAAATGAATTTAAAAGAAATAGGGCAAATACTCGAAGTAAGTGAATCTCGAGTAAGCCAAATTCATGGGCAGGCAATGATCAGGCTTAGGGCTAAAATCAATGACTGGGTCAATTAGAGTAATAATAATAGGTTCAAACCTCACTGGAGGATGTTTTGGATAAAAACATGAAAATTCTTGTGGTTGATGATTTTTCTACGATGAGAAGAATAATCAAAAACCTGCTTAGAGACTTAGGTTTTACAAACGTACAAGAAGCAGATGATGGCAGTACAGCTCTCCCTATGCTTCAAAACCAAGAATTTGACTTCGTAGTCACGGACTGGAATATGCCAGGCATGCAAGGTATCGATCTTCTCCGTGCTATTCGTGCAGATGACAGCCTTAAGCATATACCAGTACTTATGGTGACAGCTGAAGCGAAAAAAGAGCAAATTGTTGCTGCGGCGCAAGCTGGTGTAAATGGTTATATTGTAAAACCATTCACTGCTGGAACACTTAAAACAAAATTAGAAAAAGTGTTTGAACGTTTAGCCTAAATAACTGAGAAGGAGAGGCGGATGTCAGCACCTTCTGTGCCTCAAATAACACTTGAGCAAGCTAAGCAACTGGTTACTTATCTTGAGCAAGGCGAGCAAGATAAAGCAGATAAATTAATCATGGAGGCTGCAAGTAAAGAGCAATCTGAACTTTTTGCTGAAGTGGGTAAATTGACTCGTCAACTACACGAGTCATTGAAAAATTTTGAGCTTGATACTCGTATTTCTGATTTGACGACAGAAGCCTTACCGGATGCTAAAGAACGTTTGAATTACGTCATGGAAATGACAGAAAACGCAGCCAATAAAACGATGGATGCAGTTGAAGCAAGTTTGCCTCTCGCGCAGCAGCTCGCAGACGATTTATCTGATATAAAACCAACTTGGGATCGACTTATGAGACGTGATATCCAGCTTGGTGAATTCAAATCTCTTTGTCATGATTTAGATAAGTTTATGCAAGGCTCTCAAGCAACAACAGATGAGCTTCAGGGGCATATGACAAATGTTTTAATGGCTCAAGATTATCAAGACTTAACTGGTCAGGTCATTCGACGTGTTATCGAATTAGTTAGAGAAGTAGAAGACAGTTTAATCCACTTACTAACTGTATTTGGTTCAGCAGAAGAACCTCAATCAAAACAAAAAGAAAACATTGAAGGGGTTCAGGTTGCTGAAATTGATCCTGTAGAGATATCTGGACCTGAAGGTCCGATAATGAATGCAGAATCTAGAGAAGATGTCGTATCCAATCAAGATGAGGTCGACGATTTATTGTCGAGCTTAGGCTTCTAATAGGAGAGTGTGTACATGAGCTTTGAAGTCGATGAAGATATATTGCAAGACTTTCTTGTTGAAGCTGGTGAAATATTAGAGTTGTTATCTGAGCAGCTTGTTGAGCTAGAGAATAACCCTGAAGATAAAGAATTATTAAATGCAATCTTTAGAGGCTTTCACACCGTTAAAGGTGGTGCGGGCTTTTTGAGCATGACTGAGCTTGTTGACGCATGTCATGGTGCGGAAAATGTATTCGATGTTTTAAGACAAGGGCAACGTTCTGTTTCTCCTGAATTGATGGATGTCATTCTTCAGTCCTTAGATACCATCAATGAAATGTTCGCGCACATTCAAAATCGTGAACAACCTGATCCCGCAGATCCTGCTTTACTTGAGACACTTCACCAGTTAAGTAAGCCTGAATCAGAAGACGAGCAAATTTCTACTCCAAGTTCAGAACCAGAGCCTGTTGTTGAAGAGACACCACATGTTGATTTATCTGCTGATGATATTCTTTTTGATATTGATACCGATGATGTAGCTGGTGAAACTACCTCAGAAAGTATTGATGAAATAACAGAAGACGAATTTGAGAGCTTACTTGATGAGCTACATGGGGCTGGTAAAGGCCCAGCAGTTGAGCAAACTCCTTCAACTGCCTCAAGCACAGATGATGGTGATATTACAGACGATGAGTTTGATAGCCTTTTAGATGAGCTTCATGGCGTTGGTAGTTTTGGTACGATTAGTACACCTGCTCAAACAAGCACAGGCACTAGCCAAGCGTCTTCATCATCCTCTTCAGCACCATCTTCAAGTGATGATGAAATAAACGATGAAGAATTCGAGGCATTGTTAGATGAACTTCATGGTAAAGGCGGGGCGCCAAAGTCATTAGAAACTGCTGTACCTAGCAAGCCTGCCGCGAATATTGAAGCCAATCAACCTGAGCCCGTTGCAGCTAAGTCAGTTGCAAAACCCAAACCGGCTCCTCAACCAGCAAAGCCAGCACCTTCACCAGCACCAGCTGCAAAAGCCCAAGGTGCGCCAGCTTCAGCCAAAAAACCGCCAGCACCTCAAGCTGAGACGACAGTACGAGTTGATACAAAACGCCTAGATCAAATTATGAACATGGTGGGTGAACTGGTATTAGTGAGAAACCGTCTCGTTAGTTTGGCAAATAATTCTAGCAGTGAGGCTATGGGTAAGGCGATATCTAACCTTGACGTGGTTACCGCGGATCTACAAGGTGCGGTAATGAAAACACGAATGCAGCCAATTAAGAAAGTATTTGGCCGATTCCCTCGTGTTGTTAGAGACTTAGCTCGTAGTTTAAAGAAAGATATTAATCTTATTCTTGAAGGTGAAGAGACCGATTTAGATAAAAACTTAGTAGAAGCGCTTGCAGATCCGCTTGTTCACTTAGTTAGAAATTCAGTTGACCATGGTATTGAAATGCCAGATGTTCGTGAGGCATCAGGTAAACCTCGTACAGGTACAGTGACCCTCTCTGCTTCTCAAGAAGGTGACCATATTCTGTTGACCATTAAAGATGATGGTGCAGGGATGGATGCTGAAAAATTGAAAAAGATTGCGATTAATAAAGGCGTTATTGATTCAGACCAAGCAAGTCGGTTGTCTGACACCGAAGCTTATAACTTGATTTTTGCACCTGGTTTCTCAACAAAAGAAGAAATTTCAGATATTTCAGGCCGCGGCGTTGGGATGGACGTTGTTAAAACGAAAATCACTCAACTTAACGGCTCTGTTAATATTCAATCAGAACTCGGTGTGGGTACTATCCTCGAGATAAAAGTTCCATTAACACTGGCTATTTTACCAACCCTAATGGTTATTGTTGGTGAACAAACATTTGCTTTACCTCTCGCTGGTGTGAGTGAGATCTTCCATTTAGATTTAACAAAAACAAATGTGGTAGATGGCCAGTTAACGATTATTGTGCGTGAAAAAGCAATTCCTTTATTCTACTTAGAGCACTGGCTTGTTAAAGGGGCTGATAGATCAACGAAGAAAGCTGAAGGACATGTTGTTATAGTGCAAATAGGTACTCAACAAGTTGGCTTTGTGGTTGATTCTCTCATCGGCCAAGAAGAAGTTGTAATAAAGCCACTAGATGCTCTATTGCAAGGTACACCAGGTATGGCTGGTGCAACAATCACTTCTGATGGTGGCATAGCATTAATTTTAGATGTGCCAAATATGCTAAAACACTATGCAGGTAAATAACCTCAAATAGTAACACATTGTAAAGTGGTGCGGATGCACCACTTTTCGTTCTTCAGAATTCATAGAGTATGCCAATGGCAGTAAAAGTTTTAGTTGTAGATGATTCAAGCTTTTTTAGGCGTCGAGTCAGCGAAATTTTAGAGCAAGATAGTGATATTAAGGTAATTGACTTTGCTGTTAATGGACAAGAAGCGGTTGAAAAGGCGGCTTCATTACGTCCAGATGTTATTACTATGGATGTAGAAATGCCTATTTTAGACGGAATTAGCGCCGTTAAAAAAATTATGCAGGCCAACCCTACTCCAATCTTAATGTTTTCATCACTAACTCGTGAAGGGGCAAGTGCTACTCTAGATGCGCTTGATGCAGGCGCATTAGACTTTTTACCTAAAAAGTTTGAAGACATTGCCCGAAATAGCGAAGAAGCAATTAAGTCTCTACAAAACAAAGTAAAAGAAATTGGACGAAGAAGGCTTCCTCGCTCAATTAGCAGTTATTCTCGACCTGCTGTGAGCAAGCCAGCACCTTCTCAACCGCAGGTTTCGGGTAGACCTGCAGTGTCGGCTCGTACTGCAAGCGTTGCTCAACCGGATAGAAGCTTTCAAAGAACAGCTGTTCAGCCAGCATCAAACTCAGCCACGACAGCTAAACAGTTCAAAGCTTCTGGAAAGCAATACAAAATAGTGGCAATAGGGACTTCAACAGGCGGTCCTGTTGCATTGCAAACCATTCTGACACAGCTACCTGCTAACTTTCCACATCCGATATTGTTGATTCAACATATGCCAGCAGCTTTTACACCTGCTTTCGCTACACGGTTAAATAGCCTGTGCAAGATAAAGGTAAAAGAGGCAGAACATGGTGATAAATTACAGCCAGGTGTTGCTTATTTGGCCCCAGGTGGCAAGCAAATGCTGGTTGAGTCTAAAGGTGCAATGAAAACGCTTCGAGTGTTTGAGGATGACAGTGCAAGAGTAACCTACAAGCCTTGCGTTGATGTCACCTTTGCAAGTGCTGCAAAAGCTTATCAAGCTGATGTACTCGCGATTGTTCTGACGGGAATGGGCGCAGATGGTCGAGATGGCGCACGTTTACTCAAACAGTCAGGCGCAACAATCTGGGCTCAGGATGAGCAGACCTGCGTGGTTTACGGCATGCCTCAAGCTGTTGCAAATGCAGGGCTATCTTCTGAAAGCTTGGCTTTACATGATGTTGCCACAAGAATTAATAAAGAAATAGGTTGTTAATCTATTTCTTAAAGCACTAGGAAGTATTTTTTTCGTGAAAATCTGGACTGTAGCAAATCAAAAAGGTGGTGTTGGAAAAACAACAACTACAGTGAGTCTTGGCGGTATTCTCGCCAAGCAAGGCAAACGCGTTTTGCTGATAGATACAGATCCTCACGCATCCCTGACTTATTATTTTGGCATTGATTCTGAAGAGTTAGAAGTCAGTGTTTATGATATTTTTGCTCGAGGGACGGCAATGGAGAGCGAGGAAATCCTCCAAGCTTTATGCCCCTCAACCATTGAGAACCTTGATATTTTACCAGCAACTATGGCGATTGCGACGCTAGACCGAAGCATGGGAAACCGCAATGGTATGGGCTTAATTCTGAAAAAAACACTCGCGAAAATAAGTGAACACTACGATTATGCGATTCTTGATTGCCCACCTGTACTAGGTGTGTTAATGGTAAATGCACTCGCAGCCAGTGAACGTGTGTTAATTCCTGTGCAAACAGAGTTCCTAGCGCTCAAAGGTTTAGATCGTATGATGCGTACTATGGAATTAATGCAAAGCTCTCAAGCAAAACAATATAATTACACTATCGTACCAACCATGTATGATAAGCGAACGAAGGCATCGTTAGAGGCATACAAAACATTGCTTGCCAATTACGAAGGGTCTGTGTGGCCTGGTGTTATTCCAGTCGACACAAAATTTCGAGATGCCAGTTTGGCACAGCAAGCGCCGGTTGAGTTCTGTCCTAAATCTAGAGGTGTATTTGCGTATAAAGCACTGCTAGAGTATTTAATTAAGAGTAGTTAGAGGGTATATGAGTAAACATCTGTTTGCTAATGAAAAAGTAATGAAACAGTATCTTGGCGCATTATTACAAGAAGATGAGCCTCAAGAGACTATGCTTGCCCCAGTGGCAAAATTACTCGAGCGTGTACCTGAGATTACTGAGACAGAGTTAAGCCAACCAGTCAATAAAGTTATACCAGATATCGTTGAGACTCAGCCCACATCGGAATTAAAAAGCCGTGAGGTTGTCGAAATACCAGAGGGTGAATCGAAAGATCTTGAGTTAACAAAAAATAATACTATTATCAAAGAAGAAGCTGTTGTTGAACCAAGTTTAACAAGTGTTCAAGAAGAGTATGGTGAAAGTGAGTTTCAAGCTCTATTTTTTGAAGTCGCAGGGCTAACCCTTGCTGTTCCTTTAAAGTCTTTAGGTGGTATTCACCAACTAGGAGAAGTGACACAACTTTTCGGCAAACCTAAGTGGTTTAAAGGTGTCATGCTTAACCGTGAAGAAAAGCTAAATGTTGTTGATACTGCTAGATGGGTTATGCCAGAGAAGTATACCCCAGAGCTTGAAGAGAAACTGGATTATCAATACTTAATTACACTCGGAGATAGCCCTTGGGGGTTGTTGGCTGAAAATTTGATTAATAACATTACATTAAAGCCTGAAGACATTAAATGGCGCATAAATGGTGGCAAGCGACCTTGGCTTGCAGGCGTCATTAAAGAAAAAATGTGTGCTTTGATTGATGTAGAGAATTTAAACCGCTTACTAGAGCAAGGCTTAGATAGCCAAGAGCAGTAACTCAGAACTTTATGGAGTATAACCATGAGCCAAGATAGACTACTTTCTGCAGACAATAATGCCGACAGTAATGATGAAGTTCTTCAATGGGTAACTTATAAGTTAGAAGACGAAACGTATGGTATTAATGTAATGCAAGTGCAGGAAGTGCTGCGTTATACTGAAATTGCCCCAGTTCCTGGAGCACCAAGCTATGTTCTTGGTATTATCAATCTGCGTGGTAACGTTGTTACGGTCATTGATACTCGCGCACGTTTTGGTTTGATGAGTGCAGAGGTGACAGACAATTCTAGGATTGTCATCATCGAAGCAGAAAAGCAGGTCATTGGTATTCTTGTTGATAGTGTTGCTGAAGTTGTTTACTTACGCAGCTCAGAAATTGACAGCGCACCAAACATTGGTACTGAAGAAAGTGCTAAGTTCATCCAAGGCGTTTCGAACCGTGAGGGTGAGCTACTTATTCTTGTTGATTTGAATAAGTTACTCAGCGATGATGAGTGGGATGAATTGAGTCACATATAAGTGGTAGCTGTCGTTCAAGAAAATCTTGCTTTTATTGCAGTCACTATTACCTCAGGCATCTTCTTTTTAATATGCCTGGGGTTTGTTTTTAGGTTGCAAAAAAAGTTAGAACAAAATCATAAAAATCAAAAGTTTTTAAAACAACAGCTCGAAGAATCGAATGCTCAAACTGAGATACTACGCAGTGAAATAGCGGAGTTAAGATCGGGTTTAATGAGCATAGGCAAGCGTTTATTGGCTTGTGAAAATTTTGCTAAAGATTTAGCTCAGCAACAAGCTGCACAAAAGTATGATGATCCAGACGCAAAAATTTATTCTCGAGCGGTTAAAATGATTGAATTAGGTGCCGGTCTCGAAGAGATAATGCAAGAGTGTGAAATACCTCGAGCAGAAGCAGAGTTACTTCTTTCATTGCACCAAAAGCAATCTTAAATTTAAGCGCTGAGTACTCTACTCGGCGCTTTTTGTTTCAAGCTTTTATATTTAGCTTCTTATTAAAACCTTCCCAGCCAGGTGGAAACTTTCCTCTTAAAACATAAGAAAAAGCAATTAACTCGGCGATGACATAATAGAGCTCTTTAGGGATCTCTTGGTGCATCTCAAGTTGATTTAATGTCGACGCCAGTTCGGCATCTTCGTGGATCATAATACCTTTTTCTTTGGCTTGGGTAATGATCTCATCGGCTAAGTCACCAAACCCTTTACAGACAACTTCAGGTGACTTGCCAGCTTCATATAGTAAGCCAATGGCTGATTTTTTTTCCATATTATCTTCCCCTAAACCTGAATATTGACAATAGCATGCTGAGTAAAAAATAAATCAGCTTTTTCACTGTCTTCAGTTAACTCGATGTCACCTACTTGAAGACCATGAGCACTTAATTTCCTTCTCAAAGTATCAAGGTGCGGCGCAGCTATTGTACACACCTGAGAGGAGTTTCCGGTTATTTGACATTCCAGTGATTTATCCATGAGTTCAGCTTGTACAAAGAGTTTCCCTACCGAAGCGAAGTCGAAATTTAATCGGATATACCAAACCGTTTTATCAGGTAAATTACCTTTTGCTGGTTTTTTATAATTGCCTATTTGTAAATGTGTCTGTGTGCAGTTGTCTGGGAGCTTTGTTGGTAAAAACAAACTGACTAATAGTTGGGTATCACTACTTTGGTTTTGATTTTGGTTGATGTTTACTGACTGAGCCATATTTTGTTGCAAACTATTATTGAGTTGCACGAGTTCACTCATTAAAGATGAGTTTAAATTAGGGATTTGCTGCTGAAGTTGGCCGATATTCTGTGCTTTAAAATTGGGTTGTAGGGTTTTTATCAGAGCATCGAATTTCGCTTGAGTTGAACTGTCGATATTTTCATTTTGCATCACTTTTGGTGCAGATAAAAATGTGAGCAGCAACTTTTCAACGTTATTCAGTAAACTACTACTTTGTAGGTTAGTATTTATATTGCTTTGAGTCGCTGCGCTAGCAATTGGGTTTGGTAAGTTAAGCTCATTGGCAATTTGAGCTGAAGAGTGCTGTTTCTCATCTATCATTCTAGAAAAAGCTTGATGCACCAAACGCGTAAGGTCTGGTGACTTGTCATCCTTAAAGCGTGAGAGTTTATTAATCTGCTCTGAACTTACTTCCGGCACCAATTTTTCGGTTTTATCTATTTGTTGCTCAGATATAAATGGCTTAATCAAAAGTTTCTCAAGGCTACCTGAAAGCACATAATGATTCTTTATGATTGACACTACATTTTGGCTAGGAAGCTTAACTTGGTTTGAGTCATTCATTATTTGAGGTTGGGGGCTGAGACTTTGTTGTATAGCATTAGTATTTTTCGAAAAGATTTTACTTTGCTGTGTTACCGGCCCCATACTGTTTTGCATTGAACTTTGAGTATCTGAAGCTGCACCATTTTTAACATCATTTTGCTCTTTTCCTGTCTTATGTTGCTGCGATACTGCACTTTGTAGGTTTGATAAAGTAGAAGCCGTGGAGCGAGTATTTATTTTTTTAGTAGAAGCTTTTGGTGTTTGTAATTGCTCACTTTTATTTGCGTTTTTATCTCCTACAAAGGGGGAGCTTAGCCCTTTATCAGAGTTAACTTCACTGCTTGAAGGTGTTCTTTGAATTGACTCTTTAGATATAACCCTTTCTTGCGTAGCCATTTGAGCTTTGTTGGAGTCTATTTCAGTCTTCACCTGTTTGGCTTTTGGCTGCTGTAATGATGCTTCTTGCTTAAGTGAGGGAATTGACTCAGATGGAAGCTTATTTGGATCACTTACACTTGATGCCATGGACGCTTTGGGCGTTGCTTTCAAATTTTCCTGAGAAAATAGCGCGGTTGCTAAAAGGTGCTCCGGAACTTTGAGTGGTGTCGTAATCGTAAATTGCGGTGTAAAAGCTATTGTTTGTCTGATCTGAGAAAATAGCTGCACAATCGGTTCTGATTTTAAGTTTTTTGCTTCAGGGTAAATGAACGTTTGAGAGGCGGGTGTTTTGTTTAAGGTAGGTAATTTCTTCACAACAGCCGCGATATCCACATTTGAAGAAACAGTGTTTTTACTGTTTTTCTCACCGATCAACATAAAAGGCGCTGCAATAATATTTTGTAATGCAGCTCGTACTGCTTGCTTTACGTCTTTAAATGAAACATTCAGCAAGGGCTTGTCATAATGCAACCCCGATTTGAGAGGCGCCTCGTTTGTGGGCCTTTCCAACTTTGTAGCCTGTGTAAGCATTGACTTAGCTGAATGCTTTAATTGAATAGCATATTGTTTCGACTTTTCGCTAATTTCAAGGCCATGCATGGTGGAAGTAGGTGTTGCAGCCCGCCAGCTTTTGTCTTGGGTGTTTGTTGAAAGCAGTTCTATATTTCTGAGTGATAAAGCGGCTTTGGTGACTGGGTGTTGAATTTTTGGCGCTTTCTCAGAAAAATTAAGAACCATAGAAGGAAAGCTATTTGTTAGGCTCTGTGTAATTTTATTCCTGGCGATTGGTTGTTTGAGCAGTTGCTCTCCAAAGCGATCACTTATCGTGAGTAATACCTGTGCAGTATTGGCATTTAACTTTGCAATTAATTTAGGCTCTGCGGCAAGTATTTTTGCAAGACTTGGATTGATTGCTAGATTTACATCAAGCTTAGGAAGTTGAAGACTTGCGGGTGTGGTTTTTATTTCAGCGTGTGTCGTTATATTTGGGCCAATTGAATCTCCCTTTAAAAAGTTCAACAGAGAGAGTAATTGGTCAGTAGCCTTGATATGTACACCCTGTTTTGGGGTTTGTAATGTTAATTTTAATCCCGTTTCATCAAGCTTAACAATTGCTTCTGGTAATTCAAGTTTTTGACTTTGAGGCTCTATTGCAAGGCGAACAGTTTGCCAGCGTCCACTTATTTCGATGTCCATACTGATTGAATCAGATTTTATCGAAATGTTTTTAGCTAAGAAGGATTGCTCAATCGAGTTATGCAAAGCGCGTCTATTTGCTTCGCTTAAAGTTGAGATAGACTCAGATGAGACCGAGTTCAGGTTTATAATTGGCAATTCGTTCATTATTTTAAATCAAATTTTCAGTAATCGGTCGCAAAGCTCTGTTCGTATTACCATACCATTATGGTAGACTATCGCCCAATTTTACGCACCGAGAATACTAATTTGCTAGAGGTTAAATCTGTTACTTGCGTCAAGCAAGAACGCTGTTTATTTGAAGCGCTTAGCTTTACACTCGGATCTGGCAAGATTATGCAAATTGAAGGCCCAAATGGTGCGGGAAAAACCTCTTTATTGAGGATTTTGTCAGGCTTTGCTCAACCAGAAGAGGGCGAGGTGCTGTTCGAGCAGCGTTCAATTAATGATTATTACGATGAATTTGCTGCTGAGTTATTATTCATTGGGCATAAAACGGGTGTAAACACTCAACTTACCGCATTTGAAAATGTCTGTCATTGGTTGCGTGTTCACGGTTATAACGATGAAAGTCAGGTTTATGACTTATTAGGTAAGTTAGGCTTAGTGGGCCTAGAAGATGTACCTGTCAGAACACTATCAGCAGGCCAGCAACGTCGAGTTGCACTTGTTAGACTTTGGCTTAACAGCGCTAAGCTGTGGATTTTAGATGAGCCTTTTACTGCCCTTGATAAAAAAGGCGTTGCCATGTTGCAATCTCGTTTTAATGAGCACCTCGAGCAAGGCGGGTCAATTTTATTAACAACGCACCAAGACCTTACGCAGCATTTTGAACAATTACAAACTTTAGTGCTGGAGTATCGACACTAATGCAAGTAAATCATTCTTATTGGCAGCTTTTTAAAGCTGTATACAGCAAAGATGTCACTTTAGCATTTAGGCAACGTGCAGAAATAGTAAACCCGTTATTGTTTTTTCTAATCGTCATTACCTTGTTCCCTTTAGCAATTGGCCCTGAGCCTGGGTTATTAGCTCGCATGGCGCCAGGTATTATTTGGGTCGCAGCGTTACTGTCTACCATGCTAGGCCTTGATAAGTTATTCAGAGATGATTATCACGATGGTTCATTAGAGCAAATGATTGCCTCACCCTATCCATTGTCTTTGTGCGTGTTAGCGAAAGTCTTTGCGCATTGGACCATCACGGGTTTACCTATGGTTCTCATGGCACCCATGTTTGCACTTTTGATTAACCTTGAGTCTCAGGCGCTCGGTGCAACCATTTTAACCTTATTAATCGGAACTCCATTGTTAAGCTTTATCGGTGCCATCGGCGCTGGTTTAACAGTGGGCTTACAAAAAGGAGGTATTCTAATGAGTTTACTTGTTTTGCCTCTTTATATTCCTGTCCTAATTTTTGCAACCTCGGCCATTGATACCAGCAGTATGTCGCTGGCATATGGCGGGCAGCTTGCAATCTTGGGTGCGATGTTAGCACTTGCCTGCATTGCCGCACCTTTAGCCATATCGTCAGCATTAAGAGTGAGTGTAAGTTAACATGTGGAAATGGTTACATCCCTACGCTAAAGCAGATCGTGCATACCAGTTGTGTAACACCTTACTGCCGTATTTTGCCGTAATTACCGTTGTCTGTTTAGTTGTTGGTTGGGTCTGGGGCTTAGCGTTTGCGCCAGCTGATTACCAACAAAAAGACAGCTACAGGATCATCTTTATTCATGTGCCTTCAGCCATTTTGTCTATGGGCGCGTATTCTTCAATGGCGATTGCCGCAATTGTGGCGCTCGTCTGGCAGTTGAGAAATGCTGAGTTGGCTGTAATTGCGATTGCGCCTGTAGGGGCTGCAATGACAGCAATTGCTCTCATCACCGGTGCTGCATGGGGTAAGCCTATGTGGGGAGCATGGTGGGTGTGGGACGCTCGCTTAACTTCAGAGCTCATTCTCTTATTCTTATATCTAGGGGTTTTATCGCTCTATCATGCGTTTGAAGATAAAAAGGTGGCGGGTAAAGCGGCTTGTATCTTAGCGATCGTAGGAGTTATTAATCTACCTATTATTCATTTCTCAGTTGAGTGGTGGAACACGTTACATCAAGGTGCAACCATCACTAAGTTTGATACGTCGGCAATTGACCCTAGCATGTTGTGGCCATTATTTATCAACATCGCAGGCTTTGCTGGTTTTGTGGGTGTGACTTCACTGATTCGTTTAAAGAATGAAATTCTTCAGCGTGAAAAGCACCGTCCTTGGGTACGCAGTTTAGTAAGTCGAGGTTAACAATGCAGTTCGAATCTTTTAGTGACTTTATAGCTATGGGTGGCTACGGCTTCTTTGTGTGGCTTTCATATGGTTCTTGTGCCGCTATTTTGGCTGGCATTCTAATTAGTTCTCTTAACGATAGTAAGAAACTAAAAAAAGAAGTAAAAGCGCAAATGTTGCGTGAAGAGCGTATTAAGAAAGCAAAAGAGGAGGCGCAAGCATGAATCCTAGACGTAAAAAGCGAATGTTTGCTGTGCTAGGCATTATCTTTGGTCTTGGCTCGGCGATCGGCTTAACTTTATACGCATTACAAGAAAACATTAATTTGTTCTATACCCCGTCAGAGCTCATAAATGGCAAGGGTGAAAACTATGAAATGCCATTCGTGGGTCAAAAGTTACGAATTGGTGGCATGGTCGTACCTGGTTCAGTAAAGCGTGATGAAACCTCTTTAGATGTTGAGTTTAAGCTTATTGATACCGGTCCGATGGTAACTATTCGCTATCATGGTATTTTGCCAGATCTGTTTCGTGAAGGTCAGGGTATTGTCGCACAAGGTACTTTAGTTGAGCCTGATGTGATTGAGGCCTTTGAAGTTTTAGCCAAGCATGATGAAGAATATATGCCTGCTGAAATTGCAGAAGCCGTTAAAGGTATTAAACACGAAAAACCAAAATATAATTTAAATAACGAGAATTAGTATGATCCCAGAAATTGGTTATTTCTCGCTTGTACTGGCAATGGGTTTGAGCCTGTTACTATGTATTTTTCCTTTATGGGGCGCTTACACCGGTAATCTTAGGTTAATGCGAGCAGCGCCTTCTTTGGCTGTTGGCCAGTGTCTTTTTGTCCTATTTTCTTTTGCAATTTTAATTTATGTTACGCTGACGGATGATTTTACCGTCGCGTATGTAGCACACCATTCAAGCACAACTTTACCCTGGTATTACAAGGTTACGTCGACTTGGGGTGGCCATGAAGGTGCAATTTTACTCTGGCTCGTAATGCAGTCGTCTTGGACTGCATTAGTTGCGCTTATGTCTAACTCTTTACCTTGGGTTTTACGTGCGCGTGTACTTGGCGTGCTGGGTTTCTTAGGTGTTGGCTTTATGCTTTATACCTTATGGATGTCGAGCCCATTTGAGCGATTACTGCCTTATTACCCAGTAGAAGGGCGTGATTTAAACCCGCTTCTTCAAGATCCGGGTATGATCATTCATCCGCCATTGCTTTATATGGGCTATGTGGGCCTATCTGTATCATTTGCGTTTGCTATAGCTGCATTACTAACTGGTAAGCTTGATAATACTTGGGCTAAGTGGTCTCGCCCATGGACGATGGTTGCGTGGGGTTTCTTAACATTAGGTATCACTATCGGTAGTTGGTGGGCGTATGCTGAACTCGGCTGGGGCGGATGGTGGTTCTGGGATCCAGTTGAAAACGCTTCACTGATGCCATGGTTAGTTGCCACTGCGTTGCTTCATTCTTTAACAGTGACTGAGAAACGCGGTGTGTTTAAATCTTGGACGGTATTACTTGCGATTACTGCGTTTAGTTTATGTTTGCTGGGTACCTTTATCGTTCGTTCAGGGATCATTGTCTCAGTGCATGCCTTCGCGACTGATCCAGACAGAGGACTGTATATCTTGTCGTTCTTGGGTGTCGTGGTAGGTGGCAGCTTAGCGTTATATGCAATGCGCGTTTCTGAAGTTTATAGTGAGGGACGCTATAAGTTCGCTTCTCGAGAGGTGACTCTCTGGGCGAATAATATCTTTTTAGTGGTGGCAACCCTCATTGTATTACTGGGCACCTTGTTGCCTATGATCCATAAAGAGTTAGGCCTGGGCACCATTTCAATTGGTGTGCCTTTCTTTAATCAAATGTTCTCTATTTTGGTTGTGCCTTTCGCTTTATTACTAGGTATTGCGCCTATGATGCGTTGGAAGCAAAACCAATTACCACCTATGGTGAAAAAATGGGTAGGTATGTTGGTCTTAGCTCTGGCTCTGACGGCATTATGGTTATTACCTAACTATGAATATGTTGCGCCAATGACGTTTATTGCAACGGCGCTTGCAGTGTGGATCACACTAGGTACATTGCTAGATATTTTTGATAAGGCGTCGGCACAAGACAGCTTTGCAAATGGTTTAAAACGTTTAGGTTTAAGTTATTGGGCAATGGTGCTTGGTCATATTGGTATTGCATTTGTGATAGCCAGTGTGACACTCACATCAGCGTATTCAGTCGAACGTTCTGTCAGTATGAAACCAGGTGACGTGGCACAGCTAAACGAATACAGCTATCGATTCGATGGTGTAAAGGAAATCCGTGGTCCTAACTACAGTGGTCATGCGGGTGTGGTAACTGTGTTGAAAGACGATAAGTTTATTATTGAGTTATATGCTGAAAAACGCCTATATGATATAGGCATGCAATTTATGACAGAAGCCGCGATTGATGATGGTTTCTTTAGAGACTTATATTTGGCGCTCGGTGAGCAATTGAGTGAAGGTGCATGGTCGTTGCGTATTTATCACAAACCTTACGTTCGCTGGATGTGGCTAGGTGGTATTTTAATTTCGCTTGCCGGTTTCATGGTGGTGGCTGATAAGCGTTACCGCAGAAGAAAGGTAAAGGGAGCTGTAGCATGAATAAAAAGCTATTAGGGTTTATTCCTTTTTTAATCTTCATCTTCTTGTGCGTTTTCTTATACCAAGGCCTGTTTGGTAATCCTAGAGAGTTACAAACAGGTCGTATAGGTCAAACGATGCCAAGCTTTGTTTTACCTGATTTAATGGATGAATCAAAACAGTGGCGTGATACAGACCTAAAAGGTGACGTATATTTACTGAATGTCTGGGGCACTTGGTGCCCGACCTGTATCGCTGAATTAGGCTATCTTACTGAGTTAAGAGAGCGTGGGGTGCGCATTATTGGTTTGTATTATGAGCAAGCTTATGACCCTGATTTTGGTGACCAGTTTGATATCAATGCACTGCGAAATGAAGTGCAGAATATGCTTGATAGAGCTGGCAACCCATATCAATTCAATATCTTAGATTTAGACCGCACTCTGGCACTTGATTTAGGCGTATCAGGTGCGCCGGAAACTTTCCTTGTTGATGCCAATGGTACGATTCTATTGCACCACACAGGTGACATTAACCCTCGAGTTTGGCGTGCTAAGTTTGCACCTGTTATGCAGGAGTTGTCAGAATGAGAATCTTAACTTTGTTATTTCTGAGCATTTTAAGCTTTTCAGCTTATAGTGCCCAAGATGAATATGAGTTTGCGAATGCTGAGCGCGCAGCAACCTTCAAAGCGTTGACACAAGAGCTTCGTTGTCCGAAATGTCAAAATCAGAATATCGCTGATTCAGATGCGATTGTTGCTAAGGACTTACGTGACAAGGTACTAGTGCTAGTTAATGAAGGAAAATCAAAGCAAGAAGTCATTGATTACATGATTGACCGTTATGGCTACTTTGTTCACTACCAACCGCCGGTTACACCTGCAACCATTGTACTTTGGGTATTACCAGTATTAATTGTGATCATTGGTTTTGGCTTTATTGTCTTTCGACAAAAGAAGGCGTCAAAGAAACAAAAGTGGAATGCGCAAGACGAAGAAAAACTCGCGCAACTGATCAAGCAGTATCAACGTCAGGAGCATAATTCATGAGCGCAATGACGCAAATGTGGAGCATGTTTGCTCTATTATCAATTCTTGCCGCTTTATTTGTTGTGGTGCCATTTTTACGACGTGAAAAGGTCATCGCGGTTGATTCTGATGCCAATGCAGAGCGTATTGCCATTTATCAACAGCGCCTAGATGATTTAGAGCAAGAGTTTGCGGATAAGAAAATTGAGCAAACAGCTTACAACGAGTCAATTGTTGAGTTAAAGCGCCGCTTGCTTAATGAGTTATCTCCTGAGAAGCAACTTAATGCTCGAGGTAATAACCGTATATTCGCGTTAACCGGCTTGGCTTTTTTAGTTGCAGTGAGTGCCGTATTTTATGGCTATACAGGCAGTCAAAAGCAAATTGAAGACTGGTACACTGCTATCGATAGGTTGCCAGAATTTGGTGAGCGTGCAGTTTTACAGCAAGGCGAACCACTGTCTCAAAACGAACTTCAAGCATTTGCTTTAGGCCTTCGCACAAAGCTTGCAGAAAGTGGCGATGATGCCGTAGCTTGGATGCTGTTAGGCCGTGTTGCTATGTCACTGGGTGATAATAATATGGCCAAGCAAGCTTTCGAAAAAGCATTGGTTATGCAGCCTGATAATAACAATGTATTGGTAAACTTCAGCCAAGTGTTGTTAATTGAAGGTACTGAGCCGAGCATGAATCGCGCTGCGAGAATGCTATCTAAAGTTTTACAGTCTGATCCAAGTAATATGGACGCGATTTCGCTATTGGCATTAATCGCATATGAGCGTCAAGACTGGGAAGAAGCAAAAGCAGCATTTGAAGTACTGCAATCGTCTATGACCCAAGATGACCCTCGCTATGCCATGATTACAGAGCGTATTCATGATATCGAACATAAAATCAATCCTGATGCTCATGCGCATGAAGAAAATCAGCCTCCTGCAGGAGCATCATTAACGGTCTCTGTGTCGTTAAATGAATCTGTTGCAAATCAGCTACCAGACAATGCGACGCTGTTTATTTTTGCTAAAGCCCATAATGGCCCGCCAATGCCATTGGCTGTGAACAAATTAAAACAATTTCAATTTCCGATTACTGTTACACTTGATGACAGCATGGCTATGATGCCTGATCTGAAGCTTTCTAACTTTGAAAAAGTTGAGATCACTGCCCGAGTTTCAAGTGATGAAGCTGTAACGGTGCAGACGGGCGACTTAGAAGGTCAATCAGACGTAATAGCCTTAGATAATGCGCCGTCAATCGTGCGTATTGAGATCAGTCGTGTAATAACCAGCACAGGAAGCTAAATGTTAAAACCTATATTATCTGCGTTTGCTGCACTCATTATTTCTGGGTGTGCAACAGTTTCCCCTGAGAAAGTTGATGAGCGAGATCCGCTTCAAAGTATCAACAGAACGGTGTACGACTTCAATATGGATGTACTTGATGCATATATTTTGAAGCCTGTCGCCGAAGGGTACCTAGCCGTTACGAATGATCCGGTTAGAAAAAGTGTCTATGCGTTTACTACCAATATTGCAGCTCCTACCGATGCGGTTAACTCATTATTACAAGGAAAACCAAAAGATACAGGCATCAATACCGCGCGGTTCTTGGTGAATTCAACAGTGGGTATTTTTGGTCTCTTTGATGTTGCAAGCTCATTAGGTTTAAAGCATAAAGATGAAGACTTTGGTCAAACCTTAGGCGTATGGGGCGTTGGTGATGGCGCATATTTGATGTTGCCAGGCTATGGACCTTCTACCGCTAGAAACATCACAGGTGATGTGGTTGATAACTTCGTGTTGCCAGAGTTGGCTTTATCAACACCACAAAGCCTATTGGTATTTGCTGTGAGGGCGATAGATACACGTGCGAGCCTTTTATCACAAGAAAAGTTACTACGTGAGTCACTTGACCCTTATGTGTTCATGAAAGATATCTACTTCCAGCGTCAACTTTACGAGCTGCATGATGGTAACCCACCAATCAAAGAAGAAGAAGTTGAAGATTTTGATGAAGACTTCTTAGAAAACCTTTAAGCGCTAATATACTTAATAGCAAGCCAAGTCAATGACTTGGCTTCTTTATCTAAACCTAATTTAAAGAGTTAAAATCGCCAGTTGAGGTTAAGCCAAGCAGTTAACCCCGCTTCGTTCACTCGGCTAGTTTGCTCATATCCATTGACAGCCGCACCTGCACGACTCAAGTGCTCGCTGTAGGCTTTGTCGAGTAAATTATCTATACCAAAACTCCAGTCTATATTTTGACTTTGGCTATAGTTAGCATTCACTGACAGTACACCGTAACCGGTGGACTCTGAGACGTCTTGACCTGCAATGTTACCTTGACCAATGGCTACACGATGTTGCTTTTGTACAACACGCCAAAGCATGCCAAGATGCCAATCTTTTAGAGCGTAATCAAGTGTAAATCGAGCCTGTAAAGCCGGTTGTTGCGCTAATGGTCTATGATCAGTTAGATTTGTAGCCCTTACCCAACTGATACCTGCACCGGTTGATAATGACTTCGTCAGTGAATATTTGCTGTCTAACTCAAAACCAAAGCTCTCAGAGTCAACGTTGCGAGTTACTTTTGCCGGTTTGCCCATTTTCTCAAACGTATTGTCGATGAGAATAAAGTCATCGGTTTGATTGTAGAAAACAGAAGCTGAGCTTTGCCAATTATCAATTTGGTGGACTAAGCCTAAATCGAATTGACTTGTGGTTTCATGCTTTGTATTAAAAGCACTTGTCGTCTTTTCGCTGCTTCGACCTGCACCTAATAATTCCCAATAATCAGGAAATCGCTCTACATAACCGAAGCCAGCAAAGTAACTGGTATTTTCGGTTTGTGCTTGAAATCTTGTGAACCCACTATACAAAGATGACTTTCGGGTCTGAAAAGCAGTCGGGTTAGGGGACATCATCATCATCATTGTACCGACCATTTTGCGTTCATCAGTTGCTTGCCACCTGTCTATGCGCAAGCCCGATACCCATTGTTTGTTTTCCTCTGGACTAAATTCGTATTCAGCAAACACGCCAAACTGCTCAAAATGTCCGTCAGTAGTACGCGTTTGATTGTCAATTGGCATCATATTGATATTCATCGACATACGATTTGTATGCTCATTACTTTGATGATCAACGCCAATGCTAAACTTGCTCGTTTTATTGTACTCACCATGTGCTAAAAGCTTACCGCCGTAAGTTGTTCTGTCAGGGTTCATTGCTCTAGGCGTTTTGTTCATAGGTGTTGCAACGAAATCACGTAATGAGAAGTTGTCCATAATATGATCGACATAATTGTAAAAAACTTGCCCTTCAATGCGTCTAATGATGGTGCCTTCAAGTAACCAATCGAATTTAATTGCACTGTGAGTTCTGTCAAATAAACTCCCGTCCATTGCTCTATCTGCATAAGCAACCTTGCCATCACTACGCCCAAGAGAAAGACTAATAATCTTATCGTCACTTGGTGTGTAAGCAAGCTCTAAATCGGTATTCCATTTCTCGTATGCTGAATGCACGTGCGTGCCATTGCCTGCCTTATAATTATCCGCTTTGTTAAAGCTGGCTGATATATTGGCATAGTAGTCTTGATCTCCAAACTTTAGCTGGGAATTAATACCCCGACGCCCTGCATTGGCAAGCACTAGGTTGCTAAAACCCTCTATACCAGCTTTATCCATTCTGTAACTATCACGCTCAAATAATACGGTCGCAGCGCTGTTGCCTGGTCCATATAATACTGTTTGTGGGCCTTTTATTACGGTAAGCGTGTTATAAGTTTGTGGCGTAATATAAGCCGTTGGAGGGTCCATACGATTACCACAGCCACCTAAGGTGAGGTTGCCATCGGTTAGAATATTTAAGCGCGAGCCTGCTTGACCTCTAAAGACTGGATCTGAGCTTGCAGCCCCTTTTTTGATTAATGAAAAACCACTGATACTTGAGAGTAAATCTGACGCATCTTGAGCAGGCAAGGGCTGCCTTGGTAATTTAGGATCGGTTTTTATATTGAGTGGTGTTTGCATTGGTGCAATGACAACGATTTTTTCTATGTCATCAGCTACAGCATAATTACTTAGTAAGGTGCAGATAAGTCCACTTAGAATTGATTTTTTCATTTAAAAGCCCTGCAATGGAAAGAGTTGTGGGCAGTGTATAGATTTTTACTTGCTGAGGGATGTGACAGATTGTCGCACCTAGCGGAGGTTGTTGGTGCGACAGTATTGTGATTGATTTATATCAATTTATTGCTTAATTAAGCACACTCCATGACTTGGAGTTGTTCATTACCCCAAGTGACAGCTTGGTTGTATATTTCAGGCAGTAAATCATTGCTAAATTTAATTCGTTCACAATATTCACCCGTCATCTCCCAATCTGCCTGCTCATAAGCTTTGATGAGACCTAAATATTGCGCCAGTATCCCTTGTTTTTGCACTAAGGCTTCTTTAATCAGATTGCTTAGAGGCAGTTTTTTCATAACGCCTTCCATGCTTTCATCTAAAATCGCATCCATCAGTGACATCATGCCAACTAAAAAAGCCATGCCTGTGTCTTGGATCCCCTTATGTTTTTGCGCGAGTAGCTCACAAAAGCGTGCACGAGTTAGAGATAATTTGATTAATTCGATAGGTTTTTCAGAAGAAACTTGAGCTGCGAATAACAGAGATAAAAACTTTTTGAGCTCTTGGTTGCCAAGTACAACCACCGCTTGTTTGATTGTATTTATCTCAGCACGTCGTTTAAAAGCAGCGGAATTTGAATAGCGAAGTAACTTATAAGATAAGTTTACGTCTCTTTCAAAAACAGAGCTGATTTTTTTGATATCAACATCAACCACTGAGGTTTCATAAAGCAACTCTGCAAGTGCCATTTCTGAAGGTGGCAGAGATTTGCTTTTCACCATTTCAGGTTTTGCAAAAAAGTAGCCTTGAAAGTAACTAAAGCCAAGTGCCACTGCCTCTTCAAATTGCTCATTAGTCTCAACTTTTTCTGCAACGAGCTTAATATTCTTAAAGTCTTTTGTGGCTTCGATGAGTTCTGAGATCTCTTCATCTGAGGTGATAAGGAGGTCGACTTTAATTTGGTCTATGTATGGATAAAAATGACGCCACACTTTTTGGTGTTTATAGTCATCTAGGGCCAGAGTATAGCCTTTACTTTTTAGCTCTTGAACAGCAGCAAGTAAGCGTTTACCTGGCTGAACGGTTTCGAGAATTTCTATAACAACCTGTTCACTGGGTAACATGCTAGGATAGCCCTTAAGTATGGTATCCAGAGTAAAATTAATGTAAGCAGGCTTGTTGTCCGTTAAGTCTTCTAAGCCAAAATTAAACTGGCTGCCTTCAATGAGCTTAGAGGTGGCTTCATCTCCGTCTATATTAGGAAAAACATTATCTACGCCATCTCGAAACAGTAGCTCATAACCCATAAGCTGTTTGTTTTGGTCAAAAATAGGTTGTCGGGCTGCATAAAAATACATGTACTACTGATCCTGTTACTTACTTTTACATCGTAAATATAAAATATAATGCGTATTAAATCATTAACTAATTTTCGGTTAACAATCCTGTATTAATCCTTTGTTCCTAGTTTGGAGTGTGTTTTTGATGTTAGCCGCACTTGGCTGGGGTTAGTTTTTCATACATGTTATAGTCATCTTGATAATAAGATTAATATTCACCAACCAAGATTCTCTTAATGAGTAAATGGAGGTAAGTTTTGGAAACAGGTACTTTAGTATCTCTTGTTTTATATTTTATCGTGATGTTAGGTATTGGCTTGTATGCTTATCGCAAGTCAACCAGTGATGTTTCAAGCTATATGCTAGGTGGGCGCAGTCTGCCTCCTAGTGTGGCGGCACTTTCTGCCGGCGCTTCAGACATGAGTGGTTGGATTTTGATGGGCTTACCGGGTGCAATGTTCGTGACAGGTTTCAGCAGTACTTGGATTGCGACGGGCTTAGTAATAGGGGCTTGGTTGAACTACTTGTTAGTTGCCCCAAGGCTACGTGTTTATACTGAAGTGGCAAACGACGCCATCACCATTCCCGATTATTTTGCAAATCGCTTTGAAGATAGAGGAAATGCGCTAAGAATTGTGTCGGCTCTAGTCATTATCATTTTCTTTACGCTATACACTTCTTCTGGTGTTGTCGCAGGCGGAAAGCTATTCGAGAACTCCTTCGGCATGAGCTATGAATCAGGTTTATATATAACGACAGGTGTCGTTGTATTGTATACTTTGTTTGGTGGTTTCTTAGCTGTAAGCCTCACAGACTTTGTACAAGGGTGTATTATGTTTGTGGCATTAATTTTGGTGCCTGGTGTTACCTTATCTTTACTAGATAATCCGCTTTCTGTCACGCTTAATGAATTGAATCCGCAGATGATGACTTGGATTGGCGCTGGGGGAGCAATTGGCATTATCTCAGCCATGTCTTGGGGTCTTGGTTATTTTGGCCAGCCGCATATTATTGTACGTTTTATGTCTGTACGTAGTGTGAAAGATATGCCAGTAGCGCGTCGTATTGGTATGAGCTGGATGATAATTGCCGCTTTGGGTGCAGTCTTTACTGGCCTGTTTGGTGCTGCATATGCCCATGAAAAAAACCTTGTAGTCGACGACCCTGAAACAATATTTTTGATTTTGTCACAGTTATTATTCCATCCACTTATAGCTGGTTTCTTACTTGCGGCTATTCTTGCTGCAATTATGAGTACAATTTCTTCTCAGTTATTGGTGAGTTCAAGTTCACTAACTGAAGACTTTTACAAAATTTTTATCCGCCGTGATGCCACAGATAAAGAGCTTGTATTAGTGGGTCGTATCAGTGTAGCGCTGGTTGCATTGTGTGCTATCTATTTGGCGTATGACCGTGACAGCTCAATTTTAGACTTGGTAAGTAATGCGTGGGCAGGGTTCGGTGCAGCATTTGGTCCGCTAGTATTATTTAGTTTGCTTTGGAAACGTATGAACTTTGCTGGTGCATTAGCTGGCATGCTAGTCGGAGCAGGGACCGTTCTTATTTGGATTTATGCACCGATCCAAATTAATGGTCAGTCTTTAAGTAGTTTAATCTATGAAATTGTACCTGGGTTTATTCTTTCTTCAATTGCTATTGTTGTGGTAAGTTTAACTACTGACGAACCATCTTCGCAAATCAGTGATAAATTTGCTGAGTATGAACAAGAGTTAAATGCATAGTTTGATATTTAATAAATGAAAAGGGAGCGATATGCTCCCTTTTTTTGTTTTTACTCACTACTAACTGATAGCTATGTCATCTAACGAATCTTAAATCCCTTTACAATTTCAGATAATTGATGACTGGCTTGTTTCAAACTTAAGCTGGCTTCAGTTAGAGCATGTGTGGTTTCTAGAGAGTGATCGGTGGCTTCTGACAGGTCGGTTATACGAATATTTACTTCCTGTGCAGCTGTGCTTTGCTCTTCCGTTGCACGAGCTATATGGCTATTCATATCTGTAATAGACATAATGAGTCGCTCTATTTCATTTAACACTTCATCTGCTTCTGCAACTTGCTGTACTGTGTTTTCAGAGATTTGCTGACTTGCTTGAACAGCACTCACTGCTTCTTGTGCTCCTCTTTGCAATTTCTCTATCATGGTTTGAATTTCGTCGGTACTTTGCCCTGTACGGCTCGCAAGGGTTCTAACTTCATCTGCTACAACCGCAAAGCCACGACCTTGCTCACCCGCTCTGGCTGCTTCAATAGCGGCATTTAGCGCAAGTAGATTGGTTTGCTCTGAGATCCCTCTAATTACATCTAATACAGAGCCTATATTATTACTTTCTTCAGCAAGCACAGTGGTCACCTCACTGACTTCTTGAATATTACTCGATAAAGTTTCTATCGCAGTGATGGTCTTAGCCACAACTTGCTTACCGTTATTGCTATTCTTGAGCGCATCATTAGCGGCGTGCTCTGCTGCTTCGGCATTTTCGCTTACTTCCCTTATCTGCATACTCATCTGTTCAACTGCAGTGGCAACTTGTCGACTATTATCATTTTGATGTTCAATATGATTCAAATTGACTTTACCTGTATCATCTACTGAATTTGAAAGCCGTTCGACCTCAGTCGCACTTAGGGAAACGCGCTCTATAGAGTGGCGCATTTTTTCAGTGTAGGCGTTAAAGTAGTTTGCTAATTGTGATATCTCGTCTTTGCCTGATTCATCTAGTCGCTGGGTGAGATCACCTTCGCCATGGGAAATGTTTTTCATCATTTCAGTCGCTAAATTGACGGGGTTGAGAATACTGTTGCTAATTAAAGAAATCAGTGCCGCTAAAATGATAAGCAAGACAACCACATCAATAATCATTAAATTTCTAAGTTCTGCAAAGTCCTCTTCAATGGAATCTAGATAAACACCAGAGCCCAAAATCCATTGCCAAGGCGCAAACCCTTTAACATAAGAGATTTTGTCAACGGGGTCATCGAAACCAGGTTTTGGCCACTTATAAGGCACAAACCCTTCACCTTGTTGACGGACAATTTTGACCATTTCCATAAATAGGTATGTGCCATCAGGATCTTTACTTGCTGAGAGTGACCTGCCGACTAATTGTGGCTTCATTGGATGCATAACCATATTTGGGTTGTAATCATTGATCCAATAGTAATTGTCAGTGTCGTAGCGGAGCTTAGAAATAGCATCAAGGGCTGCTTTTTGAGCTTGGTCTTGGGTCAATTCACCAGATTGTTGCAAGTCGTGAAAATGCTCTATGATGCCAAATGTGTTCTCCACGAGGTTTTTGGTTTTCTCATATTGTTGCTGTTCTAGACTAGAAAATTGCTGCGGAAGACTCGTTAAACTTAGTAACACAAGGCCTAATGCGACCACACCGAGTATCATTAGAAGCCGTTGAAATATTGAGAAGTTTCTTAAAAACTGCATACATTCACCACCTTTTTATATTTAAGCTTGTCTAAGCTACGCAAAACAGCTTTTGCGCGAAGAAGCATGCTGTTGGATCTGCATCTAGAAAAAAAATTTAGCTTAGTTTAAAGATTTGATTTTGTCACAACTTGAATGATCAAATATATTTAAAACAGGGGTTTATAGTGTTTTTTTATTCTAGCTCAAGGCAATAGGAGATTGGTCTTAAGCCAAAAGTTGTATGGTGATTTATAAATGAAAATGCAAAAAAAAGCCCTCTGAAGAGGGCTTTTGCAAAAGTAATCTTATCTAGACTCTAAACTGTTCTACAGATTGCCTCAGCTCTTCAGCGAGCTTAGCGACTTCTGAACTCGAAATCGAAGTCTGATTAGCCCCTTCAGCAGTTTGCTCGGCGATAGCAACTATAGACTCAAGGCGTTCGCTGATCTCTTGGGCTACTTGTTGTTGCTCGTTAGCAGCATTTGAAATCTCTTCACTGACGTCATGAGCCTGAGAAACTGCCTGAGTAATACTATTTAAGGCTTCATTAGCTAAATCACTCTGCTCAACACAAGAAACCGCTTGTTGTTTACCTTTTGACATTGCGTTTACCGCTTCTTCAGCACCCGCTTGCAGAGACTCAATCATTGATTGAATTTCTTGGGTTGACTCTTGCGTTTTGCTCGCCAGCGATCTTACTTCATCTGCAACAACAGCAAAGCCTCGACCTTGTTCGCCCGCCCGCGCCGCTTCAATCGCTGCATTTAGCGCAAGTAGGTTAGTTTGTTCAGCAATACCTCGAATAACATCTAAAATACCGCCAATGGATGCACTGTCTTGGTGGAGTTTGTTGATAACACGAGATGCTTCGTCAACTTCTGAAGCAAGTTGTTCAATCGTATGCTTGTTCTCATGTGAAATACCTTTTACACGTTCAGCTTCTTTGTCTGCATTCTTGATTTCTAGCAATGCCTGATGAGCGCTGTTACTTACACCATGGGAGGTACTGCTCATTTCTGTGGTCGCTGTTGCAGCTTGCTCGACTTGAGCCTGCTGACTCTTAATTGCCTGACTAGACTCTGTGGTGATCATAGATGTTTGCTCTGACGCTGCAGCCAGTTGAGTAGAGCGAGAGACAATACCAGTAATTAGCTCTCTTAAACTGGTAATAAGCGTGTTACAGCTTCGCGAAAGCTCGCCGAACTCATCTTGCGCACTGTCGTCTAAGCGTTGAGTCATATCACCGCTCGCCACTATGGTTAGGATCTTATTCACTTCCGCAAGCGGTTTGGTGATAAGTTGAACGGTCACATAAGCAACCCCCACAGCGATAAGCGTGGCAGCAAGCATACCAACCCAGGTCCATAAATTAGCTGCGCTTACATCATCACGCACGCCAGTTTGTAGCTCCAATGCCACTTCATTTGCCAAAGCTACCAGTTCAGATAGCTGTTTAAGTGCGGCTTCGGTAGCCAACTCTGAATCATTTACAGCCTGTCGAGTTTTAGCTTCGGTTTGTAATAACGCGCGTTTATTACCAGCTAAACCAGTTTGCCCTTCTACTTGCTGCTTCAAGTCACCGTAATATCCTTCTAAATCTTCTAAATAAGAAGGTTCGAGGGAATTTACAGGACCTCTGATCAGCTCTATATTTCTAGCAATTTCTTTGATAGCAAAATTTTGCTCGTTAGCAATAATGTCAACTGTGTTAGCGTTATCAGCGGAAATAAGATCGTTACTGCTAGTAACTAGGTTAGAAAAGTGATTCTCAAGGCTAGATGCAGCTTGGAAAGCTCTTGGGCTAGTCGCCTTTAGTTCACTGATGTCTAGGATATCGAGCACACTCGTTGTGGCATCTTCTGCTGCTAATTCTATTTCTTCAAGCTGTGTTACCAAATCTTTTTTAATTTGCAGGGTACTGGCTTTATCGTCTAGAAGTAGATTAACAGTAGGTAGAAATTTGTTAAATGTATCACCTACTTTTTGCGCGCGTTGAGATAAATCTGGATTGCTTTGTACGATTTGTTCCAACTGACGGTGTGCGTTCTTGAAGCTTTCTTGTCGTTTTTCAAATTGAGACTTCAATTGAGCCAGCTCTGTAGATTGGGTCGCGAAAAAGCTGCTCTGCGCGAGTTTACTCATCTGTGTGAACTCTACTTGTAACTCAGAACTATTGGTTAATGCTGGCAGAGACAGGTTATTCACTTGCTGAGATGAGCTGTCAATATTTGCAATTCTCAGGAGAGAATTACCCCCAATCATAAGGAGTAACAATGTGATGAAAATAAACCCACCCCAAATACGTTGACTAACAGTGAAATTCATATCGATTCCGTAAGTTGCTTAAGACAGTAAATATATCGGTCTGGTAACTGATAAGTTAAGTATTTTATAGCAGATGTAGCAAAATAATTCAGTAAAAAGGGAGGATTAACAAATTATTTGCTCAAATATCGTTCACCCGTATCAAGATTTATTAATGTCATGTTCCCACCCCAGACACAACCAGTGTCTAAAGCAAGTATGTTTTCAACATGGGTCACCCCTTCAAGGGCTGCCCAGTGACCAAAAACATAACGATTTTTGTCATTTACGAAGCGCTCATGCTTAAACCAAGGCATTAGAGAGCTTTGCTGAGCGCTACCTTTTTCAAAAAAATTCAAGTTCCCTGATTGCTCTAAGAAGCGCATTCTTGTGAAAACATTAACAGTGATTTTAAAGTTTGTTAAAAAATCTTTGTTTGGAATATAGGCCGGATCTTTGCTGCCATACATGTTTTCGAAGAAGATATTCGCTTCATCACTTTGGTAATTTTGCTCTGCAATATGAGCATAGTTCAATGCTTGCTCGATACTCCAGTGCGGATGAATACCCGCATGCGAGAGAAAGGTCGAATGATCTTTTAAATATACTGCGAGCGGTTGTGTTCGTAGATATGAAACATAGTGTTCGCAGAATTTACTTGAGAATACGGGGGCTAAATTGTCTTTTGGGTTTGGTTGCTTACCAAGAAGATAGCAAGCGATAAAGTGCAAGTCGTGATTGCCAAGAGTAACGGTTAAGGCATCTTGGTTTTGATATACAAAGTCTAGACAAGCGAGGGAATCAGGTCCACGGGCAATGAGATCACCTACAAGGAAGAGGTGATCTTTACTTGGATTAAACCCGACTTCAGATAGCAATTTAATTAAGGGCGTAAAACACCCTTGTAAATCACCGACTGCGTAATTTGCCATGATTAATGCAAAATGTTTGGCCGAGAAAGCCTGAAGACATCAATAGGCGCTTGAAACTCTGTACCAAACTCATTTCTCATCACATAGTGCCCCTGCATCGTGCCAACTGGTGTGTCTAGCACTGCGCCACTGGTATAGGAGTAAGTTTCGCCAGGTGCGATAGTCGGTCGTTCACCAACGACGCCTTCGCCTTCAACTTCAGTTTCTTTGCCATTCGCGTCAGTGATAAGCCAGTAGCGACTTTCTAATTTTGCGTTACACAAACTATGATTTTTGATAGTGATAGTGTAAGCAAAAACATACTTATCTTTTTCTGGTTGAGATTGGTGCTCAACATAAATGGTTTCTACGGAAACCTTGATAGGTGATCCTAAGTTACTGCTTGTTGTCATAAATCCAATTTGCGATATCAATAAATTGAGTCAGAGATAAACTTTCTGCACGTAATGATGGGTTGATGCCAAGAGCTATCAATTCATCCGCTGTTAATAGGTTTGAAAGACTATTGCGCAACGTTTTTCTGCGCTGGTTGAACGCTTCTAAACATACAGTGTTCAATAATTTAGTACTTTTGGCTGTTCGCTGTTCAGGTTTTTTCGGAATTAAGCGTACGACTGCGGAGTCAACTTTAGGGGCTGGTTTAAAGCATTCAGGTGGCACATCAATCACTGGCATTGCATGACAGTAATATTGTGTCATCACACTTAATCGACCGAAAGCTTTAGAGCCTGGGCCTGCAACCATACGCTTAACGACTTCTTTTTGAAGCATAAAGTGCATATGCTCAATATTGTCTACAAACTCAAATAAATGGAACAGCAATGGTGTCGAGACATTGTAAGGTAAGTTACCGAATACTTTTAACTTCTCTTCGTCACGGATAAGGCTTGCGAAGTCGAATTTCATCGCATCGCCCTGATGAACAGTTAGTTTAGGCCCTAAGAAAGGGTGTTGTGTTAATCTCTCTGCTAAGTCTTTATCCAGCTCGACAACGGTTAACTGACCACTTAAATCAGTGACTGGTTCAGTGATAGCACCTAAACCAGGGCCAATCTCAACCAAGTTATCTGAAGGTTTAGGGTCAATCGCGGTGACGATTTTGTCGATGATCATTTCATCGTGTAAAAAGTTTTGTCCAAAGCGTTTACGTGCTCTGTGACCTAAATGTACGTTATCTGTCATTAATTCATTGCTTTTTTTGAGGCGAGCGTAATAGCTTCGCGGATCGCTAAATCAAAACTACCGACTTCAATCTGCCCTGTGGCAGCTAAATCTAAAGCAGTACCATGATCAACGGATGTTCTAACGAAAGGCAAACCGAGTGTAATGTTCACTGAATTACCAAAGCCTTTGTATTTTAGCACAGGCAAGCCTTGATCGTGATACATTGCAAGCACCGCATCCGCATTATCTAGATATTTCGCTTGAAAAAGTGTATCCGCTGGAAGAGGGCCAACAAGCGTCATGCCCTGACTATTCAGTGATTCAAGCGCAGGTTCAATCGTTTCAATTTCTTCTCGCCCTAAATGACCCCCTTCACCGGCATGGGGGTTGAGTCCACAAACTAAGATTTTTGGTTGTTTAATACCAAACTTGGTCTGTAAATCATGATTAAGAATATTGATGACTTTTGTAAGGCGGTCGTGCGTGATGGCTCTTGATACATAGGCCAATGGAATATGGGTTGTTACAAGCGCCACCCTTAATCCTTCAGTTGCAAGCATCATCACAACATCTTGAGTATTCGATTGCTGTGCAAAAAACTCAGTATGGCCGCTAAAAGAGATGCCAGCTTGGTTGATGATACCTTTATGAACCGGGCCAGTTACAACAGCGGCAAATGTGCCGTCCATGTTCTTTTCAGACGCGACTCTGAGTGTCTCTAGTACATAATGACCATTTGCTTCGTTTAACTCACCAGGTGTAACCTCAACGCCTTTATCAATTTGCAGATAAAATAAGCTACCAGCCGGGGCTAATTTAGGAGCCTCATTGTCTTTAAAAGGAATCAGGTTAATTGTTTCTCCTAATTCCTTTGCGCGCTTTTCTAAAATAGTTTTATCAACAACAGCGACGAGTTGCACAGGCCACGCTTTTTGAGCTAGCTTGATAACTAAATCAGGGCCAATGCCTGCGGGCTCACCCGGTGTTATAGCGATACGAATGGTCATATATTACCTATTCAGTAGGAAAAACATCGATATTTGCTTGCTCTCGCATTTCATTCATCCAACGCAAACTTTCTTCTTGGAATTTTCTGTTATAGAGGATGCCATGAGCACGATTTTTCTTAGCAAGATCAGTTTTATCAGCAACACGTTTATCGAGGAGTTGAACTATGTGCCAACCGAATGTTGATCTAAATGGTTCACTGATTTCATTTTTATCTAGAGAAAGTAGGGTATCTCTAAAGGCTGGTACGTATGTAGTAGGGTCAGTCCAGTCATACTCACCGCCTTTTAAGGCAGAGCCAGGGTCTTCAGAGTGTTCTTTTGCTAATTCTGCGAAGTCAGCATTACCAGCACGCAAGTCTTTAACAAAACCAGCTAGCATCGAACGCGCTTTCTCTTCACTTAGGATAATAGAAGGCTTGATTAAGATATGACGAGAGCGTACTTCAGTCGTTTCAACCACCTGTCTGCCGCGAATATCTTGTACTTTTAAGATGTGGAAGCCAGCTCCTGAACGAAGTGGACCAATAATATCATCTTTCTTTTTACCTTTAACTGCTTCAGCAAATAGTGAAGGCATTTCATTGATCCCCATCCAGCCTAGTTGACCACCATCAAGCGCTTTAGCGCCGCTAGAAGAGGCAATCGCAATGCGTTTGAAGTCTTTGCCATCGTTAAGAAACTCAATAACTTTATTGGCGCGGTCTCTGGCATCTTCTAGCTCTTCAGGAGATGCTTTACTTGGCACTTTTACTAAGATATGGCCAATGTCATACTCTTCAGACTGGCCTGTTTGCTGTTCAAGAATGGTTTGTAAATTAGTGATTTCTTGAGGGTTAATATAGATACGGCGATCGACGTTTGCGCGTCGCACCTGACTGATGGTGATTTCTTGCCTAATTTCTTCTCTATAGGCTTTGAAGCTTTCACCTGTCGCTTCGATTGACTTTCTTAAATCAGCAATCGTCGCACCTTGTTCAGATGCAATATTTGCTAGCGTTTGGTCTAATTGAGCGTCAGATATTTCTAATCCCATTCTTTCAGCTAACTGTAATAATAGAGATTGGTCAACAAGCCTATCGATGGCTTGTATACGTAGCGTATTATCTGAAGGTAACTGGGTATTTTGCTCTTTTGCTTGTTGTTTTACTCGAGAGATAACTTTATTTACTTCGCTCTGTAATACAACACCGTCATTGACGGTTGCGACTACTTTATCTAATTGTACTCGCTCAGCTAGTGCTGCTTGACTGAAACCTAACCCCATTAGGGCGGCGATTAACAACGTTTTTAAATTCATAATGCTCTATTATTTTACTAATTATTCAAAAAATAAGGTCGACGGTAGCCAAAAATACCCTGTTGTAGTAATCGGCTTACATCATAGCTTGATTTACCACTTAACCCTTTGAGTACAAAGTTAAGACGAATACTGGTATCAAACTGAGCCTCATCTTGGTTAATTGTTTTATTTAAATCGGTTTGAATTTGTCTATTACCAGTAAGCTGAACAGCCCAACAGCAACTTTCATATTGTATACCCGCAAAAAATTCAGTACTCCTTTTTGTTACTAAATCTCTATGATAACTTGCAATAAATTGCCATTGTTGGTTTAGAGGCACACTGGTAAAAAAACCAATTTGATCTATTTCATATCCTGAGACATCGTTTGCATAACGATGGTTCAATTGCACAAGCTGATTTTTATCACCTTTATAATCAATTGTTGCATGAGATTGAATTAACTGCTTGGTATCAGCGTCGTATTGAATACCAGCAGACAAGTACCATCTTCGATGCCAATGTATCATGCTTTCTGCAGCAAACAAGGCATTATAGTTTGTTTTATTCAATGGATTTTGGCGAGTCGGTTTAACTTTGCTGTCTAAATAAACAATTTGCCCAACACTCAAATTAAAGCGTTCTTGGTTTTTACTATCAAAAATACGTGTTGTTGCACCTACAGTAAACTGGTTAGCTTGAGCAATACGATCGACACCGGAAAAGCGTTGTTCTCTGAATAAACCTGAAAAGTCATCCTGCATTTTTGTGGTATCGTACAAGCCAATATTGTCTTGATCTTTTTTAGGTACATATAAATATTGTAGTTGAGGCTCAAGTGTTTGCACGCCGTCATCAACAATCAGTTTGGTTGCGCGTTCAAGATTCATTTGTGCATGCAGTCTCAGTTTGGGCAACGTTCTAGTTACTCGTTCATCAAACTGTGTTTCGTTGAAGGTTCCTTTTTGGTGATAGTAAGTATGGAGTAGGCTAGCCTCAGATAAAAATGACCAAGCGGTGTCGCTGATTGCGTAACTGGCCTTTGGCTCAATATGTAACCTTGAGGCGTCTGTAATCACTAACTCATCATTCTTAAAGTGGCTGAATTCACCGTTTAACGACCAATCAATGCCTTGCCAAGAAATTGAATCAGTGGTGTGCCAAGATATTTGTGGTAGAGCTGCATAGGATTCTTGGTGATCGCCTAATACTTCAAAATTTTGCACTTTCAATTGTGCAGACCATATATCCCCGAGATAGTTTAAGATGCCAGTTCGGTATAACTGTGTGTCAGTGACATTACCATACTCTGAATTTAAGTCGGTTAAATAGTTATCGTCACTGACGTTGGTAACATCAATGCTTGCGCGCCAATTTTCATTAAGGTAACTATTTTGTTGCCAATGTAACAGGTAACGCTCTTCTAATTCAGGCTCTGAATCATCTTTTTCCAACAGTTCCATGGCGAATAAGCCTGAATGATGAGGCGTTAGATACCTGAATTCAGTGTTAATTTGAACGCCTTTTTTAGACATATATCTCGGTGTGATGGTTGCGTCATAGTTAGGGGCAATATTCCAATAAAATGGCGTTGAGAGCTCTAAACCATAACGCTCTGAGCTTGATATAGTGGGGGCAAGAAGACCTGTTTTTCGTCTATCGTCAATCGGAAAAGTAAAGTAAGGAATATAAATAACTGGCGTGTCTAAAATTCTGAGCACTGCATTATATGTTTCACCCCAGCCTTCGGTTTTAGACAAGCTAATTGTGCTGGCTTCGATGGACCAAAAAGGCTTATCTGACGGGCAAGTGGTAAAGCTTGCATTCAGTAGTTCGATGCTATCGTCTCGAGCAGATAATTGAGCTGCACCACCATGACCGAGCTGTTGGGTAAGTTGATAGTCAGCACCCATTAAGTCGATGTGGTAATTATTTAAATCTGCAAACAAGCCGTTGCTTTTAACTAAGGTGTAAGGGTCTTGGTAGACTAGAGGTCCTTCGGCATTCAGTTGTAAACTTTGTTTGTTAAACAGGGCTGAACTCGCAGAGAGTTGCATTTGTTCTGTGTTTATTACAACATTACCAGCGAATTGCGCACTCGATGTATTGTTAATGTTTACTCGATCTGCACGAATGTCGATAGCGTTTTTTGGTAACCCCGTGAGAGGTTGCCACTGCTGAGGTAAAGTATTATTTTGGCAAAGCAAAGGCCTTTCAATTTCTGAAGCTGCATATACAGCAGGACAGAGAGGAAATAGTGCCACGGTCAGCCAAATTTTGTTCATTAATCAACCTGTTTGCCAGTTGTTACTTTAAGGACAGCACATCATAAAGTAAAACAGAGTTAAATTCAGTAATTAAGAATGTAAAATTGTGATAAAGAACGATAACAGAAAAACACAATTAGAAGCCTTTCTAATAAAATACTTAGACGATCAACCTTTTTCTTTTTATGCAATTACTTCAGACGCAAGTTTTAGGCAGTATTACCGAGTCATAACCGACTCTAAAAATCTGATTTTAATGGACTCCCCAGCAGATTTGATTGATAACCGACCATTCGTCGGGTTACAACAAGATTTTGCTAAGGTGGGACTTATTGTTCCGCAAGTACTCGCTTCAGATTTCGAGTCAGGTTTTATTCTATTAAATGATTTGGGATCAGAGCACCTGGCAGATCGTTTAAGTTCGGATAGTCGAGTGACAGACTACAAGGCCGTTTTATCTCTGTTGCCTCAAATCGCCTCAATCCCACCTAGCCAATGGATGAAACCTTATGACGGCGATTTTATACGTTTAGAAATCAATATTTTTAAAGAGTGGTTACTCGATAAATGGCTAGGTTTAAGTGTATCGGCGGAGCATCAAAGACTTTGGTATGAACTGGAAATGAGTTTAATCGAGGTTATGCTACAACAACCCCAAGTGACGATGCATCGGGATTTTCATTCTAGAAATATTATGAAAACGTCAGGTGGCTGGGCGTTAATTGACTTTCAAGACGCTGTTCAAGGTCCAATCAGTTATGATGCGGTGTCTTTGCTCAAAGACTGTTATTTCACTTTACCTGAGCATGAGTTTGAACAATTGCTTAAATACAATTACGAGCTGTTTTATAAGCAGGGGGGGATGGCGGATTTATCATTTGAACAATATTGCGACTACTTCCATCTGACCGGTTTACAAAGGCACCTAAAAGCCGCAGGGATATTTTGCCGCTTGCTACTGAGGGATGGTAAATCAGGTTATTTAAAAAATATTTTACCAACATTAGATTATATTCGTGAAACAAGTAAACAGTATGAACAATTTCAATGGCTTGCAACTTGGCTCGACAATGAGATAATTCCTGCAGTAAAGCGTAAGTTAGAGCCAAAGACATGAAAGCAATGATCCTTGCAGCAGGTAGAGGTAAACGTATGATGCCTTTGACTGCTGAATTACCTAAACCCATGCTGGAAGTGAATGGTAAACCGTTAATTGAGTACCATATTGAACGCCTTAAAGCGGCGGGGATCACAGAGATAGTTATTAATCTTGCCTGGCAAGGGGATAAAATAGAGCAATATTTTGGTGATGGCTTGCAATTAGGCGTCAAGATTGAGTATAGCTATGAGCCTGAAGGTGGTTTAGAAACGGCCGGTGGTATCATTAATGCGTTACCAATGTTATGTGAAGCATGTGATAAGTTTATCGTCATCAACGGGGATATTTTTACTGACTACGATGTGCACGCTTTAACGCAGCTGGTGTTGCAAGAAGGTGAAGCACACATTGTTTTAGTCGAAAACCCAGCGCATCATCCAGGTGGTGACTTTACTATAGGGCTAGCGAACCAAACACAGAAGTATACCTTTTCAGGTATAGGCCTTTACCACCAAGCTTTTTTTAACGCTTACGACAATCAGTTTCTAGCTTTGGGGCCCTTGCTTAGGCAAGGTATCGAAGAAGGGCGAGTATCTCGTGAGTTATATTTGAATATATGGTCGGATATTGGCACGCCAGAAAGACTTGAGGAAATCAACAAGCAATTAGGAACTGCATATGTGGGGTAAGCTACTTGGTACGTGTTTTGGCTTTATGTTTGGTCGTTGGCTTGGCGCTGCGCTTGGTTTTTGGCTTGGCCACTTATTTGATAAAAGCTTAAAGCAGGACTTTGATAAAGCCGGTGGCTTTCAGGGGTTTTTTGATAAAGGCGAGTTAGATCAGCGTCAAGCATTATTCTTCTCTAGCTGTTTTGCGGTCATGGGCCATATCGCAAAATCGAACGGACGAGTCAGTGAAATTCATATTCAAGCTGCCACAGCATTTATGGATGAAATGGGTTTACACGGTGAGGAAAGAAAAGAGGCGCAGAATGCATTTCGCTCAGGAAAATCGAGCGAATTTTCATTAAAAGAGTCAATTCGAGATGTAAAAGAAGTATTTGGTCGTCGTTATGATTTACTTCAGCTGTTTCTAGAAATTCAAATTCAAATGGCGTTTTCGGACGGCCACTTAGCAGAGCAAGAAAAGCAACTTTTACAGCAAGTAAGCCGCTTGCTTGGTTTATCAAGCCGACACTTTCAATTCTTACTAAACCGATACCAAGCTGAATTTCAGTTTAGAAAGCATCGTAGTCAGCAACATAGCTATCAGTCTAGCTATCAATCTGAACAGCAATCTGATTATAGACATAAAGCAACACCACCGTCTTTAAATCGTGACAACGCGCTTGCTGTGTTGGGTCTAACTAAAAATGCCAGTGAAAAAGATATCAAACGTGCTTATCGAAAACTCATGTCGCAACATCATCCGGACAAACTGGTTTCACAAGGCTTACCGCCTCACATGATGGAAATTGCAAAGCAAAAAAGCCAAGATATTCAGTCTGCATATGAATTTCTTAAGGCTAAGTAATATTTATAGATGACTGAGAAAGCCGTTCACTTCTTTTCTCAGTCTCTGGTGTTGCCTCAGTTCATGACTTAGCCCAAACAGCTCCCTTTGTCTGTAATCGTATTTACTGTTTCTCTTTGCCCAGCGCTTTCTATTCGAAATACTCTGCGTGACTGCAGGTCCATCATTACTGTAAAAAATATCTAGCAGAGGGGGAGTAACAAGAGAAAATGTTGCGGCTAAATCCTCATTGCGTTTTGGGTGAGGAAGGTGCGCGCTGATAGTGACTAATGCATCTACGGGAAGCTGCGGTTGCTCTGATATCAGCTCTGCAAATGCGCCCGCACTGGTACCGAGCGCTATAACCACAACATGTTCATCAGGCATTTTGCTCAGCTCTTGTATCAATGCTTGAAAACGCGCAGCCAGCTCATTCTTGTATTCGTTTAGCATGCTTTCAGATTGAAAAAACACCGCTTTGGCAACTGGATCAGGTTGCTGTTCTTGTGCAAAATCAGGAATTTCTAAAGCTTCAAATAGCACCGCTGGTGAAGGCAAAACATACGTATCGTAGCCATCATCTGCGAGGGATTGTTGTAAAAATTGACTTCCATTTGAGGACAGAAGTGAGTGGCCAATATCAGGTAAGATAATTGCTATGCCACGTTTGGTTGCATTCATATAGGTTTGAAATAACACATCTAAGGGTTGCTCGTTAACTGTTATATTGATGATATTACTGGCATCTATATATTTTTTCAGATCTTGTTGGTGCCACACTTTGGGTTCCGTAGGCATTACATGCTCACTCGGTGCTGCGTTGAGCGCAGGCGTGGCAAATAGCAACATCATAAATGCAATAAAATAGGGCATAGTGATTTTAATTGGTTTACATAATTACATTATCGGGCAATGTAAGCATAACTTTAGGAACATAATTTGCGTTATCGAAGCTGAGAGTGGTTCTTGTCTAAACCAATTTAGGATAATATGACTCGCTGTTTTGATTAGGAGAAAAGGACACTATGTCGCAGTTGCAAAGTAAGCGTGACTTTTTATTTTTATTTTTGAAAGGTGCTGGCATGGGGGCCGCTGATGTTGTGCCAGGTGTATCGGGTGGTACGATAGCATTTATTACTGGCATCTATACCAGACTCTTAAATGCCATAAAAAGTGTTAATTTAGATGCACTTTTATTACTTAAAAAAGAAGGTATTAAAGCCACTTGGCGCTATATAGACGGGACCTTCTTAGTAACGCTTTTCGCTGGCCTATTAACAAGTGCCGCTTCTTTAGCAAAACTGATCACTTACTTACTGGAACATCATAAACTGCTTGTTTGGGCATTTTTCTTCGGCTTGATCATTGCCTCTTTTATCTATGTTGCAAAGCAAGTTAAAGCTTGGAACCTAAAGACAGTGACTAGTTGTCTCTTAGGCGCGCTAATCGCATATGCTATTACCTCGATGTCACCTGCTGAAGCGAATCCGAGTTGGTGGTTTTATTTTGTTGCCGGCTCTATAGCCATATGTGCGATGATCTTACCAGGTATATCGGGCAGCTTTATATTATTGCTACTGGGAATGTACGGCCATGTTCTGACAGCCGTGACAGAAAAACAATTTGCGTTAATTGCCTTATTCTTGATGGGCTGTGTTGTTGGCCTGATGGTCTTTTCTCGTTTTCTGGCTTGGTTATTGAATCGCTTTGAGCAGTTAACTTTTGCATTATTGGCAGGCTTTTTAGTTGGCTCTTTGAATCTACTTTGGCCGTGGAAACAAGTGCTGACGACTTATACTAATTCAAAGGGCATTGAAAAGCCGCTCATGCAGCAAAATATTTCGCCTGCAGAATTTGCAACATTAAATGGGCAAGACCCAATGACATTGTTATGTATTGCGCTTGCCATTACTGGGTTGGTATTAATTTTAGCGATTGAAAAACTAACCGCGGAAAAATAGTAAATATAGACTTCTGTACAATTGGTAATCACTGCCGTTGTGCTATTTTATTGCCTACTTAAATACTCTCTTTTGACTATCATAGTAGGCAATAACATGTCCTTTCGGCGCTATACACTTCTACTTCTATTAGCTTTGATAGCTAGCTTTACTCCTTCAGTTTGGGCAGCAGGTGCTCACTTAGACTTAACAAATTCTGCGGTAGGTTTTGCTGCCATCGCTATTTTTATTCTGGCTTATACCTTAGTTATGTTGGAAGAAAAATTACATTTGAGAAAGTCAAAGCCTGTACTGGTGGGCGCTGGTTTAATCTGGATCCTCATTGGCAGTTTTTACGTCAGTGAAAATATCCCTCATGTTACCGAAGAAGCATTTAGACATAATTTACTCGAATTCGCAGAGTTGATGTTGTTCTTATTGGTAGCAATGACCTATATCAACGCCCTTGAAGAACGCCGAGTTTTTGATGCTTTAAGAGCTTGGATGATCCGCAAAGGCTTCAACTATAAAAATCTATTTTGGATCACGGGCTTTTTATCATTCTTTATTTCACCCATTGCGGATAACTTAACTACCGCGCTATTAATGTGTGCCGTGGTGATGAAAGTGGCTGAAGGTGATAAACCCTTTATCAATATATCTTGTATCAATATTGTCATTGCAGCTAATGCTGGTGGGGCATTCAGCCCGTTTGGAGATATTACGACCTTGATGGTTTGGCAAGCAGGTATGGTGACCTTTGGTGAGTTCTTAGTCTTATTTATACCTTCTTTAGCAAACTTCTTAGTCCCTGCGGCTATTATGAGTTTTTATGTTGAGAATAAACAACCAACTGCGGCTTATGAAGAAGTTGAATTAAAACGCGGTGCCTTACGCATCTTATCATTGTTTTTATTTACCGTGGCAACAGCAGTTGCATGCCATAGTTTCTTACACCTTCCTCCGGTATTAGGCATGATGATGGGACTAGGTTATCTTCAGTTTTTTGGTTATTTCCTAAGAGTGACTTTACCGGGGTCTTTGGCTCGCAAAAAAGCACTGGCAGAGCAACAGGGTGACAAGGAGCGTTTAGCTAGATTAGGCAGTGTCGTGCCGTTTGATGTATTTAGCAAAGTGTCGCGTGCGGAGTGGGATACATTACTGTTCTTTTACGGCATTGTGATGTGTGTTGGTGGACTTGGGTTCTTGGGTTATTTGAGCTTCATCTCTGAAGTACTCTACGGAGGTTGGTCAACAACCGCCGCGAATGTGTTTCTTGGTGTCATCTCGGCTGTTATTGATAACATTCCGGTGATGTTTGCTGTACTCACAATGCAGCCTGAAATGTCACATGGTCAATGGTTATTAATTACTTTGACTGCAGGCGTTGGTGGTAGCTTGTTATCAATTGGTTCAGCGGCAGGTGTGGCGTTGATGGGACAAGCTCGAGGCTATTATACTTTCTTTGGTCATCTTAAATGGACCCCAGTGATTGCACTGGGGTATGCAGTAAGTATTGTTTTACACTTATGGCTTAATGCTGACCTATTTTAAATAGTGGGTGAGTGGACCTTTGTGGGCGTTGACTAGCTCATCGCTCACAGGTTTGTTTATTGAAACAGCTTTGTTCAGGTCTGTTTTGGTCAGTTGCGATGCACTCAAGCCAAGCATAACCTTATCATCACCCTTGATTAAGGCATTAACAGCTTGTAGTCCAAGTTGAGTGGCAAACGCTCTATCTTCAGGGCGGGATCTCCCCCTCTTTGCGTATGACCCAAAATACAAATTGCACTTTCAATGTTCCCCTGAGACTTTAATTGCTCTTGAAGGGCATTAGCACCACCAGGCCATAAGTTCTCTGCTAGTACAATTAAATAACTTGCATGGCGATTTAGCTGTTGTTTTTGTATTTTCTCAATTAGGTCTTCGAGTATGATGTCGTGTTTTTCATTGCTGTAATTCTCGAATGAAAAAATGCTCTCAGCACCACAAGATAAGCCGACTTTAAAGGCGATATGGCCACTTTGTCTACCCATTACTTCTACAATGAATACTCTATCAAATGCGTTAGCGGTATCTCGGATTTTATCTATTGCTTGCGTTGCGGTATTAACCGCAGTCGCAAAACCTATGGTTTTATCACAGTCATAAAGGTCATTATCTATGGTGCCAGGTAAGCCAATAACTTGACCATGCCAGTGGGCCTTAATTGCTAATAAGCCATGAAATGAACTATCTCCCCCAATGACGATTAGGGCGTCAATTTCGTGCTTTAATAGTGTATTACATGCTTGCTTTACACCCGTGTCAGTCATCATGGCAGGACAACGTGCACTTTTTAATAGGGTGCCGCCATTCTTTATTTCGGCATTAACTAATTGGCTAGATAAAGGAAGCAGATGGTCTTCTATTAGGCCGTTATAACCATGGTAAAAACCAAAACAAGATAAATTGTTATATTCACAGTTGAGCACAATTGCACGAATAGCTGCATTCATGTCTGGAGCATCACCACCACTGGTGAGTAGAGCGACTTTTTTTCATATTGGTAGTCTTCATACGAAGAGGGAGGTGGAATGGCCCTCGTCAGATAACGAGGGAGGCCATTACACGTATACTCAGGTTATGAAAGGTTCGCTAGGGCTTCTTTCTGAGCTGTAGGTAGGTTATCAACAACTATCTGATAAGAGTCGTCGATAAACTTTTTGATTTCGTCTTCAGGTACCGTGCCATCAAGGACAATCGTGTTCCACAGACGTTTGTTCATGTGATAACCAGGCAAAATTGATTCGTACTTATCTCTAAGTATTAATGCCTCGTCAGGATCACACTTCACGTTTAACCAAAAAACAGGCTCATTGTTTTCGTCTAGTTGACCTTCTTTACCTTCGTAAAGGGTGGCAAACATCTTATGTTGCACTTTGTAAACATCGCTATCCTGCGAAAAAGGCTGCGTAATAAACGTGCCTAGTTTACTTTGCAAATAATCATGTACGCTTTGTTTATTCATAGCTCTTATCCTTGAAGTAACTATTAATTAAAACCACATGGTTTGAGTTTAGCACTTAATTCGTAAAGACAATAATCTTAGGAAAAACATTTTAGTCTGTTTACTGAGTTTACTTACACAATTGGGTAAGCTGGTAAACTCAGTTTGCTCGAAAGTGATGAGCAATATTCAATAAACGCCTTTATTTACACTCACAAAATTTGTGCGTAAAAACCGTGCTAAAACCTCGCCATGACGACCAGTTAAAACTTCACTTAACCTAACTATAAATCAGTTAGTTATGAAAAAATGAATAAAATACCATTTCAAGAGTGAAATTATGGCTTGGTATTAAATGAAATAATGCAATATTTTGCAACAATTAAACGTTTTTTTGTGCTTATTTCATGCTGGTTGCTGTATAATTCGCCAATTTTTAGGGGGGTGCTAATGTTATTGATGTTTTGTTTGCTTTTAAGCGCAATGACCATTTATTGCGAAACTATTCGTCTAGGTATGCCGACAAAGCGCTGGGTTGCATTTAGTTTAGTGGTTGGCCCGATTTGCTGGGTGTTTTTGAGAATACATTACAGAATGGCTATTTTAAGAAACATGCAAATGGGGCAACTCACGTGTTGTAAAGTCAGCTGAGCAGTTAACTGACCACTTTTAAGTCAGGTTTAGCTTGTTTACTCTTCACAACTCTTTGTTGTTTTAAAAACTCAGTAAACTCTTCAGCTGAAAGGGGCTTGGAATAAAAATATCCTTGCACAGTTTGGCAATTAAGCTCTTCTAAGATGGCCAATTGTTCTGCTTTTTCAACACCTTCTGCCACAACATGTAAATCTAGATTTTGAGCTATGGTTACAATCGAGTCTACCATATTCCGACCTCGCTCATTGTGCATATCGTCGACAAAAGCTTTATCGACTTTTAAGGTATTCAGAGGAAATTGCTTTAGATAAGCAAGAGATGAATAACCAGTCCCAAAGTCATCAATCGCCAGGTGAATACCTCTGGCACTGAGTGAGCGCATGATATTAATGGCTTCTTGTGGGTCGTCCATAACTGTTCCTTCAGTGATCTCAAGCTCTAAAAAGTAGGAAGGTAAATGGTTTTTCTGTAAAATGATATCGATACGCGTGGTAAGGTCGGGCAAACTAAATTGTTTTGCCGATAAATTAACGGCAACACGGCCGTCAAATAAGTCTTGGTCTATCCAGCGTTTCACGTCTTTACAGGCCTTGTCGAGCACGACCTCACCAATATCAATAATTTGTCCTGTTTCTTCTGCAATAGGAATAAACACACCAGGGCTTATAATGCCTTTTTTAGGGGTAATAAAACGGACTAACGCTTCCATGCCGACAAGCAGCCCTGATTTGATGTCCATTTTAGGCTGGTAATAAACGACAAAATGATCTTCTTTCAAACCAAAACGCATTAGGTTTTCTATTTGTAACCGTTTAACGGCTTGCTCATTCATTGAATCGTTAAAGAATAAGTAGTGGTTACCTTTTTGTTTTGCATGATACATGGCTGTATCTGCATTCTTAAGTAATATTTCTGGGGTTGTACCATCTTCAGGAAATAACACAATACCGACTGAAGAGGTGATCACTAGCTCATGATTGGCCATTTTAAATGGTGTTGCAATGGCTGCTAAAAATTGCTTAGCTGTTTTGGTAATGGTGTGAATGTCATTCGTGCCGGTCATCACCAAGGCGAATTCATCACCACCTAGGCGATAGAAGGTGTCTTGCTGGCGAGCTAGTTTATTTAGGCGCATTGCCAGTTTTGCAAGCAAACTATCTCCGAGTTGATGACCCAGTGAGTCATTAATCTTTTTAAAGTTGTCTAAATCAAAGACAAGCAGAGCATGATGAACATCTTGTTGTGCTAATTTTTTTAAGTTAGTGAAAAATAAGTTTCTATTCGGAAGACCTGTTGTTCTGTCTCTGTTAGAGAGATTATGTAGCTGCGACTCTGCTTTCTTACGTTCGGTTAGATCAGAGAAAATAACAACATAGTTTGTTACCTGACCATGACTGTTTTTTATTTCGTCGATGCTGACTTCGATTGGCAATAAGATATTCTTAAAGTTCCTGAGCTTAAGTTCTTCCTGCCAATGTTCAGACTCTTTTAGGTTTGCTTTGATTTCACGAATATACTTTTCATCATATCCAGGAAGATTGAATTGCTTTCCGAGGTAGTGACTCCTCAACCCTCCAAAGAGTTTTAAGTAGCTAGGGTTGACATCTACAAGCTGGTAATTTTTGTCATAAATGGCAATCGCATCAGTCAGTGATTCGACACATTTAGCAAATAAGTTGAGTCGCTCTTCGGTACTTTTTAGGTGGCTAATATCACGTACCGTGCCTGTCATTCTTACTGGGTTTAAATTGGCGTCTTTTTCAATGATTTTACCGCGATCTAACACCCAGTGATATTGATCTAAGGTATCTCTTAGACGGTAGCTGGCTTCAAAAAAGGCCGTTTGCTCAGCAAAGTGTTGCTTAAGTAATTTGTCTACTAGGGGGAGATCTTGGGGGTGTATGCGGTGCGCGTTGGGTAAAAAGCGTGCATTTTTTTCAGGCTGGTCTTGGCATACCATGTATTTATCATTTATACGAATGATTTCCCCTGAGCTGATGTCCCAGTCCCATAGCGTATCACCACTGCCTTCAACAGTCCGTTTTAAGCGTAATTCAGACATAACCAAGTCTTGCTGTGAACGCTTTAGCCTACGGTTTATGAATAGCAAATAGGTGGTGAATAATGTCATTAAGCCCACAGGAGCAAGCCAATAAATATTAGCTCCCAGGCTCTGTTGATTAAACTCAAATGCCATCAATGGCATGCTGAATAATGAGCTTAATAACGCTATGAACATCATTATTGTTATATTTTTAATCATAGATGTTTATTTCTCAGAACAACGCCTAATCTAATCTATGCTGAACTGAGAGTAAAGTAGATAACAGAGCCTTATCAGTTGAAAGTTAGCGTTGCATGAGAGTCTCTATTACTTATCAAAGAGATAGCATTATTGATAAATACATCTTTCGTCAGTGTTTGAAGGGCTGTTAGCAATCTAGATTGCATTGAAAAGTTATGATCTTCATTGGTGATCGCGACCCACAGCCGCTGAGCTCTTAGTCTCAGGTTTTTGTCGTTTTCTGCAATTTGTAGCTCTAAAGCTTGTTTAGCCTCTAAAAATGAATCTGAACTTAATTTCGACAAATTATTCAAGAACATATTGATAAATTCTTCATGGCTTTGCAGTAGTTGTTTGCTAGAGTTATTTGGAGATTGCACATAAAACGCAAGCCCTGCACGGGTATTAAAAGGGGCGTAACCTGCACCGACTAAATAACCTAATTGCTGTTTGGTTCTGAGTTCATCAAAATACAGATGCTGTACAAGTTGATTAATGAGCATGAGTTGTACTTTTTCATCAACACCTGAAGTTTTTGCTTGAATATAATATAGTAATCCATGTTCAGCCTGTTCTTTGAAAGAAGCATGCGTCATGTATTGTTTAAGTTTAATAAGGGGACGTTTTAAATCTTCTAAGATTTCACTTTCTTTGAAGGTCTCTTTGATGCTATTTAGCATATTTTCAGCATCACTTTCCCGCCAATTACCATACATAAATGCTTTTATATGTACGGCTTTAAAAAATGCACGTCTAAATTCATTGAACTCATTAAATGTAATGCCTTTTAGACTATGCGCTAAGTCCTCCGGTGCTGGATTCCAAGGCATTAGATGTGCACTTAGTATGCTAAATAGCGCAGACACAGGTTTATTATGATTATGTTGAAGCCAATGTCTCGATAGTTGTTTTTTATATTCTGCAAATCGAATAGGGCTAATATCTTGAGATAAAATATAGTGAAGTAACTCTATTGCAAATTCAGGCTGGTTTGCCGAGAGGCCAGCTGTATTGAGCGTCAAACCACCTTGATGAGAGGTAATATGGTAGTTGAGGCCCGCAAGTTCAGCCGAGTAGAAGGGCTCAGCGAGACTATCCATTAATAAATCTGCCAATAACCGTGTGAGAGCCATATTCTTAACACAATTCACCGCGACTTTTGAATCTATCTCGATATAAATGTGTCCTTTTGTGACTTTGAATTCTGTGTCTTGTTTAAACCAGAAATTTAACCCTTCTTTGAAAGCGAGCTTTTTTGGCATAGAAAAAGACGACGCGCTTGTGTGTAACACTTGTTTTGCTTTTAAATAAGGATTGACGCTAGGCAGCTTCATTTCTGGAAGAGGGTGTTTTATTTTATCAAGTGTCTCAAGCCAGTGCGCAGGTAAACCTTCAACTAGATAAGCTGTGTTATACCACTGCGCTCTTCTATTAGTCGCAACATCTTGATGAATTAAAACGACTCGCATGTTCTTCGCCGACAAGTATTGGCAAAGTTTTTTGTGTAATTGAGGCTCGAACCCTGTCATGACATAGTCACCGCACAAATAATCCGCTTCATCGAAGTGGTGCATATTCACGCTTAACGCATTAACCCACTCCACTAATTTACTTGGTTCTTGATTGTCAAAGGCGATTTCTAATAAAGCTTGTTTGTCGGCATAGAGTGCAGGTAAGTCGGCAAACTTATGCTCGATAAGTGCGATATATTCGAATAACATTTCAATAATGTCTTCGTAAAATTCAATGCCTTGTTCCGTGAGGGCAAAGCTGACATTAAAGTCTTTATAATTACTGCCACTCACGCCGCCACCGGCTGAAAGCGCATTGATCCATCCTTGGGCTTTTAATATTGAGTACAGTGAACCTTCGCCTTCAAAGCCAATCAAGTGAGCTAAAAAGCTTAAACTCTTAGATTTATACAGATTATGCACATTAGGCATAGCAAAGCTTACGATCAGTTTCTGCATTTGCTTTTTAGGCGTAATGTGAATGAGTTTTCCCAGGTCATTGCTACGGTAGAGAGGCACATTGATAGCGGGTTTATTATTTTGACTTGATGGCACCTTAGAAAAATATTGTCTAGCCATATCGGCTAACTCATTCAACGATTGAGGTCCGGCAATAGCTAATGTCATCCATTGTGCAAGGTAATGCGTGCTGAAAAATTGATGCAGCTCGTCTGAGATGCAGGTGTCTCTGTCTTCTAATGTTTGGTGGTTGCCAACGGCAAACTTTGCAAATGGATGAAGAGGGTTTGCCGTTTCTTTATGTACTTGATAAATGCGTCGACCATCATCTTTGGTTTTCATTTTGTATTCGGCATCTATCGCATTTCGCTCACTCACTGCTAGAAGCTTGTCGAACAAAGGAGCAATAAAGAACTGGCTGAAAATGTCTAATGCGGCATGTAATTGTTGATGATCACAATCGAAGAAATAGCTACTGTGTTCTGTGCCAGTCCATGCATTACAATGCCCGCCAGCTTGATTAATGAATTGAGAAAAATAGCCGGGTTCAGGGTAGGCTTCAGTACCGAGAAATAACATATGTTCAATAAAATGTGCCATACCTTGGCGATCGCTAGGATCATCAAAGTGTCCAGCATTGACGGTCAGTGATGCTGCAGATTTATTTGAATCTAGGTCTTGTACAAGCAGTACTTTCAGACCATTGTCGAGTGTAAGAGTTTGATAGCTGCGTTTATCATTATTGCTAATTTTCAAGAGTCTGCCGCCGATATAAAGTAAGAGATGAGGCCAATTTGAACTAACTTACCGCTGCTAAGGTTCTTTGGATTGTCATGTGTTTTGTTTTAATATAGCGAACAAAGTAGCTAAGTTGCTACCGCTTTACTGAAAATTATTACTCTAAGTGTTTGAGGTTTTATGAAAACAATCTTAATTATGCGCCATGGTGAAGCTGAGCCCATGCAAGCTGATGATGCCGCAAGAGCGCTGACCCCACGTGGAGTAAGCCAAGCGAGTGAAATGGCGCTATGGATTAAAGCGCATTATCAGCCAAAGGCAATACTCGTTAGCCCTTTTATCAGAGCGCAGCAAACAGCCGAGCAAGTTGTTAAGCACAACCCTGCAGAGTATTTTGAAGTGTGTAAAGATATCGTTCCCAGCGGTGATGCGCGATTTGCGATTGATTACCTTGAAACTTTAATGAGTTTGAACCCAGAGATTGATACTTGGCTTTTAGTAGCGCACATGCCAATTGTGAGTTATTTGGTCGATCAACTGAGCCCAGGTGATATGCCAATCTTTTCTACAGCTGGCATTGCTGTTATTCGTTATGATGAAAACAACAGAAAAGCAGATTTTTTAAAAATAGTTTCTCCTTCACTTTAGTTAGTCTATTTACTGTACAAATATTAAATCTCTCCCTTATCTAAATAAAGCGTTAAATTTAACGTCCCCCACCACTGGTACAGGACAAATGTCCTTGTTTGTTGTTTTTGGTGGTAAAATAAAAGTTGTTAAAATCGGTAATCTTGTAGATAAAATTTATTATTTTTGGCTTTTTTGGGGTTATTTGAAGCAAAGTTAAAATTTGCTGTTATAATTATGCCGTTAGATTCAGCCTTAGAATTCGTTTTGCACTCTCGTCTCTAAGGTCCGCATTGTACATTCAGTATAGGCGAAAAATTGAACTAATCACGCCAATGTGATACGGCGCCCATATTTTACCGTTGAACAATAGAGTGCTTATAAAAGGTTTACCCCAAACATGAAAGCAATCAAAAGATCTACGTTAGCAGTTTTAGTCAATGCAGCGTTGTTCTCTACTGTAGCAAGTACTTCATTCATCTCGCATGCTGAAGAGCAAGAAGCTAAAAGCAATCAGCTAGAAGTTATTCAGGTAACAGCACGTAAACGTGTTGAAAATGCGCAAGAAGTACCTGTGTCTGTGTCAGCCCTTCAAGGCGATGGATTAGACGCATATAGCTCAGCGGGTATGGATATTCGCTTCATGAACGCAAAAATCCCAAGTTTATCTGTTGAATCATCATTCGGCCGTACTTTCCCGCGCTTTTATGTTCGTGGTTTGGGTAATACCGATTTTGACTTGAACGCGTCACAGCCTGTTTCATTAGTTGTAGACGAAATAGTCCAAGAAAACCCTATTCTTAAAGGTTTCCCTGTATTTGATATCGAGCGTATCGAAGTACTAAGAGGCCCACAAGGCACACTGTTTGGCCGTAATACGCCAGCAGGTCTTGTAAAGTTTGATTCAGTTAAGCCAAGCCAAGAGTTCGATGCTTATGGTGCAGTGTCTTACGGCAGCAAAGGCTCTGTAGACTTTGAAGGTGCAGTAGGTACTGGTCTTACTGATAAACTTTCAACGCGTGTTTCTCTACTTATTCAAGATCGTCCAGATTACATCGACGTAAAAGCACCGGGCTTCGAAAAAGAAGATTCGCTTGGTGGTTACAATGAAAAAGCAGCACGTGTTCAATTTTTATATGAGGGTGATGACTTCACCGGTCTTTTAAACTATCACAAGCGCGACCTTGATGGTCGTCCAATTGCATTCCGTGCAAACCTGATTGAAAAGGGCACAAATAACATCAACCCTATGTATGACAATGATGTTGTTTACCATGATGCCGCTTCACGTTCGACTCAACAGGTTAATACCCAAGGTTTAAGCCTTAAACTTGAATGGGATTTAAAAGAGCACACAGTGACGTCTATCACAGGTTGGGAAAGTGCTGAAATTTATTCTCGCGCAGACGTTGATGGTGGTTACGGTGCATCATTCTTACCAGCAATGGGCCCAGGGGTTATCCCATTTGCTTCAGAAACGGCTGATGCGATCCCTGAGCATGACCAATATACTCAAGAGCTTCGTCTTTCAAGTAACTTCTCTGGCGATATGAACTATCAAGTAGGTGTGTTCTTATACGAAGAAGACTTAGTTATCGAAAGCTTCAGTTTTGATACGTTTGCTTGGGATGCAGCTGCAAACAATTATGGCCTTCAAAACGGCTATGCAATCCAAGACCAAAGTACGTCGGCTTGGGCACTATTCGGTTCATTTGATTACACAGTATCTGATGAACTAAAAGTAACAGCTGGTATTCGTTACTCTAACGATGAAAAAGAGTTTTACGCGAAGCGCACGAAAACACCAGTGCCATTTACAGGCGCAACAGACTTTCAAGAAGGCTCTGCAAACCCAGATGACAGCCATGTATCTTGGGACTTAAGTGCAACTTATAAGTACACTGATGATATTAACCTATTCGCACGTATCGCTAACGGTTTCCGTGCGCCGAGTGTTCAGGGGCGTATCTTATTCGGTGATGAAGTAACAGTTGCCAAGTCTGAAACGACTAACTCAATTGAAGCGGGTATCAAGTCTGATGTTTTAGATGGTCAAGGCCGTGTTAACGCGACAGTATTCTATTATCAGATGAATGACCAACAGTTAACAGCTGTAGGTGGCGACGCTAACTTTAACCGTCTGATCAATGCTGATAAGACAACAGGTTACGGTATCGAGCTTGACTCAGAGTGGGTTTTAACTGACGAGTTAAACGCAACATTTAACCTGAGCTACAACAAAACTGAGTTGAGTGATAAAGACTTAGCTGTTCAAGTTTGTGCTCAGTGTACAGTAACAAACAAAGTTGAGAATGGTTTAGCGGTTTTAGATGGTAACAGTTTACCACATGCACCAAAGTGGATTGCGAACGCGACTCTTCGTTACACCAAAGAACTTGAAAGTGGCGATTTCTTCGTCTACTCGGATGTATCTTACCGTAGCGAAATTGACTTCTTCTTATATGAAGCGGTTGAGTTTAAAGGTGAAGCGTTATTTGAAGCGGGTGTACGTGCAGGTTACCAATGGCTAGCTGGCGACAACGAATATGAAGCGTCTGTATTTGTACGTAACTTATTTGACGAACAAGTGGTTATTGGTGGCGTAGACTTCAATAACAATACTGGTATGTTAAATGAAGAGCGTTACATTGGCGCTGAATTTAAAGTACGCTTCTTCTAATCTTATTTCGAAATAGAAATTCGTTTTAGTAAAAACCCGCATTTTCGCGGGTTTTTTTATATTTCGAAAACATAGTATTTAACCTTTTGCCGATTACTCTCAAATAAGTCACATTGAGGATTGGTATTAATAAAATGAGCTGGTAAAGTTGCCCTAAATTGAAAGTAAGAGAAAAATTATGTCTGGATTTTGGAATTACCGTGTTATTTTTTGTGAAGCAACTAAAGATGAAGCGGCGCTTTATCAAATTCACGAAGTTGAATATAACTTAAATGGTAAAGTAACAAATTGGTCTGAAACAGGTGCTGCACCTTTTGGCCTCACAGTTGAAGAGCTTCAAGCTGATACAGACCGTTTAAAGTCTGCGTTTGAAAAGCCAATCTTAAAAGTAGTACGCCAACCTCGAGGCTATACGCTTGTAGAGGTTGAATCAGGTGAAGAAGCAACAGCAGAAGTACCTGAGAGCTTAAAGCAATAAGCTAAAAACGATTAATTCAAGGAGAGAAACATGGAAAAGCGAGCATTACTGATAGATTTTGACGGTACTTTGGTTGATTCTGAGGTCGTTCATTATGACAGCTGGCAACATGTTTTATCTCCTTTTGACATTCATTATACAGAGCAAGCTTTTTGCTTAGAGTTTGCGGGTGTCCCTACCTTACAAGCCGCAACAGTAATAAAGAAACGGCATAATTTAGATGTCTCAGCTCAGTGGTTATGTGAGCAAAAAAATCAGCAGTTTGTTTTAACGTCTGAGCAGGTAAAGCCAAGGTTATTAGCAGGCGTGAAAGTTTTCCTCAATGCAGCTAAACAGCAGTTTACTTTGGTGTTAGTAACGGGCAGTACGCGCAACGAAGCGATTCCTGTATTAGCGCACTACGGATTATTAGATTTGTTCAGTGCGACGATATGTAAAGATGATGTAATTAACCCAAAACCCGATCCAGAACCATATTTAAAGGCACTTAAACTCTTGTCTATAAAGCCCCAGGAAGCATTTGCCTTAGAAGACAGCACAACGGGACTGCAAAGTGCAACAGCTGCGGGCGTACAGACAGTTGTTATCCCTCATGAATACTCTAAATCTCAAGATCACAGCAAGGCCAGCTATATTGCCAATGATATTATTGAGGCTTGGGAGTATATTCAAAAAAATACTTATCTTGAGACGATATAAAGGTCATCAATACTCCAGTTAGTGAGTGCAGCTAGGAAGTCTACTCATTATTAATTTTACTTCAGCGCATAAGGAGCCATGCGTATGTATTATTTCTATTTTTTAGCTTTTTTATTGTTAAGCTCAGCTTCTTGGGCGAATACCTCACCCGCACAATTAGCTTCTGTATTCAACGATACCCACCAAGTCGCACACTATTTAGTAAGTGAAAAATATGATGGTGTGCGGGCCATTTGGGATGGCACGAAACTTAAAACTCGACGCGGTAACCTAATTTATGCACCAGCTTGGTTTACAGAGAAGTTGCCAAACACCTATCTAGACGGAGAACTTTGGGTCGACTATGGGCAATTTGAGTTTGTCAGTGGTCTTGCCAGACAGCTGAACGGCAATGACGAGGACTGGCGTAAAGTAAAATATATGATCTTTGATATGCCAAAAGCGTCTGGGAGTTTTGCTGAACGCTATAACGAGTATCTGCAATTAGTCACTTTGTTTAAGCAGCCTCATATTCAAGCTGTTAAGCAGCAAAGTTTTGCCAGTAGAGCTCAATTAGATGATTACTTTGATGAAGTGGTAGCAAAAGGCGGAGAGGGGGTAATGTTACATTTAGCCACCGCTTCACATTTAGTAGGGCGTTCACCACAACTATTAAAATATAAGCCCTATTCAGACGCTGAAGCGGTTGTAATTGGCTACAGCGAAGGTAAAGGTAAGTATCAAGGCAAAATAGGTGCTTTGCGCGTGCGTAATTTAGACGACGGCGTTGAGTTTAAAATAGGCTCGGGGCTTACCGATGCACTCAGAGCGAAACCGCCCAAAATAGGTACTGTGATCACCTATCGTTATCAAGATAAAACAAAATATAACAAGCCGCGTTTTGCACGATTTTTAAGGGTGAGAGAAATATTTTAAACTCAGTTTTATCTGTGATACTCTGCGCGACCTTTTTTGTGTCGGAGGTTAGAGATGATAGTTGGATTTGATTACGGTAGTTCAAATTGTGCGATGGGGGTGATGCGTGACTCTCAAGTGACGCTCGTTAAATTAGAAAACAACAAACATTATTTACCTTCGACTTTATATGCACAGCATAACGCATTGATCTCAGACTATGTCGCACATAACTTACATCAGGGTGATGTAGAGGTTTTTAGACAATCTAGGGCGCATCTTTTAAATGCTGTACCCGCTATTAAACGTGACCTAGACTTGGAGTCTTCTGATACCGGTATTTCTATAGGTCAGGCAGCCATAGAAGAGTATATCGATTTTCCAGAAGATGGCTATTTCGTTAAATCTCCAAAATCATTTTTTGGGGCTGTGGGCTTAAAGCCACAACAAATCGCATTTTTTGAAGACATTGCCAGCACCATGATCATGCAAATCAAACAGCGTGCAGAACAACAATTGGGATATGAACTGACACACACTGTCATTGGTCGTCCGGTAAACTTTCAGGCCATTGGGGGTGAAGAAAGCAACCAACAAGCGGTTAGCATTCTAACCGCAGCGGCAAAACGCGCAGGCTTTAAAGAAGTGGAGTTCTTATTTGAGCCTTTGGCTGCGGGTGTTGATTTTGAATCTGGGCTCACGACGGACAAAAAAGTGCTGGTGGTCGATATCGGTGGGGGTACATCTGATTGCTCGTTTGTGCAAATGGGACCAAGTTTTCGAGACAATGCCTGCCGTAATGCTGACTTTTTATCGCATACCGGTAAGCGTATTGGTGGTAACGATTTAGACATAGCATTAGCGTTTCATGAACTAACAGATTTATTAGGGCGTGACGATAAGTTTAAGTCAGGCCTTCCTATGCCTAATCAATTGTTTTGGCAGGCATGTAAAATCAATGACCTGCAAATGCAAAGTGACTTCTACTCAGATAAAAACCATCGCGATTTAACCGCGATGCTTCGAGAGATAGAGCAGCCAGAACGGCTACAGCGTTTGATTAAAGTACAAGAAAACAAACTATCGCACCGTTTAGTTAGGCAAGCTGAATTAATGAAAATTGCATTAAGTGGTGACTCGCAAAGTCACTGTGATATGGGCTTTATTGGAAAAGATTTAGCTAAGCTGATCACCAATGCACAATTAGCTGATGCTTTAGAAAACAGTTTAGAGCAGATCTGCACCTTGGCGGAACAAGCCATTCAAGAGGCCGGAACACAACCTGATGTGATTTATCTAACGGGCGGTAGTGCGCAATCGCCACTATTAAAGGCAGCGCTAAAACAACGACTGGGTGATATTGAGATGTTAAGCGGCGATAACTTTGGTAGCGTCACCGCCGGTTTAACTAAGTGGGCTGAAAAGTTGTTTAGATAAAGACTTTTGAATTTATAAAGTTTGTTAGGTATTTAGTCGCGTTGCTAAGTATTTGTCGTAATCGGGTAAAGCGCGGCTAAACTCAGTACTCATCAAAGATGAATGCAGCAGCATATCGGCGGTTGCTTCATTACATGCAACAGGAATATTCCACACAGCAGCCAAACGCAACAGTGCTTTAACATCTGGATCGTGCGGCTGTGAAGCCAGAGGGTCCCAAAAAAATACCAGCATATGGATTTGATGCTCTGCTATTTTCGCCCCAAGCTGCTGATCGCCACCCATAGGGCCACTAAGTAGTTTATTGACGCTAAGGCCAGTTGCCAGCTCAATGACATTACCTGTTGTGCCTGTGGCAGAGAGCGTGTGACGTTCAAGGGTATTTCTATGGGCTAAACACCAGGCTTTTAGTGCATCTTTCTTTCCATCGTGAGCAACCAGTGCTATGTGCTTTTTTGCAGGAATTTTCTCAACCTTGGTTTCCATACTCATTTCTCTTTTATAAATTAGAGTAACAAGTTAATCGCTAGGGCGATAAAAATAAAGCCCGAAAAACGGTCTATCCAAATTGGTGCGCTTGGGTGCTGCCTAAAGTAGCCTGCGATTTTGTCACCGCTATAAATGTAGGCACAATCTATCGGGAAAGCCAAAATAGGGTAAAGCAAACCAAAGATCGCTAGTTGCAAGGTAGTTGAAGAAAGTGTTGGGTCGACAAATTGCGGAATAAAAGCAATAAAGAACAACGCCACTTTTGGATTGAGCACTTCGGTCATCATGGCTTGTACAAATACATTACCTTGCTTTTTAGTACTCACATGAGGTTTATCTTCAGAATCAATTTGCTTTTTAAACGTGTCTTTAAGGGTCACAAAGCCCAAATAACATAAATAGGCTGCGCCTAGGTATTGCACCGTCGCATAGGCAGTTTCAGAGGCTTTTAAAATAGCCGACAGTCCTATTACAGCAAAAATAGTATGAATAACCCCACCGGCCGCAAAACCCAACGCACTTTGCATACCGGCTTTACGACCATGGGTAAATGTTTGTGCCATTAAGAATGCATTTGAAGGGCCTGGAGCCACCGCGATAACCGCACTAGCAATTAAAAAAGAAATGACAGATTCGGGATTGAGCATCGCACTTAAATTATTGTTATTATTGAGTGGGGCAGAGTATAAGCGGGTTTGAATAAAATATACAGGGGTAAACAAAAGCGGGCATGAAGCCCGCTTAAAAATGGTTGGTTAGAATACTACAGTCTGAGTGCTTGAACAGGCTGAAGTACTACCTTGTTCTGCTTAGTAAAATAAATGAAACTATTACTACAGCAAGCGCTATTTCTGTAATATGTTAAGTATGTCTTATAGATATGACACTTTTAAGATTGAAGTCATAATTAAATTAGCTTTTATCGGCAGAATAATATAGATGGGTCTTTGAAGACTTTAGAAGGCCGATATAAATTAGACAAGTGACTAAGTGAATACCGACTTGAAAAGGCGCACTAAAACTAAATTGTTGTGTTAATACAGCAAGCACTGCAGCGCCAGACATCTGCATCACACCAATGAGCGCAGAGGCCGTGCCTGCTTGTTGTGCAAAGCCGCCAAGCGCTTTTCCTGCTGCAGAGCCTAATGTAAATGCAAAGCCGATAGAGGCAATATACATGGGCAGCATAAATACAGCTGGTTCAGCGATAGTACTAAGCGCCATCATGAGTATGCCACCAAGAGTTAGCAGCGCTAAGCCAAAAATTAGGCTCTGTTTAGGTGCGTTTTGAATGTATTTAGGGGCGATAAAGCTGGCTGCAATACTGATTATGGCATTTACAGTAAACCAAATTGTAAACTCAGAAATATCTTTACCCAGCTGAGTCATCACCCACTCAGGTGCTGTAGTGACAAATACCAACATAGCTGACATGGCGACCATGGTAATAGAGGCATTAAACATAAATTCACTGCTTACAAGCATAGGTTTAAAACGCCTTAAATCTAAAATATGGCCCGAATAAATGGTATCTTTTGGACGCGTTTCAGGACATATAAAGAACAGTAAAATAAAGCCAAGTACTGCAAAGATAACTAAAAAGATAAAGTTACTTTGCCAGCCAAATTGCACGGTTAACCAAGCGCCGAAAATAGGTGCCAATGCCGGTATAAAGCACACGATACCATTGAGGTAGGTGATCATTTTACCACTGCCTTTATGACCAAACTGATCTCTGACAATGGCAAAAGCAGTAACAAAAGTCGCACATGCGCCAAACCCCTGCAATGCTCGGGCAGCCATAATCACATGCCAGTCATGGGTGTTTGCTGAAAGTAAGCCGCCGAGTGCAAATAAAGAAATACCAACTAAAGCTATGGGTCTTCTACCATATTTATCGGCAAGTGGCCCTGCAATAAGCTGTCCTAAACCGACGGTGAGCATATAAATGCCAACGGTTTGCTGAATGTGTGCATTGCTCACTGCTAAGCCAGACTGCATGGCTGGAAATGCAGGTAGGTATAAATCAATACCAAGCGGACAGAAAATAACGAGTAAAATGAGAATAAAAACGCTGAGTTTTGAGTTAATTTGGGGATCAGACATGCGCACTCCTTATTAAGGGCGCGTATTGTATCGCTCTAAAATAAAAACGACAGGACTTAATACCGAGAAACGATAATATATTTTTATTTATGGCTTTTTAATTGTGGTTATAGCCAATTTAAACTTGCTGAAAACTGGTCTGATGAGTTATGTTTTATCAAGATAAGAGAATAACAATTGGAGCAAAGCATGGCTGCATCATTAATGGGGATTTATAAAAGTGTTCGTTGGTTACCATTCGGTAATTGGCTGTTTAGTAAGGCTGTATGTATTAAGGCCCCTTACTTTGGTTCAATTAAACCGACTATTACGCATCTAGAAGCGGGAAAATGCGTTGCAGTTATAAAGAAACGCCGCTCGATTCAAAATCACATTGGTACTATTCATGCCATTGCGCAGTGTAATCTTGCCGAGCTGGTTGCAGGTGTCATGACAGATGCAACCGTCCCTGTTAAAACTCACCGTTGGATCCCAAAAGGTATGACAGTGCAATATCTAAAAAAGGCAGATGGTGTTTTAACCGCAGAAGCAAAGATTGACTCACCGAGGGTGTGGCAAGACAAAGAAGACTTGATTGTGCCAGTAGAAGTATTTGATCAGCATAACATCAAAGTATTTCATGCTGATATTACTATGTATATTACTGAGCGTTAGCCTGCTCTTTGATGGGGGTGATATTGTCGGGGGCTTGCTTGTGAGTAAGCTTGCCTTCTAAATGCGCACCGGCGTCTATAGTTAGCGTGTCATGGGCAACGTCACCATGCACTTTCGCTGTTACTTCTAGGTGCACAGATTGAGCGTCAATGTTGCCGTTGATCGTGCCTTTCACTTGTACTTTTTCAGCCGTAATATTACCGTTCACTTCGCCATTTTGACCCACGATGAGTGTTGATACTTTTAAATCGCCAGTTACTTTGCCATCTACTTGTAATTCTCCATCACAGTCTATCTCTCCAGTTACATGGGTGTTAGGGGAAATTAATGCGGGTAACCTTGCGCTGCTGTTATTTTTAAATTTATTGAACACGAGAAAGTACCTTAGCCAGTTTTATCGGATTGATATGCTTACCATTTTGTAATACTTCATAGTGTAAATGAGTGCTTGTACTTCTGCCAGTACTTCCCATCAAAGCGATCACATCAGACTTTTCTACTTTTTGGCCTTTCTTAACTTTAATGGTATGAAGATGACCAAAACGGGTTACTAAGCCATTGGCATGCTCAATTTCAACAAACTTACCATAGCCGCCATTTTTACCTGCTTTTGTCACAGTCCCAGCTGCAGGGGCATGGATATCAGTTTTATGCCAACCTGCGAGATCAACGCCTTTATGCATGGCTCTGCGACCTGTAATGGGATCTTTGCGATAACCAAATTGACTTGATACATAAAACTTTTCTTGTTTTACCGGCATGCTATCAGGCAGTAACGTGATCATCTGTTCAAGCTCGTTAAGTTCGACCAGCTTATCAATCACACTTAAGTAATCGGCAGAAATATGTTGTGTGTCTAACTGATGGTAAGGACCACCTTGTGCAATTGGTGATGGTTCCAATTGCTTATCCAAACCAATTTCATCTAAATGGGTATGCAATTCGCTTGCTCTTGCGGTGATTCTATTTTCGATGTGGTTGAGTAATGATGTTTGCTTATCGGCTAAGTTTTTTGACTGTTCTTCAAACCCATCGTTTTCAGTGACATGCTGTTCTGATGTTGCTGGCGTAGCGACACTTTCTGGTAAAGCCTCAACTAAGCCCTCTAATAAGTTCTGTTGTTGCGAAAGATCTTGAAGTGTTTTTGTTTGCTCGGCTAATTTTTGTTCTAGTTGTTGTTTTTCTAGCTGCCAGTTTGATTCAGCCGTCAGGCGTTGTTTTTCTAAAGTTTGTATTTGCTCTTGTTGTTGTACATAACCATAAGAGCTGACACTGACCCAGCAAACTGCACCTACAGAGGCACATAACAAGCTTACTTGCAGGCTGCTAGGTAGGGTAAACATACTCACGTCACCATTCTGACGAAGTAACAATTGTTTTGGCTTAAATGCGCTTTTTGCTAGGTGGCTGATCTTGTTCAACATATTTCTTAATAACCTGTTAACAACGCTCTACCTTAACAATATTTATGCAAAAATCCAGCTTAAAAACACAAAAAAAGGTGTGCTTTATGCACACCTTTGATTTAAATAGTGTTTTTTATTAAGTTTTGGCAGTTTATTTTGCAGGTAAAACAGTGCCTTCAACCGAGCCAAAACCAATGCGGTTAAAGCCGTCGGCTTCACACCAACCGCGCATGATAACCTTGTCACCATCTTCTAAGAACTTACGTTCTTCACCGTTGTTCAGTGTGATGGTTTCTTTGCCGCCACGAGATAACTCAAGCATTGAGCCAGCTTCTTCGTGCTCAGGGCCAGACTGTGTACCAGAACCTAGCATATCACCAGGAATAAAGTTACAGCCGTTTACCGTGTGGTGTGTCACCATTTGTGCAACCGTCCAGTAGCTGTGCTTAAAGCTAGACTCAGATAGTTTACTAGGCGCTGCACCTTCAGCACGCATTTTCTCAGATTCTAGCAGTACATCCATTTGAATGTCGAAAGCACCCGCTTCACGGTTGTGTGAAGATTCTAGATACTCTAGTGGCTGAGGATCGTTTTCATCACGATGCCATTGTGTACGGTATGGCGCTAGCGCTTCAGTTGTTACAATCCAAGGTGAAACCGTAGATGCGAAGTTTTTAGCAAGGAATGGACCTAATGGTTGGTATTCCCATGCTTGTAAGTCACGTGCAGACCAGTCGTTAAATAGACAGAAACCAAATACGTGATCTTCAGCATCTTCAATGCTAATTGCATCGCCAAGTTCATTACCTTTACCAAGGTATATACCTAGCTCTAATTCGTAGTCCATACGTTTTGCTGGGCCAAATGATGGCACATCTGCATCAGGCGCTTTAGTTTGACCTTTAGGACGTGGGAAGCTTTGACCAGATACATCAATAGAAGATGCACGACCGTGATAACCAATTGGTACCCATTTGTAGTTGGGTAGAAGCGGGTTATCTGGGCGGAATAAGCTACCAACTGCAGTTGCGTGATAGATTGACGTGTAAAAGTCTGTGTAATCACCAATGTGGCAAGGCAGTGCATATTCAACGTCATCTTGTGCAACTAAAGCCGACTCAAGTGCACCTTGATGCTCAGAACCTTCACGCAGTGCTTTAGAAAGCGCTAAACGTAGTGCAGACCAATGTGCTTTGCCCATGCCCATAAATTCGTTAAGTGCTGGTGCATTAGCCGCTTCAACAGCTTCTTGTGCTTCGCCAGAGAAAATACCAGCAGCCGCAACTACCGCTAAATCTAATACTTGGTTGCCGATAGCAACACCACCGCGAAACTCTTCAGATGCGCCTTTGCGACGGAAAGAGGCGAATGGTAGGTTTTGGATTGGGAAGTCATTACCAGCAACGTTTGCGCTGCTTACCCAACTTTTTAAATTAATATCGTGCGTTTCATTAATAAAAGACATGGTCTTTCCTTTTGCATTAATTGGCTAAGTCTAAATATGGAGATTCAATAAAGTAAATCAAGCTTGAAAAACGACTTAGCTTTAAAAACTACAAAAGCAGCTACGTTTATAACGTCAGCTGCTTTTAATTTATTCAGCTTATCTAAAATTAGATAACACCACGACGCTCTTGGTCACGCTCGATTGATTCGAATAGCGCTTGGAAGTTACCTTCACCGAAACCACCGTCATCAACACGTTGGATCATCTCAATGAAGATTGGGCCAAATAGGTTCTTAGTGAAAATCTGTAGTAAGTAACAGTTTTCGCTTTGGCTATCTACTAAGATTTGGTGGTCTTTGATTTTTTGCTTATCTTCAGCAACCCAAGGAACACGATCGAAAATTGTGTCGTAGTAGTGGTCAACGATATCAAGCGTTGCGATGTTTGTTTTGTCTAGCTTATCTAGTGAACCAACAAGGTCGTTTGTTAAGAACGCAAGATGCTGTACACCTGGACCATTGTACTCGTCTAAGTACTCGTCGATCTGGTTGTTGTTGTCATCTTTACCTTCGTTGATTGGAATCGAGAAAGTACCACAAGGTGACTTAAGTGCGTATGAAAGCAGAGCAGTCTTTTGACCTTTGATATCGAAGTAACGCACTTCTTCAAAGCCGAATACACCTTTATAGAAGTTAGCCCAAGTTTCCATTGTGCCTTTGTAAACATTGTTTGTTAGGTGGTCGATACGGATGAAACCTTTATCTTCAACAATGTTTTGCTCAGCTAAGTCTTCAAAATCATTTTCAAAGATTGAACCTTTATCACCGAATACGTCGATGAAGTAAATTAAGCTGTCACCGATACCGTAAATTGCAGGGTATGGTAGGTCTTTGTTTGCTGAATCTGTCGCAGGTTTTGCACCACGCTCTACAGCAATATCAAACGCTTTCTGAGCGTCTTCTACACGCCAGCCCATTGAACAAATCGCAGGACCATGTGACTTAGCAAACTCAGCAGAGAAACCGCCGCGCTCGTTGTTTAGTAGGAAGTGGATCTCGTTCTGGTTGTAATGAACGATATCTTTGCCTTTAAACTTTTTAAGTTTAGAGAAACCAAAATCAGCAAAGATTTTGTCCATGTAATCTGCATCTGGGGTTGCGTATTCAGTAAATTCGATACCAACCAAACCTAGTGGGTTTTTTACTTCACTCATTGTCATACTCCGCAATTAAGCACAATTGGGTTGCTTGTTAGATTTGTTGTTGGAACGAATCATTAATCAAAAATCGCAATAGGGGAAGATAGGGCAGTGATATTGTCAGGAGGGCATTTGTAAATTTAAAAACACACATTAATAACGACACTGCTGCATTTCGACTTCGATAGGTAATGAAATACTTAAAAGCGGGTACGAATAAAAATTGACGTCTATTTGCTATTTTAAATATTGAAAAAATAAAAGCGTAAGGTGTTGATATTTATTTGTTATTTTAGTTTTGGTTTTTTTAAAAAAAATGGCTTTTTATGTTCAAAGAATACCACTTAAACTGCATCTAAAAGGAGAGGGTGTAAAGAAATAAATACAGTTTATAAAGGGGCATAAAAAAAGCCGCATAAGCGGCTTTCTTTGTAAGGTAATTATTGCTTAGAAGCTGATACTTCTAGCTCTTCACTTAAATAATGCTCTTGTGTGTGTGGTTCGTGGTTGCCCTCTGCGCCATGCATCCAGTCAACTAGACGGTCACTTAAGAAGTACATAAGTGCTGCTGAAATCATTGCTGTAGCACCTAGACCGATGAAGATGCCCATTGCATTTTCCATCGCCGCTTCACCCTCGCCTAAGAAAGAACCTACGAAACCTGCAATTTTATTTGCAATAGCAGTACATAGGAACCAGATGCCCATCAGTAATGAAGCAAGACGTAGTGGTGCTAGCTTACTTACCATTGAAAGACCGATTGGTGATAAACAAAGCTCACCAAGTGTATGGAATAAATAGAAAAGTACTAGCCAAATCATGCTGATTTGTAGTGCGCCACCATTACCACCTTCGGTCGCTAGTGCCAACATCATAGTAAAGAAGCCAAGTGCTAAGAAAACTAAACCAATGGCAAATTTTACCGGAGAGTTAGGTTCTTTCTGGTCTAACTTAAGCCAAATCATTGCTACGATAGGTGCGAAGATAATGATGAAAATTGAGTTGAGAGATTGGAACCAAGAAGCCGGAATTTCGAAGCCCATTAACATACGGTCTGTATAGTCATTTGCAAATAAGTTCATCAGACCGCCAGCTTGCTCGAAGCCCATCCAGAAGATGATGCTGAAAACACTCATCGTGAAAATAACTTTAATACGGTCTTTTTCAACTTTGGTTAAAGGTTCTTTTTGACCTGATTCAGACTGCTGTTGAGACAGCTTTGCAGAAGGGACAACACCAATATCGCCTAGATATTTTTTACTTAGGATCATCTGCATAACAACTGAAATAACCATACCGATACCTGCTGCGATAAAGCCAGCCTGCCAGTTAACTACTGCAGCAACATAACCCGCAATCAGTGGACCTAATGCACCACCTAAGTTAATCCCCATATAGAAGATAGTGAAAGCACCGTCACGACGTTTATCACCTTCTTGGTATAAATCACCTACCATAGTAGAGATGTTAGGCTTGAATAAACCATTACCAATACACAGTAAAGTTAAACCTACATAGAAAACACTTTCTTCTATACCACTAACAATTGAGTGCGGAATACCCATAGTAAAGTGGCCGGCAGCCATTAAGATACCACCAATGATGATAGCTTTACGTTGACCTAAAACGTTGTCGGCTAACCAACCACCAAATAATGGTGTTAGATAAACCGCCATGGTAAATGTACCGTATAGGCTCAATGCATCAGCGTTGCTCCAGCCGAAGCCGCCGTCTTGAGTCATTGCAACAAGATATAATACTAAGATGGCACGCATGCCGTAGTAACCGAATCGTTCCCACATTTCTGTGCCGAATAGCAGGAATAGTCCCTTAGGGTGTCCTAAAAACTCACCTGCTTTAGGTAATGTGCTCATATTTCTTCCTAAATTATCAAAATGTGTTGTGTGGCCTAATTATAATTATGCACTGAGTGCTTGGGTGACGTTTGGCCAAACGTCTAATAACAATTTCATTAAAGCGATGTATTGTTAATATGCGCATTGCCTTAATGAAATTGGTAAAACCTTGAAACAGGTACATTCGCATTATTTTTGCGTAAATATGCACTGCAACGATGCAGTATACCCAGCGCTAGGCCTTAGGGGAAGTCTGACAAGACAAACCGAGTACTGTATAAGATAAAACCTGTTGGTACCGGTTAAGAAGATTACATGTCTTGTTGCTCATTTTTTGACGTTAACCAGCCCGGCTTTTGGCTTCTGTTAAGGTTGGCTAATACCGAGATAGCCTTTTCTATTGTGATACGTTGATCAGCAATATCTTGATAAACCTGTTGTGCTGTTTTTTTGCGTTTAACGGCAGCGCCAGCATCTAAAAATGACTCGATAACCTGATTAAAGAATCCTCTAAACTTGCTCTTAGGCTGTTGCTCGTCATTTTGATTGCTGCCTATTTTAGCTGCAGCGACTTTTTCTTGAATATACTTAATTTCGGCTTGGCTAAATTCGTTTTGCGCGTGTTCTGAGTGTGCAATGTCTTCGATTGCTAGCTTTAAGTAGTCAATCTCAATAGCACTGAACTTAGGTTGTTGAGCAAGTTTTAAAAGTAGCTTTCTAAACTCAGATTGTTTGGTGGTCGAAGACTTAAGGGTTTCACAGATATGATATATCTTTTGCCATTGCTGCCACATGTATACATAGTTGAGGCCTGCACCTTTAATATTTTGCATACCTACGATGAGTTGATGTTGATTTTTCATCGCTAGGCTGGAGATACGGCTTGTTAGCTGATCTGGTTTTACATAAGCGTTTTCTTCCAATACTATTTTGCTTGCAACAATACTTTGTACTGTTTCCTTTAATAACTCTGAATGATTTGATAAATCATCTATTTCAAGCAACGAAATAGCCATCTGCCAATTTTCATATTGAGTGACAATTTTTTGTATATGGTCTGGATCGTTTAACAACCTAGCATTTAACACGGCTGTCAAAGTTTCTAAAGAGGTTATATCCGTTGTTTGTAGTGGTATGTCTAATGTGTGATTAATTTTCTCAAGCCAAGTCTGAGCGTTATAAAGTACATTCAACTGGTTAAGAAAGGCCTTCAGGTCGTTTACATCGTTATTTTTCAGTAAGGTATCGAGACGGTCGTCAATGGCATGCTGCAAATATGAATTGAAGCCGTCCACGTTGGTACCTATCACGATTAGGTAGTCGAAGCGTAAATCTTCAGCTAAGATCTGTGCGAATACTTTGGAACGAGCAATACGGTCATTGCGATTATTGATTAATGCAATGGTTTGAATGTGGGGTTGGTCGTTTAAATCAAATAGCTCCAAACGCTTCCAGTTTTCGACGGTTGCAAGCCGCTCATTGGCCGACATACTATTCACAAAAGATTGAGAGATAGCGCCAATAGGGGCCGACTGAAAATGTTGTAACACACCAATGTCTGGCACGATGCGCTCAGCCGTTTCTTTGTATACATAGTCTTTATCTATGCCAATATACTGAGCCATTTTGCACACAAGTGCGATGTTATCAGGGTGCTCCTCATAAGGGTATAAAGCACGAATATCAGGCGTGATTTGATAGCCGTCTCCCCAATGCGTTTGAATTAGGGTCGTGTGTTTGGCATCTGCGGCATCACTTAAAATTGGCATCATCGATTGTTCAGCGGTGAAGACCTGTGTGTTATTTCCTATAAATGCAGACATTTCTTTGGCAACATCAATGCCTGTTGGGCCCAGAATATCTTCATGATCTGGGTAAGCATTAGTAATGGTGGCAAAGTTATCTTGCATCCAGCGGCGTAAAATTCTGACATACCTTGGGGTTAGGCCCATACATTCCCAGAGAAAGACATCTGCTTTGGTTTTTCTGGCAAAATCGAGTACATCGCTTTGCTCCCATATGCTGGCCTTATCGAAAGGTCTGAATAGTGGCACTTCGTACTGCTCTCCACTGCTCTTACCATAAATCATCATGGCTTCGCACCCTGTGGTTTTGGCGATAACACGTAAATCTAAACTGCTGAATAGTGCAGCTTTTAGTCGTTCAGTACCTGACTTTCCTCGCGTTCCCCAACCGCCGATGCTGACAGGTATTGCTTTGCGGTTACGTTTTATTTTCCTGCTGACATGGATATGGCGACCCCAAAAGTAAGCCATAAAGCCAGTGACGAAAAAGATTAATTGTGAAATTGAATTTTGATAAATGGAATACAGGTACTCTTTAAAGCTAAACCAGATATTAAGGAGTACAGGGGTCAATGCGGTTTTACTATAGAGTTTTGAAATACTTTGCTCGACAGGAAATGACGCACCAAGAACATCCCCGTATGCATTAAATTTGATTTCGAAACCAAGTTCTCTCAAGGTTGAAATGAACTTCTTTTGCTCTAATTCACTGCCTTTTCTTAAGCTATCGAGCTGCTCAAAATGAACTGATATGTGCCAATATGCTTTAATTCGTTTGATGAGTGTGAGAGGGCGATGTATTTCTAAAATACCGTCTGGGGTATAGCTAAAAGCGGGCTCTTTGCTTCTATCTTGGCTGAGCACCGATAAGAGGTAATCTAATAGCGGTAAATGTGGCCTTGCTGAGTGCTCAGTTAGGTTAAACAGTGACTCTCCAGGAACGTTGGTTTCACTAATTTCAGCGACACTACAACTGGCAACATGTAACTCAGATGAGGGCTTTTTTGTCTGTGTATGGTTAAAGCTCTGGCGTTTATCGGTACTTGGATTAAAGAACTCATGCCAGAATCGCCAAAAGCGTCGACCTCGTCGATAGCCAGGTATTATATGCCAGTGGTGCTTTGTGACTTTGCCGCTAAATGCTTCTGCATGTTGTGCTTTAAAGCTCAAGGCTCGGCCTAGGGTGTGACGATCAATGCCTCGTGAGAGTGTAATACTTTGTGTCTGTGAAAGCTGCTCTTCGATATTTGCCAGTAGCGTTTGCTGACTAAAGCTGACTAATTGCTCTCTTGCTCTTGTAATATGTCTTTTTAATGCAATATGGGACTCTTTGTCGAGTGCAATATTAAGCGTTTGAATAAATTGCTGAAAAATCAGTTCAGGCTTATCAGATTGCAGCTGTAAATTGAGCATCACACGGGCACTATTTTCAATATTTAGCCGTTTTACTTCAAAAGGCAGTGGCCTTTGAAGCACTTGTTGCCAAAGTTTAAAGATAAAGGCATCTTCGGCATATTGTGGTTGTGTAAATTGTTTTACCAAGGTAAATAAAACAGCGCCACAGGTTTCTTCTTCGAGCCTTCTGACTAGCAGTGCTCTTGCTTGTTCGAAATCAATGACATTTAATTGCTCAATTAACGCTTGCCTTACACGTGGGTACGGGTGTTCACTTAGGCTATTTAATAAGTCCATTTCTTTACTGGTAAGCTTAGGTTGCTTGGCAATAACCCGTGGCAGCGCAGCAAGCACAAATAAGCTGTCATTACTTTTAGGTCTGTCAGCAAAGTCGATGACGGTTTCTTGTATGAGTGCCCAAATATGCGCTCTTATAAAAGTAGGGCGCTGAACATATAAAATCTCAAGAATATCAATCACTGCTTGGTAAGGGGTACTGGGTTCTTCGAGTAATTCAATTAACTCGGCAGCTAGCGCCTCATTGAGTTCAGGGGCGGCATGGCATTGATGGATGACCGCTACCTGATTCACTAAAGCACGAATAAGGCTATGCTTGATGTGAACACTGTGGTTATTTTGCAGCATTTGCATAAAAAAGGGCTCAAGATCGAGCTTTTTCCAGTTCTCTAAGATTTCAGCTTCATTAACGCGTAAATGAGATGTAGTTAGAGCGCCGAGTTTGCTGATCAGAAATTTAAGAGTTTGTTCTGTATCAGCAACTTGTCGTTGATAACGATCAATTACTGCACCATCATCAAACCAGCGTGATAAGGCCTGCTTATCTTCTTTTAACTGGGCTTCAGTGGCGCCGAGCTCTCGTGCATAACTCAGAATATGAAGCTCTTTTTCTGCGCTTATCTCTGCTTTTGCTAAACGCTGGACAAATAACTGATAAGACGCGTCTAGTTTTTGAGAATGCGCATTAAGCTTTTCAATTTTGTGCCTTAAAAATGCGATGGATTGCAGTTGCAACCAAGCTTGAAGCGATTCATTTTCAGGAATATTTCTAATTAACGGCCATTGTAATAGTTCATTGATCAGATTTTGATATTTATGACGGTAGAGCTTGAGCCAAAACTCTTCGATATTGGCGAATAAAATTAACTCAAGTTGCTGCTTTAATTCATTATTGATCATAAATATCTTGTTCTAAAAAGTGCGTCAATTGGAGTGATTCAAAAAGAATTTCATCGTGAGCAAACGGCCCAAACCCGGTATTTTGCAAGTTCCCTAGGTTAATTTCTAAACGTAGTGAGTGGTCTTTTCTAAACCAATCCTGTGTCCAGCTCAGTTTTATCCACCCTGCTGTATTGTCTGAAAAGTCAAACAGGGTTTGCCAACTCATTTGGGTTAAATATTGCCATGTATTGTTAGGCCTGTGTTGATCGGCAAATTTATATTGAGATGCGCCTGCGAGCGTAAAAATATGCCCTTGGTAATATTGCTGTAGCTCAATATCAAAACCTAGGCTGTCAAAAGACGACCAATCTTCATTTGACGTTGAAGAAACGCTAGCGGATAGCTGATTATCTACCCAAGGTTGATAGCGATATTGATAAGCCGCCCGCCAGCCATGCATATGATCTTCACGATAAAAACTAAACATCGACGGACTCATTTGTCTGTCAGCAATATATTCATCTGCGGTGATGCTAGTGTAGTAATAAAATGGCTGCCACCACCATTGATGACGATGAATGTTGTCGTCACGCCAAGTTTCGCCAATTTTAAAACTAATATTAGAGCTGAGATGGCTCTCGCTAATAGGCGTATCGTTTTGCCAACGGTTATTTATTCTAGCTTCACTGAACCAATGACTTTCTTGTGATAACCAATTGTGTTGTGCGTTGATAGAAAGCGTTTCGTAATTTTGATTATCGAGTGTGAATAATGATTCTAACAAATACCAATGCTGCTTATCTTTATTTCTTAGCCTTAGTCCAAAGTCTGTATAGTGACGAGCTGACTGGCTTTGTTCACTTTCGAAGATACCTGCTCGGTTGTATCTAACGAGCCCTTCAACATGAGTAAGGTTTTCATCAGTAGATAAAATATCCTCATAAAATGGCTTTTTCGATGGTTCATGAAAATAAATCGGTTTTTCAAAGATTAAGGGCTCGATTGTTGGTGCAAAACTGGTTTTAGCTCGATTGAAGTCGAGTTGCCATTTAAAAACGCGTGCTAACTGTGAAGTCTTTGCTTGAACATTAATTTTTCCTGCAGGATAAAAACCGACTTGCTCTTCTCTGACTTGGCCTGAAAGGCGCTCAATTTTTATTAAACTATCTGAATTTAGTTTTGCGCTTATTTGCTGTTCAGCTTCTGCAAAATAAAATAGTTGCCGTGTATCTAACTTCGCATCTTGCCAGCGGCCTTGTTGATAGGTTTGAATTTTTACACTGACCAGTTGAGAAATAAACGGGTTCATCCAGCGTAGTGAGATTTGCCCATTTGCAAGCTCGGCATCTGTTAATGCTAACTCACTATTGTGATTACTCTCTATGGTCCAAAGTACACTATTTTTGCTTGTAGAAACGAGAATATTGGCGTAGTTAGTCTTGACTAACTCTGCAGCGGCGAAATCAAAAATGAGTTTTACTTTATGACCTGCTAATTCTCTCAAGTCTAAGTTTAGAGTGTGATTTGGACGAATTAATAGCCCTTCTAAGTTTGAATTTTTGCTTGTATGACGGCTTATTTGCTCAGCAAAACTGCGTCGCGTTATGGCATTCATGTCAATGAGTTGAGTACCTGAATAATTTAAGTACTGCTCAATCGGTTGCCATGACCCATAATGCTCAATACGGCTCTTAAGTGAGTTTAAACTATCGGATAGCTTTACGTATTCAAGTTTGGCAAATAGCAAGTTGAACTCATAGTTGTTTAGAGTCTCATGGCTTAACCGATATAACGCATTTATGAGTAGCGTTTTAATATCGATATCAGGCTGGTGAAGCAGGCTAATAAATGGCTGCTTAAGAGAAAATGCTACAGAGTCGGAGCTTAAGTGCGATTTATATTCAAGTGGTTCAGGTAATACCTGTAAACTCAAGTATTGCTGTTGCTCACTACTTAAAGTCAGTTGTTCACCTTTATTTAGCGTGATAACTGCTTCACTGGCCACAGAAAGTTTAAGTTCATTGCGCTGAACTTGTGTCGTTGAAGCGACATCCGCAAAGACAGGTAAAATGGATTGTGTTGAGTTTGTATCTAAATGCAGCCAATGTTGTTGCTGTGTACCATCGTGGATGTAAGGTGTTCTGACTCTTAACTGTAATGTTAAATCTTGCTTAGCATAAAGCTGTATTGGTGAACCTGTTTGCAAAGTATAAGCATTGTAATCAGATGTATCACCTTGCAAGTTCACGGCACCAAAATGTTTGATATCAAATGAAAAGGTTGTTGGCTCTTTTAAAGGGGTTAATTGTGCAATACGGCTTTGCATCCAGCTATGTAAAGCTGTGTCTGTAAAATTATGATTATCATGCTGTGACCACAGTGCTTGTAAGTTTTTTTGTTGTGCTAACAAGAATTCTCTCATCAAGCTGTCGCAGCCAGTTAAAACATCAAACTTGTATGCACATAAACCTTGAAGTTTATATACCTGTTTAGCTTCTAAGTAGCGGCTAAAGAGTGCCTGTGCAGCATAATTACTGAGTAGTGGACGCTCGGATTGCAGCAAGCTTTCTAAGTAGGCGTTGGCTGTCGAGACTCTATCGAGCTCAGTCAATAAATCAATGCGCATTCGCCAAGCATCGAGTGCAATGCTGGCAATCTCGCTATTGACTAAATCTTTCAGCAAGGGCAAAGCTATACTCGGTTCTGACAACGCTAAGTTCATCGCTTTTGAGATTAACTGGTAGTCGTTTTCATGCGGTCTTTTGTTAACAGATGTCTCGAGTGGGAGAGGCAGACTATTGATGAAAGCCTGCGCCTGCAGATTGTTTTTTTGCTCAAGTAATGTTGCTAGCGTAGGGCTTTTGGCCGCTACTTTTCCTTGCATTAAATAAAGTAATGGGTTGTTTGGCAAGGTCAATAAGTCATCTACTTCAACGGCAATTCTTACCATTTGTTCATCGGCACTGAATAGTTTTAAAGAGTGTGATTGCAAGCTTACAGGCAGCACAATTCGGCTGAATGCTTGGCTTGGTGAAAATTGAATAATGTGCCTTTGATTGTCGTATTCAGCGACTAGGTGGCCGCTATGCTCAGCTTTAACATAGAGAAATAACGAGTTTCTGATCCGCTGAAACTGGCTGATATCAAAACTTAGCGTGTCTTTTAGTTGATGGCTGGTGAGTACCTTGTGTTGTGACACTGAATAGAGTTGCTCGCTTGCAGCACGTAAACCAGACACGACCCTTTGTGTGCTATTGTTACTTTCTATAGGTAACCCACGATTACTAACTTGCGCATTTCTTCGTGTTGAAATGGTGCTCACCAGATCTTGGTAACGTCGCTGTTCAAGCACTGACGCGTCAGCAATTGAGAAGTGACTAATTGAAGATACGTCTTGTTGTGAGTAAACTTTTACAAAGGCGTCATCTAGGTTTGCTGTCCAATAAGGGTTAAGCAGTGCTTCAGTTTGTTTGTCTAGTGCATCAAGGTCGTAAATGCCGCGATGCATTTGTTCTAGTTTTATAAGTGCTTGATCTTGAGCTGTGACTTTTAAGTAACTACCTTTAGGCACGGCGAAGTAATCAGTATTTACAGTGCTGACTTTTTCATCTTGATATTCACGTGCATGCGCGTTCGATACATTCACTAAACTGACAGGTTGATCGTTCACTTCAACAAAGACTTTATTATCCTGCTTTAGGTTTGACATCCACTTTCGAACTGAAAGCTTGAGCTTTTTAGCCTCAGCGAAATATAAACGCATGCTTTTCTTCGGCTCTAACGTATAGTAAAACTCGTGATCTTGAGCAAGGCTTAATTTTGTGGCTTTGAGAGGCAGTTTTATAGCGCGGCGAAAAGGATCGCGATGAAAATGAAACTGACCTTGTTCAATATCTAAATTTATCCAATCTTGAGTGATATTTTCAAATTGAATAAGTCGGTTGTATTGTGATGCAGGTAATTGGCAACGATGCGCTTTACACATCAGTTCACTTGAGTGGAGCTTGCGCATTGCATATTGTGTTTGACCTACCCAAACCATGGTTTTGTTGAATATATCGTCAGGTAAAGTTAGCCAGCGAGCGGCAGGTAAGTACAGGCGTTTCGATTGATTTTTTTTAATACTAATTAGACTTTTAGGCTGACCAAGTGTTAAATCTGATTTTACCCACGCAGGTGCAGTTTGCAGCGGTGCGGGCGCTGCAAACAACTGACAGGTAAATAAAAGACCGATTAAAATTAAATAACTTGGTTTATGCATTCAGAAAATTGACTCATTGTATGTTGTTCTTTTACTAAGCGTTCTCGCATAGGCTTGCTTATCTCTATGTGAATAAACGAAAACGGTGCTAAGTTAAGTTTATGTAGTATGTTCTTCGTTCCGCCAAGTTCTTGTATCAATTCTGGGTAGAAATAGCTATTTTTTGATATTTTACTTAAGCATAGAGTTAATTGCTGCTTAATGACATTGCCTTTTCTGCCTTGACTGATAATAAAATCGGCTTGCCTTCCATTATCGCTTTTTCTTTTGCTTTGATTAAAGCCATGTAACTGTATGATTTTGGTATTCGGATGTATCGACTGAAAGGCTAAAATGGCACTGTTATGTAAATTATCCCGACGTTTAGAGTAATCCATTGACTGCTTATCCAAACTGTCACTGTGTCTGTGATGCGTGTTCGCTAACATGAGTTGGCAGTGCTTATTATATATTTGCTCACCTATTGTATAGGTGTGTGTATCAAAGAAACGATGTGGAATAGAAATAATACATGCTTTGGCATTTAATCGATAAATGAGCGCTCCGCCGCCATTTACTGTTGAGGTAGCTTGCAAATGATGCCTGTTATTTTTAAACGTATATTGCCAAGAATCTAAGTTGGCCTTATTCGCAGACTGAAACCAATTCGATACATCTTTCGTCAGTTTTTCTAGTGTTGATTTTGGCTCTGCACAAGCGACGGTCACACTACAACTTACTATGATGGCAAAAATCAGCTTAATCATTTTCATATTGCCTCCATTGCGCTTCAGAGGGGGCTTGCATAAGTTCATCAAGCACACTGATCCAAATATCTTGTTCGGCGGTGATTGTGATACTTTTAAGTGTCTGTAAATCATCGTTTATCGCAAGTGAGACACTGTTGTATGGGATCACTTGTGCAATTGCAGGATGCAGCGCATAGACTTTGGTTAATTGTGCCGGCATCAATGCAAAACGTTTATTTTTAATTGTGTATTCAGGACTTAAACCGTCTTTGAATCGACCTCTAATGCGAGTGTTTAGTACCACGAAATCTTTGAACTCTTTGGTTTTAAGCACTTTAATAACAACCGATTCAGGTTTGTTTGAATAGTTTAAAGTTAAAGTCTGGCCAGCTTTAAGAAAGTAGCCACGCTGTTTTTGCCAAGGACGCTCACTGCCCTCGTTAACAAATAAAGTATGTTCAAGGCCTTTGAAAGATAGCAGTTGAGTCTCAGTTAAATCTGTGAGGGCGCGCTCTTTGAAAAACGGGGCTTTTTTATTTATCTCAATAAGACGCTTATCTCTAAGTTGGTTGTTTCTTTTAGCCTGTGATAATTGTCCAAAATTAAAAACCTGATTGAATTGATGCTCTGTTGGATCTGCTTCAGAAAACAAATTAGCAAAATACTTATCTGGGCTATTGACCAAAAATGTATTTGATAGAGGTAAGGTTTGAATTAAATCCCGACTCATGTAGGTGGTTGCCATGTCTTCATTACTAGGTAATGTAGGCGGTATTTCAAACAAACGCACATTGGTAATGCGTTTTTGTTCGGTAAAATTAAAATCATTCTGCGCTTTTTGCGAAAACCAGGCACCTATAGCGGCAAAGTCATCTAGCTCAGGTTCACAGAGTTGTTCGCATAGTTCGGTTTGATAATGAAAAGAGGACTGTCTGGCTTGCAATTTCGCGAGTACAGTCTGTGGTGATGAAATCTTGATACGATTCACTTTGTTAGATAAGCGAGCATAATATTGCTCAGATTTGAAAACAGGCTGTCGGATGGTTGTTTCGTCTATGATCCTGTCAAAGTCGCTTTTTTCGCCTTGAAGAAATATACGGTATTGCTCTAACTCAATATCGTTACCATAAAGTGTAACATCAACAGGCGTGCCTTTAGGACCTCTAAATTCAAAGTTGATGTCACTGCCATTAGCAACATGGTATTCAGCGCTAAAATGCTCATCAATGTTATAAAAGTAGCTATGTAACGCATTAAATTGAGTATCGTTTTCAGCAAACCATCTAGTTAGCATAGGCTTGGCTGATTGAACCACAATCAGGCCGGGCTCAACACTTGAAATACGATAAGTACTGGGTGTATCAGTGGCGGTGATACTTAACTGTATAGGCGCTTTGAGCTGTTTGATGTCATACCAAGTTGCGAATAATGTCGCGTCGCTTTGCTCTTTAAAAACAAATAAGTCTTGAGTTAGATAGTTTCTGAATGAGGCACTCAGTTGGCTATCGGTATAGAAGCTATCTAGGTTTAATTGCTCCGCACTAAAGTCATAACTTAACACGTAATAGGGCAGTGTCTCGTATAGGGTGTCGCCGGTAAAATCGATACCGGGGATCCCTTGTGGTGCTAATTTTTGCCACTCAAAAGTGACGGCATTTAATATTTCTTGGTTCGATAACGCGTTGTTGCCTATGGTGTGGTAATTGGTCATGCGTTCACGCCAATCGGTAGATTGTCTAAGCCAAGCTCTGTTGATGTCGTTGAGATTTACAGGGGTTTTTGCGTGTAAACGAATAACAACCCCTCTCAGCTGATTATTTTCAGGGATCAGTTTTAATGCAATTGCAGATGCATTAGTAAGTTGCTCATTGCTGATAAAAAACGACTGCCCAGAAGAAACGGCCAAGGTGTCTCGATTTTCAATAATTTGTTTTACTTGCTTTTGTTCACTATCTAAGGCCAATTTTGAAGCATGATGATAAACATGCGTACTGAGAGGGGTCGCTTTACTGTCTAAAAGCGTGTATTCAATGGCATAGTTTACGGGTTCTTCAAATTGCTGTTGCTCAGAGAAAATTGCATTTGAAAGCACACGAATAGAATAAGTTCTATCAGCGGAAAAGTTAAAAGTGAGCGCCTTATCTTGTTGTAACCAATGCACGGTTGAGCGCGTTTCATCTTCGGAGCGCAGCGCAACAGGCTCTGCAGACACTATCCAAAAGTAACCTCGGACCACGAGCCAAAGTAGCAATAAGATTAGACTGAGCCTAAAAAGTAAAGTCAGCAGGTACTTAATTAAATACATTAAGTCCTCCTGTCATCATTTGAGTAAACCTTTGCAAATCGACGACTTTATTCCTCTTAGGCAAGTAAATAAGTGCAATTTTATTATTTTGCTTGATCAATAAGGCGAGTTCGTTTGGCATAGAAAGTTGTGTGGCCTGCAGGGTACACGCATTTTGTTGCTGACATAGAGATTTAATAAAAGGCAAATGCTGAGAGAGCGCATAATACTCGGTAATATCCTTAAAGGCTTTTAATTGAGTTGTCTCAATTGTTTGCCAGTCACTAGGAGATAGAGCTGCGATATTAGTGTATTTCAAAGTTGGGTGCTGCGATACCGCTAATAGTCGTTGCAACAGTGCTTCGTTCGATATTGAAAAGTGTTGCTTAAAATCGGAAGCAAGCCATAGTGTGGCGAGCTCACTCGCAGGCGAAAATATCTGGTATCCGGTTTGAGGAGAGGTACCTAATTCGAGTCCTCTTGTTGCGGCTTGGCCTAAAACAATTTGGTGCTCAACTCCTAGCTCTTTAAGTGATTCACGTACTTTACTCAGACTTAACTTATGACTCGGGTGAGGCTCAGTGTACTGAAAAGCTAAAGCACTTGGGCGAATGTGTGATGGCGCACTGTGGCTACGTATTTGCAAGTTTAAAACGCCGGATTGCTGGTAGTGACGTAATGCACTTTGATGCACAATATTAAATAAGGTTTTTACATTAGCAGCGGCCATAACATTCGCTTCTTCGCTGGCAAAAGGGTGCGCTCCTGCGATTAACAAGAGTTTTGCATTACTCTTTTGATACAGCTGACTTGCAAACTGTATGGTATTACTTTCATACAACGGACGAGGTACTTGGATATTAAGCGTATTAGTAGGATCTAAATGAATGAAATAGAGACCTTGACCCAATTGATAATACTGTAAGTCATTTAAAGGTGAAACCTGAATATATCGACCGTTTGTGGTATTGAGTAAACTTAATTGATACCCAACCATACGAGAAATATTGTTTATTTTATTCAGCTGGTTAAGCACATCCGTTGTTATTTCTTGCCCAGCAAGCTGGTCAGATAAAGTGTATAACGGACGAAGAATTTCATATTCCCAAAGTGCCGCTTCATTGTCAGATAAACTTTGAAATAGCTGGCTACCTTTGGCTGTGATCTTTGGTATAAAAGCGCTTATTTCCTCTTCCAAACTGGTTTCAATTTGCGCAATTGGAGACTGGTACAATTGGTCGCTCAAAGCAACTTTAGATAATAGCGAGGTGTAAGCAGAAGTATCTATAAAGGTTTCAATTAATCTTCCTTCAAAGTTTGGGTTTGGTAGGCTTCGATTGTTTAATAAGCCAAAATTGCTTTGCGTAAACCCTAATAGCTCGGTGAGAAGAGATTGGTTTACCGCTGCTGGAATACGATTGAAGATCCAAAATTGCCCTGTTGCACCATATGGGCCAGTTTCTAACAAGGCTGCAGTACGTGCGTTTACAGAGCGTAATTGTACTATGTCTTCGGTTTCAAGCGCATTAATAAAGGCCCAATAATAATTACTTTGTTGGCTGGTATTATCGGCACTAAAAGTAGGGGTTGTTTGAGTGCCTAAGGCCAGTGCATCAGCTCTTAGGAGTGCCATAAGCAGTGCAGAGGAGTCTGTAGCTAGGCGTTCTGTAGAAGGGTGAGGAACAGAGAGCAATAAGCCTGTGTTGGTTTGTTTGGATAAGACAAATAGTCCTCTAATGGCATATTTTCTAGCATCTTGAATATAAATATACTCTCCATCTAGACGCAATGAAAAGTCTAGCTTTAGTAACAACTCAGAGGCTTTGTTAATGTTGTCTAAATTGCGTCTATCACGGTTTAGAATACTGATGGCCGCTCTAAAGGTTTGCAAATTTTGGGTCTGCTGATACTGACTGATCTCTACTTTGTTTTTTTGGTCGGTATACAAGTAGCTTTTGTACTCACTGAGCTGTTGGCTGAGGTCTTGTATTTCAGCGTAACTTTGTAAAGACTTTATTTGGTTGCCAATGAATAAAGAGGGAACAAACATGATTACAAAGCCGATGAAAATAGCGACAAACCCTCCAACAACAGAGGTTTGAAACGTTGCCCTAATGATTAATCCAAGGGCATTTTTTTGATAGATTTTTAACGCCAATAGAGTGGATAACATATACCCGAAGGCAAATGTATCTGTCACCTTTAATGCCGGATAATAATTGGTAATAAAATAGTTAAGCGCGAGTTTATAGGCAAAGCCAATATTAAAGAAAAATAGCAATAAACGGGCGCCTTCAAAGTTGGCGTTTTTCAGGCGCGTATATTGAAGAAGTAAAGTCCCGATGATCAAGATCACGGCGGTTTCAATAAAAGAGGTCAACAGCTTACTCGGCTGCATAAGTTGCAATGCCAGTAACGCAGGTAGCATGATACCGTTAAACTCCCAGCCGTATTTTAAATTGGCTCGAGAAGCGATAAATGCCGTAATTACTAAAATAATATAAGCTTTTGGGGCAGCGATTATCGAGGCCGCCACGTCTTCATACATAATGGCTAGATTGGCGATGCTGAAATTTGTCAATGGCATTAACGCATATCTCACTAAGACATAAGTGACGATAAGCTGTATCAAAGTAACTTTAGTTCCATATCGAAAACCGCCGTTCCACATAACGTTCGCTGTGAGGGCAATGATGACTAACCCTAAGCTATACAGTTGTGTCGAGTAGTCAAATGTGATGTCCCAACTGCCTAGTACATTGGCGACACTAGGCCAAAATAACGTGTCCATAACCACGCGTACTAGAATACTGATCAAGATGATGGCAAAGAATCGGTCTCGACCAAACATCTCAGCATAACCGAAGCGCTCCATTATAGTCTTGGCAGTAACTCGCATAACGAAGTACACGACGAACGCTTCAATTATGATAACAGCGGCAGAAGTAGGGCTAACAATGAGTAATGGCACAAGGTAGCCAGGCACAACCAGACCTGTTAAAGGGAAACCAAAGCGAAGGTTTAAGAAACAGACAACAGCTATACCTACCCAAACAGTGGTGATAACCGATTGGCCTAAGCCACTACCTGTCGGAAAAATACTCAGCATCCAATCCATTAATTAGATGCCTCAGACTCAGTGTTATTTTTTTGCTTTTCACTGTTTTCTGACAGCAAACCAGCTTGTTCTTCATTTTGGGGCATTTGGCTCATCAGTTCAGAGAGATTAATGAACTCAAATAAAATCCCCCCTACTTCAAAGGGCTCTCCTGCACTACTTTTTTCATCCGATGATTCAATGGTACGTACGTTTAATACAAACTGCTGTTCAGCCAATTTGACTGGGAGATAAATTTCGCCTTTGTGCAAAGTTAAATAGCGCAGTTTTCCTTTGGCATTTTCATGATCTAACTCACTGACCTGACATAGCAAATCGAGTGCTGTCATCTCGAAAATAGGCAGGTGATGCTGTTTTGCAAGCTGTTCAAGCGCATGATTAGTTTGCACCACTTGACCGAATAAGTTGAATAGCACCGACGCAGAACGGATCTGATTAAACACATGCTCTAAGGTTATCAGTTTTTGTTCCATCTCGTTAATAGAGTGCTTTATTTGCTGACTCAGAGGTTTGGCTAAATTTAAGGTGAGTAAACGAGCAATCGCATTGCTTTCGGCTTTGCCTTGCGTTTCGAAAACACGATAGTGGAACAAAAGCTCCCCCACTTGATTGGCGAATCGATTGACATTTTTAATAAACGCAGCTTCGTTAAAACGCTCATCTGGAGTAATGGTCATCGCCCAGAACCCACGAATATCACCAGCATACATAAGAGGCACTATGTACTGTGATTCGCTTTCTTCCAGTGCTTTAAAGAAGGGACGCGTAATTTTGACGGTACCAAATGCCTTGATTGCATCTGAGTAGGGCGCTCGTTCATAGTCCCTGCGCATCTCATGAATATCTGAAAGATGGCAGTTAATGGCTCTTATTTCATATAAACGGTGATCTCCCTCTAGGCGAGCAAGTAGGATACTTTTATCTAAAGCCAACTGTTGGTTAATCAATTGAATAATAGAGTCCCAAGGTGTGCTTTGATCTGTGAAAGATTTGGGTAGATAACGGCCAGACATTTTTTGTCTGATATTATTCATCAGTCGTTTTAGATTGTCTTCTTCGACCCACTTTGCTGATAAAAATACCCAAAACAAGGTGATAAAGTTAAGTATCACACCTTCGGCTGCAGGTAAAAATATATGCATACCTGTCATAACAAAATAACAAAGGGTTAGCCAGGTTACGGAAAGGATAGATGCAACCACAATACCTATATTAAAGGCAATTTTTTGATAAAGAACGAGCAGTAAAATGATGCTGACTAACTGAATAGTCAGAGATAGCTTGCTACTGATAAGTGAAATAAACGACCCTTCAATGAGGTTATGGGCAACAAAAGCATGAAGGTAAATTGGGTTTACTTCAGCGGAGAGTTTTGGTGCCCGAATTGGTAAACCAAAACTGTGATTCGTTTGTGATATTAACACTAATTTATCGGTGATTTGCCCAGCTAGTAAGTCTTCACTTTGCACTCGTTTGCTATTAAATTTTGGCAGAGCATGTAAATCTAGTGCAAAGCTGAGTAATGGTGAATGATCTAGGCGACGCTCTGGAAATAGCTCAGCCCATAGGCTGGTACATTGGTTATGTGTTTGGTGATTGATTTGAATCGTATAACCAAGCCATGCTTTTAGGTCTGCAAGGCACAAGTTATTATCTGGACGAGGGTAAAAGACCCTTTCATCTTGTATATGTGTTAATTTCGAGTCTGAAACAACAATAATTGCTTTTGGATTGTGCGCAAGTAAGGAATAGACGAGTTGGTCATGTTCAAAAATAAGTGCATCAGCTTCAATGACAACAACATCACTGTGTTTTTCTGATTGAATTTGGCTAAAGTATTTAAAAATAGGTGCATTAAAGCGCTGCAGTGAACCAGTTAGTTCTGCCAACAGGGTAAAGCCAATCAAACTAATGATCAGCCAAAATGTTTTATGCCTTTGTACAAAGAAAAATTGTTGTTTTATCGACACCAAGCGTTCCTTAAAGGTCAATCAGAATTGACTAAAGGTTAAATTTAATCGAACAGCCTTGTCAGTTGATACTTTTAAAAATGATTTTCCATGTAAATGAGTAGTACGCCACGACCGATCCGTTAATTCAATAGAATCCTGCCAAGAAATTAAAGCAATATCATCTAATTGTAGTTCAGCATTGCCATTTTGGGGAGGTGAATGAATAAACGCGAAACGGATCCCTCTAGGCGGTAAATTCTCCGGGCCCAATACATTTCTGTCATCTGGTAACTCGAAGTCTATGTTAAATGGCTGCCAATCAAACTCCCCACCTTCTAATACCGGTAAAGTTTGCTCTGAGAAAATAAGTGAGTCCTCAGAAGTTAAGATACTTAAATCTAATTCTAATTTGCCTGCATTGATGCCTTTAGCATACCCATAAAGTGTATGTTTATGAAAGACTTTACTAACGTCATCCGCAGGAGTGAGTGGAAAAGCCCTCACCGTTTGCTTAAACGGTACCCTTAGGGAAAAGTTATCAAATTGGTCTCTCGTTAAGCATAATCCTTGATTGCCTCGGTATGCACCTGTCAGACATGGCATTATATCTTCATCAGAATGATCCCAGTGATTTATTTCAAACTGAGTATCGTCATTATCCCAGTCTTCGAAATCACCAAATACTAATAAATCTCTGCCCAATATCAGTGAAGTGACCTTAACATCAGTTGTTATTTGGCTCAAAAAGCTATGGCTAGGTGCCAGCTGGCGCAAATCTATAATATGTTCACCAGGTTCAAGTTCGATAACTTCTTGATTTAATAGCGTCGGGGCAATTTGTTGAGAGAATAAAACGTCAGCATATCCTTGCCTAGGGATCACTGAGACATTACTTGAGAATTCAGCAACACGTTTTATTAAGTAATTACTTAGATCACCAGAGATTAGGCGAGGTTTATATTCTTCGATATAGATAGGGTAGGCCCTTGCTGAGCTCACTTTAGGGGTAGTGTTTTTGTTAACTCGAACTTCAACAGCAAGGCCTAAAACTGTTTCTAATCGGTTTTGATCAAACACAAAATTACCAAGTCCTAATACAGTTGGTACATTATTAAAGACGTCAAAGCCTTGCGCAACGTGAGGGTGGTGGGTCACCATTAAGTCAGGCTTTGATTCGAGCTTAGAAATCAGGTTATAGCGATTCTCAATATAGTCTGTTTGGGCATAAGAATACTCATCACCACCGTGTAATTGTATAACGGTGAAATCACTATTTTCTTTGCTTAACTGCAATGCTTCAGCTAAGGACTTTGAATCAGATAAATCAGCTGCACCACCTTTTTCTTCGTCTGCGACATAGGTCACCGCGTGATCACCACCTCTAATTGAAGTGGCAGACACTAGACCTAGGGTCGTTCCCTTAACATTTTCAAATACTGGGGCATAAGCGGCAACTTTATTTAGACCCGCACCACTGTGAAGAAGCCCAGCCTCTGATACAAACTTTAGAGAGTCATTTAGCCCATCTAATTGGTAATCGTAAACGTGGTTGTTACCCAGCGCGACATAGTCGATGCCAATTGACTTTAAACCCTCTAACGTTTCAGGTAGAGAGAAAAAAGAAAACTCTTTTGTTGGATGAACACTTACTGGCTGATTGAGCACTGGGGATTCTAAATTTACAGAAGCAAAATCTTGATTTAGAAAGAGTGGCTTTACATGTTGAGTGATTTCAATTGCAGCGGTTGATGCATTTGATTTATTAATTAAGGCATCTGGTAAATCGGGCACCGAGTTATTCATGGTTGTGATATTTGGATCCATAAAGCGGCGGCCAAACATAGTGTCACCGGCGAAAATCAAACTGATCTCATTTTCTGTTTTTTTAGATAGAACAATTACTTCGCTGTCGTTAGCTTCAGAAATATTGATGGTTGACAAGAGAATATGATAATCGGGATGGATGATCTCAACAGGGTAATTACCTAGAGTTAGTGTATCTAGATGTACTATGCCTTGAGCATTCGTTTGGTATAAGTTTCCTGCAACTTTCACATCTAAGTTAGTGATAGTTGTGTCTGATGAATCTGTTACCTTTAAAGAGAAAGGTATAACAGTTTCAACGACTTTATCACGTTCATCTGATTCTTCTTGCTGTTGCTCAGAAGGGCCCGTCTCATATGGGTCTTCAACTGAACACGCCGATATGAATATGAGTAGCGAATAAGCTATAAAGAGGTTTACAAATTTTTTTGGGTAGCTAGTTAATGACATTTAAAACTCACATATATCAGACGTTAGTATTATAAAATATTTGTTTAGCTTTATGCAATTGTTAAATTTGTATTTAATATGTGTACTTAGCAATTTATTAAAATAGCTTACATTAAGAATAAGTATAGTGAAACGTTCAATAATGTTTACATTTTTCTAGTCTGACGACTATTCTTAGAGTATCATTTCGCCGTGTCATGTATAGCCCTGTTTGAGGAACGAATGCGTCTTGAAATCCTGTGTGCCGATCGGATAGGAATTGCACAAGAAGTTTTGAATATATTGGTAAATTATCAGGTTGACCTTAAGGGCATTGAGGTCGATTCGGTCAATTGCAAAATGTATGTCAGCTTCCCACCTATCGAGTTTGAACAATTTCAGAAAATAATGCCTGAGATTCGCTTAATTGATGGTGTTGAAGATGTGCGTACTACTGCTTTCTTACCTTCTGAGAGAGAGCATAATGAGCTCAATACTTTGCTTAGTGCGCTCCCTGATGGTGTGATATCCATCGATGCAAAAGGGTGGGTTCGTCATTGTAATGACGCAGCTTGTAAAGATCTCAGTTTGAGCTTAGACGATGTGCTGGGTGAGAATATTAATAACCTTCTAAAAGGATTTAACTTCACACGTTGGCTAGAAGGTAAAGAAGTATTAGGGCAAACCACGCGTGTTGAAGTGGGTGGTGAAGATTATATTGCTGACATCTTACCGATCACTGTGCCGCAAAAACCAGATGGCGATATCCTTGCCGGCGCGGTAATTAATATTAAATCGCAAAGCCGTTTAGGCCAGCAAGTCAGTGCGTTTAGGCGTTACGGACAAGAAAGTTTTGCTACGATTCATAGTAATAGCACAGCGATGCGCCGTGTAGTGCGTGAAGCGCGTAAAATGTCCCAACTAGATGCGCCAATCTTAATTACGGGCGAGACAGGCACAGGTAAAGAGTTGTTGGCTAGGGCATGTCACTACGCATCAAATCGTTCAATTAAACCCTTCATCGCTCTGTCATGTGCTTCTTTACCTGATGATGTTGCAGAGTCAGAGTTATTTGGGTACGCAGGCTTTGAGGAGAATGCTGCACCAAAACGAGGCGTATTAGAGCAAGCCGATGGCGGCACTGTCTTTTTAGATGAAGTTGGCGAAATGTCGACCCAGTTGCAGACAAAACTGCTTCGTTTCTTGCAAGATGGCACGTTCAGAAAAGTAGGCGATGAAAATGAAGTCAAAGTCAATGTCAGGATCATTGCGGCGACTCAGAAAGACCTACCAGCGATGGTTCAAGAAGGATCTTTCAGAGAGGACTTGTACTACCGTATTAATGTACTGACTTTAGATATCGCACCGCTTCGAGATAGAAAGGCTGATATTGGTCCTCTCACAGAGCACTTTATTCAAAAGTACGCACAGCAAAATGGTCAGCCTGCACCAACGCTCGAGCCAGATTGTTTAGTCTTTTTAGAGCAATACCCTTGGCCTGGTAATGTGAGACAACTTGAAAATGCAGTGTATCGCGCAGTTTCTTTACTGGATGACAAAGAGCTTCGTGTTGAGCATATGCAATTACCAACATTCACCCATGAACTTGGATATTTGGAATCTGATTTTGAAGGCACTTTAGAGCATGCGGTTAAACGATTTGAAGCTACCTTATTGAGAAAGCTTTATCCAGCGTATCCTAGCTCTAGACAACTTGCAAAAAGGCTGGGCTTAAGCCATACCGCAGTGGCAAATAAATTAAGAGAGTACGGCATAAACAGAAAGACCGTAAAAGTTTAGCGTCATTCAGCTAAGTCATTAAGATATGGGACTACTTTTTTGCGCCCATATCTTTTGTCACGCCATCTATTTTGATGTTATCAATTCCTCTTTCGTTAAACTTAATCTGAATACTGACGTTATTTTTAACCAAAAAATAATCAACTTTATTAAGAGAGAGTACATAGTTACCTTTCACTGGTACATTAAATTTTTTTTTCTTTAATGTTATTGTTTGCTCACCGAGTTGCCATTCAAAACTGTAAATAAAACCAGTATTGAATTCTTGAACCCATACTTTTTCATCGTCTTTACTGAGTGTTAAGGCAATAGAATATGACTCAGGCAAACTGGACATGTTATAGGTCTTTTCACCTATTCGAAATGTTTCCTTTTGTTCATCCCAAGCAAAGCCAAATGCAAAGGTTTTGTCTACGCCTGTTGGGTAAGTGATTTTTCCTTTTCCCTCGAAATCAAAGTTGGCAAAAACACAGGAAGAAAAGAGCAAGCAGGTAAGCACAAAAGGATATAATTTCATATTAAGTTTCTTGTGAGAATAGTTATCTTTTAAGATTAGTGGAGCAAATACGGCTTAGCAACAATTTATTGTGAGTAACTAAGCTTATGTTAAACTTTATTTTTTACTTACTGGTTGGACCATAAATGAACCTGTATTTTAGGCTGATACTGCTACTTTTAAAGATTAAAAGAAACAATGAATACAAAGGCTTACTGGATGTTAGCGACATAGATTTTAAAGTAATGCCTAGTGACTGCGATATTAATATGCACTTGACCAATTCGCGATATCTTGCCTTTATGGACTTAGCTCGAACTTGGATGACAGAAGAGATTGGCCTATTTAAGGTCGTGATGAAGCGTCGATGGTTTCCAATTGTTAATGCAACGGCCATTACTTATATCCGAGATATTAAACCGCTTGAATCATTTAAAGTCAGCACTCAGTTAGTCGGATGGGACCATAAATATTTTTACATAGAGCAAAAATTTACAACGGCGAGAGGCCTGCATGCGATAGCTTATGTAAGGGGGGTGTTTAAAAGTAAACAAGGTATTGTCTCTGTTGAAGATATGCTTGCGGCAGCAAATTACTCGGGTCCAGCTCCTGTATTATCTGAAGAAATAGAACATTGGAAAGCGATGTTAGAGGCGAAGAAAAGCAATAACAAAAAAGGCCACTGATTGTGGCCTTAGGGATCGAGAAAGTAACTGTTTTTTTTACTTAGAATTTGTACTTAACACCTAGCATAGCTACGACAGGGTCAAGCTCAACATCTGATGTTAGTGCTTTTGCACCATTTGCATATACTGTTGCGTCAGTGTTGATATCAATTTTTGATACCATACCATGGACACCCCACTTTTCATCAATGTCATAATTGAATCCAGCTTGAAGTGCGATGCCGAAAGAGTTATCAAGCTCAACTTTTACATCATCAGTTTTCAGTGTTGCTTTAAGCGCTGCGCTTGGGTCTTCACTGAAGAAAGCCGTATAGTTTAGGCCTGCACCAACAAATGGGCGAAATTTTGCTGTTGAATCAAAAAAGTGATACTGAGCTAAAAATGTAGGTGGTAGGTGTTTAACCTTAGCGATTTCAGCACCAGCAAGACCACCTGCACCATTTACTGTATGAGAAAATGGGGTCGCTGCAACTAATTCAAATACAATGTTATCAGTGTATTTATAATCGAAAGTAATACCCAGCTGTGTATTTGAATCTGCTACTAATCCAAGTGCTTTATTTTGATCAATAGCTGAAGCTGTGTTGCTAGGGTTCACATTAATAAGACCAACATTAACGCTTAATTTAGCTTGTGCTAAAGGGGCGGCTACTAGAAGAGTAGTAAGTAGAGCTGCGCCAAGTTTTTTCATTTTCATCTCCTGATGCCTTTGCAAGGTATGTAATTTTTTTCTTGAAGCCACTATAGGCCAGTCTAGAAAACGAAAACTGTTCTAGATCAAATTTTATTTCAGGTTATTTCAGAAATTTTTGAAACTTTGATTTAGATTAATTTTTGGGTATCAAAATTAATTTTTACATGCGCCAAAGACTTAAAATTGCAAGTAAAGTGACACACGAATGCAATACTGAAACGTTTAAATAACATTCAATATTTTGTGTATAAACGAACGTTATGATTAGTGCAGCTATTGAAAACAAAACGGACCTTGAAGTCATAGATTTTCTTCAAACCTTGGTCAGAGCTAAGTCAATCACCCCCGATGATGCAGGTACTTTAAGTTGGCTTTCTGAACAACTGAGTCAACTTGGGTTTGACATAAAGGTTTTGGAAGTCAATGGCGTTAAAAATTTAATTGCCGCAAAACAATTTGGTCCTGGGCCGAGCTTAGGCTTCATTGGTCATGTCGATGTAGTGCCTGCAAATTCTGATGGGTGGAAGGTTTGTCCATTTTCAGGCGAAATATTGGAAGATTGTATTTATGGAAGAGGCGTTGCTGATATGAAAGGCGGTATCGCAGCTATGCTATCCGCGACCAAAAAAATGCTCAATCAAACATCACCTCAAGTAGGCAGCTTGTATTGGTTAATTACCTCCGACGAAGAAGGGGAAGCTGAATATGGTAGTAAAGAAATCGCTGCATATCTGTCGAACAACAACATAGTACTGGATGCGTGTCTAGTCGGTGAACCGACCGCAGATATAATTGCTGGAGATACCATAAAAAATGGTCGCAGAGGTGCGCTATCAGGTCGTATTCGCATAAAAGGAAAAGCTGGGCATGTTGCATACCCTGAAAACAGTGTAAATGCGGCACACATTAGTGGCAATATAATTAATAGTCTGACCAACATTGTTTGGAAGTTGGATGAGTGTGGTTCTAAAACGGGGTTACAGATAACTGGACTACAGGTTAATAATAGTGTAGACAATATTATTCCGGACAACTGTGAGATTACTTTTAATGTCCGTTATAGTCATAATTATAATAGCAAGGCAATTATAAAGCAGGTTGAACAGGCATTAGTTGAAAACCAAGCATATATACAGTGTGAGTGGGAAAGGCCTTGTGAGTCTTATTACACTGGACATAAACAAAATAATTGCTTTTTAGCCTTAGTCGAGCGGGCGATTTATGACACCTGTGGTCAATACCCTAAACTGACCACTGCCGGAGGTACATCGGATGGCCGTTTTTTTTCAAATAGCCATACTCAAGTCATCGAGTGTGGAGTAGCTAACGCAACCATACATCAAGTTAATGAGCGTATTGCAATAGCTGATTTAATTCAGGTGAAACAAATTTACTATGCTATTTTAAAAGATTACTTTAACTGTAAATAGTCGTTGCGCCTTGTTGCATTTGTTTACAACTCTTTTTGGCTGAGTGCTGTTCATGATTTGGGAAAGTGAGTAAAATTGTAAGTACATCATTTTCATATTGTTGGACACCACAAGCTTACGTTATCATGCAAGGAAGAATGACAATAAACACAGCTTTAATAAAAACAATGAAAAAAATAACAACTCTGTTGCTATGTTGTTTTTGCTTCTTTTCTACTTTAAGCCACGCAGATGAACATCTTGAAAAAGACGAATTGCTATGGCAATTCAGCTTAGGCACGTTTTGGGTCGATTCAACCATGACGCAACTCGTAGGGGCCAAGTCTCATTTTAGTGCGCCTGGCTTATTGATTGATGCAAAAATCGAATATAAAAACTTTTATTTGAACACCCACTCAGGTGACTTCTATGGTGGTTCAGATCTGGGATACCAATTAGTCACTGAAGAAGGTTGGGGTATTGATGCCATTCTAGGTAGCTACCAGCAGCCGTTTAATGAAAATGGCTATTATGAAAATGAAGACCAAGTTCCTGAACTCGCAGGTATCAAAGAGAGAGAGCATGATCTTTCTCTTGGGTTTGCTTACTACTTCAATCACGGAGAATTTCAAACCGTCACAGAGTTAGTATTTGATGTATTTGGAGACAGTGATGGCTGGTTATTTCATTTTGATACGACTCGCAACTTCGAGCTACGAAACTGGGATGTTTGGTTAAATATAGGTGCAAACTATTATTCATCTGCTTTTATTGATTATTATTATGGCATTGATGCAGATGAAGCGACTGCTTTCAGGCCTGAATATGTAGTAAGTAATACCTCGTCATTTTATTTACAGCTACAAGCAGATTACCCAATAGCTGAAAATTGGGTCTTTAGTGCTGGTGCATCTGGTTTTATTTATTCATCTCATATTGTAGAAAGCCCAATTGTTCACTCCAGGCACGCTCGTGTCTTTTTTGCAGGAGTGAAGTATGTATTTTAAGATGATCTCATTTTGTTCGTTGCTTGTGACTTCTATAAGTTATGCACAAACAAAAGATGAAGGACCAACCGAGATCTTAAACGTCATGCCTAGCAAGTGCGTGGCGTTGAATGAAGGGCGAACCTGCTATACCGATGTGAAGTTTGCTGTCACAGCACCTGATATTGGTGACTACTGTTTAAGAGAAAGTGGCACGAAGAAAATCCTTCAGTGTTGGGCAAATACTAAAACTTTCATGTATACACTGAATTTTGGCTCAACAGAAAGTATTAGCTATGAGTTAATCTCTAAGCAAAAAAGAGATACCTTGGCTGTCACCACCATCGAAGTGAACTGGGTACATAAGATTAAGTCTAAAAAGCGTCGTTGGAGAATATTTTAAGGAAGACAAACAGTCTTCCTTAAAATTTGGGTACCCAATAGAGGAAAGTTAAAGCATTAAAAAAGCTTTAAAAATGGAATTATTTGCATTGCTCAATCAGTTCACGTAAATGCTGACCGACATCCTGCGTTTTATTTTGGCCTTGTTCAAGTAAATTTGTTAATTGAGTTTGTAATTCTGATAACTCATATTCACCGAGTAAAGTTTTAAGGTAATCAACGGTTTCAGCTCCATGCTGAAGGAGTTGACCGATAGTTTCTAAACTAAGCTCTTGTTCGGTTAAGTTATTGATTGTATCGACTAACCCAGCTAAGTCAGCACTATCTTGTAACGCACCCTCAACTTCTACCAAAGCACCCATAGGATCAGCATCTAAGCTGGTTGCAACACAGGCTGCGACACTGCCTTTTTCAGCTGATGCAGCAACAGCTTGTAAACCTTGCTCTCGAATAGCTTCAATTGCAGCCTTTAATTCTTGATTTTCGGATAAGTATTGCTGTTCAATCCGTGCTTTCGAACTGTCGAAAACATCACAGGCAGTCAAAGATATGGTAAAAATACCTGCAAAAAATAATGCTTTTTTCATTTATGTTCCTAATAAGCGAATTTCTTACAGTTTACGGATCTGAACGCAATTTTCCATTCAATTGAGACGTCATACTATGCTTATTTCGATATTGCAGCATAGATATCACATTACTGTAACCATGGATTTGCGTTTGTACCATATTAGTAAAGACAAACAATATACTTTGCCAAGCTTTGTGCACTGCGAGTGTAAACTTAGATTTAAGAGTTGTGCTTAATGCCATCATGAATGCTTCTCTAAACAGGTTTACTTGGTCTCTGTCTTGAAAAAGCCGGCTTAAATAATCTCGGTTTTTCTCTATATAAAGCCAAATGCTCTGCTGAGAAGTTAAATGTTCAGTAAGAGAGCAAATGTATTGTTTATGATCAAAAATATTCGAGCAAGGAATAAAAGTGGGCAGTTTCTTTTTAACTAATAAATTAAAGTAAGTGAAGAAATGCTCAAAATCATTGCAGATATCTTCACTCGAAGTGGTTAACAACTTAAATTGGTAAGGGGATAAACTCATAATGAGTGCCTCATAAACATTAGGCACGTCCATTTGCATTAATATATACCACTTAAATTGATGGTATAGCCTCGTCAAAGCGCTTAATAAAAAGTATAGAGTGCTTTAAAATTTTTGAGTTAAAAATTCAGGAGTTTCTGTTTTTTACTCATAAATAAAGAAATCAGGGCGTATTTATTTGCTTTATGGTTGCTTATTTATGGAACACTCCCTATAATACAGCCTGTTTTTGCAGTAGTAGTGCTGCACGTTGGCGCGGGATGGAGCAGCCTGGTAGCTCGTCGGGCTCATAACCCGAAGGTCGTCGGTTCAAATCCGGCTCCCGCAACCAATTTTAGATGACATAGTTATGTTTTCTTACTCTGGTAGCGCGCATTCATTGTAATGCGCGTTTTGCGTTTATAGCGTTCGTATTTAGCGCTATCGTGACCAAGCAAGGCCTCAGGCCGCACAGTTTTGTATTTAGTGTGACGCCCCGCTTGGTCCGGGGCGTTGTTGTATCTAAAGCTTGCTAAAGATACATGATTACTCTGGGCATTTTGCCCTTTTTTTGTTTGTATGGAGGATATTTGTGTCAAAAATCGAGCTAGAATTAACAGCTATGCTAGAGCCTGCTGTTGAAGCATTGGGATTCGAACTTTTGGGTCTAGAGTTTGTGCAAGCCGGTAGACACTCAACTCTACGTGTTTACATCGAACATGAGAATGGCATCACGGTTGATAACTGTGCTGATGTGAGTCGCCAAGTGAGTGCGATTTTAGACGTTGAAGATCCGATTACAAATGAATACGACCTTGAAGTGTCTTCACCAGGTGTTGATAGACCATTATTCAAGCCTGCTCATTATGAGCAAGCACAAGGTGAAGAATTAAGAGTTCGTACCAAGCTTCCTCAAGATGGAAGAAGAAATTTTAAAGGTGATTTAGTTGCTGTATCTGGTGACATGATCACTCTCCAAATCGATGGGCAAGATCATATGATCATGCTTAGCAATATTGAACGTGCCAACATCATCGCAAAATTTTAATAATTAGAGCGAAGGACAAGGGCAAGCGAGGCATTATTATGGCAAAAGAAATACTTTTAGTAGCAGAAGCCGTTTCAAATGAAAAAGCGGTTCCTAGAGAAAAAATCTTTGAGGCGTTAGAATTTGCATTAGCAACGGCAACAAAGAAAAAGCATGAAGGTGAAATTGACGTTCGTGTTTCAATTGACCGTAAAACGGGTGAATACGATACTTTCCGTCGTTGGATGGTTGTAAACCCACAAGAAGATGGCTCATTAGAAAACCCATTTTCTGAGATCACTTTAGAAGCTGCAAGTTATGATGACGATAGCATTGGACTAGGTGATTTTGTCGAAGAACAAATTGAGTCAATCAAATTTGATCGTATTACTACGCAAATGGCGAAGCAAGTAATCGTACAAAAAGTACGTGAAGCAGAGCGTGCGCTGGTTGTTGAAGCTTATAAAGATCAGCAAGGTGAGCTTGTTACTGGTGTAGTTAAGAAAGCAACACGCGATGCAATTGTCATTGATTTAGGTAACAACGCAGAAGCTGTAATTTATCGCGAAGATATGTTACCTCGCGAAAGCTTCCGCCCGGGTGACCGTGTTCGTGGCTTATTATACGAAGTTAAACCAGAAGCACGTGGTGCGCAATTATTTGTAACGCGTTCTAAGCCTGAGATGCTAATGGAATTATTCCGCATTGAAGTGCCTGAAATTGGCGAGGAAATGATTGAACTTCGCGGTGCAGCTCGTGACCCAGGTTCACGTGCTAAGATTGCGGTTAAGTCAAATGATAAGCGTATTGACCCTGTAGGTGCATGTGTTGGTATGCGTGGTGCGCGTGTGCAAGCTGTTTCGACAGAGCTTGGTGGAGAGCGTGTTGATATCGTGCTTTACGATGATAACCCTGCTCAGTTTGTTATCAATGCAATGGCACCTGCGGAAGTAGCATCAATTGTAATGGATGAAGATTCACGTTCAATGGATATCGCAGTAGAAGCAGATAACCTTGCGCAAGCGATTGGTCGTAACGGTCAAAACATCCGTCTAGCTAGTCAGTTAACGGGCTGGGAACTAAACGTGATGACAGTAGAAGATATGGAAGCGAAGAACGCGGCTGAATCTGATAAACTGATCAACTTATTTACTGAAAACTTAGACATCGATGATGACTTTGCAACTTTACTTATTAACGAAGGTTTCTCTTCACTTGAAGAAGTTGCTTACGTGCCCGCGGCTGAGTTCTTAGAAATCGATGGTCTTGATGAAGACACGGTTGAAGAGCTACGCAATCGTGCGAAAGATGCACTAACAACAAGTGCTCTGAAAACTGAAGAAAGTCTTGAAGGCGCAGAGCCAGCTGAAGACTTACTTGCTCTAGAGGGGTTAGAGCGTCACCTTGCATTTGTAATGGCAAGTAAAGGCGTTGTGACACTTGAAGATTTAGCAGAGCAAGGTATTGACGAATTAGTAGAGATTACTGAACTTTCAGAAGAACAAGCGGGTGAACTTATCATGGCTGCTCGTAATATCTGTTGGTTTGGTGAAGACGCATAAAATTTATTAACGGAGGTAACACACACTATGGCAGAAGTAAGTATTGAAAAACTGGCCGAAACTATTGATACATCTGTTGATAAACTGTTGCAGCAATTAAGTGATGCTGGGATCAGCAAAAGCAATGGTGATATGGTCACTGAAGCTGAAAAAGCACAATTACTTGATCATTTGAGCAAGCAGCACGGTGGTAAAGGTGCTGAAGGCCCAGAGCGTATGACATTACAGCGTAAAAGCAAAAGCACTTTAAGCGTCAAAGGTTCAACAGGTAAAGAGAAATCTGTACAAGTTGAAGTTCGTAAAAAGCGCACTTATGTCAAGAAGAGCGCCGTTGAACAGCAAAAAGAGCAAGAGCGTTTAGCGCAAGAGGAAGCTGCTCGTAAAGAAGCTGAGTTGAAAGCTCAGCAAGAAGCTGAACAAAAGGCGAAAGAAGAAGCAGAGCGTAAAGCAAAAGAGGAAGCAGAGCGCAAAGCTAAAGAAGAGGCAAAGCGTAAAGCTGATGCTGAACGTAAAGCCAAAGAACAGCAGAGCAAGCAAGTGGATACAGAACAGCAAGAGAAAGATCGTCTAGAGGCTGAAAGATTGCAGAAAGAAGCAGAAGAAGCAGCATTGAAAAAAGCTGAAGAAGAAGCAAAACGTCAAGCAGAAGAAGCACGTCGTTTAGCTGAAGAAAACGAAGCGCGCTGGAAAAAGGAAGAAGAAGAGCGCAAGAAGCGCGAAGAAACAGCAGATCATCACATGACTACATCAACCTATGCTCGTGAAGCAGAAGATGAGTCAGATGCGCGTGAAGAAAAGAGTGCACGTCGTAAGAAAAAGAAGAAAGGTCCAGCAAAAGCTGAAGCACCAGCAAGAGGCCGTAAGGGCAAGCTGAAGGCACCTACTTCTTTACAACATGGTTTCCAAAAGCCAGTTGCAGACGTAAAACAAGAAGTTCGCATCAGTGAAACAATTACAGTTGCAGAGCTTGCATCTCGCATGGCGGTTAAGGGCGTTGAAGTCGTTAAAACCATGATGAAGATGGGTGAAATGGTTACTATTAACCAAGTACTTGATCAAGAAACAGCACAAGTTGTTGCTGAAGAAATGGGTCACAAGGTTGTTCTTGTTAAAGAGAACGAGCTAGAAGAAAAAGTGTTAAATGACCGTTGTGAAGGTTCTGCTGAACTACAATCACGTGCGCCAGTTGTAACGGTTATGGGTCACGTTGACCACGGTAAAACGTCAACACTTGATTACATTCGTTCTAAGAACGTGGTATCGGGTGAAGCGGGTGGTATTACCCAGCATATCGGTGCTTACCACGTTGAAACTGACAACGGCATGGTTACTTTCCTAGATACTCCAGGTCACGCAGCGTTTACTTCAATGCGTGCTCGTGGTGCGAAAGCAACTGATATTGTAATCCTAGTTGTTGCAGCTGATGATGGTGTAATGCCACAAACAATCGAAGCGGTACAGCACGCGAAAGCAGCTGAAGTACCACTTATTGTTGCTGTAAACAAAATCGATAAAGAAACAGCTGACCCAGATCGTGTTAAGAACGAACTTTCTCAGCACGATGTAATTCCTGAAGACTGGGGCGGTGACGTACAGTTCGTTCACATCTCAGCGAAAACAGGTCAAGGTGTTGATGAATTACTTGAAGCTGTTCTTATGCAGGCTGAAATTCTTGAACTTACAGCAGTTCATGACGGTATGGCGTCAGGTGTTGTCATTGAGTCTCGTCTAGATAAAGGCCGTGGTCCTGTTGCTTCTGTTCTCGTTCAGTCAGGCACGCTTAAGCAAGGTGATATTGTACTTTGTGGTCTTGAGTACGGCCGTGTTCGTGCAATGAAAGATGAAGATGGTAAAGACATCAAGCAAGCTGGCCCTTCAATTCCTGTGGAGATTCTGGGTCTTTCTGGTGTGCCAGCTGCAGGTGATGAAGCGACTGTTGTTAAAGATGAGCGTAAAGCCCGTGAAGTAGCACTTTATCGTCAAGGTAAGTTCCGTGATGTTAAACTTGCCCGTCAGCAGAAAGCGAAGCTTGAGAATATGTTCTCTAACATGACTGAAGGCGATGTGTCTGAAGTTAATGTGGTACTTAAAGCGGACGTTCAAGGTTCAGTTGAAGCAATTTCTGATGCACTAGTGAAACTATCAACAGATGAAGTTAAAGTGAAGATTGTTGGTACAGGTGTTGGTGGTATCACTGAAACTGATGCAACACTTGCTGCAGCATCTAACGCGATTGTTGTAGGCTTCAACGTACGTGCTGATGCTTCTGCTCGTAAAGTGATTGAAGCTGAAAGCCTAGACTTACGTTATTACAGTGTAATCTACCACTTAATCGACGAAGTTAAACAAGCAATGTCTGGTATGCTTGCACCTGAATTCAAGCAAGAAATCATTGGTCTTGCTGAAGTTCGTGATGTGTTTAAGTCACCAAAGATTGGCGCAATTGCCGGTTGTATGGTTACTGAAGGTGTTGTTAAACGTAACAATCCAATCCGCGTACTTCGTGATAACGTTGTTATCTATGAAGGTGAGCTTGAATCACTACGTCGCTTCAAAGATGACGTAAATGAAGTTCGTAACGGTATGGAATGTGGTATCGGTGTTAAGAATTACAACGATGTACGTGTAGGCGACCAAATCGAAGTATTCGAGGTTGTAGAGATCCAGCGTAGCCTTTAATCAACTGCTATACTGAATTACAAAAATGGGGGCATTTATATGCCCCCATTCGTCTATTAGAGATATGAATAAAACCATAAGTAAAATCAATGGTTTAAGTTACAAGTAGGTGATGATGAGAGAATTTTCTCGTACTGACAGAGTTGCACAGCAAATTCAAAAAGAAATCGCTGTGATCTTACAAAGAGAAATTAAAGATCCGCGTTTAGGTTTTGTGACGGTGTCTGCCGTTGAAGTTTCAAGAGACCTTTCATACGCGAAAATCTTCGTGACTGTGTTAAATACCAGTGATGAAGATAAAACCAAACAGAGCGTACAAATACTGAATGATGCAACGGGTTATATTCGTTCTATTTTAGGTAAACGTATTCGCGCTCGCATTATGCCTGAGTTGAGATTTGTGGTTGATACATCTCTTCTTGAAGGTATGCGTATTTCTAACTTAGTTGACTCTGTGATCCGTGAAGACAATGCAAAGCGCGGCCCAGAGGAAGAAAGCGAAGAGTAATTAGCATGGCGAGACGATCTAAAGGTCGCCCGGTTGATGGCATTTTACTTCTTCATAAGCCAGAAGGCATTTCTTCAAATAAAGCATTACAGCGCGCTAAAGGAATTTACTTTGCGCAAAAAGCAGGTCACACAGGGGCACTAGACCCACTTGCAACAGGTATGCTACCAATTTGTTTTGGTGAAGCGACTAAGTTCAGCCAGTTTTTACTTGATACTGATAAAACGTACGTTGTTAGAGCTAAGCTCGGCGAGCGTACCACCACCTCAGACTCTGACGGTGAAGTAGTCGAAACACGTCCAGTTGCAGTGACGCAAGAAATGCTTGAAGAGCAAGTAGCTAGCTTTTTAGGTGAATCAGATCAGTACCCTTCGATGTACTCAGCGCTGAAATACGAAGGCAAGCCTTTGTATTTTTATGCAAGACAAGGTATTGAAGTGCCACGAAAATGTCGCAAGATCAATGTGTTCAGTTTAACACTTGACGAATATGACGCGGAAAATGAAGAAATTCAAATGACAGCGCATGTGTCGAAAGGCACTTATATTCGCACGATTGTTGACGACTTAGGTGAAAAGCTTGGCTGTGGTGCACATGTGATTATGCTTCATCGTTCGAAAGTGGGGCATTATCCAAGTGATAAAATGCTGTCACTAGAGCAACTTGAAGAAAAGCTTAATCAGGCGAAAGCAGAAGATTTACCTGCAAGTACGTATCTTGACGAATTGCTGTTACCCATGGATACCGCACTCGTTGATTTACCTTGTATTGAAATTGATGAAGCGCAAGGCATTGCATTTGGCCACGGTCAAACGGTAAGTTGTGGTGAGTTGCCAGACGGTCCAATTAAAGTTGTTGCCAATGGACAATTTGCCGGTGTGGGTGAGCGTAATGATCAAGGCTTACTTAAAGCAAAACGTGCACTTTCAAGTCAACAAGATTAAATACTAGAGTTTAGGTGTGAATGTTGATAAACTACGCGCCGCTTCCCGCTTTGGCTGAATTAGTGATCGGCTAAAGCACAATTTAAATTTATTTTGGAGTTATTATGTCACTAAGCAACCAAGAAAAAGCAGAAATCGTAGCAAAATTCGCACGTGCAGAAGGCGACACTGGTTCACCAGAAGTACAAGTTGCACTTCTAACTGCTGACATCAACAAGCTACAAGGTCACTTCGCTAATCATAAGCATGATTTCCACTCACGTCGTGGTCTTCTACGTAAAGTTAGCCAACGTCGTAACCTTCTAGACTACCTAAAAGGTAAGAGTGTTGAGCGTTATTCTGCACTAATCAAAGAGCTTGGCCTACGTCGCTAATCTTTTTGTTTATGTTGGCTTTTTAGCCAATGATAAAAAAGGGGCCTAATCGCCCCTTTTTTTGTGGGTATTCTACAAGTATAATTACTCGCACTTGGCAATTTTGCCGAGTGAACGCCGACGCGTTAGCCAATTGTAGTACTTAAGCAGACTTATTGAGTCTGTTTAAGACTGTAATTGGTGATTGTTGGCGTTTTATTTTGTTTTAAATAAGGAAAATATTGTGCAAGCAATTATTAAAGAATTTCAACTAGGTCAACATACAGTGACCCTAGAAACAGGTGCAATTGCACGTCAAGCTGACGGTGCAGTTCTAGCTAGCATTGGCGACACTTCAGTTTTAGTAACGGTTGTTGGTAAGCGTGATGCGGCACCAGGTCAAGACTTCTTCCCTCTAACAGTAAACTACCAAGAGCGTATGTACGCTGCTGGTCGTATCCCAGGTGGTTTCTTAAAGCGTGAAGGTCGTCCAAACGACGGTGAAACATTGATCGCTCGTCTAATTGACCGCCCAATTCGTCCACTTTTCCCAGACGGTTTCGTAAACGAAGTACAAGTTATTGCAACCGTTGTATCTGTAAACCCTGACATCCAGCCTGATATGGTTGCGATGATTGGTACATCAGCAGCACTTGCTATTTCTGGTATCCCATTCAACGGTCCACTAGGTGCAGTTCGTGTAGGTTTCACTGACGGTCAATACGTACTTAACCCAACGCTGACTGAGCTTGAGTCAAGCAAGCTAGACCTAGTTGTAGCCGGTACTGAAAACGCAGTATTAATGGTTGAATCAGAAGCTGAAGTACTGACAGAAGAAGAAATGTTAGGTGCAGTTGTTTATGGTCATGAACAAGCACAAGCTATTATCAAAGCTGTTGAAGAGTTCAAGGCAGAAGCTGGCAAACCAGCTTGGGATTGGACAGCACCAGAAAAGAACGTAACACTTGCTGATAAAATCGCTGCAATCGCAGAAGAGAAAATTGGCGCTGCTTACCTGATCACTGACAAAGTGGCTCGTAAAGAAGCGCTTTCTGCTGCTAAAGCAGAAGTTGTTGAAAAGCTAACTGCAGAGCTTGCTGAAGATGAGTCTTTAGATGAGCAAGAAGTTGGTAAGCTGTTTGGTTCTTTAGAGAAGAAGACAGTACGTGGTCGTATCATCGCGGGTGAAAAGCGTATCGATGGTCGTGAACCAGACATGGTTCGTGCACTAGACGTAATGACGGGTGTTCTACCTCGTACGCACGGTTCTGCTATCTTCACACGTGGTGAAACTCAGGCGTTAGTAACTGCAACTTTAGGTACTGAGCGTGATTCACAGCTAATTGATGACCTAACAGGTACTCAAAAGCACCACTTCATGCTGCACTACAACTTCCCTCCATTCTGTGTAGGTGAAACTGGTTTTGTAGGTTCGCCTAAGCGTCGTGAAATCGGCCATGGTAACCTAGCTAAGCGTGGTGTAGCTGCAGTTCTTCCTACACTTGAAGAATTCCCATACTCAATCCGTGTCGTATCAGAAATCACTGAATCAAATGGTTCATCTTCAATGGCTTCTGTATGTGGTACGTCACTAGCGCTTATGAACGCGGGTGTACCAGTTAAAGCTTCTGTTGCGGGTATCGCAATGGGTCTAGTTAAAGAAGGCGACGACTTTGTTGTTCTTTCTGACATCTTAGGTGATGAAGATCACTTAGGTGATATGGACTTTAAAGTAGCAGGTACTAACGCGGGTGTTACTGCACTTCAAATGGATATCAAGATTGAAGGTATCACAAAAGAAATCATGCAGATCGCACTTAAGCAAGCAAAAGCGGCACGTTTACACATCCTTGGTGTGATGGACCAAGCTATTGCTGCACCTTCAGAAGAACTGTCTGAATTTGCACCGCGTATCTACACAATGAATATTCCACCGAAGAAGATTGCAGACGTTATCGGTAAAGGTGGTGCAACAATTCGTCAGCTTACTGAAGAAACTGGCACAACGATCGAAATCGAAGATGACGGTACAGTTAAGATTGCTGCTACAGATGGTCAAAGTGCGAAAGACGCAATTGCACGTGTAGAAGCGTTAACGGCTGAGCTTGAAGTTGGCACGCTTTACACAGGTAAAGTTGTACGTATCGTTGACTTTGGTGCATTCGTAAACGTACTACCGGGTAAAGATGGTCTAGTACACATTTCTCAGATCAGTGAAGAGCGTGTAAATAACGTGTCTGATCACCTAACTGTAGGTCAAGAAGTTAAAGTTAAAGTACTTGAAGTTGACCGTCAGGGCCGTGTTCGTCTGAGCATCAAAGAAGCGGTTGAGAAAAAAGCAGACGCTGAGCAAGAAAAGCCAGCTGAATAATCTGTTTTCTCTCATGTAACAATGAAAAGGGGCTGTTAGGCCCCTTTTTTTATGTTTTAATGGCACTTATCGCTATTACGAGTGTCAGCATATAAAGACGGTTCAAGTTTGCTGATATCACATAAAGGAAGCCAATGAAGTTAAAATCATTTCTACTCGCATCAGTGGTTGCGATGACCTTAGCGGGTTGTCAAACAACCTCAGAGAAACAAACGGCTAAGTCGGTGGCTAATGTACCTTTAGGTGTCCCATTAGCGCCAAATTATAGAAATGAAATTGAAATTGCTCGTTATTCGGAGCTGTTGCTCTCTCCTGAAATTAATAATGACCAAAAAGCAGAATTGTTTCTGAGAAGAGGTCGACTCTATGACAGCGTTGGTTTATCAACCTTGGCGCGTATTGACTTTAATCGTTCTGTGCAGCTAAAGCCTGATCTAGCTTCTGTATATAATTTTTTAGGCATCCACCATACACTTGCGCAAGATTTCGGCAAGGCGTATGAAATGTTTGATGCAGTTTTAGAACTAGATGAAGACCATCAATACGCTTATCTTAATCGTGGTATAGCCCTTTATTATGGTGGTAGAGCAGAGCTTTCTAGCCAAGATTTAGAAGTATTTTTAGCACGCTCTCCAGCTGATGCTTATCGTGTTATGTGGGTATATTTAGCGCAAGCAAAAGTAGATGCCAATACCGCTTATGAACAACTGAAAGCAAATAGCCAAGCACTTAACCCAGATGAATGGTCTACTCAGCTTGTACAGCTTTACTTGGGTCAGCTAAGCGAAACTCAGTTTTTAGCCCAGATCACAGAGGGTGTAGCAGGGCAGCAGCAATATGCTGAGCGACTCTGTGAAGCATATTTTTACTTAGCAAAGCTATATCAAGCAAGAGGCAAAGAGGCTGTGGCGGTCGACTTCTTTAAACTTGCGCTAGCGACAAATGTATTTGAATTTGTCGAGCATAAATATGCTCGATTGGAACTAGAGCTTTTTGCCGGTGTTAAAGCTGGCTAAGTATTTTTGGTCTTGCTTCTTTCTTGTGGTGATTAACAGCAGCGTTGATCACCCAATGCTTGCGGATAAACTTTTACAATCTCATTTTTTAGAGCGCTTTCCTCAAGCGTATTACTTTGTCGATATAAACCCATTCGACTTACCCATCACTACCCTAGAAAAACTTCGCCTCTTAGATGAGCCTGAAGTGAATTTAGCTTGGCTATTCCATTTGGTTCGAGAGGGCGAGTTTCATAAAACAAGATTGCTCTGGCAGGCTTTGCCAACCAACATTCCCGAAACAAGATTGAATGAATTGATTGATCTACTCGTTTTAAAGCAGCGCTGGGAAGAGTTAACGAGGTTGTCAAAGCACCTAAAGCCAACAGAGCGATTAGAGACAGTATTAGGTGTTCAGCAAGGCATCGCACCTGATAAATTGAATGGGACCCAATTAGACGGGCTATCTATCGCATTGTTACCTGAACAAGTCGCTTTTAATACAGAGTGTAAAAATAATGTATTGTTATTAGCCGATCGCTTTTCTGCATATCAACATTTAAATGCTCTGCGAAACAAGTACTTGCTAAAGCCAGAGCCAGAGCAAAATAGCTTTTGTTTGAGTGAGGTTTATTATGTCGGCAATGCACTTATGTGCGAAGAGGGATTTAAGGGGTTTGCAACTTGTGACGTTATGCGAGATTTGCCTAAATCAGACTTCTTAATTGTCATGACAACAAGTGGGCTTGCGAATGTAAGAGGGACACAGATGACGCTCACTCTGACAAGTGATTACGACGTTCTAGTTCATGAATTAATGCACTTTAGTGGCTTTGAGGATGAATATGCCATCTATGGCCAAAAAGCGCACTGGTTGTGTAATTCAAAAGGATTAAAAGCGCCAAATTTGTTTGTTGGTTCAGCTGAAAGTGCGCCTCAAGGCTGGGTAAAATCAAAGACCTGTCAAAATGGTAAGCTTGACGCTTTTAAACCTGCGCTCAAATGGAGCAAGATGCAATTTCAAGAACTGCCACTTTCGGAACAATATAGACAGCTTTGGCAAAAAAAAGTACAACAAGATTGGCTAATTGAGCAGCAAAAGCTGGCAAATAATACACAAACTAATATTAACTAAGCTGTCTGCTTATATCTAATTTTATAATTTAATCTGAATTGTTTGTTAATTTCGTCTAGAATTTAACCGGCTAGAACCTAAAACTATAGACAACTCAAACACTAATAAAGTATAAATTGTAACAGTTTTGCATGGAGAAAATGCACAATTAGATGCATAACTATCCATGGCTATCAGTGTTTAGTTGCACTGTTTATCTCTGTGACAGCACAATAAAAAAGGTTAATTATATGACTTTGCTTTGGATACCTTTGCTATCCTTCTTTGGCAGTATTATTTCATCTTTAACAGGCAAGTTAACGCGTAACCAAACTACCGCTTTAACACTCGTAATGCCTGCTATTGCCTTAATACTGGTCATTAACTCTGCGGCAGATGTTTTTGCGGGTGAAGTACTGCGTGAAAGCATCAATTGGGTGCCTGCACTTGGTCTAGAGTTATCATTCCGACTTGACGGGCTCTCACTGTTATTTATTTTTATGATCTTAGGCATTGGCATGTTGGTTATCTTCTATGCCCGTTATTACCTGAGTGAAAAAGATTCTATGCCGAAATTATTCGCTTACCTGATGCTATTTATGACGGCGATGTTAGGTATTGTAACGGCGAATAACGTGCTTCAGTTATGGTTATTTTGGGAGCTTACCAGTATTAGCTCATTCTTATTGATTAGCTATTGGTGGGATAAGTCAGAAGCACGTAAAGGTGCGCGTATGGCGCTAACGATCACTGGTGGTGGTGGTCTTGCTTTGCTTGCCGGTTTGTTAATGCTGGGCCATATTGTTGGCAGCTATGATATCGATGTCATCCTAGCAAGCCGTGAGCTTATTCAAGCCCACGACTTATATGAAGCAACGCTAGTATTAGTTTTATTAGGTGCATTTACCAAATCTGCACAATTTCCATTCCATTTCTGGTTGCCACATGCGATGGCTGCACCAACGCCTGTAAGTGCTTACTTACATAGTGCAACCATGGTAAAAGCAGGTATTTTCTTACTTGCACGTTTTTACCCAGCGCTTGCGGGCACAGAGTTATGGTTTATTTTAGTGGGTCTTACCGGCTTAGCGACTTTGCTATTTGCAGCTTATGTTGCGCTGTTCAAACATGACCTAAAAGGCCTGCTAGCTTACTCTACAATCAGCCACTTAGGTTTGATTACCTTATTGTTTGGTTTGGATACTGAGCTTGCAACTGTCGCGGCAATTTTCCACATCATTAACCATGCGACTTTTAAAGCGTCATTATTCATGGCAGCTGGTATTATCGATCATGAGTCGGGTACGCGAGACATGCGTAAGCTCAATGGTATGTGGCGATATATGCCTTATACTGCAACACTCGCTATGGTTGCTGCCGCGTCTATGGCGGGTGTACCGTTACTGAATGGTTTCTTATCAAAAGAGATGTTCTTTGCTGAAACCCTGCATCAACAGCTATTAGGTTCAATGTCTTGGTTGGTACCTGTGCTTGCAACCATTGCTGCTGCTTTCTCAGTGGCTTATTCAGCACGATTTATCCATGATGTTTTCTTCAACGGCGATCCAATTGATTTACCAAAAGAGCCACATGAAGCACCAAGATACATGCGTATTCCAATCGAGATACTTGTAGCCCTATGTTTGATTGTGGGAATGTTCCCGAATTTCATTGTTCATGACATTATTTATACGGCTGCAGATGCCGTGCTTGCAGGGCAAGTGCCTGAGTATAAAATCTCTCTTTGGCACGGTTTTAATTTACCATTGCTTATGAGTGCGCTGGCCGTTGCCGGTGGTATTTTAATTTATACTCAGCGCAAGTATTTATTCCAATTCCAAGCATCACTACCACCAATGACAGGTAAAAAGATGTTTGATGGCTCAGTGTCTAAATTAGTTAAATGGAGCCAAAATAAAATTGCCGCCGTTGAAAATGGCTCTTTACAACGTTATTTAATGCTGATGTTTGTGATTGTTTTACTAGCAGCAGGTTGGCCGTTATTCGAGATGGCGCAATTGGCGGGTGACAACCCTCTGACACCGGTAGATGTTCACAATGGTATTGGCGCAGGTTTGTTAATGATAGCTGCAATCGCGACAGTGATTTGGCATCGCCAGCGCATGATTTCTCTACTTATGCTGTCAGTTGTAGGCTTAATGGTATCTATTGCCTTTACACGCTTTTCAGCCCCTGATTTAGCATTAACTCAACTAACAGTAGAAGTAGTGACTATTATTTTACTTATGCTGGCGCTATTTTTCTTACCGCAAAAGTCTCCTAAAGCTTCAAGTTCCGTGCGTGTTTTACGTGATTTAGGCATTGCCTCTACAATTGGTATCGTCGTTGGTAGTATTTGTTATGCGCTTATCACTCGTCCACTGACCAGTATTTCTGATTTCTTCTTAGCGAACGCGAAAACAGGCGGTGGTGGTACTAACGTGGTTAACGTGATATTGGTTGATTTTCGTGGTTTTGACACGCTAGGTGAGATTTGTGTACTCGGTATTGCAGCTTTGGGTATCTATAAGCTATTGGTAAACTTACCTCTGTTTATGCCAGGCTCTGACAGTGAAGGGCGCCCTTGGGCGAAAGAGCGCTATCCGTTGTTGCTTGCAAGTATCTCACAGAGTCTACTACCTCTCGCGCTGTTAGTGTCTTTTTATATTTTCCTTCGCGGCCATAACTTACCAGGTGGCGGCTTCATTGCAGGTCTTATCACTGCGATTGCCTTTATTCTGCAGTACATTGCGCATGGCTCGAACTGGATAGCAGAGCGTTTAACCATCAACTACCGTAAAATTATTGCATCGGGTATCGCAATTGCTCTTGCAACAGGTGTAGGCAGTTGGTTATTTGACCGTCCGTTCTTGAAAACATGGTTTGATTACTTTGACCTTCCTGTGATTGGCCAGATTGAGCTTGCCAGTGCCCTCGTATTTGATCTCGGGGTATATATCACTGTTGTTGGTGCAACTCTGATGATTTTAGCAAGTCTAGGTAAATTAACTGCCAATGCACCGAAAGAAGAGGTAAACATCTAATGGAAATATTATATGCATCTTGCGTGGGCCTTTTGGTCGCATGTGGCGTGTTCTTGATTTTGCGCTCAAGAACTTTTCCTGTGGTATTAGGCCTAACTATGCTGTCTTACGCGGTGAATTTATTTTTATTCGCATCAGGTCGTTTAACGTTAAATAAAGCCGCTGTACTTGGATATAGTTCAGATTACGCAGATCCTTTACCACAAGCTTTAGTGTTAACTGCGATTGTAATTGGCTTCGCGATGACCGCATTTGTGGTGATTTTAGCAATCAGAGGCCGTGCAGATTTAGGTAATGACCATGTTAATGGTCAAGTTCCGGCTAATAATAACAAGGGCAAAGCATGATCCAACATTTAACTTCTCTGCCTATATTACTTCCTATGTTGGCAGGGGTTATTTTATTAATGCCACCTTGTGGTAAGAATAAGCAGATCCGTCGCTTTTCTTCAGTGGCACTCAGTTTTATCACCTTGCTTGCATCGGTGCTGCTGCTGTTACAAGTAAAAGAAATGGGCAGCACAACTTATGCGATAGGTGATTGGCAGGCACCGTTCGGTATTGTGTTGTTTGCTGATCCGCTTTCGACTTTACTGGTTTCTCTTACTTCTTTGCTTGGACTTACTTGTGCATTGTATGCGTGTGCAGGCGATGATGAGAAGGGCAGCTTTTATCATCCTTTATTGCATTTCTTAGTGTTGGGTGTAAATGGCGCATTCTTAACGGGCGATGCATTCAACCTATTTGTTTTCTTTGAAGTTTTACTGATTGCATCTTATTCTCTTTTAATGCATGGCGGCGATAAGCATAATACTCGAGCAGCGTTACAATACGTGATAATGAACTTGGTGGGCTCTGCCATTTTCTTAATTGCGCTAGGTATTTTATATGGTGTACTTGGCACATTAAACATGGCTGATATGGCAAACAAGCTCACAGACTTACAGGGTGATGATGTTTACCTTGCAAAGATTGGTGGCTTGTTATTACTTGTTGTATTTGCTCTTAAAGGCGCGCTTTTACCGCTTCATTTATGGTTGCCTAACACATATGCGACCGCCATGCCGGTCGTTGCAGCGCTGTTTGCAATTATGACTAAGGTGGGTGTTTACTCGATGATGCGAGTGTACACACTGATTTTTGGTGACGAAGCTGGAGAGTTAAGCCATATGGCCCAGAGTTGGCTGTGGTGGTTAGCCTTGGCAACTATTATGATGGGCGCCATTGGAGTTTTGGCGAGTAAAGACATGCGTAAACTTGTGGCTAACTTAGTGATAGTATCTGTGGGTACGTTGGTTGCGCTCGTTGCTGTGCAAACAGAAGAAGCCAGTGCTGCAGCTATTTTCTATCTAGTTCATTCGACACTTGTTACGGCTGCATTATTCTTACTTGCCGATATGATAGGGATTCAACGTGGTAAAGTCGCTGATCGCATCACTATTGGCCGACCTGTCACCCAACCTATATTACTTGGCGGGGCGTTTGCTATCGCTGCAATTACTGTTATTGGTATGCCGCCGCTTTCAGGTTTTATTGGCAAAGTTTGGCTACTAAGAGCGACATTCGAGAGTGAATATGGTGCTATATTCTGGGGGCTTTATTTATTAGCTAGCTTGGCTTTATTAGTCGGTATTTCAAAAGCCGGCAGTACAGTGTTTTGGCATCACCAAAACAAAGGGCAAGACAATGCAGAGCCAGTCAAGGCACATAAATATCAGATATCTGCGCTGTTAATTGTATTACTTGGCTCACCATTGATGGTTATCTTTGCTGGTAATATGTCTGAGTATGCCATTGAAGCCGCAAAACAACTACATGACTTCTCAGCGAATATCTCTGTGGTACTTGGGGAGGCGAAATAATGCGTACAGAAGCAAGATTTAAGTGGCTACCAACGCCATTTAGAAGTTTATTACTATTTAGTGTTTGGCTGTTACTCAATAACAGTGTTTCGCCTGGGCATCTGATCTTAGGTTCAATTTTAGCGATAGTGATCCCATTGGCGACTAATCCATTTAGGACGAAACAGCCACTGATCTTACATCCCGGGCTGGCATTAAAACACCTATTTTTAGTGTTGTACGATATCATTACAGCAAATATTCAAGTCGCGCTTTTGATATTAGGGCCGACGAAGAAGCTTAACCCAGGTTTTGTTAAGGTGCCTCTGGATCTTGACCAGGCCATGCCGATTACGATTCTAGCCAGCACAGTATCACTGACGCCAGGTACGGTTAGTGCTGAGGTTTACCCTTGGAAAGAGACATTAAAAGAAGGTGAAGAGCCTGAGCAGCGTTATTTACTCATTCATGTGCTTAACCTAAAAGATGAGCAAGAGTTGATTAACACGATAAAACAACGTTACGAAGCACCTTTAAAGGAGATCTTTGAATGTTAGAGACAGTTATCCTAATTGTATTTGCGATGATTGGCGTTTCGTTACTATTAAATCTGTGGCGATTAGTGAAAGGTCCGTCAGTGCCAGATCGAATCTTGGCTTTAGATACCATGTACATTAATAGTATTGCTCTGATTATTTTATATGGTCTGAGCATGGGCACTGAGCTTTACTTTGAGGCAGCGCTGTTAATAGCAATGTTAGGTTTTGTAAGTACTGTTGCTGTATGTAAGTTTTTACTACGTGGCGATATAATAGAGTAGGTGGACGATGGCTGAGTGGATTATTTCTATATTACTTTTGATTGGCGGCTCATTCGTATTGGTGGGGTCAATTGGCCTTGTGAAAATGCCAGACTTCTTCATGCGTCTTCATGGTCCGACAAAAGCAACAACACTAGGTATGGCTTGTTTACTAACAGCAGCAATAGTGTTTTTTAGTCAATCTGAAGCGGGGATCAGCGTTAAAGAGATCTTGATTTCGATTTTCTTACTATTAACAGCACCAATTAGTGGTTATATGCTCATCAAATCGGCAATACACCACAAGCTTGATAGTATCGAACGCACAAAAGGTAAAGATAACATTGAGGACGATGTTTGATTTAGCTGACTGTCTAACCTTTTGAACGAGTCATTTTAAATGGCTCTTTCAGTTGGATAAAGCTTAAAAAATGAGACAAGCGCGCTAAGAAAAGACTTAGCGGCTTGCTCATCGGGCTAGTAAACGTTTCTATAATGCAGGTTGGATTTCTACTTCTTGACCTTGAGTAAGGGTTTCAGCACCCCTTATCGCAATTCTGTCACCTACTTTTAAGGCGCCTTTGTCTTTTACTTTAATTGCAACTTGCTCGCCTTGGCCTTTACCAACAATGACTGCTGTATGCTCTGCGGTATTATCCTCTTTAATTTTCACGATATGCACACCTTGTTGCGTAAGTATTAGAGCGTCTCTATTAACTATTAGTTCCTCAGTATTAGAAGTAAAAGGTGCCACGACATCGACTAATTGCCCGGAAGCCCAGTTTTGTGCGTCATTTTCTAAAAGGTCTGTACTAACTTCAAAGGATTGCGCTCTTGGATCAGTTGCTGGGATCACAGCGGTTACAGTTGCAAGTGCCTGTTGTGGGTCATCTAGTTGACCAGCGCTTAAGTGTAATTCATTGCCTAGACTTAAGTATTTTAAATATTTAACCGGTACATACAAACGCACTTCAAGGTTGTTTATGTCAATTAAACTGACAAGCGGCTGAGCACGGTTTATTTCGCTACCAGCACGTTCATATCTTTCGCTCACTACACCGCTAAATGGCGCTTTTAGTAACGCTCGTTTTAATTGGTCTTCAATGACTTTCAGCTCAATTTCAGCCAATTTTCTCCTTCATAATATGGCATTACACGCTTTTTAACTCGTGATGCAATTTCGGCTTCCATAAATTAGATATTTCCACCCGAAGGTGTCAGCAAGGTATAAAAGAAACCGTCGGTAGGGGAACGAGGCATAAAATCTGTTTGAGGTAATAAAGCATAGGTAATAAATATAGAGCCACCTAATAAAGAAATTATCCAACTAAGTTGTTTAACCCTGCTATTGGTTAACTTAACAACGAAATGAGTGACTTTATGCCAATAGGCCTGATATGGATCTGGTTTAATTTTTGTATCAGGCCAAAGCCTATTTGCGACAGGAATAAGTGTCATAGCACAGATAAGTGACGAGATAACAGCGATAGATAAGGTTAAAGCGAGATCTGAAAATAGCTGACCCTCAATACCAGCCATAAACATAATAGGTAAAAATATAGCGACACTGGTTGCAGTGGCAGCAAACAAAGCACCTCCAACGTGCGTGGCCCCTTTCAAAGTTGCTTTGCTCGCAGTCATGCCCGAAGCAGTGAGTCTAGCTATGTTTTCTTGCACGATAATTGCGGCATCAAGCACTAAGCCCACGGCAAATGCCAGACCTGCTAATGACACAACATTTAAACTTCGCTCAAATAGGTTAAGCGCTAAAAATGCAACCACCAGTGAAACAGGGATGGTTGCTGCGATGATCAAAGTGGGTTTTAGTCCTCTAAAAAACAGCCAGTAATACCCCTAAGCCTAAATTACCTTGTACCAGCTGTAATGCATTTCTGATATGCACCGACGAATCGAAGCTTAGTTCAATGGCAAGGCCAGCTTCTTTTAAAGCGCCTTCATTTAATTCTTTAATGGCGTGATTTATTTCGTCTAATACAGCAACAGTATTGGCGTCATTTGCTCTTGAAATCGTGATGTAATAAGCTGGTTTACCATTTTTTAATGTCATAGAGCGGCGATCAGTGACTGTATCTTCGACACTGGCGATATCGCCTAAATAAATGGGACGTTCACCCACATAGCCCACTCGTAGTTTAGCTAAGTTATCGACATTGTATTTCCCGGTGAATCTTACAGTGTATTGTAGACGCCCTGCATCAGCTAAGCCTCCAGAGCTATCATTGGCAGTCGATAATGTACGACGAATTTGCGCAAGACTGATGCCAAATGCCGCTGCTTTTTGCGGGTCGTATATTACACGCAGCTCTCGAGGGCGCTCACTGTTCATATTGACACGAGAAATTCCAGAGATCCGCGCAAGCCTAGGTTCAATAATGTCTTCAATTTGCTTTTGATATTGCGCCATTTCAAGTTGCTCAGAGTCAAAGCTTAAAAGCACAACTAATAGACTTGCTGCTGTTGGACCACCTGAGCCGGGACCACCGTTTCCTCCGGCAGTAACCACAGGGTCCATCGCATTTAAAGGAAGAGGGGGCTTGGTTTAAACTAGTCAGTACATCAAGCATGGCTTGTTGCATATCAGCGCCAACCGCAAAAGTCAGATTTATAGCACCGCCACCTTGGTTAATATTGGTATTTACCTCAAGCGCGCCTGGTGTATGATTCACGGCATTTTCTAGAGGCTCGATGAACATGGATTCAATTTCTTCTGGGGCTGCTTGGCGCCAACCAGAAAAAGTTGTGATCTGAGGTTGTTCAATTTCAGGAGTAAGCTGAATGGGTAACTTAAAAATACTGATGATGCCAAATAGAATGATTAAAGTAAGAATGACAAGGACCGCAGCAGGGTTCTTTAAAGAGGAACGGGTTAAGTTTATGGTAATGTCCAAAGGCACCAAAAGTAATCAGCAATAACATTGTGGCGCAGATGTGGATAATTTAGCAAAGATAAAAATCCTAATTTCGTTGAATCTCCCTAGAAGTCAGTTAAACCGTAGGTTTGGTAATATCTTGTAACGTTTTGAAAAAACTTATTCATGAAATTTGCTTAAGAATTTTTGATTTGAAACAAGCGTTCGGCTTTTCAGGCTTTTAAATTTCTATGATAGAAATACAATCACGGCAAAATTTGTATAAGGAATGATTATGTTTGTTGCATTGAAATGGGACCATCAAATAGGTGCACATTTTGTCTCTTGGATTGTCGTTGAATGTTCGGGTGTGAGTGAAAAGTTTGGTTTACCACAAGCATTACCTCCTCGCAGAGATATTGCCTATTTTGTAAACAAAAAAACAGCAGAATATGATGCGAAAGTATTCGCTGCCTATAAAAATGGTTTGCTTGATATCACTTTAGTAGACAAGTATGAGCCTTATTTGTCTTCGCACCATGGCTTTTGTCATTATGAGTGGGATCACACTTATATGGGTGACTTGGTGAAACATGCAGTATTATATTGGGAAGATGGAAAACACCTGCAAACTAAGCCTTTTAGAGATGACATTTGCTATTTTACTTGCCCAGAGCAATCAGAAGCCGATAGTCAGTTTTATGCACAATATAAGCTCGGGCTATTAGAACTGAAATCAGAAGCCTTAAAAATAGCCTAACACCTTGTAAAGTGAGATGAAGCTAGTTTGAGCTAGCTTCATCGTTTAATTTATTTTGAAAGTCTGATTTTACAATCTCTAGTGCAGCAATTACGTCTTCGGCTGGTAAGTCATGCTGTTCTAATAACATTATTAAGTCGACTGCTAATTTCACATGGGTTGGTGCATTTTCTAAACTACTACTCATTTCTGAAAGTTACTCACTGATCATTGAATCTCTTTTAGCCACTTGTGTCATAGCAACATTAATTGCAATATCAACTTTCTGTTCCATCTGTATACGTTCGTGTTGTGGTAAATAAAAAGCCATGTCTACATCAAAGCGAATATACCTTGCAGGTAGTTGATTAAGTACAGTACAGCAAAAGTCAGCCATTACATCATCATTATATTTATCTTGTAGGTTACGCGCAAAGATGCGATCTAGCATGATTTTCTCATAATAATTGTGCACATCATCATGTAGTTTCATGTCACCTTCCTAATGTTTTTTACTTTTTGAGTTTATAACAAAAATCAATAGTTTTCGAACACAGCGAGTAAAAGTTGTTTGTGTACTTCAACCAATTGTTCTTCATTACGTTGATAGCCACCGCCAAGACCAATCGATAAAGGGATTTCGTTGTTTTTACAATATGAAATCACTTTTTTATCCCGCTTTAAGACACCTTCTAAACTGATTTCTAGTAAACCGAGTTCATCTTTATGGTATATATCAGCACCGGCGTTATAAATGATAATATCAGGTCGATAGACACGCTTAATTAAATCTAAAGCTTGCTCTAGTGTTTGCAAGTATTGTTCGTCTGTACAACCTTTTTCGAGCTCGAAATCAAGATCTGAGTGCGCTTTTGCTCGGGGGAAATTCTGAGCGCAGTGTAAAGAGCAGGTAATGATGTTGTCGTTGCCATGTAAAATGTCAGCAGTGCCATCACCTTGGTGCACATCGCAATCGAGGATCACAACGCGCTCAACAAGGTCTTGCTGGATCAGATGTTGCGCGGTTATGGCATGATCGTTAAAAATACAAAAGCCAGCACCATGATCGAATTGTGCATGATGGTAGCCTCCTCCTAAGTTTAACCCAAGCCCTTGTTTTAATGCGTATTCTGAAGCTTCAATACTTGCACCAACAGAAAGCAAAGTTCTTTCAACCAGCTCCGTTGACCATGGAAAGCCCATTTTTTTGATTGCTTTCTCAGATAAAAAGCCATTCACAAATGCGTCGACATAATCAGTATCATGGCAAAGTTTGACCTGTGCTAAGCTAGCAGGCTTTGGTTCAAAGACTCGGTCGGAAAACCCCATTGCATGAATTGTATTTTTAAGTTTCTGGTATTTCTTTATTGGAAAGCGGTGCCTCTCAGGCAGTTGTAGGGCACTGTATAGAGGGTGATAGAAAATCATTAGCGGTTTTGTTGTTTTTCGACTTGTTGAATTTTATCTTCAGTGGCGGAAATGGCTTTTCTACATCGGCCAAGTCGGGCATGCAGTGCCAATATTTCTTGATTGATTTTACTTGCTTCAGCAGTACTTGCCGATGACAACTGTTGTTTACGAATATCGATCATCTCTTGTAAACGACGCTCAAATTCGTGGTTTTTTGATAGCTCTTGGTACAGCTCATGAGAGCTTTGCATGATTTTCTTAACTGCTTTCTTATAGACTTTCGCTTTCTTAGGCTTAGTAAACTTATTTTCCTTGGCCCAAACAGGCGTCGATTTTAATACCTTTATGACAGCTTCTATTTGAGTGCTTAATTTTTCGAGGGCAAATGCATAGGCATGGCGTTTTTCAGGGCTCGGCAACCTTGCAAATGCTTCTTTGATCTCATCTACATAGTCGCAAAGTTTTAAGCTTTTTGTTGCAAACACGCTGTGTGCAAATAAGCTCGGCTGTGCTTGAATGTAGCGGTTTTTATCAAACCACTTTGCTTTATCAAATTGGTGGGCATGCTGAGCAAGTTGCTCAATTTGCTGCTGTAATTTGACAATGGCCTGACTCATATAAAATAAGCCTCATAAATAAGCTTGCCAGCGAGCACGATAACGACACTGTTAAACAAGGGCTTTATTAGTTTATTTCCGAACTTGATTGCTGAGTGTGCGCCTATCCACGCACCTACCATTAAGAATAGCCCCATGGTAATGCCAAGTAAAAAGTTAACATGACCTAAGGCAACAAAGGTGATCAACGAAATAAAATTAGATACAAAGTTCATTGAGCGGGCGAGTCCGCAATTCAACAATAAACTCATTTTGTAGAGTAGGCTATTTGATGCAGTCCAAAAAGTGCCTGTACCGGGGCCTGCTAAACCATCAAAAAAGCCTAAACTTAACCCTTGTGACCACTGTTTTATTTTTAGTTGTAACGTCTTGGTCGGTAAATGATGACTGGTCTCAGTGCTAAATTTGCCAAATAGGCTGTAGCAAGCTACAGCAATGATGATAACGGGCAGTAACTTGTTTAAAAACTCGATACTAAGATGATCAACCAATAAGGTGCCGAGTAGTGCGCCTATTGCGGTGGCTAGAATAGAGCCAGCCCAAAACTTAGGATTAAATAAGTTCTTTTTATAATAGGTGATGCTAGCTGTTATTGAGCCAAAGCTTGCAGCAAGTTTATTGGTACCTAACGTCATGTGCGGTGGTAAGCCTGCTGTAAGAAGAGCTGGCACAGTTAACATGCCACCACCGCCAGCTACCGCATCAATAAAGCCTGCTATAAGAGCGACCAAACACAATAAGCCCCAAGTCATGGGGTCGAGCGCAAATTCAAACATTAATAATCTATTTGTCTTTTAAATGGCGGGAGGGTATCTAGCATGGCTTTACCATACCGTTTACTGACCAAACGCCTATCAAGGAGCGTGATTTTTCCTTGATCGGTTTCTTTTCTCAGCAGTCTACCACAGCTTTGTACTAATTTCTTTGCGGCATCGGGTACAGTGATTGATAAAAATGGATTACCACCTTTACTTGTAACAAACTCAGCTTGTGCCTCTTCTATTGGGGAAGTAGGTACAGCAAAAGGGATCTTAGTTATGACTAAATTTTCTAAATAAGCACCAGGTAAGTCGAGTCCTTCAGACAAACTTTGCGTACCAAATAAAATACTGCCATGGCCAGAGTCAATGCGAGATTTGTGTTTTTTCAGTAGGGCATCACGAGAAAATTCACCTTGCACTAGGATCTGCCAGTTTTTCAGGCGCATTTTTTTCGCGACATGTTCCATCTGCCAATATGAGGCAAATAACACCAAATTACCCTTAGTTCTGTCTAAATACTTAGGCAAAGCATCGGCTAAAAAGTCACTGAATGCTTTATCAGTAGGCTCTTTATCTGTGGTCGGTATATGTAGTGTCGCTTGTTTGGGATAATCAAACGGTGAATTAGCTTTAATATATTGCACGCCTTCTTCACCTTTTAACCCACTTTCTTTTGCGAAATGGTCAAATGTACCGAGTGCACTGAGCGTGGCTGAACATAAAACTGCACCTGCACATTCGCGCCAAAGTTTATCTTTTAAGTAGTAACCCACTTCAATAGGGCAGTCGCAGAGCAAATGGTCGTGATGGTTTTTATATTCAAGTCGCTTTATCCAGCGAGCATGCGGAATAGTGTCACCTTTACTGGCGTAGCTGAACCACAGTTTTTGTAATTGCTCAAGACGGTTGATGTACTGCCCACTTTCGGCTAAAAGTGGATCGGCTAAGAATGCAGTCACGTCACCATCACTGACATCTAAAGTAAGTGCATCATGCATTTTATTTAGCGCTCTTAAGGCATCGAGTGTTGCATCGCTGATGTCTTTGGCTTTAATGGTTAATTGCTCAGGCACAATACCGTGTTCGAATCGATAAGTGTCATCATCGTTATAATTAAAATCAGCTTGATCTAGTAGGTCTCTGACCGACCTTAAATCTTTAGCCGCATCATTCGCAGCGTCATTGAGTTTAAAGTTTTGGCCAATGGCTTTTTGAGACACAATGGCATTGGCCATCTTCTGGCTGAACTTTAAAAGTTTTTCAATCCATTCTAATGTGCCTTTAATGGTTGCCGCTGCGGAAGAAAAGTCTCGAGTGATGTGAGGCAAATGGTGCGCTTCATCAATGACGTAAAAGGTCTCATCGGGCTCAGGTAAGATTTTGCCGCCACCAAGCTCTAAGTCAGCAAGTAATAGAGCATGGTTAATAACAAGCACATCCATTTGCGCCATTTTTTGTCGTGCTAAATGAAAGGGACATAAATGATGAGACTTCATCTGTCTTTGACATGCATGTTTATCGCATGCAATTAAGTTCCATACTCGATCGGGAATGGTGTCGGCCCAACTATCTCTATCACCTTGCCATTGTTTGTTCTGATAGGCATTTTGAAGTGCAACTAAGCAGCTTTTCTCTTGCTCAGATAGCGGCGAGCTCAATGTAGGTACGAGTGACATTTGCATCATGTCTTCGTCTAGTGCCGAATTTAATTTGTGCACACAGATATATCTATGCCTGCCTTTGACCAAATCGAACTTAAAATCGAGCCCTGAGTGCTCTTTAAAAAAAGGTAATTCTTTTTCAATGAGTTGCTCTTGTAAGGCCACAGTTGCAGTAGAGATGACGAGTTTCTTCTTTTTAGCTAATGCTAAGGGCAGGGCACCTAAACAGTAGGCGAGAGACTTACCTGTACCAGTTCCGGCTTCTATTACACAGATTTTTTGTGATCTATGGTATTCGCCAGCTAATACTTTAGCGATTTCTGCGACTAAATAGTTTTGGCTTTTTCTTGGTCTATAACCGTCTAAGCTTTCAGCAATGCTGGTGTGTGTTGTTCGAATTGTTTTTTTTAATGCATCTGAAAGCATGAAGGTCGCCTAAAAAGTACGGTATGTATATAATTACAGTGTTTGATATTTTAGATGGGGTTTTATCTTGGCACAAGCTGTATACGAAGGCTTTATACTATCACGCCAGCAATTTAATCAGCAGGGGAAGTTGTGTCTTTGTTATTGGCTTATGACACCACAAGGTCCAGCCAAGGTAATTATACCCGATCAGCAATCTGTTTTTTTCATTCGCCAGTCAGATTTAGCGCAAGCTAAAAGCCTAATCAATGAACATGGACTTCAATGTGACATAAAACTACTTTCACTAAAGCACTTCGACGGTGAGCCCGTTGCAGCCTGTTATTTTTCTTCTAATCAGCATCTATTTCAAGCAAAGCAGTACTTTTCTCAGCATATGCGTTTGTATGAAGATGATATTCGTCATTGCGATCGTTATTTAATGGAACGGTTCATAAAGGGCGGTGTTTGGGTAAGTGGAAAAGTGAAGCAACGTAATGGTTATACCGAGATCACGGATGCAAAGTTAAAAGAAAACCCAGACTACAAGCCAAACCTTTCTATGCTGTCACTTGATATTGAGTGTGATGGACAAGGGGTACTTTTTTCGGTTGGTCTTTTCAGCGAGCACTATAAAAGTGTCATCATGATTGGGGCACCTCAGCAAACAGAGCAAAGTATTATTTGGGTTGAAGACGAAATTGAACTGCTACAAGTTTTAATGCAGCAAGTGAAGGCCATAGATCCTGATGTGATTGTAGGCTGGAATGTGATTGAGTTTGATTTTGTGGTTTTAGCAGAGCGAGCAGAAGCACTGGGTCTCGACCTTTGTTTAGGGCGTGATAATGCCTCGATAGATATTTACAAAGGCAACTATGTTCGAGTTTTGATTTCGGGCCGAGTGGTCATTGATGGCATTGATACCATGAAAAATGCCACATATCACTTCCCGAGTTTTAGCCTTGCTAATGTGGCGAGCGAGATCTTAGGAGAGCAAAAACTTATCCAACAAGATAACCGCTTGTCTGAAATTATCAGGCAATTTAATGAAGATAAACTCGCTTTAGCAGCCTATAACTTGCAAGATTGTATGCTTGTCTTGTCGATTTTCAAGAAGCTAAACTTGCTAGAATTTGCCATTGTCCGAACGCAAATGACAGGTTTGGAGCTCGAAAAAATGGGCGGCTCAGTGGCTGCTTTCATTAATTTATACTTACCTTTATTACATCGAAGTGGCTATATCGCGCCAAATTTAGCCGAGCATGGAGTGTCTTTTGAGAGCCCTGGCGGTTATGTCATGGAGTCAAAACCCGGCCTTTATAAAAATGTACTCGTACTCGATTTTAAAAGCCTATATCCATCCATCATTCGGACTTTTTTTATAGATCCTCTAGGACTTATTAAAGGTTTAGAAAACCAAGAGAATGCATTAGAAGGCTTCAATGGCGGGTATTTTTCTACATCAACACATCATTTGCCTAAATTGGTAGAGCAATTGTCAGAGAAAAGACAAAACGCCAAAGAGCAGGGTGATGCCATGTTGTCGCAAGCTATCAAAATTATTATGAATAGTTTATATGGTGTATTAGGCTCGAAAGGGTGTCGTTTTTATGATCCAAGGTTATCAAGTTCCATTACCTTGCGTGGGCATCAAATTATGCAAACAACGCGTAAATGGCTTGAAAGTTGGGGATATGAAGTTATCTACGGTGATACTGATTCTACTTTTGTTGCCTTACCCGAAGAGCTAACTGGTGAACAAAGTCATGAAATAGGCAAAGCGCTACAAAGAAAAATCAACCAAACTTGGTCTTTAGAATGCGAAGAACGTTTTGGCATTCAAAGTCATTTAGAAATTGAATTCGAAACGCATTACAGCCCATTTTTTATGCCGACTATCCGTGGGCAAGAAACCGGTTCAAAAAAACGTTACGTGGGCAGAGTAGAAAAGGATGGTCACTCTGAACTGGTATTTAAAGGTATGGAAACAGTCAGAAGTGATTGGACTGACATAGCAAAATCATTCCAAAAGGAGTTAGTTGAAACGTTATTCTCAGAAGGAGATTTAGAATCTGTCGCCCAAAAATATATCGAACAGATCCTTAGTGGCAAAAATGACCATTTACTCATTTACAAAAAACGCTTAGGTAAGCCACTTGAGCAATATGTTAAAAATATCCCTCCTCATGTCAGAGCCGCGAAAACTCTACCAAATTCAGCTGACATTACCTTTAATAAAGGCACGATTATTAAATATTACATTTCTAAATCAGGCCCTACTGCAGTATTGAGTTGTCATGACGTTCAGCAAGTTGATTACGAGCATTACATTCAAAAACAAATTATGCCCATTCTTAAAATGTTTCTATTCAATTTCAACGAACCAATACTCGCTAGTAAGCAACAAAAATTATTTTAATGTTAGCGTATTATTAATAATGCATGTTATTGATTTGTTTTGATGTAAATCAAATGTACCTGTTATTTTTGTTTGTGCATCTATAGGTTTTTCTTTGTTTCACTTTTAGCAACTGAAAGGCTTTTTGAGTGCCAAAAACCTATAATTGGTACAAAAATGTGTATTTAGTGTTGCAAATTGGTCACATTTTTAATTGACATGAATATTATCTGTTGTTTAGTATGCAACTAGTTTATTGCATGTGTTGCAATTTCCTATAAGAGGGATAACCCTCAAAAAATTATAAAAGCTACTAACAAGTGGTCCCAGGGAGATAAAATGTTAAATACTAAAGTTTCAAAAGCAGTTCGCTTAGCGATTGCTTTTGGTGCAGCTTCTACAGCTGCATTTTCAGCTAATACTTTTGCTGCAGATGAAGAAAGTGCGGAAAAAGTAGAGCGTATTGAAGTTACAGGTTCTCGTATCAAACGTGTTGATATGGAAGGTGTTGCTCCAATCACAGTTATTACTGCAGAAGATTTAGAAATAACAGGTGAAGTATCAGTTGCTGACGTATTAAGAGACTCAACGTTTAACTCGTTCGGTTCAAGTGCTGAATCTTCAGGTCAAGGTGGTGGTACACAAGGTGTTGCTTCAGCCTCATTACGTGGCCTAGGTGCTGATCGTACTCTAGTACTTATCAACGGTAAGCGTGTTGCACCATCACCAGCTGCTGGTGGTGGTTCTGCAAACCTTAATGCTTTACCAATGGCAGCTGTAGAGCGCATTGATATCATGTCAAGTGGTGCATCAGCGGTTTACGGTTCAGATGCAATCGGTGGTGTAATCAACGTTATTCTTAAAAAAGACTTTGAAGGTGTTCAAATCTCTGGATCAGCAGGTCGTCCTACTCTAGAAGGTGGTGATGAAAACTCTGCTCAAATCGTTTTAGGTCTAGCTTTTGATAAAGGTAACTTTGTAATGAGTGCTGAGCATTCAGACCGTGAAGTTATTTATAGCCGTGACCGTGACTACACTAGGTCGATCGTTGGTGAAACTTGGGAAGATAACACAGGTATCAGCCCGTCAGGTCGAAACATTCGTTATTTCATCGATGATGATGGTGACGGTGTTAGAGACAGAATCGAATGGCGTGGTATCGAAAGCCAATGTGATACAAGCAATAATTTTGTAGGTATCCAAACTCGTGGTGGTTCGCAACCTGGCACAATGTGTGGTTATAACTACAGCAATATTATGGCTGAAACGACGGATCTAACAAACTCTTCAATCTATGCTCGTGGTGTTTATAACATCACTGATGATTTAAGTTTCAACCTAAATGTCTTAGCAACTCGTTTCACTTCAAATGGTCGCTTCGCGCCAGCTGCGGGTTCTTTTAATGTTTCAGGCACAGATCTAGCAGCTGATAACATTGATTTACCAGAAGGCTCAACAATTCTTTCATCACGTGCTTCATGGCGTTTCACAGATAACGGTCCGCGTGACTCAAGAACGTTAGGTAATAACTTTGACGTTAATGCTTACTTGACTGGCTACGAAGATTGGGGTCAGTGGGATGTAGGTGTTCACAGAAATGTTGCGAGCATCAATGAAATCGGTACTGGTTACATTAACCAGGTGTTTGCTGAGCAGTTTGCTGCTGAAGGTACGCTAACTGATGAGCGTTCAATCGCGCTAATGGCACACACAATCACAACTTGGAACAAGACAGATTATACAGCTTATAATGCTGGTTTCTCTATTGATTCTTTAGGTTCATTAGAAGGCGGTGATATCGGTGCTTACTTCTACTTTGAACGTGTTGAATCATCTTACAGAAAGCAAGCTGATTCACTAAGTAATGCTTCAGCAGTAATTGGTAGTGCTGGCGGTGAAGCGAACGGTGACCGTCAAGTAACTAGTGTTGCGACTGAATTCTTATTCCCAGTGATTGATGGTTTAGACGTTACACTAGCTGCTCGTTATGACGACTACAGTGACTTTGGCGGTAACTTATCACCTCAAATCGGTGTGACATATTCGCTGAATGATGACTATCTATTACGTGGTTCATGGGGTAAAGGTTTCCGTGCACCGACATTCTCTGATTTATACACTCGTTCACAAGGCTTCCCTTGGGTATATGTGACAGGTCTTGGTTGGGGTCAGTTCGAAACAAACACTGTTGGTAACGACAAGCTTGACCCAGAAAAGACAGACCAGTTCAACATTGGTATCGTTGGTAACCTGACTGACAGCATTAACTTCACACTTGATTATAACTTAATCGAACTTGAAGATATGATTGCATACGAAAGTGCTGCGAATATCTGGAGCAAGTACGAGGATGGTATTGCATTTAAGCCAGGTACTGGTGTAGAAGTGGTCGGTGATATCCCTGAGCGCTTCACTGCTTCTTACATCAATGAAGGTGAAATGCGTGCACAGTACATCGACTTAAATATCAATGCGAATCAAGAAACTGCATTCGGTACTTTCCGTCAAAACCTACAGGTGTCTTACACTGTTTCTTACGAAACGCTTGAGACTGATGCAGCAACAGGTGATGAGTTCTTACTAGATGCTATCGGTCTAGACGGATTACCTCAGTACCGTGCAAACCTTAACCTAGGTTGGGACTATGAAGACCATAGTGTAAACGTTACGCTAAAGTACATCCCAAGTCAGCTTGAAGAGTATATTTATGACGCAGAAAAGCGTGAGTATGTTGGTCGTGATGAAGCACGTGCAGGTAAGCGTTATAACATCAGTTCTTACACAGATATTGATGTAAACTACCGTTATAATGTTACAGATGCACTTACATTAGCAGTGGGTGCTCGTAACTTAACTAACGAAGAGCCGCGTTTTGCTGATTTAGCTGACACTGATTTTGACTCTAGCTTATACAGCATCCAAGGTCGTACTTATTACGCAAGCTTCAAATATAGCTTCTAATAATTACTTCTAAATATATAAAGCCAGCAAGTCATTTGCTGGCTTTTTTTTTAAGGAAATATAATGAAAGGTTTAGTTCAATTAATCTATATTGCTCTTTTTATAATTTCGTCAGGAGCTTTGGCAAAAGTAAACTCATTAGAGCTTATTAAACACGATAAGTTTAATGAAATAGTCATTTCTCCAGATGGAAAACATTTAGCCGTTACTTATCGAGAAGACACAGAAATCAAACTGGCTATTATAAACCGAAAATCAAACAAGGTTATTTCAGGTTTTGATTACGGAGAATACCGACGTATAGTTCGTCCGCAATGGCTATCGAACGAAAGAATACTTTTTAATGTTGTTAAGTTTGTTGGTCTGTGGGATACAAAAGGTTATCCACCGCAAATTATGGCGGCAAATATTGATGGCACAAGAAGAGTAAACCTAACA
>NZ_BTGK01000009.1:0-185909 GCF_042848605.1 Pseudoalteromonas sp. MTN2-4
CAAGGTGAAGTGAGCAGCCTTTACAGCAGTCACTCTTTTCATTCTGAAACACTTTTCGCGCTCGTTAGTTAATACCCCTCAACTCCAGTTACACTAGCTCTTTTCTCCTTGCGCAAAAGAATCGTCCTCACTACGTTCGCCGTCGGTAACCTTTTGCACCTTGCTTCAATATTTAAAAAATTAATTTATAATTCATTTTCAATTAGCTTTTCATATCTATCTATTTTCAGGAATTTTAATGAGTGATCTTATCCATTGGTTCGACTTACTCGGTGTCATGGTTTTTGCTATTTCTGGGACCCTTATTGCCCATAAAAAGCATTTAGATGGTTTTGGTGTTGTCGTGCTAGCTGCGGTAACAGGTATTGGTGGCGGAACGCTGAGGGATATTATTTTAGATGAGCCTGTTTTTTGGCTGCATGATCCAAGCTATTTTATTGCTATTTTTAGTGCTGTGTTGATCAGTATTGTTGTTTTGAATCAGCAAAAGCAAATACCTAGTAAATTCTTACAGGTGGCAGATGCGTTCGGTTTGGCACTTTTTGCTGTGATGGGCACACAAAAAGCCATTTCTATCGGTATGCCAGCTACAACATCGGTGATTATGGGAGTGCTAACAGGGTGTTTTGGTGGGGTGATCCGTGATGTACTCGCAGGTGAAATCCCCTTGCTTTTAAAAGGTCAGCTCTATGCGATTACCTGTATTTTAGGTGGGATCGTCTATACTCAATTAATGTCTTTTTCTATAGCGATAGAAGTAAGCATGTTGTTTGGCATGTTAACTACCTTAGTTGTTCGATTAATGGCGATGCGTTACAACTGGGTGATACACGTTTTTAAATATTAACTGATAGGGACAAGGATATGTCTTTAGCAAAAATTCTTACCCGTGCGCAAGTGGGTGTCAAAGCACCTAAAGTGACGGTTGAAGTGCATCTAAGCAATGGGCTTCCTGCTTTTATCATTGTCGGCCTTCCTGAAACTTCAGTAAAAGAGTCTAAGGAACGAGTTCGTTCTGCACTAGTTAATTCAGGCTTTCTGTTCCCAGACCAACGTATAACAGTAAATTTAGCGCCTGCAGATTTGCCAAAAGAAGGCGGACGATATGACCTCGCAATTGCCGTTGGGATCTTGGTTGCTTCTGGTCAAATACAAAATACAGAGATAAGTAATTTTGAATTTTTTGGGGAGCTTGCATTAAGTGGTGAGCTTTCTGCTATTACTGCGATTTTGCCTTCGGTTATGGCGGCGACTGAAGAAAATCATGTTGCTTATATCCCGAGAGGTAACGATCAGCTTGCTAGTTTAGTATCTCAGTCAAATAGAAAAGCCGTCACCAGCTTGCAAGAAATTTGGCTGGATCTGCATGGGCAGCAATCACTCTCTTTAAATATTATTTACGACCATGTTTCTGAACAGGCTCTTGAGCAATTAGATATGAGTGATGTGAAAGGTCAGAAAATAGCAAAGAGGGTATTAGAAATTGCTGCGGCAGGTGGTCATAACCTGCTTTTCTTGGGGCCGCCTGGTACCGGTAAATCTATGTTGGCTCAACGTATTCCAACAATTATGCCTCAAATGACAACGCAGCAAGCACTTGAAACTGCTGCTGTCTACTCTCTAGTAGGGCAGTCGGTCACACATCAAAACTGGTTAAACCGTCCATTCAGATCTCCGCATCATACTTGCTCAGCAGTTGCATTAGTTGGTGGGTCGTCCAACCCTAAGCCTGGAGAAATATCATTGGCGCATAATGGTATTTTGTTTTTAGATGAGCTGCCTGAATTTGATAGAAAGGTGTTAGATTCGCTGAGAACGCCGATGGAGACGGGCCAAGTCACTATTTCTCGTGCTGCTAGGCAGGTCGACTTTCCTGCAAATTTTCAGTTGGTTGCGGCACTTAATCCCAGCCCAACTGGGCATCATAGCGATAAACGGGCAACACCTGACCAAGTGTTAAAATATCTATCAAAAGTATCAGGGCCATTTTTAGATAGAATAGACCTGCAAGTTGAATTACCAAGGTTAACGACTGAAGAGCTTCAGTCTACTCAGCCTGAAGAATCGAGCGCTGACATTCGTATGCGGGTAGAAAAAGCCGTTCAGTTTGCTTATCAACGACAAGAAAAAAACAACGCAGCGTTATCAACCAAAGAGCTGCAATTACATTGTGCATTATCAAAAGCAGATGCTATGTTTCTGGGGAAAGCGGCCGAGAAATTGGCTTTGTCACCACGTTCATATCATAAGGTTTTAAAGGTGGCGCGTACTATTGCAGATTTAAACTTGCAGGAGGATATAGATTTAGCCTCTCTAAAGGAGGCACTAAGTTATCGTGCTTTTGAGCGATTACTCGCTCAGCTAACCGCGTATTAAGTAGATAGCATGTAGCCTTTACCGCGAACCGTAACGATGCGTTTTTGTTCTTTTTCATCGCCTAGCTTCTTACGCAAGCGACCAATGAGTACGTCAACAGTTCGGTCACTCGGGCTCCAGTCTGGTTGGCCGATATCTTCTGAAATTTTTTCTCTAGAAGTCGCCTTGCCTGCATTGGCGATTAAACAAATAAGTACTTTGTGCTCAGCTTCAGTTAATCGTGATTCTTCCGCTGCGCCATTAATCAAAGTGCGATTATCAGGATGAAGTTTGAAATCTGAGTATTCAATAAACTCTTCAGACTCATCGTCATCATTTGCAATCGTTAAACGCTTACACAAAGCACGCATTCTCAATTCAAGCTCGAGTAGGTCAACTGGCTTACAAACATAGTCATCAGCACCTTGTGCCAAGCCTGCGATCCTATCAGCTTGAGAATCTCTGCTAGATAGCATGATGACACCAATATCTGTCAAGGTATTGAGCTCTTTCGCTAATGCTAAACCGTCAGTGGCAGGTAAAACAATATCGACGATAGCCAGCACAAATCGTTCTTGAGCTTGCGTTGCTTGCTGGACTTTGGCTAATGCAGTTGCACCGGTACTATCAATTTCGATGCTAAATTCTGTTTCAGCAAAATGGCTTATAATGCGTTTTGCTAAAAGTTCATCATCTTCTACTAATAATACTTTGATACTCATAGGTCAGCTATCTATTCAATAATTATGTATATATTAGCACTGTGAAAACATTGCTGAGAAGTGAATAATGACAATTTGTAACAATTGCATAAACATTTATGCAATTGGTTCTGTTAAGGGTGATTAAAATGGTCCACCTTAGAGTGCATACCCTAAGGTGAACATAATATATGCATACTTATTTATAAATATACTGCCACCATTGTGGTTGATCTTTTAAGTGCATATCAAAATAAGCGAGCATTGTATCCCACCAGTGGAAGCGACGGTCACGGGCAAATACTTGGTGATCAGTGCCTTTATACTCAATCAACTCTACGTCTTTACCAAGCAACTTAAGTGCCGTGTACATGTTGTGACTTTCACCTGGAGGCACATTGGTGTCAGCGTCACCATGGATAAGTAATAAAGGCGAGTTTACTTTGTCAGCATGAAAAACTGGGCTGTGATCAGAGTAAAGTTTAGGGTTATTCCACGGGAAACTGTTTTTCGAAGCTTCGCCTGAATATAGGTAGCCCCACCAACCTTGACCCCAATAAGAAGTAATGTTTGAGATACCTGCGTGAGAGATCGACGCACTAAATAAATCCGTTTTAGTCGCAAGTAGCATAGTCATAAAGCCGCCGTAAGATGCGCCTAAGTTACCTACTTTATCTTTATTCACATAAGGGTGTGCAGCTAAGAACTTTTTAGTGCCTTCGATAATATCGTTTGCAGTGTACTCACCCCATGCATTCACATGCTTAGCAGAGAATTCCTGACCAAAGCCAGTCGCACCAGTTGGTTGTAGCACATACACGACATAACCCTGTGCTGCCCATAGGTTAAATGGGTAACGACCGGTAAAACCGCGTGATACAGGAGAAGTACCGCCATAATAGTAAACTAGTGCAGGGTACTGCTTGCTTTCATCTAGGTTGTGAGGCGTGTATACACGACCTTTAATCTCAACGCCTTCTTTATTAGTGAAGTTAAATTCAGATAGGGTTGCAATTTCGCTATTGTCATAAGCAAGTGCTTTTGAATCCCACAGTGTTTTAGCGCGGTTTTTAGAAATATCTAAGCGTTTTAATTGCTGAGGGTGAGATGCTTGTGTGCCAGTCACGAGTAAGTCAGGGTTGCGCTCGTCAGAAATGCTGAATCTGCCAACGACATCAAAGCCTGTTTTGAGCTTAGTAAAACGTGCTTTGCTTTCATCGTATAAATACAGCTGTTGCGTATCACGCTCAGTCACTTTAATCACGACATCATCATTGCGCAATACTTGCATTGAACCAATAGCAGGGTCGAATGATTTGCTTAATGCTTTGGCATTTTTACCTTGACGGTCTAGCTTATAAAGCTGGCCATCGTAGTTGTTTGCAAGCATATTCTCAGGAATAGCACGGCCTAACCCATTTGCAAAGTCAGGGCCTGCAACCACATAGATGCCGTCATCAGCATACTTTGCTGAGCTAAATGTGCGGTATTGACCAAGTACAGTCTGCTGGTTGTCTTTTAAATTAACTTCTACAAGCTCTGTCAGCATGTGAGGCGGTTTAGCATAATCGCTAGGGTTACGCGTCACTAAGATTGTGCCTGCTTCATTATCAAAATCGGCCAATGAGTGACTCAACTTGCCTTCAGTGATTGGGTTAATAAAACCGGAGTTAATGTCTAACATGAAGATTTGGCTGTTATTACGTGCATAAGACCAGCGGTCTTCTAACCCTCTGAAGTGTTTAACTAATGTGTGCTTACTTTTATCTGACTTAGACCAAGCAAATACAAGCGTGTTGTTGTCGAAGTACTGGAAGCCATATGCGCCATCTAGTTGTTCAGCGACCACTTTCTCTTCTAAGTCTTTAAGGTTTAAAACTGTAACGGCTTTATTGCGAACAAATACAACCTGTTTGCTATCTGCACGCCATTTAATTTGATTTGCTGATAGTCCGTCAAAGCGGTAAAGCACTTTACCCTCTTCATCGGTTAAGGTTGTTTTATTAATGGCTTTATTACCATGGTTACTCTGGTAATGACGCTCAGTAACAACATAGTATTCGCCGTTTGGAGAAATCGATACAGAACTGATCGTTGGTGCATCAAAAAGTTGCTTAGCTGAAAGCGCGCGAGTTTCTTTTGTCGTCAGTGTAATAACGTCATGCTCTGCTTTGGGTAGATATTCTAGCGAGACTTTTTTCCAGTCATCAGCTTGTTCTACCACAATAACAACTTGGTGATCGCCCGTAACCGCATTGATGTCGTATTCTTTACTGCCAGATAAGGCTTCACCATTTAAAAATACATGTGCTTTTTCGATACCATTAAGCTTTAACTTACCTTGCACAAAGCGCTCTGCAGAGAAGTTGAACTTAATCGCTTGAAGACCTGCAATCGTTAGGTCATTCATGTCACCAAGTGGTTGCCAAGTCACTTTTTTACCTAATACCGACAGTGTTTTTGAATCACTTTGTAATTTAGGTAATAAGTTATTAATGATGGTAGCTTGGTAAGGCGTATTATTTGGCTTGATTGTTGCTGTATCAGCAAGGGGTCCAATAAACTTTACTTTATTTGCGTCTAACTCTGCTGCGACAAGTTGCGTAGAGAGTGCCGAAAATAGTAAAGTGGCGACCGTTGTTAATTTCATTGATGCACCTATTGTAGGGAAAATAATTGCCCCAATATAGCACATCAAATTAAATCTTCAGCAGAGTTGCGATTAAGTCGCGAGAGTCTGCGAAATTAAGGAGTTTAGGTTGTTTCTGTTATTCAGTTACATGTTTTTGGCCATTGCCATCTCATTTCTATGTTCGGTGATGGAGGCGGTGTTACTCAGTATTACACCAAGTCATGTAGCGATATTAAAAAAAGATAAACCGCTACTCGCACAGCGAGTGCAGGGTTTAAAAGACAATATTGATAAGCCATTATCAGCTATCTTGACCTTAAACACGGTTGCGCACACAGCGGGGGCCGCGGGTGTTGGTGCACAAGCGGCTGCTGTATTTGGTGATGCTGCTGTGGGGATTGCGTCTGCTGTGATGACGTTATTAGTATTAGTGCTTTCAGAAATTATTCCTAAAACGCTAGGCGCAACTTATTGGCGTGCACTAACACCAATTGTGTCATTGGCTTTAACTTGGATGGTTAGAATCCTAAAACCGTTCGTGTGGTTATCAGATCAGCTCACTAAATTAATTGGCTCAAAACAAGACGAAGCGCACTTTATTCGTCAAGAAATTGAGGCTATGGCTGAAATGGGTAGCGAGGCAGGAGCACTTCAGCAAGAAGAAAGTGAAACTATTCGCAGTTTGTTGCAGTTTAGGCATGCCAAGCTTGAAAACGTCATGACGCCAAGAACTGTGCTTTTTAAAGTGCACAAAGATATGACGGTAAACGAGTATTTATCTGAGCATGGCTCGGTATCTTTCTCTCGTATTTTGGTCTATTCAGAGAATACCGATGACATTATTGGCTTCGTGCATAAGAACGACATTATGTTGGCCTTCCATCGCTTAGGGGAAGACTACAAAATCGGTAAGCTAGTAAAGCCAATTTATACCGTACCAGAAACATTAGGTGCACCAGAGTTGTTCCAAGCATTGCTTGAAAAGCGTATTCATATTTCACTGATCATTGATGAATACGGCGATGTGCAAGGTATTGTTACCCTAGAAGATATGATTGAATCTTTAATGGGCATGGATATTGTTGATGAGCGTGAGCAATCGACCAATATGCAACAAGCCGCAAAACAAAAATGGCGTGATCGTGTCGACGGCCACTCTCATTTAATAGAAGCTGATACAGAAGAAGATCAGCCTAAGAATTAAAGTTTGTCATTCTAAGCCAAGAGTGGATCCAGCGAATAAGCTCATTCTTGGCTTTGGGGCGACTGATCAAAAAGCCTTGCATCAATAAGTCATGTTTGTATCGCTCTAGATACTGTAATTCCTCTATTCTTTCTACCCCTTCAGCCACGACTTTAAAGCCTTCTTTGATTGCTAAATCGACCAAGCTCTTGGTGATAACTTGTGAAAAGTAATCTGTATCTATGTGGGTGATCAAAGAGCGGTCTATTTTAATCTCTGTAAATGGCAGAGACTTTAGCTGGTTAATATTCGTAAAGCCGGTGCCAAAGTCATCGAGAGAAATTTCAAACCCTTTCATTCTTAAGCGATTTAGCGTTTCAAGTTGATTGGCGCTTGCAAGGGGCTTTTGTTCGGTGATTTCTAAAATGATATCGCTTGGCTGAAGGTGATTTAACTCAAGTAATAAAGACAGCTTTGCCGGGCAATTCATATCTTCTAATTGGATCGGCGATAAGTTGAATGCCAATTTACATTGATGAGGCAGCTCTTCTTTCAACGCTTCATATTCAGCCGTGGCTTTTTCAAACAACTGAAATGTCACTAAGTTTATTAAATCTAAATCTTCTGCAACATCAATAAATCTTGCCGGCAAAACAGTAAAACCGTGCTGCTCAGATACAATGCGAGCCAGCACTTCAAGGCTTTCAATCTGTTGAGTTGCACGATTTACCTTAGGTTGATAGAAAGGGGTGATCTCACTATTACTCAGTGCATGTAATAGCTCAGCTTCACTGATGAGTTGTCCATCTGCTGTCTGAGGCCGAGAGAGGGTGCTGAGCTTTTTAAGCAGCCTTTCTACTTCAACGAGTTGTATCGGCTTGGCAATATTACCCAAGAGCAATGCTTGATTCTGTCTAGCAAGGTTTGACGCGAGGTCAATAATGCGACGATCCATTTCAGAGATAATAATCACGCCGCCTTGATAGCCTTTCTGGCCGACTTGCCTGATCAGTTCCATGCCATCTATTTCAGGCATGTTTAAATCTGTAAAAATGGCATCAAAGGCTTTAGGTTGTTGTTCTATTAGTGACAATGCGGCTTGTGCTGACTCGCAACAAGTAACGTGCTCAACGCCGAGCTCGGCCAAAATTGCCTGCATGACCATGAGAATGGCCTGTGAATCATCAACAACCAAAATACGCTGTGCTTTAAAGCTCATAAATCACTCCCTGAAATTGGTTAGGATATTTAAGTTTAGAACAGCGAAATAAAAATGACCAAATCGAGATCAAAAAATGATGGTTTGTCACTGTTAGAGTTTGTTGGGATAATAGAAAAAAACTTTAGTTTTAACGTCATGACTCGGATCGAACTTAACGTGGCTGGACAGCCAATTTCTCTGATTTTTAATCAACAACAAATCATTCAAGTTTTTCATCAACAACAAGCCTTAGTACTTGAATCGGAATCTGAGCATCTACAAAATTGTCAGATAAACGGACGGGCAGTGAACTTTAATACCTCACAGCTTGCACAAGGGCTGCTAGGTGTCTCTGTAAATGCGCAACCGCTACAGTGGCTCGAAGTGCCTCACCAACAAGCTGAAAGTAAGCGAGGCTGGTTGGGGTTAGCGATGCTTAGCTTTAAAATTTTCAAGAGTGCCAAGGTCGTAAAGGCTGCGCTTGCGGGAGCGTCAGTAGCAGGCTATGCATGGTTATTCTCATTGGAGTTTGCCCTGATGATCATTGCCTGTTTGGTGGTACATGAATATGGTCATGTTCGTGCGATGAAGTACTTTGGTATCAAGACGAAGGGGATCTATTTAATTCCTTTCGTAGGTGGCTTAGCTGTCAGTGATGAAAAAATTACAACCCGTTGGCAAGATGTGGTGATCTCTTTAATGGGGCCTGCATTTGGCTTAATTACCTCAGTGTTGGGGGTGGTGCTGTATTACGTAACAGATATGGAGATTTTTGCCGGTGTCGCCGTGCTTAGTGCACTACTTAACTTATTTAATTTATTACCAATTCTACCTCTGGATGGCGGTCACGTACTAAAAAGTATCAGTTTCTCTATGCGTTCTTGGATGGGTCTCCTAGCCTGTTTTGGTGGTGTGTTACTGGGGCTTTATATCAGTTGGACATTTGGTTTGATGCTACTGGTGTTTTTTATCTTTATAGGCAGTTTGGAGATAGTGTTTGAGTGGCGTGAGCGTCATATTTCTCATCTGTTACCCCTTGATAGATATGGTCAGATTGTCTCAGCGCTGATGTATGTGGTTGTAGCTGTAGGGCACATTGCAGTGATGATGCACTTTGCAGATTCAGACAATGTGATTTTAAGCTTACCAATGAAGATCTTATCTAATTAAGTATGTATGTCGCCGTTGATGATTTTTACGGCGACATATTTTCAATCACTGTGCAATATTTAAGTGAAGGTGAGTATTGCCGCAATGATAATGCCACTCACTGCTAACTGGATCAGACAAAAACCCATGATATCTTTGGCCTTTAAGCCTGCTATTGCTAGCACAGGCAATGCCCAAAATGGTTGAATGAGGTTAGTCCAAGCGTCACCCCAAGCAACAGCCATCGCTACTCGGTTTATCTCAGCGCCTAGCTCTATCGCTGCAGGTAAAACAATCGGGGCTTGCACAGCCCATTGACCACCACCTGAAGGGACAAAAATATTCACTAAGCCGGCACTAATAAAACTCCAAAACGGCAGTGTGTCAGCGCTACTCATTGAGACAAAGATATCGGAAATTTGTTGAGCGAGGCCAGAGTCTTTCATGATTGCCATGATCCCAGCATAAAACGGAAATTGAATAATAATACCGGCACCGCCGCTCACTGCTTCTTGCAAGCTTTTAAGAAGGTTAGCAGGCGTTTGATGAAGCAAAATAGCCAAAAATAAGAATAAGCCGATCACACTATTTAGATTGAGCCCACCACCGAGCGCAAGAAAGTAATAACCCATATAACCACAGCCCAAGGTGCCAATGAGTATGCCGAGTAACTTACTGTGTTCTAGTTTTTCAGCTGGGGTATTGATGCAAATAACCGCAGTCTTTTTTTCTTCAAGCTTTTCTTTCTCAACAATGATTTGTTGGTCTTTAGGCGGAAGTAGTAACGCATTAAGAAGAGGAAGCACAACCAGTAATACGGCCATTAAAATTAAATTAAAATGCGAAAACAGGGTATCTTGCGTTGTAATAACCCCAATACTGTCGCTAGAAAAATGGCCTTCTGTTGCAATGGTTAAGGGCACTGAACCCGATAACCCACCATGCCAAACAATAAAACCAGAATAGGCACTGGCGACTAATACGCGGTAATCGACTTGTACATGGCGAGCGAGCGCTTTGGCAAATAATGCCCCAACAACCAACCCAAACCCCCAGTTTATCCAACTGGCAAGCATAGATACTAAGGTCACCATGACAATTGCCGTAGAGCCTGAGCTGGCTTTTTGCGCGAGTTTATCAAGCAGAGACTTACAAACAGGCGTACTAGCTAGCATAAAGCCCGCTACGAGTACCATTAACATCTGCATCGCAAAGGTCAGCAATGCCCAAAAGCCTTGGCCCCAAGATGTGACGGCTTGCTCAAATGAAAAAGGAGTTAAGGTAATGCTGAGTGATAATACAACCAGTGTTAATAAAAGTACGATAACGTAGGGGTCAGGTAAGTAACGTTCGACCAATTTAGTAACGGGCTGAGAGAGTTTAAAAAGCATGATGAAATCCTGTTATTATTCTTTTAGCTATCAAGACATTAACCTTGTGCTTTGTTATCTATTAAGCATAACTAAATATCGAATGGACTGCTTTACTATTTATATCTAAAATTCAGTATGTTAAATGACGCCCAATAAAGTGAGTAAAAAAACCAATAAATGGCTTATTAAACCACTTTCATAACTTTGAAATAGAAAGTGATTTGTTTAACTATTTGATTTGTATGGTTTAATATTTTTGGCACGATTACTGTTTAGTTAATAATAGAAATCTTAAATAAGAGAGGTTACCATGGCAGAACAAGGTTCAGGCGGTAATGTAATCGCCGCAATTTGTAATATATTTTTTCCAGGTTTAGGCCAGCTGGTACAAGGTCGTATTATTCCAGCACTTATTTTTGCAATCATTGTGTTTGGTGGTTATGCGCTTTGGTTCTTAGTACTTCCAGCGATTATTGCAGCGGTTGCACACTTATGGGCAATCATAGATGCAGCGAAATACACCAGCTATCGTTCACGGTACGAGCGTTAGCAACCATATACTTAGAGTAAAGACGCTGAGCAGTGTTGAGAGCACAACACTGCTGGCAGCAACATCTTGTTTTACGGTTAATTGCCTTGCGACCAAATAAGCATTCACGCCCAATGGCGATGCAGCCATCAGAGTGACAACGGCAACATGCGCTGCTGGTAGGCTAAACACCCAAGTCGCAAAAGAAAAGACAGCGGCGGGTAGCAGGCCGAGTTTAATAACGCTGATTATTAATGCGCCTTTCCAAGCTTCTTTCACCGAATATTGATTTAAACTTGCACCTAACACAAATAACGCCCCTGCGATTGCTGGCTCGCTTAGTAAATCTAGCCCATTGATGAGTGTTGTAGGAAGTGGAACTGACATGGCATTTGCCACAATACCTAAGCTTATACTCAGTACGACAGGATTGAGCAGTAAAGGCTTTAATAACTCACCCAAGCTCCCTTTCACATTACTACTTAAAGCAAAGGTCAATGCAAATAAGAGTGCACTATGAAAAGTGATCACCATAAACACCAATGCGCCATAATGCTCACCAAGTGCCATGATTATGATGGGCAAGCCAACTAATACCGTATTTGAATAACACCCAGAAAGCGAAAGAACCGCAGATTCAGCCAGTGATAGCTTACCAAGCGCTTTAAAAGCAATGCATACTGCAAAATACACAAGCACCACAGGTAGATAAAAGCTGAGTAGTAGGTTGAGTGACAATGCCTGTTGTAAATCGGCTTTGTACATACTAAGAAAAAGAAAAACGGGAATGGCCAAATTGAAAATAAAGGTGCGCAGCCCTTCAAAATGGGTAGAGGATAAAAATTGTATTTTGGCACAAATAAACCCAGCGGTGACCACGAAGATCAGCGGGAACAGAATATCAATTGGGTTCATATCTACTCGAAGTGGTGTCGGAGCGTGAATTATCCAGTTTACGCTATGAAAGCTCAAGTCGCTGGGCAGTTTATGCCATGCAAAGTATAATATTCTTTGTTTATAAGTTTATTAATTTTGAGAGACAGTCTTATGGAGTATCAATTTATTCGTGACCCAATCAGTGGTTTCAGGGTCAAGATCAGTGATGAACAAGCTTTAATTGGTCGCTGGTTTAACGAAGAGCTGGCTCACAATGAAGTTAAAGACTTACTCGCGCAATGTCGTAATATTAAGTCATTAAATACGCCTTTGGTCAGACTGGGCAAAGAAGTACGCTTTAAGTTGTGTGAGCAAGAGGCATTGTTTGAAGCGCATAGCTTATTTCATAACAACGATGACTTAGCGCAATATCAAGATGATGCACTTGAGCTCGACGAGCATGGCCTAATGGCAGCCTGTGGTTTTGAAGATTTTGTTGAGTTATTAGAAGCTTGGTATGACTTTATTGGAAGAGGCCACTAGGGCTTCTTCCAAGGTCAATCTTACATAGTAGCCTGCTCTGGTGGCGCCCCATAGATTTGTTCGGCTCTGTTAAACAGTACCCAAGACGTCAATATATACTTATCGTTAGAAACTGGAATACAGCCTCGGTGTGTGTGAGTGAAATAAGCCGGTGCGACAACCATAGCGCCTTTTTTAGGGGCTATTTTTTTATTCTGGTAGTGAAATTCAGTTTCTCCACCTTCTTCAACATCATTCAAATAAAACATAAATAACAGCACGCGATGAAGAGCTTCATTATGACCGACTTGTGGGTAAACCTCGCTGTGCCAGTATGGATAACCGCCTTTTCCTGCTTGGTATTTTTGCGCTTGAATATTGCCTAAACGAAACAGCTGCTGCGTAAGCACATGAATTTGTGGTTTACCAACCTCTTCGAAATTATCGACAGTTAAGTCAACAGGTTGCCCTGTTTTTGGGTGGTACACCTTTAAACCAAATGCACCGATCATCATAAAGAAGTGTTCTTCAATATACTTGAACACATGCTGTGCGGTGACTTGTTGAATGTGTTGTAAAGTCTGTGCGTACTCAGGGTGTGCATTTAAATACAGATCGTGACTAATTTTCTTGCTTAGATCGACACCACCAGACGTGACCCCTTGCTTTAGGTGAGGGCTTTGGTCAAACTGCTGCACAAATGAATCGCAAAAGTCAGTTGAGAGTGCGTTGTCGTAAACGCGAATAAAATCTGTCATCTGAGTACCTACAGGATATTAGAATTATTATGTTGTCAGAAAAACTCATGCCGCGTTTTAGTGAAACCGACGTGCTCGGACACATCAACAATACCGCACTACCGGTTTGGTTTGAAGCTGCGCGTGTGCCTATTTTTAAGATTTTTACCCCAGACCTAGATCCAAAACAATGGAAATTGATTGTTGCCAAGGTCGAAGTTACTTTTAAAGGGGAGCTGTTTTATGGTCAGGAAGTCGAAGTGAAAACTGCCATTGAGCGCTTAGGATCAAGCTCATTTGTGATTTTACAGCAAGCCTGGCAGCACGGAGAGTGCTGCGCTGAGGGTAAAACCGTGATGGTACGTTATGATTTTGCTAATAAAAGCTCACAACCATTAAGTGAAGAAGAAAAACAGCAGCTTACTGTTTTTCTTCTGTAGGAATTGAAACCGAAGATTTAAATTGGTGGCCAATGGCCACCGAAATACATGGTTTGACTTCGTATTTATAAGTACGCTCTTGCTCGGACAGTTGCGTGATCTCTAAAATCTCATAATCATTTAGCTCTACCATGCGGCTCCCCACAGTGACCTGACAGCGAGAATAGCTATCGGCTTCTAGCTCGTAGATAAAATAAGCGAGAATGGTTTTGATTTTATTATCGTATGCTTCGGCACGTTCAGAGAGTGAAATGGTTGCCGGGTCACCTTCTCCAATATTCAAAGATAAAATTGGACTTTGATCTTGTTGCGCTTGATCGACTTGTTCAGCATCCACTTCTTTTGGCTTCGCTGGTTCAGACGGTTCTTTGTCAACTTCCTCGGTTATATTGGTGCTTACTGTGGTATTACTAAAACTTTCGATTACATTCGTGAACATGGTACTCATGCCACCAAACATACCCGACGTAAATGTAAACATAAGTACAAAAACAAAGAGCATGACACACAGTGTCATACGCACAAAGCTGGTAATAATTGGAAATCGGTATTCTGGTGGGTGCCACATTGTGTGTAAACCAAAAGGGCGCATGAATAACAAAAGCAAGACATAGAAGGGCTGTAACAGTGGCACTAACAGTAAAATAGTTAGTGTGCTGATGAAGAACCAAGACGGTAAAGACAGCATTAAACTGAGGTTGTGGGTATATGGGAAGTGATCGGCACTGACTCCCGTAATATCATTAATAGCACCAGCCGCATAAGCTAACGCATAGTTGGCGATAAATGCGTAGAAAATCAATATGACGGCTTTGCCTGGTAAACTGTCCCAGAACTTCATTAACTTTGGCCAAAGCTCATTGAGTAGCGCAGAAATAATAATGGTGACCAATAAAAAACTTGAAGGTGAGAACATATCCTCCATCATTTGTGCATTTTCAGATACACCTGGTGGTGGGGTTGTTTCGCCGTTAATTTGATAGATGAAAAAAACAATAGCTGTTAGGTATAGGCGTTGAGAAAACGTCAAAGAGCGCCAAAAAGTGAGCCATTTAGTTTTTAAGCCATAGTAAAAACCTGATAGGTGCTTGGGAGAGGGGAGCTTTTCCATGAGTTGGTCCGTTTTCTTATTATTTATCATTGTGAGCACATCTTTATTCTTAACTAATATAGCGCTTTAGCTTGGCTAGACAAATGAAGTTTTATACCGGGTGAGATACAAGGCTTCACTTCAAAGTGATAGGCTTTTTCTTTACCTTCTATTGGCCAGATTTCCAGAATATCGTAATCATTGAGTTCTACAACACGTCTTCCTGGTGTGACCTGACATCGAGAGTAGCTATCGGCTTCTAGTTCATAAATAAAGTAAGCAAGAATTTGCTTTATACGGTTGTCGTAGTTGTTGACACGTTCATAGTATTCATGGTCAGTATTTTTTTGTGTATTTACTTCAGTAATATTGTTTTTTGATTTGGTTGCAGTTGTGGATATCGTCAAAGCATCTTCGTTTGATGTTTCATCAGCATCTTTAGATGTGCCATAGGCAAGATTTATAGAAGAGAAGTTACCAATAACGGTACTGAAAATGGTTTTCATACTACCAGAAACTCCAGATAAAACAGTAATCAAAAAAAATGCTAATGCAATAATGGTACAGAGGGACATACGAATAAAGCTGGTAATAATTGGGAAGCGATAATCAGGTTTATGCCAACGGTATTGAAGGCCAAAAGGTTTTAGTAGCAAGAGAAAAACCATATATACTGGCTGTAATAAGGGGGTTAGTATAAGCACGATAAAAGTACTGATCATAAACCAAGTTGGAATTGACAACATAAGACTTAGATTATGTGTATATGGGAAGTGATCAGCGCTGACCCCAGTGATTTGGTTGATAGTACCAGCGGCATAAGCTAGCGCATAGTTTGCTAAGAAAGCATAAAAAATAAAAATGATCGCTTTACCAATGGTATGTTCCCAAAATTTTATTAATTTAGGCCATAGTTCAATTACCAGAGCCGTCAGCACGCACAGTATGTATAACACTCCAAAAATACCAATTGAATCTGAATCATCAGACTTTTTCATTGAGCCATACATATTTTCTACGCTAGCGTCATGAAGCATTGCTGCTGCACTTAAGGAAGCAATAAACGCAATTAAGTAAAGTCTTTGTGCGAGAGTTAAAGAGCACCAAAAATGTGTGATTCTTTCGGCAAAACGCCTAAAAAAACGTGATAATTTTTTGACATGAGTAGTAGCTTGCATGAATACATCCGTTATTCGTTTTATTATTTTTATTCTGGCTTTTCAATCTTTCAAAGATAAGAAAAAGGCTTGCCCCTATTATGAAGGCAAGCCTTAAAAAATTAAATAAAATTTAACACTATGCTAAATAGTGCTACGCCTCTTAAAGCAAGGGTTTTAAATATCTACCTGTGTGAGATGCGTCACATTCAGCTACCACTTCAGGCGTACCCGAGATAAGAATTTGACCACCGCCAGCGCCACCTTCAGGGCCTAAGTCGACAATCCAATCTGCGGTTTTTATCACATCTAAATTGTGTTCAATCACTACAATAGTGTTGCCATGGTCGCGTAAGCGATGCAGTACTGCCAGTAATTGCTGAATATCATGGAAGTGCAAACCTGTGGTCGGCTCGTCCAAAATATATAGAGTTTTACCGGTGTCGCGTTTAGATAATTCTCTAGCGAGTTTCACACGCTGCGCTTCACCACCAGAAAGTGTAGTAGCTGCTTGCCCTAAACGAATATAAGTCAAGCCAACATCCATTAAAGTTTGCAGCTTGCGGCTGATCGCTGGAATTTTATCGAAGAACTCACGAGCATCTTCAACCGTCATCTCTAATACTTCATGGATGTTTTTGCCTTTATAAAGTACTTCTAAGGTTTCACGGTTATAACGTTTACCAGAACACACATCACAAGGTACGTATACGTCAGGTAAGAAGTGCATTTCAACTTTGATAACACCGTCACCCTGACATGCTTCACAGCGACCACCTTTTACGTTAAAGCTAAAACGACCAACTTTATAGCCACGTGAACGCGCTTCTTGTGTGCCCGCAAACAGTTCACGAATAGCTGTGAAGATACCGGTATAGGTTGCAGGGTTTGAACGCGGTGTACGGCCAATCGGGCTTTGGTCAATATCGATCACTTTATCAAAATGTTCAAGGCCTTGAATGTCTTTGTGAGGGGCAGGCTCAGCCGTGGTCGCTCCATTCAGTGCTGTGTGAGCCAGCTTAAATAGCGTGTCATTAATAAGGGTTGATTTACCAGAGCCAGATACTCCGGTGATACAGGTCATTAAGCCAAATGGAATACGCAGGTCGACATTTTTTAAGTTATTACCTGTGGCGCCAAAGAGTTCTAGCCATTTATCTTCCGGCTGGTGGCGTTGCTCAGGCACAACAATGGCTTTTGCACCACTTAAATACTGACCAGTTAAAGACTCAGGTGAATTAAGAATGTCGTCACGTGAGCCTTGTGCAACAACATGACCGCCGTGTACACCCGCACCTGGACCGATATCGATAATATGATCTGCCGCACGAATGGCATCTTCATCGTGCTCAACCACAATTACAGTATTACCTAAGTCACGTAGATGAGTTAACGTGCTAAGTAAGCGGTCGTTATCGCGTTGATGAAGACCAATTGACGGTTCATCAAGCACATACATAACGCCGACGAGGCCGGCACCAATTTGACTGGCAAGACGAATACGCTGCGCTTCACCGCCTGAAAGGGTATCGGCACTACGCTCTAGTGATAAATAGTTCAAGCCAACATTGATTAAGAAAGATAAACGGTCGCGGATCTCTTTTAAGATTTTTTCAGCGATTTGTGCACGTTGCCCTGTAAGTGCTAACTCATCGAAGAAGGTCATTGCGTCGCCGATGCTCATTAATGTCACATCAGGAAGTGTTGTTTTACCAATAAACACGTGGCGGGCTTCTTCACGCAAACGCGAGCCATTACAGCTAGGGCAGGCTTGATTGGTTTGATACTTGGCAAGCTCTTCACGAACAGAGCTTGATTCAGTTTCACGGTAGCGGCGACTCATATTATTTAGTACGCCTTCAAATTCGTGATTACGGGTGATCACATCACCACGATCATTGCGATAGTTAAAAGCAATCTTAGTTTTACCTGAGCCCTCCAGAACAACTTTTTGCGCGTCTTTAGATAACTTCTCAAAAGGTACTTCTAAGTCAAAATCATAATGCTCAGCCACAGATTGCAGCATTTGGAAGTAATAGAAACTGCGTTTGTCCCAGCCTTTAATTGCACCACCGCTTAAACTAAGTTCAGGATTTTGTACCACGCGACTTGGATCAAAGTATTGTCGTACACCTAAGCCATCACAGCTTTGGCAAGCGCCTGCTGGATTGTTGAATGAGAATAAACGCGGCTCTAGCTCAGTCATGGCATAGCCACAAGTTGGGCAGGCAAAGTTAGCAGAGAAAGTAAGCTCTGCTTGTTCTGTGTCGTCCATATTCGCAACAACAGCCACACCACCCGATAATTCTAATGCGGTTTCGAATGATTCAGCCAAACGTTGTTGTAAGCCATCTTTCACTTTAAAGCGGTCAACAACCACTTCAATGGTGTGTTTTTTATGTAATTCGAGGGTTGGTGGATCGCTTAAATCACACACTTCACCATCAACACGGGCTCGAATGTAGCCTTGAGCACTCAATTGCTCGAATAGTTTGACGTGTTCACCCTTACGGTTTTTTACCACAGGCGCTAACAGCATTAGCTTGCTACCTTCAGGTTGCTCTAAAACAGTATCTACCATCTGGCTGATAGTCTGTGCTGCAAGCGGTAAATCATGAGTCGGACAGCGAGGCTCACCCACACGTGCGAATAGTAAGCGTAGGTAATCGTAAATCTCGGTAATAGTACCCACAGTAGAACGAGGGTTGTGAGACGTTGATTTTTGCTCAATGGAAATTGCAGGTGAAAGACCTTCAATATGGTCTACATCGGGTTTTTCCATCAAAGATAAAAATTGGCGCGCATAAGCAGAAAGCGACTCGACATAACGGCGTTGGCCTTCTGCATATAAAGTATCAAACGCAAGAGAGGATTTGCCTGAGCCAGATAAACCTGTGATAACAATCAACTTATCACGTGGAATAGTCAGTGAAATATTCTTCAGGTTATGGGTGCGGGCGCCTCTTACTTCTATATTATCCATGATGCTCCAGTAACTGCTTGAGGGTGTAATCAAACTTCGCCACAGTATCGCACATTTTTGTGAAAATTATCGCTTCTTTATAAAAGCATCTACACTGAATAGGTGGTAAAAATGTGGCTAATAAATTTTGAAAAGATTATACGTACTCCTTCTCTTTTTGGTTTTCAGTCTTAATGTACAGGCGCTCACGGGCACGCGCATTAACCCTGATTGTAATTTAGTGGTGCGTTTTGAAAATTTTGCCCGTTATAACAGCCAAGCCGACGCTTTGAGCTGGCACGGCCTAGACGTTGATTTTGCCAAAGCGCTTTTAGAAGAAGCAAATTGTAGTTATAGATTTGTAAGTTTACCTTGGGGCCGTTCAATCAAAATGCTTGAAACGGGTGAGATAGCTATGATGCTCAGTATGTCACCAACCAAGCAGCGTGAACGGTTTGCTTATTTCATTGGCCCGCAGCGCAACGAAACCATTGTGCTTGTAACTCATAAGTCGCGGCCTTACACGCTTAATAGTTATCAAGATTTACTCACATTACCAGCACCTATTGCAATTCATCGAGATGCGGTCTATGGGGCTGAAGTGGACGCACTGTTAAAGAATACGCCAAATGTCGAAGAGCGTTTTACAGTGATCACAAATAATAAGTTGCGAGTTAGCATGCTCAAGCATGGTCGTATTTCTGGTTTCTTTGCTGAAAAATATAACATGCTCTATCAATCTGAAAATAATCCAGATTATATGCAAGTTGAAATAAACCCCTTCGTTATTAATCGAGAGCCGGTTTACATTGCACTGAGCAAGCAGAGTGTCTCTCCAAAAATAAAAGCGCGTTTGGAGCGGGCTTTAGAAGCGCTAAAGCAAACTGGCAAGATCAGTGAGATCCTAAAAAAATACAAATTAGATTAAGTTTTTTGCAACGGCTATTTTTTTGTTAAACTGTCGCGCGCATTTGCGAGCCAGTAATAACGAGAACTATGTCTAACCAATCATTAAACGCCTTAGAAAAACGCGCTGCTTTTTCGCTAGCCAGTGTATTCGCATTCAGAATGCTCGGTTTATTTATGCTGATGCCTGTGCTGGCCATTTATGGTCAGTCACTTGAGCATGTCTCGCCAATGTGGATCGGTTTAGCAATCGGCGCATATGGTTTAACCCAAGCTTTATTACAGATCCCGATGGGCTGGTTATCCGATAAAGTGGGTAGAAAGCCAGTCATAATTGGTGGCTTAGTCGTGTTTGCTATCGGCTCAGTGATTGCCGCAGTCGCAGATTCAATTTACTGGGTAACGGTTGGCCGAGCTTTACAAGGTATGGGCGCCATTGCCAGTGCTTTATTGGCTTTAGCTGCAGATTTAAGTCGAGATGAGCAACGCCCTAAAGTGATGGCCGTGATAGGTATGTGTATCGGCTTAAGTTTTGCTGTTGCTATGCTACTTGGGCCTATGGTGGCGGCCTCATTTGGTATTTCAGGAGTATTCTGGTTAACAGCAGGGTTAGCAATTTTAGGCATTGTGATTGTGTCTTTTGTGGTCCCTAATGCATTAAATCGCGCCCCAAAAGGCGATACAGTCGCGTCTGTTGCTGATATAAAACGACTGGCAAAGCATCCGCAGTTACTTCGCTTAGATCTTGGTGTGATGTTACTTCACCTCACGCTCACAACCTTATTTGTGGTTTTGCCTGGTCAGTTAATCATTGGCGGTTTAGCGGCTGAAAGTCACTGGCAGCTTTATATTCCCGTTTTATTGGCTGCATTTATTTTAATGGCGCCTTTAATGATCATTGCCATCAAAAAACAAAAAGAAAAACAGGTCTTTTTACTTTCTATTTTCGTGCTAATTTTTAGTGCGTTAGGTCTTATTTTATTGCCAACGTCAATCATGAGTATTGCCTTGTGCATGTTGTTTTACTTTATTGCTTTTAACTTCCTTGAAGCGACGATGCCGGCCTTGGTCTCGCGCATAGCACCTGCAAATCAGAAAGGTTCTGCAATGGGCGTTTTCTCATCGGGGCAATTCTTTGGGGCGTTTTTAGGTGGTATTTTAGGGGGTTATCTAGCGCAAATTGGTGAAGCGAATACAGTGTTTGCGGCTGCAGCAGGAGTTGGGGTAATATGGCTATTTATTGCATGGCAAATGCAGATCCCTCCTAAGAGTAAAGTGATCAGTTTAATGGCTGATTTATCCGACCAACATAGAGCTGAGCAATTAGCTGAGCAATTGGTGGCGCTACCGGGAGTGATCGAAGCAACGATGGTGAACGACGAAAATCGTAGTTACCTAAAAGTAAATGATAAAGAATTTGATATAAACCAAGCAAAGCAAATACTTGGCTTGAATTAGTGTGAGGAGAGTGCGTCATGGCACGCGGTGTAAACAAAGTAATTTTGGTTGGTAACTTAGGCCAAGACCCAGAAGTTCGTTACATGCCAAATGGTAACGGTGTAGCAAACATCAGCATTGCTACAACAGATAGCTGGAAAGATAAAAACACAGGGCAAATGCAAGAGCGTACTGAATGGCACCGTGTTGTGTTGTTCGGTAAATTAGCTGAAGTTGCAGGTGAATACTTACGTAAGGGCTCACAAGTTTATATCGAAGGTCGTTTGCAGACACGTAAATGGACAGACCAAAGCGGACAAGAGAAGTATACAACAGAAATCGTTGTAGACATGGGCGGTCAGATGCAAATGTTGGGTGGCCGTGGTGAACAGCAAGGCGGTGGCCAGTATCAAGGTCAGCAGTCTGGTGGTTTTAATAATCAACAGTCTCAATATAACCAAGCGCCACAGCAACAGCAGACACCACAACAGCAAGGTGGTTTCGCACCGCAACAGCAGCAGTCTCAGCAAGGTAGTTTTGCACCGCAGCAGCAATCGGGACAACAGCAGGGCGGTTTTGCACCTCAGCAGCAGTCGGGTCAACAGCAAGGCGGGTTTGCACCTAAACCACAATCAGCACCACAAGGCGGTGCATCAAATCCGATGGAACCACCAATCGACTTTGATGACGATATTCCGTTCTAACGATTAACTCGTTTATAAAACGAAATAGATTTAATAAAACCCTGCTTTTGCAGGGTTTTATTTTTTCTCTTATTTAAAATTATTTGCCAATAAACTAATACAAGGCTTTCCGTGCGCTAAACTTGAGTTTTTAAGACTTGTGAACAACACTTAGTCAATGTTGATTGAGGTGTTGTATGGTGATGAAGCCGCTATTTAAACGCGTAACAGACACATTATCTAAGTGGTATTTAGCGATTGCCTCGATATTACTTGTATGCTTTCTTAATGCACTGCTCATTCATTTATTCCACCTACAGATCCATCAAAGAGGCATGCAGTTTGTTCAGCAAGTAAGTTTATTGTCTGAAGTAGAGCGAACAGATGACAAACTCGATATATTGGCGCGACAATTTAACTTGCAGTTCGTCTCATTCGGCACAAAACCAAGTTCAAATATAAAAAACCTAGACACTTTTGAGTTTGAGGGCTCAACAATTTACGTACAACACCCAAAAGTATTGCAGAAGTATGCAAGCACCTTATTGATGTTTAATTTGTTATTTATAGGTCTAATTGTATTTGGCTATCGCTGGTGGCTGATATATAGAGTGAGACCTAAACCATTTCTTCGCCAACCACAGAAGTCTTTGCCTATCGAAAGAGAAAATGTGCTGCCTTCAATCCAGCAACCAAGAAGTACAGACGAGAATTTGTTTAGTATTTTTGCGTTGATCAAATGGAGCTATCACCTAGAAGAAGGTATCCACGCACAGCAGCATTTCGCGATTCAATTCCACAAGCACTTTTCTAAATATGCCAAATGCTCAGTTAAATACTTAAACTCAGGTGCTTTAGCGGTCACTATCGAGCAAGTTGCTTGGGGGGATGTCTCAGCTGTCAGTAAAAAAATGCACGAAGTGGTGTATCAAATCCTATTCGCCATTCGCGGTGACCTTTCACGTAAAGTGGTTAAATTAGGTGCTTGTTATTATCAGTCAAAATGTGATCAAACTCAGGTTTATCAGCTTGCACGCTCTGCATTAAGTGTTGCGACTAATAATGTGTGGCAGCATATTCACCTTACGCCACTCAATAAAACGCACGAAATATCTATGCAAAACTCAGAATCAGACTTCATTAAGTATATTGAGAATGGTCAGTTTATTCTCTTTTTCCAACCCTTATTCTGTTTTGCGACTCAAGAAATTACTCAGAGTGAAGCATTATTAAGAGTGAGGCATGAGAAGCTTGGTTTAATTGCGGCCAAGCAATTTGTTCCTCAGTTGCATAGCAAAGAAAGCTTATGGACATTAGACACTTTTATTGTCGAGCATACTTTTAAGGTGCTGGGTAAAGACAAAAGCCATTTGTTGGCGAGTGTGAACATTCATACTATTAATTGGTGCGATCCTAAATTTGCTAATTGGCTTTTGGAAAAGTTAGCACAAAGTAAGTTGGCAAAACGGGTATTATTTGAAATGACTTTAGATGATTTTTGTCAGCAACGTGTATTACTGGAAGATATAGTGTTCAGACTAGAAACAGTTGGTACGGGGTTAGTACTTGATCAAGTATCAGAGTCCTTTAATGTGAAGGACTTAAAGCAAGTGCAATGTATAAAAGCCTTAAAGCTATCTTTTGATCTTGTTCATAACATAGATGAGTCACATGCCCAGCAAAAGGTTATACGTCATATCGTTAGGCAGGGTAAACAGCTTGGCTTACCGGTTTATGCTGTGGGGGTTGAAACGCAAACCGAACTACGCTGCTTGCAGCGTTTAGGCGTAAAAGGTGCTCAGGGATATTATTTTTCGGAGCCACTTCAGCAGTTAGAGCTAGCGGGTTATTAAGCCGCGATATTTCAAACCGTCAAGACCTTGTAAACCGCCAGTATGAATGGCCATGATACTACTGCCCTGAGGGAAGTAATCTTGGCTTATGAGTTGCCATACAGTAAACAGCATTTTACCTGTATATATAGGCTCTAAAGGCAGTTGATATGTTTGTCTCATAAGCTGACAAAATGTCCAAACATCCTCTGTGAATTTACCATATCCACCGTAGTGATGATCTGTTAATAACTGCCATGGTGCGCCACTGTGATTATCTGTCAGTAGTTGCGCGATTTCTTGATTAAGATAGTCAGCTTGCTTTAAGACAGCGATGCCCATAACTTGGGTGTTGTGCGTGCACCCTTTGGCAAGCCCCGCGACAGTGCCTCCACTACCTGTTGCACAAATCACATAATCTGATTGAGGTAAACTTTTCGCTAATTCTGCCACACCGTTCAGTGCCGCTTTATTAGTACCACCCTCGGGTATAATGAAGCTGTTAGGAAATTCAGTTTGTAGGCTTTTCAGATAAGCAGGATCATAGCGCAATCGATACGTTTTACGGTTTACCGCATATAAGTTCATACCACAGGCACGGGTCATCTTAATGGTTGGGTTATTTTCATCAATGTCTGGCCCTCGAATAATTGCGTGACCAGTTAAGTTGAAAGTTTTACATGCCATTGCACTGGCATATAAATGGTTCGAGAAAGCACCGCCAAAGGTGACGAAAGAGTCATGGCCTTTGCTTTTCATATTGATCAAGTTGTATTTGAGCTTGCGCCATTTATTACCTGAAATGACAGGATGCAGTAAGTCATCTCGTTTAATTGCGAGCTTGATCTTTTTTTGTTCAAGTAACGGATGTTGAATTTCTTGAACGGGAGATTCAGGCAATACAAACTGATTATTATCCATACTGATGATGATTGAGTGTAAAACCTCAGTCTAACAGCTGAGATCTTGAGATGAAAATATTTCTAGAAAGGTAGCAAGCGGGTGGATAATAGTTGTAAACTCACATATTAGTGTGTTCAAAGCTTGTGTTTTACTGTTTAAGTACATAGCATAAAGCATTAATTATAAAAAATAACAAAGACCAAATAATCGCCGCTTTTGGGAATGGAAAATATGCGAATCGCTCCTTTATCTCTCTTGATATCTGCTACATTACTGGCAGCCAATGTATTTGCACAAGATACCGCGACCGTCACAGCAATCGAAGCTGAATTGTCAGTCAAGCAAAACGAATTAGAAAACTATACTCAGATTTTAGATAAGCATCTCAGTGAAGAAACACGTTTAGTGTCACAGCTAGACTTGCTAAGAAACCGTTCTACCGAGCTAGATAAAGAAAAAAACCAAGCGCTCGATGCAATGAACGAGTTATATCGCAGGCTTATCGATGATCCTTCTTTAAACATTTCAGCCGCTCAAACGCGATATCAAGAAGCGGTTGCTTTACATAAACAGAATAAAGAAGATATCACTATGCAATTGGCGGCGATTGCATCACACCGACAAGATATCAAACAGATTCGCATTACCAAACACACCTTAGTTAATACCCTTGAGAGCTTAAAAGACCAATTAAGCACCGCCCGAGTCGAGCGCTTAAGAAACGAATTTAGCCGTGAAGGCACGCTAGAAATCGAACATACCATTAACTGTAAGCGTACAGAAACGCTAGCGGCATGTGAGCAACGTGGTCAGCAGATGGGTCTGCAGAAGTCGACGCAACGTTTTATTGACCAACTATTTGCAAACTTGACTGAGCAGCGTTTGGTTGAGCCAAAACGCAACCTAGCTGGTGCACAAGTGAAAGTAGTGAGCAGTCATGTCACTGCAAGCTCTTTCAGTGGTCAAGGCAATTACAGCGTAAACTTGAGTGTGACGATGCGAGGCGATGTGAATGCTAGTCGCTTATGTGGCTTATTGAGCGTCGATAACCGCTTCTGTTCAGAATATGGCACGCCATTATCTGGTGGTATCGGGTATCATAATAGTTACCCAACAACGTTTTCTGACACCCAGCTTAATTACGCAGAAGATAACGCTGTGACGCAACCGCGCACGGTTATGCCTGTGGTAGAGCGAGCGCCAACACCTGTTGCATCAGCACCAGTTCAGAAACAAACAGATAAACTGGTTGAGCTAACATTGCGCTCTAACGTATACGACGATGAAGTATTCATTAATGGTGTGAGCTATGGCTCCACAAAACTGAATTTACAAATCCCAGTTGGCATGCATGAAATTGAAGTACGTAAGTTGGGGTATGAACCTTATAAAACACGTGTGAATATTCGCCGTGCACAAACGATCCATGCGCAGCTTGTAAAAAAGCCTAGAGCGGCAAAGGTAGCTCAACCTTTGTCGTCGAACCCAAAAGTCGAGACTAAAAAGGTAGAGCAACCTGCAGTAAGCCTAGTTTCAGAGTCGCCAGTTACATCTCAAGCAGTGAGTTTGGTTAATCAGTCAGTGAACAACCAAATCAGTATTATTCCTGCAGGCTCATTTAAGATGGGTGATCTAACGGGTAATGGTTTGGCGAATGAAAGACCCGTTGTTGAGAAGGTATTGAGCAATTCATACGCGATGCAAAGCAAAGAAGTGACGGTTTCTGAATTTCGACGCTTTGTGCAAAGCACTGGGTTTACAACCGATGCTGAAAAAGCAAAAGGGTGCGCTTACTATCGAAACGGCGAACCAGTATGGGAGCTAGATTATAACTGGCAAAACCCAGGTTATGAGCAAAGTGAGAACTTTCCGGTTGTTTGTGTGTCTTATGAAGACGCAAAAGCCTACGCAAACTGGTTATCTGGGGAAGAAGGCAAACAATATCGTCTACCTAATGAGGTTGAGTGGGAGTACGCAGCGCGTGCAGGCACAACCTCAGAATACCCTTGGGGTAATGAGATTGGCAAAAACCTAGCAAACTGTGGTTGGTGTGGCAGTGAATGGTCAAATAGGAGTGCAGCCCCTGTTGGTGAATTTGCACCTAATAACTATGGCCTATACGACACGGTAGGTAACGTCTGGGAGTGGACACAAAAACGTGCCTCTCAGAATGATGTTACTGTACGCGGTGGTGCTTGGAACTTTGCACCAAGTCTTGCGCGTGTATCGACACGTTTGGCGTTAGCACCCGATTTCAGAGCAAATTATATCGGCTTTCGTTTAGTACGAGAGCGCTAAAAATTATTAGTGGCAGTCTAGTTGGCTGCCACTGTGTTTAAAAGAATTCTTTAAGGTTATTCAACCTCATGTTTAAAAAATTACGCGGATTATTCTCTAACGACCTATCAATCGATTTAGGTACGGCAAACACCCTTATTTATGTTAAAGAAGAAGGCATTGTACTAAACGAACCTTCAGTAGTGGCCATTCGTCAAGAACGAGCTGGTGGACCTAAAAGTGTGGCGTCAGTGGGTACTGCGGCAAAGCAAATGCTCGGCCGTACACCTGGTAACATCAAAGCAATTCGCCCAATGAAAGATGGGGTGATTGCAGACTTCTATGTGACTGAAAAAATGCTACAGCACTTCATCAAGCAAGTGCACAATAATAATTTTATGCGCCCAAGCCCTCGTGTACTTATTTGTGTACCTTGTGGTGCAACTCAAGTTGAAAAGCGTGCAATTCGTGAATCTGCAATGGGCGCTGGTGCCCGTGAGGTTTACCTAATCGAAGAGCCGATGGCTGCTGCAATTGGTGCTGGCTTACCAGTATCTGAAGCAACGGGTTCTATGGTTGTTGATATTGGTGGTGGTACAACCGAAGTTGCGATTATCTCTTTAAATGGTGTGGTTTATTCATCATCGGTACGTATCGGTGGTGATAAGTTCGACGAAGCGATTATCAACTATGTTCGTCGTAACTTTGGTAGCTTAATCGGTGAAGCAACAGCAGAGACTATCAAGCATGAAATTGGTTCGGCATTTAAGAGCGAAGAGCCAATTGAAATTGAAGTTCGCGGCCGTAACCTAGCGGAAGGTGTACCACGTTCATTTACTCTAAACTCACACGAAATTTTAGAGGCACTTCAAGAGCCGTTAATGGGTATCGTGAGTGCGGTAATGGTTGCACTAGAGCAATCTCCACCAGAACTTGCTTCTGATATATCTGCGCACGGTATGGTGCTGACTGGTGGTGGCGCGCTACTAAAAGACTTAGATAGACTTCTTATGGAAGAAACAGGTATTCCAGTTGTGGTTGCTGACGACCCGCTAACTTGTGTTGCTCGTGGTGGTGGTAAAGCGCTTGAAATGATTGATATGCATGGTGGTGATGTATTTAGTTACGACTAATGAACTTATTATTTGGCCGTACGATATCACTACAATTTAGGCTGACCGTCGCGGTCATTTTAAGTATTTTACTAATACTTGGTGATCGCTATACGAGCGGCGGTACTGTGCTGCGTACCAGCTTGCATACACTGGTAAGTCCCCTGCTGTACTTTGCTAATGTGCCTTATGAGGTGTTGAGCCTAGGTGCGCGCAGCTTACAAACTCGAGATCAACTGCTTGACGAAAACCAAGCGCTCAGAGAAAAGCAGTTACTTCAGAGTGAGCAGCTGCAACAACTACAATTTCTACAAAAAGAAAATCAAGAGCTCAGAGCTTTATTAAATGCCTCTTCGCGTGAGAAAAGCTCTCGTCTTATTGGTCAAGTACTCTCTGTGCATTCAAATCGATATAGTCATCAAGTGGTGATAAACCGAGGCACTATAGATGGTTTGCAAGTAGGGCAAGCGGTTATTGATGAGCTTGGTATTGTAGGTCAAGTGACGCATACCGGTACCACAACTTCTCGCGTCTTACTCGTTACAGACACCACACACGCAACGCCAGTCCGTATTTTAAGAAATGATGTGCGTACGGTCGTTGAGGGTATGGGTAAATTAAATCAGTTAACCCTGTCACATGTACCTCATAGTTTGGATGTTAGAATAGGGGATGTATTGGTGACTTCAGGGCTAGGTGGTACTTTTCCTGAGGGCTACCCAGTTGCTGTTGTCACCTCCATTGATCGTGATGAAAGTGTGCCTTTTGCGAAAGTGTATGCGGAGCCAATTGCACAATTAGACCGAGTCCGCTTATTGGTGGTATTGGGCAAACAAAGCTTGGAAAATCGTAATGATTAAGCGTCATTATTTATTGATTTGTTTTTCACTTTTTTTAGCATTAGTCATGGCACTGATGCCGTTACCCTTGTCTACAGATATCTTTCGACCTGACTGGGTACTGCTAGTGCTCATGTATTGGTCGTTGGCTTTACCCCACCGAGTTAACATTGGTTGGGCGTGGGTAACAGGGCTTATTATTGATTTAGCAACCGGCTCGCCGCTGGGGGTTAACTCATTGTGTTACTCGATATGTATTTATATTACAGTGAGTAACTTTCAAAAAATTCGTAACTTTTCGATTTGGCAGCAAGCAGTATTAGTCGGTTTGTTCTTAGCCTTATATCATTTGCTACAATTTTGGTTGAATCACTTCTTACTCGATATTTATTTTAATCCTGAGTATTTATGGCCCGCCCTGACTGGGATGTTTTGTTGGCCGTGGATCTTTTTACTACTGCGTAAATATCGAAGACAATTTAGGATCAGATAATGACCACGCTTTACCTCGCTTCAGCTTCAGCAAGACGTAAGCAACTGCTTGCGCAATTAGGTTATGAGTTTGTCCAGTTTTCAGTCGACGCAGATGAATCGCAACTCGCTGGAGAAACGCCATTACAGTTAGTCGAACGTTTGGCACGTATTAAGGCTCAAACAGGTGTGGCTATGGGATATGACGATAAACCAGTGCTAGGCAGTGATACTGTGGTTGTTGTAGATAATTTAGCGCTGGGTAAACCTGTTGATGAAGTTGATTTTACCGCTATGATGCAGCGTTTATCGGGCCGAACTCATCAAGTATTAACCGCCATTGCCGTTGCTGATAAGCACAAGGTAGTGAGTCAAGTTGTGGCAACAGATGTGACGTTTAAAGCGTTAACAGATGAAGAAATTACCGCTTATTGGCAGACAGGCGAGCCGCAAGACAAAGCTGGCGGTTATGGGATCCAAGGTCTTGGAGGTCGTTTTGTTACCCAGATGTCGGGTAGCTATTTTGCCGTAGTCGGCTTACCTTTATATGAGACAGATGAATTAATAAAAGCATTTATAGCGGGGGCGCATGAGTAGTGAATTATTAATTAATGTGACACCTAGTGAGAGTCGTGTTGCTTTAATCGAAAATGGCGTGCTGCAAGAAATACAAGTTGAGCGAGTGGGCAACCTAGGTATTGTAGGTAATATTTACTTGGGTAAAGTAAGCCGAGTGTTACCGGGTATGCAGGCTGCCTTTGTAGATATAGGTTTAGAAAAAGCCGCATTTCTTCACGCTTCTGATATCGTCAACAGTGCATCTGTTGAGGAAGGCGTGGACGATCAGCCAGTCAAAAAAGTACAAGATATTCGTGAATTGGTTAAGCAAGGCCAATACATCATGGTGCAAGTGGTAAAAGATCCATTGGGTACCAAAGGGGCACGTTTAACCACAGACATTACCATTCCTTCGCGTTATTTGGTGTTTATGCCAGATGCCACGCATGTTGGCGTAAGTCAGCGTATTGAAACTGAAGAGGAACGCAGTCGTCTTAAAAAGATTGTGGCGCAATACAATGATGAAAATGGTGGCTTTATCGTTCGTACTGCTGCAGAGGGCGCGACTGAGGCTGAACTGCAACATGATGCTGAGTTTTTGAAAAAGCTATGGCAGAAAATCATTGGTCGTCGTCGAAAAACCAGTAAAGCCGCGATTTTGCACGAAGATCTGACTTTGGCATTTAGAACATTGCGAGATTATGTCGGTGAAGACATGGAGCGTATCCGTGTTGATTCGAAGTTGACCTATCAAGAGCTTAAAACCTTCACCGAAGAGTTCGTACCGCTGTTGTCTAATGCCTTAGAGTACTATCCGGGTGAGCGGCCGATTTTCGATTTATTTGATGTTGAGAGTGAAATTCAAAAAGCGCTTCATCGAAAAGTGGATTTAAAATCAGGCGGTTATCTAATCATAGATCAAACCGAAGCGATGACAACGGTTGACGTAAACACAGGAGCGTTTGTTGGTCATCGTAATTTAGAAGAAACCATTTTTAATACCAATGTTGAGGCTACATCTGCAATTGCGCGTCAACTAAGACTGCGTAACCTAGGTGGTATTATTATTATCGACTTCATCGATATGGTATCAGATGAGCACAAGCGTCGAGTATTACATTCTCTAGAAACAGCACTTGCTAAAGACAGAGCCAAAGCCAATATTAATGGCTTATCAGCTTTGGGCTTAGTAGAGATGACGCGCAAGCGAACGCGCGAGAGTTTAGAGCATATCTTATGTGATGTATGCCCATCATGTTCAGGCCGCGGTTCATTGAAAACCGTTGAGACAGTCTGCTATGAGATCCTACGTGAAATTGTGCGAGTCAACCGCGCTTATGATGCTGATAAGTTCATGGTTTATGCGTCGGCAGCGGTGAGTGAAGCGTTAATTAATGACGAGTATCACAACCTTGCAGAACTTGAACTGTTTATTGGTAAACAAGTTAGTATTCAAACAGAGAACTTGTATAGCCAAGAGCAGTTTGACGTTGTCATGATGTAAGGCGATTAAACACCCATGCAAGTCAAAGCGGTTTGTTTTTTTTGTTTGCGAAAAGTGTGGCAACTGATTGCTGTCACACTGGTTTTGCTTGCCGTTTTGGTCTCTGTTTTTCGCTATAGCCTGCCTTATGCTAATAACTATAAACACGACCTAGAAGTGCTCATCAATGAGCAGTTTAACGTCGACTTACGTATCGGCTCAATCACTGCGAGCTGGGAGGGCGTAGGCCCTGCCTTAGTGCTTGAAGACGTCACCTTTGACGATAACAACAACTCGCCAATCCGACTGCGTATCGATAACACCAGTCTACAAATTAACGTCATTGAGTCTTTGCGCTTTCTGCAGCTGAGATCTGACTATTTTGTTTTAGAAGGCTTTGCTGCAGATGTCGATTTAAATGCACTGGATATCTCAACTCAACAAAGCGACACCGAGTTTGAACAACAGGCTTTAATAGAAAGTTTATTTCTGGGGGAATCAGGACACTTTGCAATCAAAAATAGTAGTCTTAACCTCACGATGCGCAATGGCAAAGAGCATACCCTGCTTCTTGAGGATGTTATTTGGCAAAACAATGTTTTGGCACACCGAGGTACAGGTGTGGTTGGGATCCCTGGACTCACCGAAGGGCAATTAAGTGCTGATTTACTCTTAACGGGAAAGACATTGGCTGAATTAGCCGGAGAGGTTTACTTTCAAGCTTCCCAAGTAGATCTGCAAGATTGGCTATCGCCTTATCTAGACGAAAATAAACAAAACTTATACACCGATATCAACGGTCAAATGTGGATGTCATTGGCACATGGTAAGGTCAAAAACATTCAGTTGAATATGCAGCCGAGCCATATTCATTGGCAACAAGATAATCAAGCACAGCAACTTAGCTTAATGCAGGCAAAAGGCTTGATGTTGCCAAGCAGGTCAGGGTGGTCGTTACAAAGTTCAGAGATTAACTTCACCCGTAATAATCTTGCTTACACTGATATTGCGATAGTTGCTGAATTGGCAGAGCGCCAATCAGTATGGTTTAAGGGGCTGGATTTACCACTTATTTCAGAGTTTATTCAATTAACCAATTTACCAAATACAGACTTAATTGCTGAGTTAGCCCCAGAAGGGGCACTACAAGGTAAGTTAGAATTTGAAACCAATACCGAACCAAAAGTGTGGCTCTATTCTGACAAACTAAACTGGCAGTATGCCCGAGGTATTCCTGCTACTGAGCCACTGCGATTAGAAGTAAAAGCGATAGGTGAGCAGGCAGTTATAGAGCTATATTCGCAACAAGGGCAATTACATACTGCGGATATGTTTGCCAAACCGATTGCTTATGAGCAATTAGCAGGGCGTTTTGATATAGATAAGTTTAATGGTCATTGGCGTGTCACCAGTGACTCTATCTGGCTAGATAATCAAGACTTAACCCTCGCAGCAGAAATGCAGTTGCGGTTACTTGAACAACCTGAACTTGATTTATACGTTGAAGTAAAAGGTGGTAACGGGCAAATCGCGAAGCACTATTTTCCACAGACGTTAATGGCTGAATCACTCATCAATTACTTAAATGATGCCATTAAAGCGGGTCAGCATCTAGGTTCTCAAGTGTTGCTTTCAGGCAAGTTAACAGACTTTCCGTATATAGATAAAACAGGTCGATTCGAAGTTTTATCAGAACTCAGCCAGACAGAGTTTGCCTTTGCGCCCGAATGGCCCGCAGTCAAAGAAGCGGCTGCGACACTGCACTTTGCCAACGAGCGTATGGATATTTACGTTGATGAGGGCAAGCTGATCAATCAGTCAATTGACGGTGGTGTGCTAGTGAGTCTGGCAAATTTAGAACAGGCAAATAACCTCACTGTTGATATCAAACAAACAACGCAAGCACAAAGCTTAGGTGCATTTTTTGCAAAAACGCCTTTAAAAGATCCCTTAACAAACGTCTTTGATGTGGTACAAGCACAAGGCGCGGTGACGGGAGATGTGTTACTAGATATTGACTTAAAAAGTCTCGCCGTAAACGCCACAGGTCGAGTGTTATTGGATGATAACTCAGTCTATTTAGCTCAACCGGGCATGCAGTTAAATCAGGTGAGCGGGACATTAACATTTGATGATGAGGTTATAGATTTAAAAGCGGCGAGTGCATCTTGGCTAGAGATGCCTCTGACCTTGTCTGTACATGGTGAATCACTGGCGCAAGCTTACAAGGTTGAAATAGATACGTTACTAAAAGCGAGTACGGACAAGTTATTACCTTATGGGCATGGGATCATGGACGGTTACCTAGTAGGAACAACCGACTTAAACACACAAGTTACATTAGACTTTGCACCACAAGGATTCACATATGACGCCAAATTTACATCGGACTTAATCGGCTTAGAAAGTTCTTTGCCATTGCCTTACAGCAAAAAAGCTGAAACCAGTTGGCCCTTATCTGGTCAAGTACGTGGCGACGACATTTCAAACCTTATCACGGCGAGTATTCAAGAAAAGCTATTCTTTAATGCCATTTTAGAAAATGAAACTGGTCGTTTTAGCAATACCCATATCATTGCAGCACGACAAGACCGAGGTTTAGCGCAACAAGATTTTCAGGTGTCTATTGAGTTACCTGAAATAGCATTGGTGCCGTGGGTAGATTTTATTGATCGATTAATCCAGATCAGCGCTCAGCCTTCAGATAGTCCTAGTATGTTGCCTAAGCTCCATGAAATAGCTGCGCAGATAGATACGTTAACCATTTCAGGCTTACCGTTTAACGATTTTGAAATGCGTTTGGAGCCAGTTGCAACAGGCACAAAAATCCGTCTCAATGCCAAAGAGTTACGTGCGACGGTCGCGGTACCAGAAGGTGGCTCAAGTCGACCTATCCAGATAGATAGTGATTATTTACGTTTAAATATACCTGAAACAGAACCAGATACAGTCTCCTCAAAACCTGACAGTGCTGAATCGTTACAATGGCTCACCCGTATGCCTGCCATTGAGATGTTGTGTGCTGATTGTAAAGTGAAAACCTATCAACTAGATAAAGTGTCATTGTCTATGTTTGGTGATGGGGAAAAGTTTAATATTTCAGAGTTAGTGGTTGATAAGCAAGATCATGTATTTCGAGGTCAAGGTAGCTGGCAAGACGGCATGACGGAGATCAGCGGCATCATGAATAGTCGTGATATTGGTGAGTTGCTTTCAGAGTTCGACTTAACCTCGTCAATTAAAGATTCAAAAGCCAATATGCACTATCAATTGAGTTGGCAAGGCGCGCCTTATAAAGTCCATGTGCCTAGCCTAGCGGGAGACATTCAATGGGAGTTGGGCGAAGGTCATTTATCAGAGATCAGTGATAAAGGCGCCCGAGTCTTCTCACTGCTTAGTCTCGACTCTTTGGTACGCAAGCTAAAACTTGATTTTCGTGATGTCTTCTCAAAAGGCTTCTTCTACAACAGTATGGAAGGCAGCATGCAAATCGCAGAAGGGATCGCGTACACCAAAGACACGAAAATGGATGGGGTTCCCGCCGATTTGACCATTCAAGGCTTTGCCAATTTAGACACCCAAGAAATTAACTATGATTTAGCGGTTGCGCCTCAGGTGACCTCGAGTTTGCCTGTGATTGTGGGCTGGATGGTGAATCCGGTAACGGGTATTGCCGCTTTGGCACTCGACCAAGTATTGCACTCGGCAAGGGTTATCTCTGAAATTAAGTTTAAAGTCACAGGCACCATGCAAGAGCCTGTGGTGACGGAGATTGACAGAAAGAGTCGTGAAATCGAGATCCCTAAACCTGCACAAAGTGAACCCCCAGCACCGAGTGAACAACCAGCCTCTCAGCCAGTTGTTGAAGGTGAGGCCTTAAGCCAGCCTTCTTTGAGTGCTAGTCCGGTTAAAGCTGGGACGTTAGTGACAGGTCAAATCCCAGTAAAAACACAACAAAACGTACAAAGCAAAAACACAGATAAAGCGAACGAAGGAGGAAATTAATGCATCCTCAGGCTTTTATTGTGCAGATGTGCTCAACCATGAGCGCAGAGCAAAACTTCAACTATCTGCAACAGCAACTTACCCAAGCAAATTTAAAACAACCGGCTTTAGTCTGTTTGCCCGAAACTTGGATATGCTTTAACAAAGATGGTGCAACCACGCTTGAACAGAGTAAAAGCAACCACCTTTGGGTTGAGAAGTTAGCGCAACTATGTCGCCAATTTGGTATTTGGCTTGCTGCAGGCACCATTGCATTACCCTCTGAAAATACTGGTAAATACTATGCTGCCAGCCTACTCTTTAATGAACAGGGTGAGGTTGTAGCGCAATATAACAAGATCCATTTATTTGATGCGCAAGTACAAGATGGTAGTGGTGGCTATCGAGAGTCCAAGTTTACCCAAGCGGGCAGTGATGTGGTGGTTGTCGATTCGCCCTTTGGCAGAATTGGTTTAAGTGTATGTTATGATGTGCGTTTTGCAGGCCTTTATCAGAAGATGATGGCACTGGGTGCAGATATTATTTTAGTCCCTAGCGCATTTACTACAGTCACCGGAAAAGCACATTGGTTGCCTTTACTGCAAGCCCGAGCCATAGAAACACAATGCTATGTATTGGCGGCAGCACAAGTAGGACAGCATGACAATGGCAGAGCGACTTACGGCCACAGTGTTGCTATCTCACCTTGGGGTGAGGTGTTAGCGAATGCCAAAACTGAGCTGACAAACATAGAGTGTCAGCTAGATTTATCAGAACTCCAACAAGTTCGTGCCAGTTTACCTGTGCACCAACATAACCGATTTAAGAGCACGTTTTATGAATAATGTTGAGCAGAACTTATTAACGGATAGTCAGCTTACCAGAGAGCAACTCGAGCAAACTCTAAGCTATATTCACCAACATCAAGTTGATTACGCAGATTTATACTTTCAATCAAGTTATAACGAGACTTGGGTGCTAGAAGACGGCCTAGTAAAAGAAGGCAGTTATAACATCGAGCGTGGTGTCGGTGTACGTGCGGTTTCAGGTGAAAAAACCGGTTTCTCATATTCAGATGCCATCAACATCGAAGCATTAAATAAAGCGGCAATGGCTGCGCGTAGTATTGCGCAAACGGGCGAAAGCAAAGCAGTACAAGTATTTAGTGACGTTACAGCTAAGCAGCAATTTGCGCCACTGCAACCAATCACCAGTATGAGTGATAACGACAAAGTTGCGCTTTTAAAAGAGATTGAAAACTACATTCGTGAGCTTGCACCTGGTGCACAGCAGGTTGTTAGCTCGATGTCTGCGGTCTATGAAGAAGTGTTAGTGGCAGCCAGTGATGGCACTTTTGCGACTGACATTCGTCCGCTGATCCGCCTTAATTGCTCAGTATTACTTGAGAAGAATGGCCGCCGTGAACGTGGCGGTGCAGGTGGCGGTGCACGCCTAGATTATGGCTACTTTAAAGAGCTAGTCGACGGCAAGCCACGTTGGATGGAATACGCCAAAGAAGCGGTTCGTATGGCAAAAGTAAACCTGGAGGCGATTGACGCGCCAGCAGGCGCTATGCCTGTTGTGTTGGGTGCTGGTTGGCCAGGCGTGTTGTTACACGAAGCGGTAGGTCACGGTTTAGAAGGCGACTTTAACCGTAAAGGCGCATCGGCATTTAGCGGTAAAGTGGGCGAGAAAGTAGCTTCTAGTTTATGTACAGTAGTCGATGATGGCACTATTGCTGACCGTCGTGGCTCCTTAAACATAGATGATGAAGGCACGCCAGCGGGTTATAACGTGCTTATTGAGAATGGTATTCTGAAAGGCTACATGCAAGATAAGATGAATGCGCGGCTGATGGGTGTGGCTCCAACCGGTAATGGTCGTCGCGAGTCTTACGCGCACTTACCCATGCCGCGCATGACCAATACCTATATGTTACCGGGTGAGCACAGCCAAGAAGAGATCATCAGTACCGTGAAAAAAGGCGTGTTTGCGTCAAACTTCGGTGGTGGTCAGGTTGATATTACTTCGGGTAAGTTTGTATTCTCAGCCTCTGAAGCGTATTTAATTGAAGATGGCAAAATCACGCAACCGATTAAAGGTGCAACCTTAATCGGCAATGGACCAGATGTAATGCATAAGATCTCTATGGTCGGTAACGATTTAGAGCTAGATCGCGGTGTCGGCGTATGTGGTAAAGATGGCCAAAGTGTGCCGGTTGGTGTGGGCCAGCCAAGCTTGAAGATCGACGAAATCACAGTGGGTGGAACAGCTTAAGCAATAGTTTATACCAATCCGCAATAACACTTAATCATTTTGAGGGATTAAACCTGATGATAGCTGCGTTAAAGATCTCTCAATTAGAACAACTAAATAACGAAATATTTGCCTTGCTACCAACAAGGTTTTCTTACCTCAAAATAGACCGCTTAGTTAAGCGGATTGGTATTAGCTTCGAATTAAAGACATGAAAAAACCGATATCATTGATATCGGTTTTTTCATAAAAGTAGTGTCTTATTGAAGACCTAGCTTTTTCTCGAGGTAATGAATGTTCGTGCCACCATTTTGGAAGTGCTCATCCGCAAGGATGTCTTTATGTAATGGTGTGTTGGTTTTAATACCATCAATTACTAATTCATTTAAAGCATTACGCGCACGCGCGATTGCAACGTCACGGTTCTCACCATAAGTGATAAGCTTACCGATCATTGAGTCGTAATGTGGTGGTACGCTGTAGTCAGCATAAATGTGGCTGTCCCAACGAATACCTAAGCCGCCTGCAGGGTGGAAGCGTGTGATTTTACCCGGTGAAGGAATAAAGCTCACAGGATCTTCTGCGTTAATACGACACTCAATGGCGTGGCCTTTGATCACAACGTCATCTTGTGTGATTGATAGAGGTTGACCCGCAGCGATTTTCAGCTGCTCTTTGATTAGGTCAACACCAGTAACCATTTCAGTTACAGGGTGCTCTACCTGAATACGAGTATTCATTTCGATGAAGTAGAATTCGCCATTTTCGTATAGGAATTCGAACGTACCTGCACCGCGATAACCGATTTCGATACATGCACGTGTACAACGGTCACCGATGAACTTACGCATTTCAGCTGTAATACCAGGTGCTGGTGCTTCTTCAACGACTTTCTGGTGACGACGCTGCATTGAACAGTCACGCTCACCTAAGTGAATTGCATTACCTTGACCATCAGCTAACACTTGAACTTCGATATGACGTGGGTTTTCAAGGAATTTCTCCATGTAAACCATGCCATTACCAAAGAACTGTTTTGCTTCCTGTTGGGTTAATGCGATTGAATCAATTAACTCTTGTTCAGAGCGAACAACACGCATACCACGACCACCGCCGCCGCCAGCTGCTTTGATGATTACCGGGTAACCAATACGCTTAGCAATTTGAACGTTACGCTCGTTGTCTTCTGTCAGTGGACCGTCAGAACCTGGTACACAAGGTACACCCGCTTTACGCATCGCTTCGATGGCTGACACTTTGTCACCCATTAGGCGAATTGTGTCGCCTTTAGGGCCGATAAATACGAAGCCACTTTGCTCAACTTGATCTGCAAAATCAGCATTTTCAGATAAGAAACCGTAGCCGGGGTGAATTGCAACTGCGTCAGTTACTTCAGCCGCAGCAATAATACGAGGAATATCTAAGTAACTCTCAGCAGCAGCTGGTTTACCGATACAAATCGTTTCGTCTGCAAGTAGCACGTGCTTTAAGTCACGGTCAGCTGTTGAATGCACAGCAACCGTTTTAATACCTAGCTCTTTACAGGCACGCAATACGCGAAGTGCAATTTCACCTCGGTTCGCAATGACTACTTTGTCTAACATAGCATTTGCCTTCTATTGCGTGATTATTCGATGATAAATAGTGGTTGGTCGAACTCTACTGGCTCACCGTTTTCAACTAGGATAGCTTTAACTACACCCGCTTTGTCAGCTTCGATTTGGTTCATCATCTTCATCGCTTCAACGATGCATAGTGTGTCGCCAACGTTTACAGACTGACCAACTTCAACGTACTTAGGTGCTTCAGGAGAAGCCGCTGCGTAGAAAGTACCAACCATTGGAGAAAGTACTTTATGACCCGCAGGCTCTGCCGCTGCTGCTGGAGCCGCTTCAGCTGCTGGTGTAGGTGCCGCCGCAGGTGCAGCTACAGGAGCTGGTGCTGCAGCATAATGCTGTGGTTGTGCTGCAATAACTGGAGCGCTACTGTGACGGTTAATACGTACCGACTCTTCACCTTCAGTGATCTCTAGCTCTGCAATACCTGATTCTTCTACTAATTCGATAAGTTTTTTAATTTTGCGAATGTCCATGATGGCCCGCCTGTTAGTTAATTTGCGTTATTTTTGTTGTGCAGTAGATGATGTGCGGCATTTAATGCTGCCTCATAACCTAGTGCGCCTAATCCACATATCACCCCTTCGGCCACGTCAGAAAAATAAGACTTATGGCGAAAAGGTTCGCGTGCATGTACGTTAGATAAATGCACTTCGAAAAACGGTATGCTGACACTTAATAGCGCATCGCGCAGTGCGATACTGGTATGAGTAAAAGCGGCAGGGTTAATGACAATGGCATCGATAGCTTGCCATGCATCATGAATTGTATTTATTAGCTCTGCTTCACTATTACTTTGTACATGTGTCAGCGTGATATTCAGTTGCTCAGCTTGCTTTTCAAGGTTGTTCACAATGTCAGGCAAAGTCTGTGTGCCATATTTATCAGGCTCTCTACGGCCTAACATATTCAAGTTTGGGCCATTGAGTACTAAAATCTTAAATTTTGCAGACATAATTCGCGAAATTCCTTAAAAGCTATAACAAACTAAAAACTCACTCTATTTAGTTCGTTAAACTAAGCCGTTCGATTGAAAATAGCAACTTTTTCTCACGTTCGCAGACTATTATAGAGAGTTCGTGTTAAATAGCAGCAAAATACTGGTCTAATCAGCAAGGTGATGAGGTAGGTCAATAGCCTAGGCTGCTTGCTGAATTTATCAGCTCACAGCCTAAGGTTTGTATGATTATTGTACGGTTTGGCGGACTTTTTCTAGATGAGATGTAAATTCTTCGGCGCTTTGAAAGCCAGTGATCCGTAAATTACTCAGCTCATTGCCTTGCGCATCAAAAAATAAGATGGCAGGTAAACCAATCACATTAAAGGTTTGGTAAATCTCTTTACTCACCTCATTGGTCACGGTCAGATCGAGCTTCAACAAAGAGAAGTCTTTAAACGCTTGCTTCACTTTGTCGTCTGAGAAGGTGTATTTCTCAAACTCTTTACAGGCGACACACCAATCAGCGTATAAATCGACCATGGCAATTTTACCTTGTTGGTTAGCTTGGGCGACTTCTTCACGCAGTGCAGCTAAATCCGGCAGCAGTTTAAACTTACCATCAGATGCGGTAGCAACAGTTGTTACTTTGGCTGGTGGCATTAATACATGCTTTGCCGTTAATACACCACCTATCATGAATAACACGGCAGCAGCCCAAAGTGTTGTTTTAAGCTTACTGGCTTGCTCTTGGCTTTGCCAATGGTGCAAAAATAGTGCGGTAATAATCAGCCAAACGCTGCCAAGTAAAAGAATGGTATTCCATTCAAGAATACGCTCTAACAAGACTAAAGGCACAACCAGCATCACGAAGCCAAACAGCATCTTCACTTGCTCCATCCAAGCGCCAGCTTTAGGCAGCAATTTACCGCCAGAAGTACCCAATAGTAAAAGTGGTAGGCCCATGCCAAGGCTTAGCACATAGAGAGTTAAACCACCCACGAGATAGTCGCCACTTTGCGCAACATATAGTAGGGCAGCAGAGAGCGGAGCCGTGGTACACGGTGAAGCAATTAGGCCAGAAAGCACACCCATAAAGAAAACGCCCGTATAGTTACCCCCTTTTTGTTGGTTGCTGACGTTAGTTAAACGCGTCATAAACTTTTCTGGTAGTTTAATTTCGTACCAACCAAACATGGCAAAAGCTAGTAATACAAACAGTAAACTGAAGCTAATCAGTACCGCAGGACTTTGTAAGTAACCTTGAATTTGCCCTCCAACCGCAGCCACAACCAGACCAAGCGCAGCGTAAGTGACGGCCATGCCTTGTACATACACAAATGACAGTGCGAATGCTTTTTTCGTCGATAACTTTGATTGGCCGGCAATCAAACTAGATAGGATAGGGAACATAGGGAACACGCACGGTGTAAATGCTAGCAGCACGCCAACCCCAAAAAACACAGCTAGGTTGGTTAAAAAGTCTTGTTCAGCGAGTTTATTGACGAAGTCGTTACTATTATTACCTGCTGGTGCAGCCGTTTCAGTGGTTTTACTTGGCTTATCTGATGCCTTGTTCAGCATAGAAAGCGGAAGAGTGATCACTTCTGGTGGGTAACAGAGTCCAGCTTCGGCACAGCCTTGATAGCGAATTTTAACGACGGCATCTTCACCAATGTCACTCAGTCTAGAAACAACAACCAGCTCATCAAAGTACACTTCAGTCTTACCAAAGAACTCATCTTCTATTTCAATACCAGGGTCGAGTTCCGGCACTTTGATTTTGGCATTCTTTGCAATGATTTCGAGCTTATGCTTATAAATGTAGTAACCAGGTGCTATTTCCCAGCCAGTGAATAAAATAGTGCCTTGCTGATCGAAATCGAACTGAAAAGCTTCGTTTACCGGTAAGAAGGTTTGTTGTTTTGGGGCTAAAAGGCTATTTAACACCGTGTTGTTCGCTGCTTGTGCGGGAAGCATAAACAGCAAGCAAAGCAAAAATGCCACTATGCGCATTAACTCAGTACCTCATTTATCCAATTAAAATAGTCAGGGTTGCCAGTCGATACATCAAGAACTTGGATCTCAGGCACATCATAGCTGTGGTGGCATTTAATACATGCCATTAATTCTTCCAAGCGTTGTACGTTGGTCTTAATGAAAAGTTTACTTTCTGTTTGCTGTGCAACTTTTCCTTGCCATACATACACAGACTCCACTTCGGGCAAAATGTTTACACAGGCAGCCAATTTTTTTTCAACGAGTATCGCAGCAAGTTTGCGCGCGTCATTTTCAGTCTCACATGTGGTGAGTACAATTTTATTATCGCTTGTCATTAGGTGCTTTTCTCTAAAACCTGTTCATCGAAACCACGTGTCATACCAATCCTCTTAATTAAGTGAGCTATTTTGAGGCAAGGAAAACTGCTCGATAGCAAGGTGAAAATTTTGCTATTTAGTTGCTCTAAATAAGAAATTTTTAACGAAGCTAGCGTCAGTTTTAGTCCCTCAAAATGATTAAGTATTATTGAGGATTGGTATCATACTAGCGCAATGAATGTGCTAGCCCAAACGCTCGTTTACGCAAACTTACAATAAAGTTGCCATATCAAGGTGTATTTTGCGCCAGATTACTTGAAAATAGACCGAACTAGCCATATTTCTCTTTCATTGACTTTAGGAGACACTATGTTCCGTATTTTATTTTTGCTTTTTATTGTGGTTCCCATTATTGAGATTGCGCTACTTATTCAAGTGAGTGATGTGATCGGTGGGTTTGCGACCATCGCATTAGTCATTATAACCGCCATCATCGGTGCTAAATGTGTTAAACAACAAGGTTTAGGTGCGTATACCAATGTGCAGCAACAAATGGCACAGGGCCAGTTGCCGGGCGAGCACATTTTTACCGGTCTGTGTGTGATAATCGCAGGTGTACTATTGATGACTCCGGGTATTATGACTGACGTACTTGGTTTTCTTTTATTAACCCCAGCTGTGCGCCGCTCATTATCTAAGGCGTTATTGGCACAAGCATCAGTAAAAGTACAAACTGGCTTTGGTGGTGGTTTTGGCGCAGGCTTTGGTCAAAGCGGTCAACAAAGTACGCAGCAAAACAACCCTTTTGAGCAGCAAGCAAATCGTCCGTTTGAAGACGCGCAACCTCGTCAACCAGAGCGTAATGTTGACGGTTCGAACACCTTTGAAGGTGAATATAAACGGAAAGATTAAAAATTTTTTAATTTTTTCTCTTGGGTTTTGAAAAATACATCCCCATAAAGAGTTGCAACAAATATTTAAAGTTTTAGCCCAAGGCTATTGGGCTTAATTGGTAGAAAATTAACATTCTGTCATTGTTCAAATTGTTAGGAGAACAACACACATGAACATTCGTCCTTTACATGATCGCGTTATTGTTAAGCGTCTAGAAGAAGAAACAAAGTCTGCTGGCGGTATCGTACTAACTGGTTCTGCTGCAGAAAAATCAACTCGTGGTGAAATCGTTGCTGTTGGTAACGGTCGCGTGTTGGACAATGGTGAGGTGAGAGCACTTCAAGTAAAAGCAGGCGACACAGTGCTGTTTGGCTCATACATTGAGAAAACAGAGAAGATCGAAGGTCAAGAGTACCTGATCATGCGCGAAGACAATATCTTAGGTATTGTTGAATAAGTCGAACTTACGGTTTTTACATACAGAATTGAGAGGAATATAAGACATGGCAGCTAAAGAAGTATTATTCGCAGGTGACGCACGCACAAAAATGTTAGCGGGCGTAAACGTACTGGCAAACGCAGTAAAAGTAACTTTAGGTCCAAAAGGCCGTAACGTTGTTTTAGACAAGTCATTTGGTGCACCAACTATTACTAAAGATGGTGTATCTGTAGCGAAAGAAATCGAACTAGAAGACAAGTTCGAAAACATGGGCGCGCAGATGGTTAAAGAAGTAGCGTCTAAAGCAAATGACGCTGCAGGTGACGGTACTACAACTGCAACTGTACTAGCACAAGCTATTGTGAATGAAGGCCTTAAAGCGGTTGCTGCGGGTATGAACCCAATGGACCTTAAGCGTGGTATCGACAAAGCAGTTGTTGCTGCAGTGGAAGAACTAAAAGCGCTTTCAGTTCCTTGTGCAGACGCAACTGCAATCGCACAGGTAGGTACTATTTCAGCTAACTCAGACAAAGAAATCGGTGACATCATTGCAGAAGCAATGGAAAAAGTAGGCCGTGAGTCTGGTGTTATTACAGTTGAAGAAGGTCAGTCTCTAGAGAACGAACTAGACGTAGTAGAAGGTATGCAGTTTGACCGCGGTTACCTATCTCCTTACTTCATCAACAACGCTGAAAAAGGCCAAGTTGAGCTAGATAACCCGCACATTCTTTTAGTAGACAAAAAAGTATCTAACATCCGTGAGCTACTTCCTACGCTAGAAGCGGTTGCTAAAACAAGCAAGCCACTACTTATCATTGCTGAAGACCTTGAAGGTGAAGCACTAGCAACGCTAGTAGTTAACAACATGCGTGGCATCGTGAAAGTTGCTGCGGTTAAAGCCCCAGGTTTCGGCGACCGTCGTAAAGCAATGCTACAAGACATCGCAATTCTAACTGGCGGTACAGTTATCTCTGAAGAGATTGGTCTAGAGCTTGAAAAAGCGACGATTGAAGACCTAGGTACAGCTAAGCGCGTTGTTATCACTAAAGATGACACAACAATCATCGACGGTGTTGGCGAGCAAGCGGCAATTGATGGTCGTGTTGAGCAGATCAAGGCACAAATCGCAGAAGCAACCTCTGATTACGACAAAGAAAAGCTACAAGAGCGTATGGCTAAACTAGCTGGCGGCGTAGCAGTAATCAAAGTAGGTGCTGCAACTGAAGTTGAAATGAAAGAGAAGAAAGACCGCGTTGAAGATGCACTACACGCAACTCGCGCAGCGGTTGAAGAAGGTGTTGTACCAGGTGGTGGTGTTGCACTAGTTCGCGTAGCAAGCAAGATTGCTGAGCTGACAGGTGACAACGAAGACCAAAACCATGGTGTTAAAGTAGCACTTCGTGCAATGGAGGCACCACTTCGTCAAATCGTTTCAAACGCAGGTGACGAAGCATCAGTTGTTGTAAACAACGTAAAAGGTGGCGAAGGTAACTATGGTTACAACGCGGCAAACGGTACTTACAACGATATGATCGAAATGGGTATCCTAGATCCAACTAAAGTAACGCGTTCAGCACTTCAGTTCGCTGCATCAGTTGCGGGTCTTATGATCACAACAGAAGCAATGGTTTCTGAAATCCCGCAAGAAGCACCAGCTGCACCAGACATGGGTGGTATGGGCGGAATGGGTGGCATGGGCGGCATGATGTAATCATCCACCAAGCACTAAACGCTTATAAAAAACCTCGCATTCGCGAGGTTTTTTGCGTTAAGGGCTATGCTTAGTGACTCGTCGTAATGCGTTGAGTTATTGAAATTAAGTATTTACTCTAAGGCGATTTTAAATTCTAACAGCTGCTGGGAACCGGGCTCAGCACGTAAAGGATATTTTCATGAATAAAAGTGTATTGGTGTTTAGCATATTAGCCAGTTTAAGTGTGGCAGGGTGTTCGTTGAATCATTCAAACACTAATGAGTCGACTAGATTGTCATCTCAAGAAATACAAAGCCAAACGCAAACCCGTGATTTGGGTGTGCCTGCTAAGCAAGGTGAGCTTCGAGTTGCGGTTTTTAATGCGTATTTAAATCGTAAAAATGCCGGCGATATTCTGGCTGATGTGCAAAGCGGTAACGATACACAAATTAAAAAAGTGGCAGAGATCATTCAACGCGTTCGTCCTGAGGTGTTATTACTGGCGGAGTTCGATTATGTAGCTGATGGCAGTGCGGTGAAAGCGCTGCTTAAAAATTACTTAAACGTCAGTCAAAATGGTGTGAAAGGCATTGATTATCCTTATTTTTACTTTGCAGAATCTAACACGGGTATTGTCACTGAATTTGATTTAAACAATGACGGCAAAGCGGGTGTCGGCGGTGGTGATGCTTATGGCTTTGGGGTCTTTCCTGGGCAATATGCCATGGTGTTGTTATCGCAGCATCCAATCATCACAGATGAAGTACGCACTTTCCAAAAGTTCTTATGGAAAGACATGCCCAATGCAACGCTGCCAGTAAACCCAGAGACGGGTGAAGCCTGGTATAGTAACGAAGAGTTTGAAATCTTTAGGCTGTCGTCGAAAAGCCATTGGGATGTGCCAGTTAAAGTGGGGAATGAAATCATTCATGTGCTTGCCAGTCACCCAACACCACCCGTGTTTGACGGTAAAGAAGACAGGAATGGCTTACGTAACCATGATGAAATTCGCTTTTGGTGGGATTATGTGAATCCAAATGCATCAGACTATATTTATGACGATAAAGGCCAAAAAGGTGGGTTAGGCAAGAATAAGCGCTTTGTGATCATGGGCGATTTAAATGCTTCTCCTGATGAAGGCAATGGTACGGGCAACCCAATGGCTAAATTATTTGCCAGTGAATATATTAATAGCAAGCTCACGCCTGTAAGTGTGGGTGGCGTTGAGAATGCACCTAATAATCAGTTTGCCGCGACTCATACTGCAGATTGGAAGATGCGTGCTGATTATGTGATCCCATCAACATTTGGTATTCAGGTTGAGCAAACAGCGGTATTTTGGCCGAGTAAAACCGACGAGAACTATCATCTAGTCGGGCCGGGTCTGCAAAGCTCAGATCATCGTCTGGTTTGGTCTGATATCACATTAAATAAGCAGGCAACTGACGATACTAAGTAAAGCGATAAAATAATTTATTTCACTTCTTTATTTATTTTGAAACTTTATTGCAAACCGAAGCTCAAAGGCTTCGGTTTTTTTATGCTTGAAAACGTAAAATATGGCATCTAAGTTGGTAATAAATTTTTAGAATACAGCCTGTTATTCTTATAAAACTTGAAAAGTCGACTAGAATTAACGGCATGTAATTATAGTGTGTTACATCCTGCCCTTTGACATAACAACTACATCATGGTGATAAGACAATGAAAACAAGACAAATGCTTTTGATGGTCGCAACTCTGACGATCATACTTACTGGCTGTTCTGAACCGCAAAGTGATATGGCTAATCAAGGAAAACTAAGGCCTGTCAGAACATTGCAACTTGTTAAGCAAACAGAAGGACCATTACAGGAATTTCCGGCTGTTGTGGATGCGGCGAGCACCGCAGACTTGTCGTTTAAAGTGTCAGGCTCTATTACCGATTTATATGTAAAGCAAGGTCAACCGGTACAAGCGGGTGATCTGATTGCGCACATAGATGATACAGATTACAAATTAGCTGTAGACGAAGCACAAGCAAATTTTGATAAGGCCAAAGCTGATTTTGCTCGAGCAGAACAATTGATTGTGTCGGGTACCATTAGTCAATCTGATTACGATAAATTAAAGTCGCAATTTACGAGTGCTAAAACTAAGTTAGCAAATGCGAAAAATAATCTTGCATATACCACTTTAAAAGCCTCATTTACTGGTGTTGTATCACGAACTCATGTAGAACAATTTGAAGAGATACAAGCCAAACAAGCCATTGCGACATTACAAGATATCGAGCACATTAACTTAAAAGTGAATGTGCCTGAAAGCATCATGATCCGCGTCAGTAAAGAAGCGCCAAAACAGGTGTTTGCTGAATTTGCTGCGATAAAAGAAGAGCGTTTTCCGCTGGAATTTGTCGAAATTAGTACACAAGCTGATGAAGCGACAAAAACTTATGAAGTGACTTTTAGTATGTTACCCCCTGAAGGCTACAATATTTTACCTGGTATGACGGCAAAAGTGATGGCTGGGACACCAAGTCGAACAGCTGCAAACCTGTATTTACCGTTAGCGACGGTATTAAAAGATAGCCAAGGTAATTATGTTTGGACGGTCGAATCTCAAGGAGCAAACAAGGGTAAAATAATGAAAACACCAGTCGTAATTGGCGAAATTTCATCACTAGGCTTTCCTGTTATTTCAGGCGTAGAGCAGGGGGCTTTTGTTGTTACCGCGGGTATGAGCAAGGTAACTGACGGACAAATAGTGAAGTTTTCAGGAGGTAAGTAATGAATATTACTCGCCTCGCTTTAGAAAATAATCGCACCACATGGGTGTTGATCCTCGTGCTCTTACTGTCGGGGATACTCGCCTTTGACAAAATGCCGAAAGACTATGACCCAGGTTTTATTATCCGTACCGCACAAGTGGTGACTCACTTTCCGGGGGCAAGCCCACAACGTGTTGAAGAGCTAGTGACAGATAAAATTGAGAAAGTAGTACAGCAAATTCCTGAACTCGATTTTGTCAGTAGTACCTCAAAAACGGGAGTATCGATTGTCAGCGTCAACATTAAAGAAAGCTATAAAGAGATGCGGCCGATATGGGATAACTTACGCCGTAAAATTCAGTCGATTGAAAAAGATTTACCGAGCGATGCAAGAGCGCCTATCGTCAATGATGAGTTTGGTGATGTGTTTGGCGTAGTCATTGGCTTAACTGCCGAGGGTTACACCTATCGCGAAATGGAAGAAGTAGCTGAGCAAGTGCGAGATCAATTGCTTCGCTTGCCAGAAGCCGCCAAAGTCGACATCTTTGGTATACAAGAGCAGCGAGTTTTCATTGAGTTTGAAAATGCCAAAATGGCGGCACTGGGTATCACCCCAAATCAATTAAAAGATCAACTCGCGGCTCGTAACATCGTTAACCCAGGCGGCTCAATTTACATTGAAGATGAAACTTTGGCGTTGGAGCCAAGTGGTAATTTTGAGTCAGTCGAAGATATTGCTAACACCATCATCAATGTGTCGGGTAGCCAGCAAGTGATCTTGCTCAGTGATATTGCCCGTGTCTACCGGGATTACGTCGACCCTGCTAAGAGCAAGGTGAGAGTTGCCCAGCAAAGCGGCATGACCATAGCCATCTCTATGCGCCAAGGTGGTAATAACCTACTGCTCGGTGAGCAAGTCATTAATGCGCTGCACCATCTTGAATCGGTTTATCCGATTGGGGTTGAGTTCAAGCTGCTGTCATTCTTACCCAAAGAAGTTGAAAAGAAAGTCTCGGATTTTGTGTCTAACCTTGTACAAGCTGTTTTAGTTGTGACAGTGGTCATGTTGTTTAGTCTTGGTCTAAGAACGGGTTTGATTGTCGCGAGTCTTATTCCGATGAGTATGGTGTTAGGCATTTTGGTGATGTCTTTTTTCAATATCAGCATAGACCAAATCTCTTTGGCAGCATTGATCATCGCATTAGGCATGCTGGTAGACAACGGTATCGTGATGTCTGAAAACATCATGGTTCAGATGGAACGAGGGAAAGCGGCCATAGACGCAGCAGTTGATTCGGCACAAGAGCTGAAAATTCCATTGTTGGTGTCGTCTCTCACAACGGGCGCGGCGTTTTTACCTATCTTTTTAGCAGAATCGACGACGGGGGAATATACCGCCTCGCTATTTAAAGTGGTGACTATTACCTTGCTATGTTCTTGGTTATTGGCGATGACTATGATCCCAATGCTGTGCGTGTATTTTACTAAGGTGAAGAAAGAGTCTACTAATTACGATACAGGCTTTTATTTGTTCTATAAAAACATTTTGTCTGGACTGATTAAGTATCGTTGGTTCACGGTACTTGGCTGTATGGGTATGTTGTTTATAGCTATTCAAGGTATGCAGTACGTGCCTAAATTGTTTTTTCCTCCGTCAGACCGTGATTATTTCAAAGTTGAATTAGAGCTTCCTATTGGTACGCGCATTACTGCAACAGAGTCGGTTGTGCGTGATGTAGAATCGTTTATTGCCAACAACTTAAAAGTAAACGACCAAACAGAGCAAGGCGTTACTGATTGGGTGAGCTATATCGGTAACGGTGGACCTAGGTTTTTGTTAACGCATAGCCCTGAGCCAACCAGCTCGAACTATGCCTTAATGATCATCACCACGACGTCTTATAAGTATATTGATAAAGTGATGAAGCAAATTGAAGACTATGCGTTGGCACGTCACCCTGATCTGCTCTTAAAGCTGCGAAAAATCGAAAATGGGGCACCGATAGCAAACCCGGTTGAAGTTAGATTACTTGGTGATGATATCAATGTACTTATGGGTATTGTTGATGAATTAAAAGCGAAAATGCGCGAAACCACGGGCCTAAAGTCAATCAGTGATGATTGGGGTTTACCAATTAAAAAGCTGCAAATCAAAATCGATCAAGCAAGAGCTCGCAGAGCGGGCTTGTCTAGTCGAGATATTGCAAATTCATTGCAAACAGGCTTAAGTGGTATGGAGCTTACCAAATACCGAGAGGGCGACGAGCTTATTCCGATTACCTTGCGTTCAATCGCTGGTGATAGGCAAGATATTGGTAAACTTGAAGCTATGGTGGTGTATTCTCAAGCAACAGGTCGTTCCGTGCCATTGAAGCAAGTTGCTGACATCGAAGTGGTTTGGGAAAGCGCCCAGATTTTACGTCGAGATCGCCTAAAAGCCGTTAAAGTTGGGGCGCAAATTGAAGGAATTACCGCCAATGAAGGGTTTGCCCAGTTGCTCCCTTGGCTTGAGGAACAAAAAGCAAATTGGCCTTATGGCTATGACTATGAGCTCGGAGGTGAAGCAGAGTCATCGGGCAAAGCCAACCAGTCAATTGCCGATAAGATGCCGATAGCTGTCTTTATTATCGTGATTTTGTTAATAGGCCAGTTTAACTCGATCCGTAAGTCGGTCATTGTGCTTACAACTATCCCACTTGGTTTTGTCGGTGTAGTGGCTGCGTTATTACTCGGCCAGTCATTTTTTGGTTTTATGACACTACTAGGAGTAATTTCGCTGGCGGGTATTGTGATCAACAATGCGATTGTATTGCTTGAGCGCATTAAGATGGAGCTAGACGAAGATAGCAGTAATCCTATACAAGCCATTATTTATGCTGCACAACAGCGGATGCGACCAATTTTACTGACAACCGCGACAACTGTATTGGGCTTAATTCCACTGTACTTAGGCGGCGGTGAAATGTGGGAGCCTATGGCACTGACTATTATGGGCGGACTATTGTTTTCGACCCTTTTGACATTAGGAGTCGTACCTGTGTTGTACTCACTACTTTTTTGTACAAAAAAGTAGCACTTTAGAGTGTGATGTGTAAAAGTGTGTAATTGTGACCCTGAAAGGGTTCCAATTACGTACTTTTTTGTTCAATATATACACAAAACGCAATTAGGAAGTCATCATGAAAAAGTTATGTTTCACCTTACTCGCTTTGAGTATGCCATTTCTAAGTATCGCTGGAGAGGCAAAAATTACTTGGAAAGATTTTAACGATTACCACGATGTGCACCCTGCAAATGAAGCAAAACGGTCATATCACAAACGTGTCACTAAACATTTTGAAAAGCACATCAGCAAATTGGCTGAGCAGTTACCCGAAGGTTACAAATTGAATGTGACTTTTGATGACATCGATCTTGCTGGCGACTCGAGAATGGGCATGCAAGAAATACGTGTGATAAAGCGAATCTATTTTCCTAAATTGACCATTAGTTATGCCTTACAAGATAAATCAGGTGTAACAGTAAGCAGCGCCGAGAAGCTGGTACTAAAAGACATGAGCTTTATGGATCGTATTAATAAAGAGCTAGATAAGTCTTTCATCTATGAAAAACAGCTGTTGAGTGATTGGTTTGCAGATCAAGTGTTAATTAAAACCAACGCATAGTTATCCAGACAAACTTGCTCTAATTAACCTGAGCTTTGGTTAAGAGGTTTATTATCCAGAGTTCAGGTTAATTAATAAAGCCTGCGGTTGCAGGCTTTATTAATTGTATTTTTTATCGGTTGTTCAATTACTCAGGCTGGTGTTTAACTCCGTTTTTGATCCAATCAGCCGCAGGTTTTCCTTTTAGGTGATGATCAAAGTACTCCATCATACGAATTGAGAAATCTACTTGGTTCGGGAATTTCTTCAAGTGATGTGGCTCGCCCTCGTATTGTAAGAAAATGGCATCTTTATTGTGTCTACGAAGTGCTAAGTAGTATTGAATGCCTTCTTGCCATGGTACCGCGCCATCGTCATCACCAAACATGATCAGCACAGGTGTATTTACTTTGTCGGCAAAGAATACAGGCGAGTTTTCAATGTATAAATCGAGTGCTTGTGTCAGCGGTTTACCAATACGGCTCTGGCCAGTTTCATACTGGAACTGACGAGCAAGACCCGACTTTAAACGAATACCACTATAAGCTGATGTCATGTTAGACACTGGCGCGCCCGATACAACCGCTTTAAACATATCTGTTTGCGTGATCATAAAGGCACTTTGGTAGCCTGCCCAAGAGTGACCTTGTAAACCAATCTTATCAGGGTGTGCAACCCCCATATCAATCAGCTTTTGCGCGGCGTTGATCATGGTTTGAGTTGATGATGGGCCCGGCTTACCAATTTCAAAACGAATATCAGGTAAGAACAATGCGTAACCGTTCGAGGTAAACATTGGGAAGTTCGGTCTGTGGTTTAATTCCATTTTCGGGAAGTTATACATACGTTGGCTCATATAGCGGTAGAAATAAATCACCGTAGGTACTTTATCACCTTCTCTATAGCCAGCAGGTTTGATTAGCACACCTTGTAAGTCTTCGCCGTTATAACCTTTATATTGCACTAATTCAGGTTTGCCACCCCATGCAAAGTTCTTCACTTGTGGGTTTAAGTCTGTCACTTTTTTAGTCTTTGCGAATGTGCTGGTGGTTTGCCAAAAATCAGGGAACTGATGATAGCTTTCTGTGGTGAAAATCAGTTTGTCGGCATGTTTAGCTTTAGCGACTAGTGCATAGCGGGCTTCGCCTTTTAGTACTGTTTTTACTTTACCTGTTGCTAGGTCCAGCGTTGCCAAGCCCGACTGTTTATTTTCAGTGTTGTGGGTATGCAGCATTAAGGTGTCATTTGTAGCAAAACCAAGCTGATTTTGATCAAGATACTTTACGCGGTATTGGGTGTTTGTTTCGCGGCCCTTTGTTAATCGAGTCGCGTGTTGTGTATTGACGTCGAATGCCCAAATATCAAACTTCGAGTAGACATACACAATTGAACCATCAAGTTGCCAACCTGCAAAACCATAGCCAGGTTGCTCGCTCGGGTAGTCGTGCTTGTCGTCGGCGAAAATCGCCTCTTTTATAGCTTTGGTTAAAGGTGACAGAGATTGCGATGATAAGTCTTTTAACCAAACCTGCTGGTCTTTAAAGAACGCAGCATGGCTACCAGTCGGAGACAGGCTTGGTCTAAACGGTGAACCTTCGATGATCTTGGTTTGATCGCCAGTTTTCACATTAATGGCAGCATAATCGTTGAAGAAGCCTTCATACATAATGCGTTCTAAATGTGGCTTATCGTTACTTGCGAGTAAGAAGTTCGATTCGGTGTTTAAGCGAATATTTGGCGCTTGCTCGTTAGCAAGCTGCACAACTTGCTCACCATTTAGATGATAAACTGCTTGATAGTGGCGGTTTTTATTCGCTTGTTGCCATGTTTTGGCTTCACGGGTTTTAATTTCAGCATCGTTATTGTGCCAAACCTGTAGGCCTTTTTGCGCACGAATAGTGTCGAAGTCAGTGAGAGATGCTTCGTCTTTATACTTCAACTCTTTTTCTTTAGCTTCAAGCAGGGGGCGGTTTTGGAAGTATAAGCGCTCACCTTGCTCAGACCAGGTTAGTTTAGCTGTTTTACCTGTGAACCACCCTGCTGGGTTATCAATCTCTTTTAAGGTATTGGTATCACTGTGCCATAGACTAATTTGATGGTCGCGACGACGTGTATCATCATTGACATAATTGGCCATGTTAAAAGCAACAATAGGCTTTTTAGGGTGCCAAATTGCTTGGCTTAAGGTGACCCCTGGCTCGTTGAATAAACTGCTTTGCGTTTGCGTGTTTAAATCAAAAAAGCCAATGTGGTTTTTTGCACCATGCTTAGCATGAACATTAAATAGTACGCCATATTCTTTAGGGCTCAGCGCAAACTTACCAACATGTTCAATGGTGGTTTTGCTCATATCACGCAGGTTTACGATTACCAGTGAATAAAACTTGTCTTTTTTATCTGCCTTAATTTCGCTTTCAGGCTTGTCAGCTTTATGGTCTGTTTTATCGTCTTCTGGTTTTTCTTTGGTGCGATAAGCAAGCCAGTTACCGTCATCACTGATCTGGTAATCAACTACTTCAGCAAAGGTGGTTTGCTTATGTGTGTTGGTATTAATCAAAATAAGATGATTTTTTAGTTTCTTCTTATCTTTTTTCTTGGTGGTTTCTTTTTCTAATAGAGTAGGCACTTGGGTGAACGCCACCCAGTTTGCAGCCTTGTTGATCTGTGGCTTAGTGCCTTGCGGAACTCGGGCAATGATTTTGTTTGTTGTTAAGTCATAGACTAAGCCTTCGCTGTTGCCGCGATAAGGCTTTGCAGAAAAAGTCAGAAATTGGCCGTTTTCAGAAAGTTGCTGGCCTTGTGCATAGCGAAAATCAAATACATCTTTAAACTCAAGGTTTGATTTCGCCGCAACAGGCAAGCTGCACAGCACACTGGCTGCAATAAGAGAGTGGAACGCCTTCATGGTGCAAACCTAATTTTACTTATAAAGGTTTTTTTTATCACGCAGCAGGTAAAGACAAAAGAGCGATGCGGTCAATAACAGTAAGATACCAATCCTCAATAAGACTTAATCATTTTGAGAGATTAAAACTGACGTTAGCTTTGTTGAAAATTTCTTATTTAGAACAACTAAATAGCAAAATTTTCGCCTTGCCTACATGGAAGTCGGTACCTCAACGATAGCAGAACGCGTGAGCGGTGCTACCGACAAATTTTACTTGCCTCAAAACAGAACACTTAATTAAGAGGATTGGTATGAGAGGTGAAACAGTGATTTTTGGGCACAAAAAAAGCGACATCTGTCGCTTTTTAGAATTTAATTGGCGATTAAGCTAACCAGATTTTTTGCAACTCTTGCCACTGTGCTTCAAATTGACTGCTTGGGCGAGTTTTAAAATCACTGCGAACAAACTGGTTCATTTTGCCTTCGATGTAAGCTAGGAAGAAATTGGCCAATGCAGCTTCGTCGGTAGTAAAGGCTTTGCCTTCTCGAAGTTTACGTTCACGTAGAACTTGTTTGAACTGGGTTTCTAACTTTTCAAATAGGCCTTGAATGCGTTCACGCAAACGCTCTTGTTCACCTTGAAGTGCATCACCAGTAAGAATGCGAGTGATCCCAGGGTTTTTCTCTGCGAATGCAAGAATGAGCAGCAAGATGTTATAAATACGACCCTGCGTTTCTTTTTCGTTATCTAAAATGATATTGATACGAGAAAGTAGGGTGTCTTCAATGAATTCAATTAAACCTTCAAACATGCGTGCTTTGCTTGGAAAGTGACGGTACAACGCCGCTTCAGATACGCCCACCTCAGCTGCTAATTTAGCTGTTGTGATACGTTGACCAGGGCTGGTTTCAAGCATTTGTGCGAGAGATTGTAGTATTTGCTCTTTGCGATTACTGCGCTTAGTCGCTGGCATGAATGGTCCTTTAATTTATCGTTATTATGTTCTATTTATACTTTGAATTATGCGGCGCATAATTCAGTGCAAACCCCAACAAGCTCACACTTTGTTGGGGATATGTTAATGGTTTATTCAGCTTGGTGCTAGTGTTTTCAAGTGACTTTCATTCATGTTTTGTACTGAAAAAAATACACCTTTGTAAGCCTTTGTTTTAAGGGTTTTTATAGCTTTTCGGCTAGTGCCTTTAGTAGAGACGTTGCTAGCTCAGCTTTACTATTGACTCCTAAATTGCGCTGTTCATCATGCCAGAACAATGTTAACGCATTGTGATCTGAGTTAAAGCCAAGCCCTTCTTGAGAAACGTCATTGGCGCAGATCATATTCAGGTTTTTCTTTTCTAATTTGCCTTTGGCATATTTTTCAACATCTTGTGTTTCAGCTGCGAAACCTACCGTATAAGGGCAATTGTTTTGAAGGGCGGCAACTTCGGCAATGATGTCTGGATTTTTCACCATAGTGAGGGTGATTTCGTCGCCTTGTTTTTTGATTTTTTGCTCTGCCACATTGGCTGCGCGATAATCCGCAACTGCAGCACAACCGATAAAAATATCTGAGTTTTGTGCGTGTTCAAGGGCAGCATCTCGCATCTCTAATGCACTACTGACTTGGATGACTTCAGCCTTTGTTGGTGGCGTTAAAGTCACAGGGCCTGATATAAGGGTCACTTTTGCACCTAACTTAAGGGCTGCTTCTGCAATGGCATAGCCCATTTTGCCTGAGCTGTGGTTGCTGATATAACGCACTGGATCGAGGGCTTCTCGCGTCGGGCCTGCAGTAATGGCAATGCTTTTACCTGCTAGAATTGGTTCAATGTCATCGCACCTACAAAGTTCAACGAGTTCCATTGGCTCTAGCATTCTACCTGCGCCCACATCGCCACATGCTTGTTCGCCTTTACCCGGACCCCAAATATCAACGCCACGCTCTGCAAGCCTTTTCAAATTGGCTTGCGTTGCAGGGTGAGCGTACATTTGTTGATTCATTGCTGGTGCAACGGCTACTTTAGCAGGCGTTGCCAGCAGCAAAGTGGTGAGTAAATCATCGGCAATACCCGCTGCCATTTTCGCGATGATGTTTGAACTTGCTGGGGCAACGAGAATTAAGTCAGCCCATTTGGCAAATTCAATATGGCCCATGGCCGCTTCAGCACTCGGGTCGAGTAAAGAATCAGAAACAGGTTCTCCAGATACCGCTTGCATAGTCAGTGGAGTAATAAAATGCTTGGCAGAATCGGTCATAACCACTTTGACATTGCAGTTGCGCTCTTTTAATCGTCGAACTAATTCTGCACATTTATAAGCAGCAATACCGCCACTGATCCCCAAAACAATATTTTTTGCCTGTTTCATAGCTTGTTAAATCCAGTAAAAACTTGCTTAAACTCTACCATAGAGAAGTGACTGAGGGGTAACCTGCTTTTGTCTTTTATGATCCTTTGACTACACTTTAGTGCCTAGGAACAAAGGAATTAAGGACAAACTATGCAATTGAGTGCATTACCAAAACACACCCTACCGAGAGAAAAGTTACTGAAAAAAGGCCCGCATGCATTGAGTGATGCAGAGCTTTTGGCAATATTTTTAAGAACTGGAATCGCCGGCATGAATGCCATTGAGCTGGCAGAGTCATTATTATCGCAAAGTCGGTCATTACAAAACTTATTTAATGCCAGCTTAAAAGAGTTCTCTGCTTTTAAAGGCTTGGGAGAGGCCAAATATGTACAATTACAAGCTGTGCTTGAATTGAGTAAACGCTATATGCGTGAAGCATGCTTACGCGATACGGTATTCACTTCGCCGGATGCGGTGAATGACTACTTGTGCTTACAATTAAAAGGGTTAGAGCACGAAGTGTTTATGGCCTTGTATTTAGATAACCAGAACCAACTTATTCATGACGAGATTTTATTTAATGGCACAATAAACGCGGCGAGTGTTTATCCTAGAGAAGTAGTTAAAGCGGCATTGAAGCATAATGCGGCGTCATTAATTTTTGCGCACAATCATCCCAGTGGTATTGCTGAGCCAAGTGAAGCCGATAAGTTAATTACCCAAAAGTTACAAAAAGCCCTCGCTTTAGTGGACATTCATGTATTAGATCACCTTATTGTTGCAGGGAATCGCTGTATATCTTTTGCACAGCGAGGCTTGATTTAAGTGATTTACAGAAAGAAAACGTTAAAAAACGCACCTTTGCTCAAAATATTGCAAATTAGTTTAATTTAAATGCAGTTTTTACTTTCCTAAGCACGATTCGATCATTATAATTGGCCGCTATCAAATTTACATATGAGCTGATTGATAGGACTAGATCCTTGATCTTTGCCTGCTAATGCTGTATAAAGAGCGCCCTCTGATTTACCCCAGGGCAAACAGTTAAGGCCCAAGGGAAAATTAAGCTCGAGCGAAGTTATTGGAGATATATAGACATGTCTAAAGTCTGTCAAGTTACAGGTAAGCGCCCAGTGGTAGGTAACCACCGTTCACACGCGCGCAACGCTACTAAGCGTCGCTTCCTACCTAACCTACAAACACACCGTTTCTGGGTTGAAAGCGAAAAACGTTTTGTTACTTTACGTACTACTACTAAAGGTATGCGTATTATCGATAAAAAAGGCATCGACGCGGTATTAGTAGATATCCGTGCTCGCGGCGAAAAAGTTTAAGGAGCTGAATCATGCGTGATAAGATCCGTTTAGTTTCAACTGCTGGTACTGGTTATTTCTACACTACCGACAAGAACAAGCGTAACATGCCTGAAAAAATGGAAATCAAAAAGTACGATCCTAAAGTACGTAAGCACGTGATTTTCAAAGAAGCTAAAATCAAGTAATTTTAGTTTTACAGAATTCAAAAACCCAGCCTCGGCTGGGTTTTTTGTTTTTTAATAAAACGAGTTTCTAGATTCAAAAAAAGCCATCTATACAAAGTATGGTGGCTTTTCTATTTATATTAATTAACTAAAGTTTAATTAGTATTATTCAATTGTCGCGAATGGTGTGCCCATACGAGTTACTGTTTCAGGCTGCTCGCTACCTAAGAAGTCAGCTTGATCTTTACCCCAAGCTAAAATGACCGTTGAGCCAAGCTTAAAGCGGCCCATTTCATCGCCTTTCTTTAAATGGATTGCTTTGTCGCCTTCAACAGGGTAATTCCATGTCATCACGTCGCGACCTGCAGGTGGTGTAACTGTCCCTGCCCAAATCGTTTCAATGCTTGCTACAATCGTTGCACCTACTAAGGTCATCGCAAGTGGGCCCACTTTGGTGTCGAAAATCGCCACGACACGCTCGTTACGTGCAAACAAGTTAGGCACATTTTTCGCTGTAAGTGGATTTACCGAGAATAAATCGCCCGGTACGTAAATCATCTTACGCAGCGTGCCGTCAATTGGCATGTGGATACGGTGATAGTCTTTTGGTGCTAAATAAATACAGGCAAATTTACCACCCATAAATGGGTCTGCATCATCTTTATCACCACCGTGTAAATCTTGTACGCTGTAGTTATGACCTTTAGCTTGAATAAGCTGACCATCAACAATATCGCCTAATTGACTGATAGCGCCATCTACAGGGTGAGTAATGATGCTTTCATCTTCTGTTAATGGGCGAATGCCTGGTTTTAATGGGCGAGTAAAGAACTCATTAAAGGTTTTATAGTGCGCAGGATCTTCGTAAAGTGCCTCGCTCATATCAATCTTATACTGCTTGATAAACGCCTTAATTAAAGAAGTTGTCACGGAGCCTGCTTCGGCAGCAGCCAATTTACCAACTAGGCGAGAGATCCCATGCTTAGGCATGGCGTATTGCATGGCAATTTTAAATTTATCCATGGGGACTATAAATTCCTAAAAATAATTAGCGCAGATACTAACATAAAAACTGTAAATTTTTTAAACTCTTGGCGCGCGAGCACCCGCGCGGCCATCAGCCATTGATTCTAGAATACGGTGGTAGCTGTCAAAACGTAACTCAGTAATTTTACCCTGCTCAACGGCTTCTACTAAAATACACCCAGGATCATTAAGGTGTTTACAATCTCTAAAACGACAACCACCAATATACTCGCGGAACTCTTTAAAGCACCAAGTTACGCGTTCAACATCTAGATGCCATAGACCAAACTCACGGATCCCCGGTGAATCAATCAAGTTTCCGCCGCTCGGTAAGTGATGTAATCGTGATACAGTCGTGGTGTGCTGACCTAGACCGCTGTTTTCAGAGACTTCTTTGGTAAGAATATCTGCATCAGGCAAAACGGTATTGACGAGCGTTGATTTACCCACCCCTGATTGGCCTACAAAGATGTTGTTTTTACCAACTAAGATTTGCTTAAGCGCGTTAATGCCTTCACCAGTTTTGGTACTAACAAGGTGAACTTTGTAACCTAATTCACGATAGATATCTAAAATCTCATTAATGAACTCAAGCCCTTCATCATCAATTAAGTCGATCTTATTCAGCACTAAGATGGGCTCGATACCCATATCTTCACAAGCAACTAAATATCGGTCGATAATTTGTGGGGTGAACTCAGGCAAAATTGCAGACACCATTAAAATTTGGTCAATGTTTGCAGCAACGACTTTAACGCCATCATAAAAGTCAGGGCGTGTAAGCTGTGAGCGTCGCTCTTCAATGGCCTCTATAACACCAGCGAGGTCACCATCACTGACTTTGGCACGACGAAAGAATACTTCATCACCGCATACTAAACCGCCAACGGTTCTGCGAATATTACAGCGTAATACTTCGCTATCAGTGGTTTCTATATCGGCATGTTGGCCGAAACGGCTTATTACCACTGCTTTTTCAGTCGGACCTAAATTGTCGGTTTGCCACTGGGTATCTTGTTGCTCGCCATGCTGCTGTTTAGCTTTACGCAAGCGTTTTTGATGGTTGGCACTGATCCGACGGGATTGGCCTTTACTGAGTTTCTTTTGTTTTGCCATAGTTACTTAGCTTGTCACTGATCAAAATCGCAATTAATAAAATTGCCTAAAATCACTCTGTTTACTTTGTGAGCATGGCTTAAATGGGCTATAACTCAATTAAATTAAGCGCTTTTAAAAAAAAAGCTTTAGGTAAACAAGTGAAGCTAATATGATATATCTAATTGCATTGGATCTAAAGGAAGTACCGCTAAGGTAGTTTATGTCTTTTAATGAATCAAATTTGATCTGGCTAGATCTTGAAATGACGGGCTTAGAGCCTAAAACAGATAAAATCCTAGAAATTGCTACGGTTATTACTGACGGCGATTTAAATGTATTAGCTGAAGGGCCTGTTATTGCTATTCATCAGAGTGATGAGTTGTTAGATAACATGGACGAGTGGTGTACTAATCAACACGGTCGTTCAGGTTTGACAGCACGCTGTAAAGCCAGCAAGTTCACTGAAGACGATGCCATTGCACAAACTTTAGAATTTTTAAAAGAGTGGGTACCACCTGGTAGTTCGCCTATGTGTGGTAATTCGATTGGACAGGACCGCCGCTTTTTAAATAAGTATATGCCTGAACTTGAGGCTTACTTTCACTATCGCAACCTAGATGTGAGTACAGTGAAAGAGCTAGCTCGCCGCTGGAAGCCTGAATTGCTTAGTGAAGTTAAAAAGAAAAGCTCACACCTTGCACTAGACGACATAAAAGATTCAATAATGGAATTAAAGGTTTATAAAGAAAAGTTCTTTAATCTTTAAAAACTGCTTGCAAAGCACCTGCATTATTGTAGAATCCTGCCCCGCTTAAGAGAGTAACTCTGCGGGGTTTTTTATTTCTAGAGCAAATATTGTGATGCGGCACTAGCTCAGTTGCTCCAGGTAACAGCCGCGACCTTTGCGATGTTATCAACAACATAGAGCTAACTATGGAATGCGGCACTAGCTCAGCTGCTCCAGGTAATAGACGCCACCTTTGCAATGTTACTAACAATATAGAGCTAACTATGGAATGCGGCACTAGCTCAGCTGCTCCAGGTAATAGACGCGACCTTTGCAATGTTACTAACAATATAGAGCTAACTATGGAATGCGGCACTAGCTCAGCTGGTAGAGCGCGACCTTGCCAAGGTCGAGGTCACGAGTTCGAACCTCGTGTGCCGCTCCAACTTCTTAATCTTGCTTTTACGCAAATTAATTAGTGTATAACTAATTATATGCAGTACTAACTCAGCTGCTATAGGAAATGACGCGACCTTGCGTATTTACCGACAAATTAAGAGTTAATTATGTGATGCGGCACTAGCTCAGCTGCGTCGGGTAATAGACGCGACCTTTGCGATATTACAAACAAATTAATAGCTAAATATGGAATGCGGCACTAGCTCAGCTGCTTCGGGTAATAGACGCGACCTTCGCAATGTTACCAACAACATAGAGCTAACTATGGAATGCGGCACTAGCTCAGCTGGTAGAGCGCGACCTTGCCAAGGTCGAGGTCACGAGTTCGAACCTCGTGTGCCGCTCCAATCTTCTTCTTCAAATATATCCTTATTCAACTATAATCTGATTAAAAATTAGTCTTTCCTTGCTTTTTTCATTGCTAAAACTCCCAACTCAACGTAAAATACGCGCTCATTTCGGCTATCACATTTAGTTCCTTGCCTTCCCCCGACTGGCCGAAACGGGACAAGGCTATATTAACCGTAAGGAATATCCATGCGTCATTACGAAATCGTATTCATGGTTCACCCAGATCAAAGTGAGCAAGTACCTGGTATGATCGAGCGTTATACTGGTTCTATCACTGAAGCTGGTGGTCAAATTCACCGTCTAGAAGACTGGGGTCGTCGTCAACTGGCTTACCCAATCGAAAAGCTTCACAAAGCACACTATGTTCTAATGAACGTTGAAGCACCAACTGAAGTAATCAACGAGCTTGAAACTTCTTTCCGCTACAACGATGCAGTGCTACGTAACCTAGTTATGCGTACTAAAAACGCTGTAACTGAAGCGTCTCCTCTTGTTAAAGAAGAGAAAAAAGAAGCAGCTTCTGCTTAATCGTTATTGAATCTGGATTGATTAAATAGGTGACACAGCCTGATCTGTATACAAATCAATATGTGCTCTCGGGTACGGTTTGTAAAACACCCAAATTTAGTCAAAGCCCAGCTGGTATTCCACATTGCACGTTTGTACTTGAGCACAAATCAATGCAAGTCGAAGCCGAACTAAACAGAAATAGTTATGTTCGTCTAAGTGTGGTTGCAAGCGGTGCACAATTGCAGAATCAAACACAGCATTTATACGTTGGGCAGGCAATACAAGTACGCGGTTTTTTAAATCGTCACGAAAACCGAAATGGTTTAAGTCAACTTGTCTTACATGCACAACATATTGAAAGAATTAATTGAGGAAATTACTCATGGCACGTTATTTCAGACGTCGTAAGTTCTGCCGTTTCAAAGCGGAAGGCGTACAACAAATCGATTACAAAGATCTAGCTACTCTTAAAAACTATGTAACTGAAAGTGGCAAAATCGTACCTAGCCGTATCACAGGTACTAGCGCTAAATACCAGCGCCAGCTAGCAACTGCTATCAAGCGTGCTCGCTACTTAGCCCTTCTTCCATACACTGACTTACATAAGTAAGCAGCGGATTAACTCGTTTTTAAAAGGTGTAGAAACATGCAAGTTATTCTACTAGACAAGATCGCAAACCTTGGTAACTTAGGTGACCAAGTTGCAGTTAAATCTGGCTTCGCTCGTAACTTCTTATTCCCTAAAGGTAAAGCAGTTCCAGCGACTAAAGCTAACATCGAAACTTTCGAAGCTCGTCGCGCTGAATTAGAAGCGAAGATTGCTGAAGAACTAACAGCTGCTCAAGCACGCGCTGAGAAGCTAGAAGCATTAGCTGAAGTTACTCTAGTATCTAAAGCTGGTGACGAAGGTAAGCTATTCGGTTCTATCGGTACACGTGACATCGCTGACGCTATCTCAGCTGTTGGTGTTGAAGTTGCTAAATCAGAAGTTCGTCTACCTCTAGGTACTATCCGTGAGACTGGCGAATTTGACGTTGCAATCTCTGTACACTCAGACGTAACTGCTACTATCAAAGTAATCGTTATTGCTGAAGCTTAATCTCAGATTAAGTATTGAAAAGCCGCGTGTTATGCACGCGGTTTTTATATAAAAAATAAAAACTATCGCACTCCCTCTTCGTTTAAACATCTCACGGATCTGAGCAAACGGTACATTGTGTAATTACATGTAATCCGTTCCTTTTTCATAAACATATATTATGTGGTATTTTAACTGCGGGTTTTGTCATACCTAATAACAAGTTAAGCTTTTGTTCCTTGTTAGCTTTGTGTTAAAAATGACAGCGCTGTTTTGTTTTGGGTAGAGTATGAATTCTAGAGTAATTACAAAAGGTTTTACGCTAATTGAGCTGTTAATTGTGGTTGCAATTGTTGCGATTACAACGACATTAGCGTATCCATCTTATCAAAGGTACATCCAAGATGGGCATCGTTCAGATGCACAACAAGGCATGTTGCAAACTGCGGCAATTTTAGAGCGAATTTACTCAAGAAACGGTGGTTATCCACATAGTAATAGCTTTACGGATTTACCTAAATCAGCAGTTTATACGTTCGAGTATAAACATGACCCAGATTTACCTGTAGGGTCACCTGACTTTAGAAGTTTAAAGTTCACCTTAAAAGCAACGCCAAAAGCCGGTAGTGTCCAATCTTCTGACAGGTGTGCCGTTTTAGAGATCGACCAAACAGGTAAAGCAACAGCAAGTGGGAATGGCAATGACTGCTGGAAATAAACAAAAGTCACGCGGCTTTACTATGATTGAGTTATTAATCACGCTTGGTTTAGTGAGTATTTTAGCCATGCTAGCCGCTCCGTCATTTGCTCAGTTTATAAAACAAGAACGCTTGACTAAAACAGCCAACCAATTAAACGCTGTATATCGTTACGCCAGAAGTGAAGCGGTAAAGCGAGCTCAAACAGTTATTCTTACTAAGCAAGACGCTTCTTGGTTAGTAGAAATTGAAGTCGCAGGTGGCAGGGAGACGTTACGACAGTTCGACTCTAATTACCCAACCGTCAATGCTGAGCTGGTCGATCGTATGATACGTTCAACGGGTGAATTAAATTTACAAAGCAATATTTTAATCTCTGATAACGATACAAATACCGACGATTATCGTTTATGTATTTTGCGTAGTGGACAAAGTTGGTTAGGTAAGGCAGAAGAAAATTGCGCGTAAATGCTGGTTTTTCATTGCTAGAAGTATTGGTGTCTATGTTTATTGCGAGCATAGCGCTGATTGGCTTGGGTGTAACACAGCTAAAGTCACTGCAGTTCGCCAATAATAGCTTTGATTATACTGTTTCTCTTGTGCAGGCGCAGAATGCGATTGAGCGTATGTGGCCAAATCTATGTAACTTGCAGCATAAAAATCCAGCTTTATTTTCAGATCCTGATTTCATTAATACTTTAAAGCCTCCTCAGGCATTGCAATTTCGTTATGAATTAGACACTGAGAGTTTACCCAGTCAATTTAAAACAGAAATGAAAATTACAGTTAGTTGGAAAGATGAACGCGTAGCAGAAGAGCTGCAAAATAACATTTTGAATCAAGTCACGTTAAATGCAAATTATGTTGAGGTACTCAGTGGCTGTTCACCCAAAGTTTAGTCAAACTGGTTATACATTACTTGAGATGTTGGTGGCGATGGCGGTCGGCTTGTTTCTACTCGCTGGTGTTGCCATGTCATATTCGGCGATAAAAAGCACAGTAAGAATGACCCAAGAGCTATCGGATGCACAAGAGGTGATCCGTTATACCAGCCAAGTATTTACGCGTAGTGTTAAACAAACGAACAATGAGCCTATTATTAGTGCTGCCCCTTTGACGATTCAATTTCAGCAACTTGCCAATGTATTATCTTGCCAAGGCACGACCCCAGCTGTGGATTACACTGAAACTTATGCGCTTGAAAACGGTTTTTTGACCTGTGACATTGGCGATGGTAACGGTGCAGTACAACTGCTCAAGGGCATAGAAGCCATTAATTTTGCATATAATAACCATCTAGTCAGCGTGACGGTCAAACCGATAAATATACCAAGTCACTTTGGAGTAGGGCTGCAAATAGATATTGCCACCACGCAATTAATTCTGCTTGAAGCATTTAAGGAAAGCGTATTATGAAGCAGCAGTCAGGGTTCACTTTAATCAAAGTCATGTTAATGAGCACGATGGCCAGTGTCGTGGTGTTTGGTGCACTTAAAGAAACAGTGATCCAAGAGCGTTTAACGGGTAACTTTCAAAAAGACATGAATGCACGTTTACTCGCTGAAAAAGGTATTTTTACGGCAGCTAAAAGTTTGCAAACAGCAGTATCAAATAACACCAACTTGACCGTTGATGAGTTAGTTAATCAATATGGTTTACACACCGGAAACGCTGATATAGGCGATGACACGGCTTATAAAGCACGCTTAAGTAAAAATGCTGATGGGTTACTTGAAATTACGAGTCTAGGCCAGCGCTATTATGGTGATGCGAATCAACAACTTGTTGCCCGTTTTGAATTAAAACCTGGAGATGTTAAATCACCCTTTCAACATGCTGTTACGGGTTGTAAAGGTGTTAATTTATCAGGAAGTGGTGTCGTTGATAGTTATGACTCTAGTAAAGGCCCATACTCTGAAACTAACCGAGACTCTTCAGGTCATGTAAATACTGTGATTGGTGATTCGAGTGTCACCATTACCGGAAATTCGCCGATTAAAGGCGATGTGAAAGCATCGGGAGTGATATATCTTAAAGGCTCTTCACCTATTATCGGAGATGTACACTCAAATACTGGTGTGGAGATCAGTGGAGGGGGCGGTTCAGATTATCGTGTTGAGGGCAATGTCTACTCTGGAGGTTTTTTCACACACCGCGGTGGTGAGGTAAAGGGATACGTGCGAGTGGCGGGCAATGTCGACATGAAGTGGGGGAGTAAGATCATTAATGCAAACAATGATCCCTATGACATCATGTATGGGGGGACGGGTAAGTTCCCTGCGAGTTATCACGCACAAGATAGGGTTGAACTCGACGATGGCACAATAAGGCGAGATGTTCGTTATACAGACGATTTCTTCAGAAAAATGCCAGAGATAGAGCCAGTTAAAGTGTATGACCCAAGCTCTCCAGATTATGACCCTGCGAAGCCAAATAAAGAGTGTGATCCCTTTGAATTACCACTGAACATGCCGGACGTGATGGCTCAAAATCCAAAGCGAAGTCAAGATTTCGCTGTTGGTGCGACACAGATTTATCAATTCACACCTGATATAGGCCGCTTGATGACATCTCAAGTAGGTATCAAAAAGGCTGTTGCGTTAAATTCCAAAAAAGCAGAGATCTATTTGTTTGATAACTTAAGTCAACGACATGGCATTACAGGGACGAATGAAGAGCGCGTGTTTGGCATGAAAAACTTTAAGTTATACAGTGATGGGAAAATGACTATCACAGGGGGCGATGTCATCTTTTTAGTCGATGGTGATTTTGTGCTAAGTGGTAATGCCAAGTTAACCATTGAATCAGGCAGTAGCTTAACGGTATTTACTACCGGTAAAGTGATCTTAGGCGCAAGCGGGCAAGTGATCACTGAAAAAGAGGGAATGACGGTAAGTGGTATCCCTAGTTTGAATTTCTTTTCTTCATATTCTGGCAGAGATGGTTTTCAGGTAAAAGGGGCATCAGATATGTATGCGACAATTTATGCGCCCTTAACACAAGTAAAACTCTCAGGAAGTGGACAACTCTATGGCACAGTTCGTGGCTCAATTATTGACTCTTCTGGTGGTAGTGGTGTGCATTTTGATTCAGCTCTGAAAGATGTGAATTTTGGCTCAGGCGGCGGTAGCAATGAGAAACCTCAGCTTATTTTCAAAGGTTGGTTCTTTGAGTCGGCTAAACCTTTGCCTGATCTAGAAGAAGACGAAGGAGAGACCTCTAACACTGATAATAACAACACGGGTGACTAACAGCACAATATGTAACTAGCAGCATTTCATTGCAAAACTAATTTTGCTTTGTAATGCTGTCTCTTCAAATTTTTTTAATTTCTTTTAAACCTTTTTAAGCCAAGGTGGCGTCTTAGATAATAACAATGAAGCAAAACGCCAAACTGGGTAAAAACCCGATAAAGGAATAACGTCATGTTAATCGATGCCAAACAGGCATTTTCGAATACGAATAAAGACGAGCAAACAGATGACCTAGTACATAGAGTACAACAAGGTGATCAGGCTGCGTTTGCCCAGCTTTACCGTCAGCATGAAAAACCTGTATTTGCGTTATGTTTGAGGCTGCTTGCAGATCAACAGCATGCAGAAGATGTCACGCAAGAGGTATTTGTACAGTTGTGGCATAAAATTTCACAGTTTCAGGGTCAGTCAAAATTTTCAACTTGGTTGCATAGTGTAACGAGTAATATTGCCATTAGTTATTTACGCAAACATAAAAACTGGCTGCAAAAAGTTGTGAGCTTTGAGCAAAGCGGCATGGATGAACAAAGCCTAGCCATGTGTAATGGGTTAAACGGACTAGATAAACTAATTTTGCGTTTGCCTGAGCGTGCTCGTTTGGTATTTGTACTTCATGCAGTTGAAGGCTATCGCCATGAAGAAATAGGCAATATGTTAGGCATGGCTGTTGGCTCAAGTAAGTCGCAGTATCATCGCGCAAGACAATTATTACAGGAGTGGTACGAGCATGAGTAAAGTCAACTTTGACGACTTCTTAAAAGAAGAGCTAGCAAAACCAAGTGAAGTAGCGCCTAGTCGCGACTTATGGCCTGGTATTGAGCGAGCAATTGCAGAGCCAGCTAAGAGCAGTATCAATGACAAGCAGTATTGGCCCAAGGTGACAGGTATTGCAGCGTGCTTTATCGCGGGTTTATTAGCATGGAATGTCAGTATAATGGGCCCTGAGCAAAACACGATGAGAGATTTAAGTGCATTGTTTGAACAGCAAAAACAAGCATTACTCGTACAGTATGAAGCACAGCCAGCTTTAACAAATGACTGGCAACAACAACTTGATGAATTAGAGCAGGCCGAACAAGCTGTGAAGCTTGCCTTACAAAATGACCCTGAAAATGCCGCGTTGCTTAAGATGCTCGCGCAGGTTTATCAGCAACAATTAGATTTAATCAACCGTGTACATGCACCAAGTTGGCAACAAATTTAGGAGAAGAAAGATGAAACAACTACTAACAGGACTGCTATTTTTCCCCATTGCTTGCTTTGCCGGTGAAGCCATCGATAAGCAAATCTCAGTACCCGCCAATGGTAAGATTGTAATTGAAAACCAGCGCGGTGAAGTAGACATTAAATCTTGGGACAAGTCAGAATTTAAGGTTACGGGCTCACTCGATGATATTGCTAAAGGTTATAAACTTGAGAACAACGGCTCTGTCACCGAGTTTATTGTTGAAATGCCGAAGCGTTATAAAGGCTGGAATAAAGGCGATGGTTCTAAACTGACTATTTATATGCCAAAAAACAGTGAGTTGAGCTTTGAAGGCATAAATGTGAATATCTCTGCGACTGAATTATTAGCCGGTGCCCGTATTAAAACGGTTAACGGTGACATCAAAGCGACGCAGCTTGAAGGTAAAGTAAGCCTTGAAACGGTTAATGGCGATGTTGATGCAAACAATCTATCGGGTGATTTACGCTTTGAAACGGTTAATGGTGACATCAATGATACTAACTCTAAAGGTGAATTGCGATTCAATGCCGTGAATGGTGATATTGAAAGTGACACTGAAGCGACAGATATTCGTCTTGAAAACGTTAATGGCGAAGTAGACTTCAAAGTTGCCTCTTTAAGGGACTTGCGTCTAAATACAGTGAACGGCGAGATTAAAGTACAAGTTAAAGTGCTACAGTCTAATGCTCGCATTAATATGGATACTGTAAGTGGTGATGTTCGCTTGTATTTCCCGAGCGACGTGTCAGCTCGCTTTGATATTGACGCACACTCAGGCGGTCGCATAATAAATGAGTTAAGCAGTGATAAAGTAAAGAAGGCCAAGTATGGCCCGTCACGTGAATTAGAATTTATTCTTAATGGCGGTGATGCCGATGTTGAAATTGATACCGTCAGTGGTCGTATTGAATTAAAGAAAAACTAGGCACATCGTAAAGTTGATAAGAGGTCTCTATGTGAGGCCTCTTTTTATTTCAGCTATTCTAATAATTAGAAAGTCGCTTTACGCTTTTAAGTTGCTTCGCTAGGAGCTAAAATACTGCTCTTAATTCTTTCAGATTGTGTAGTGCTATGGCTAAACCAGATCATCAAGTCGATACCCTCAAAGTTCCTCCTCATTCAATCGAAGCCGAGCAGTCAGTGCTTGGTGGTTTAATGCTTGATAATCAGGCGTTTGACCGTGTTGCTGAGTTGGTTGTATCGCAAGACTTTTACACTCGCACGCATAAATTAATTTTTGAAGCGATGGAAAAGCTGGTTGAGCAAAGTCAACCTATCGACTTAATCACTATCTCTGAAAGCCTAGAAAAGAATAACCAACTGAGTGCGGTGGGTGGTTTTGCATATTTGGCAGAAATTGCTAAAAACACGCCAAGTGCTGCTAACATCGATGCATATGCTGCGATTGTACGTGAGCGTGCGGTTGTTCGTGAGATGATCACAGTTGCGAATGAAATTGCCGAAGCGGGCTTTAATCCTGAAGGGCGAGATAGCCATGAACTCCTCGATTTAGCGGAAAGTAAAGTATTTAAAATTGCAGAGCAGCGCTCAAAGAGCACTGAAGGCCCGCAAAGTATTCACTCAATCTTAGAAAAAACAGTCGATAAGATTGAAGAGCTTTACCAGTCACCGCAAGATGGTGTTACAGGGGTGAGTTCTGGCTATAACGACTTAGACCAAATGACTGCAGGTTTACAACCGTCAGATTTAATCATTGTTGCGGCGCGTCCTTCAATGGGTAAAACCACCTTTGCGATGAACTTGGCTGAGCATGCGGCGATGACCCAAGACAAGCCTGTACTGATTTACTCACTTGAGATGCCCTCAGAGCAGATCATGATGAGGATGCTGGCTTCTTTAGGCCGAATTAACCAGACTAAGGTACGTACAGGTCAGTTAGATGACGAAGATTGGGCGCGTTTATCGTCAACCATGGGTCTATTGATGGAAAAAGGCAAGATGTACATTGATGATGCTTCAGGCCTAACACCAACCGATGTGCGCTCTCGTGCGCGCCGTATTGCTCGTGACCACGGTGGTATCAGCATGATCATGGTCGACTATTTACAGTTAATGCGTGTACCTAGCTTATCAGATAATCGTACCCTTGAAATTGCCGAAATTTCTCGTTCATTAAAAGCACTAGCAAAAGAGTTGCAATGCCCGGTTATCGCGCTATCTCAGCTTAACCGTACCCTAGAGCAACGTGCCGATAAACGCCCGGTAAACTCTGACTTACGTGAATCGGGTTCAATCGAGCAGGATGCCGACTTAATCATGTTTATTTATCGTGATGAAGTGTATAACGAAGACAGCCCAGATAAAGGCGTGGCAGAAATAATCATAGGTAAACAGCGTAATGGTCCAATTGGTAAGGTTAGGTTAACCTTCCAGGGGCAATTCTCTCGTTTTGACAATTACGCAGGTCCTGCATTTGATGATGAGTATTAAGCACTAGCAGCTTAATACTTTTGCAGGTCGCACACGAGAGGCTGTATGAGATTAGCAACCGCAGAAATTAACTTAACCGCGCTGGAACAAAACCTCGCACGCATCAAAAAAATTGCCCCAAATAGCAAAGTGATGGCAGTATTAAAAGCCAATGCATATGGGCATGGCTTGGTGACGATTGCACAGCATTTGCAGGGGGCAGATGCATTTGCTGTGGCCAGAATCGATGAAGCCTTGGCACTTCGAGCTGGTGGCCTTACCAAACCTATCGTCTTATTAGAAGGTTTCTTTGAAGCGAGTGACTTACCTATTTTACTGGCGAATAACTTCGAAACTATCATTCATGACGAGCATCAATTAACTGCACTAGAGCAGGCCAATTTAGATGCACCGATTGCTACTTGGCTTAAAATAGATACCGGTATGCATCGTTTAGGGGTTGAGCCTGAACAACTAGAGCAGTTTTATGCTCGCCTTAAAGCCACTAAAAATGCTAAGCGTAATGTGCGTTTAATGACGCACTTCCCCTGTGCTGACGATACTAATAACGAAAAAACGCTTTCTCAGATCCAACATTTTTCCAAATTAGTCGGTGATAAAGTCGAACAAACTTGTTTGGCCAATTCTGCGGGCATAATTGCTTGGCCAGATAGCCATGGCGACTGGATAAGACCCGGACTTATGCTATATGGCGTTTCACCTATGCTTGACTCAGTCGGCTCAGAGCATGGTTTATCAGCGGTGATGTCTTTAAAAACACGCGTGATAGCAAAGCGTGCTATTCCTGCGGGAGAGCGAGTAGGCTATGGTGGTCGTTGGCAGAGTCACACAGCTACACAACTTGCTGTAGTTGCCATGGGCTATGGTGATGGTTATCCGCGTCACGCTCAAGAAGGCACACCGGTTGTGATCAATGGCAAACGATATGGCATTGTCGGCAGTGTGTCGATGGATATGATTACGGTAGACATTGGCGCAGAGAATGACTTAGTTCAGGTCGGTGACGAAGTTGAAATGTGGGGTGAAAACTTACCAGTAGAAGAAGTGGCACAATGTGCTGGTACTATTCCTTATGAACTGCTGTGTAATGTCACGCCGAGAGTGAGTTACCAATACATAAAAGATAAAAAATAAGCGGCCAATGTGCCGCTTATTTTTTGATGTGAAATCAATAAAGTTCGCCAGACAAGGTGGCAATAATACTTCTGCCGCCGGCGCAGTCTCTATGCTCACCTAAATACACACCTTGCCACGTCCCCAACATGAGTCGCCCATGACTAATTGGAATGGTGATCTGGTTGCCAAGCGTGCTTGATTTGATGTGAGCAGGCATATCGTCGTCACCTTCATAGTCATGCTTATAGTAGGGCTGACGTTCAGGCACAAAATGATTAAAGTGGCTTTCCATGTCCATACGCACGGTCGGATCAGCATTTTCATTGATTGTTAAACTGGCCGACGTATGCTGCAAGAATAAATGCAAAAGGCCAACTTGATAGTTATGGATCTCGGGAAGCTGTTTGAGAATGTCATCGGTAATTAGGTGAAAGCCGCGAGACTTCGCGGCTAGGGTAAATTTAGCTTGCTGCCAACTCATAGCTTATCGAAGCTCACCTCGATATTGGCGTTACCGTCAGCCGAAGTGAATGGCATAATAATTTTAGTGCCTTCACATTTGTGCGTAATGGTGTGACCTGGGCCCGACACTACAATCGGGGTTGCCATATCAAAGTCATAGCCTTTTTCACCTAGCAAGTTTTTTGCGCCGCCAGTGACCATATTGGTGATTTCACCCACCATATCTGTCACTTCTTCATTAATTGCATCTGGGCGCTCGCCAAGCATGCGCTCCATGATTGTTAGCGCTAGTTGCTCATCAAAGGTAATAGAAAAAGAACCCTTAGTCTGTGGGCCTACCATACCGATCAAGCCCGATACATCGCCTTGCGCAACTTCACCTTTTTTGATTTTTGGTTTACCAGGTGTTAGCTCTGTTTGAGCCATGGTTGCTAAGACATTTATTAATGATGATAAAAAAGGGTTTATGAACTCTACTTTCATGTGCTGTTCCCTTGATTCTTAATTATTCAGTTCTAGGTTAAGTGTAGTGGTTTAATTGCATAACTGCACTTAGTCTTTACACTTTTCACACTTGCCATGTGCTTCTATTGTTTGGTTACTTACCTGAAAGCCTCGCTCAGACGCTAAGTTATTCAGTTCATGCGAAATTAAACTTGAATGAAGCTCGTCAACATGCCCACAATCATCACAGATCAACAACTGTACAGGATGAATATGGTCGAAATGATGGCACAGCATAAATGCATTGGTGCTTTCAATTTTATGGATAAAACCAAGCTCAGATAAAAAGTCTAAAGCGCGATAAATCGTTGCTGGCTTAGCACCAGGCTCAGAGACTTTTAATTCTTCTAAAAGATCATAGGCACCCACGCCACCTTGCTTAGCAGCAAGTAGACGGAAGACTTTTTCACGGATCGCCGTAAAACGTGCGCCACGGTTATCACAGACTTGTTTTGCTTTATCGACTAATTGTTCAACATTCATACTTTAAAATCCTTACACTGCCAAACAATACTATCACATTCTTTAAAATAGTCTTGTTTTCGTGATGATTTATTCCGATATCTCAGCATGTTTAATCATCTTGAAGTGGTGACAAGAGGGCAAATAAAATACTTAAAGTGTTATTTCACAGTGGGCAAACTCTCAGCCTGCCAAGCATTCATATCTCCGCTTAAGTGTAAAAGGTTAAATCCGTCTTTAGACAGCGCACGTTCAAAGATCCCCGCTCTACGACCTGAGCGACAGTATACAACAAGCGTTTTTTGTTTTAGTGAATTGAGTAAATCTTGGTGCTGTTCGATCTTATTAAAAGGAATGTTAATAGCCCCTTTTACATGTCCCGCTGCAAATTCTTCAGGGCTTCTGACATCGATAATTTGATGTGGTGTTGCAGACATTTGATTAATTAGTAGTGCCTGTTGGGATATTTGCTCAGTTTTACCTAAAGCAACGAAACTACATAACAGTATTGAAAGTAGTAGAAAAAAACGCATAGTTATCTCCTATTCATATATTGAGTAATCATACATATAAAATGAAGAAAAGGTTTAGAAGTTCAAGAAGAAAATCTATCAAAATAGGCTCAGTAAAGGGAAATACATTGGAAATTAGAAAGCCCAGTTCTTATATGTGAGCTGGGCTAAAGTATGAAATGAAATTACTTCTTCGCAGGGAAGATGCTGATTTCAACACGCCTGTTACAAGTGCGGCCAGCTTTGGTGCTGTTATCGCAAATAGGCAGAGACTCACCTAGACCTTCGGTGAATAAACGATTTGCTGCAACCTTCTGGCTTTGTAAGTAAGCTTTTACTGAGTGCGCACGCTTTTCAGAGAGAGTTTTATTTAAAAACTCGCTACCAGAGCTGTCAGTATGACCTTCGATTAATAGCTGCGTATCAGGATACTCAACCAGTACTTTCGCAACACCATCTAGTGTCTGATAAATTGAAGTACTTAACTTGTCTGAACCTGAATCAAAGCCGATACCGTTTTGCATAATTAATACGAGTTTATCTTCATCCACTCTTTTTACTTGAACGCCAGAGTTCATTAACTCTTCGCGAAGTGTAGCTTCTTGCCTATCGAAGTAATAGCCAACACCTGCACCGATTGCACCTCCGGTAGTTGCACCAATTAGCGCACGCTTTCTGCGATCATCAGCATCTTTACCGGTCGCTAGACCTACGATTGCTCCCGATACTACGCCAATAATGGCGCCTCTTGTTGCTGAGTTTGTTTCGGTCTCACCCGTAGTCGCATTTTGACGCTGCGACATTTGACAACCTGAAACTAAAATTAATGCACTCAGTGCTACTACTAATTTTTTCACGTAATGTTCTCGACTTGATGTTCTGGTTAAAATAAACGCATAGAGTTAGAAATGAGCTAGTGCCTAGATGCTAGACTTTAAGCCATCAAAAACGCGTATGTTGTAATATGAGTAATGAGTTTATATGGCTTTGATTATTAAGTGGTGAGTTTGAATTTAGGAGTAAATGGTGGCCCCACCTGGACTCGAACCAGGGACCTAACGATTATGAGTCGTGTGCTCTAACCAACTGAGCTATAGGGCCATTTGAAGTTTTTGCTTTTTGTATTTCGTCCTGAAGCTGTTTTCCGGTCTCGGAATCAACGCTCAAGGTCGCTTCGCTAATATCCCAGAGCTTCCTCGACGTTTTCTTTTTTCAAAAGAAAACCCAACTGAGCTATAAGGTTATTTAGAAGTGCTTGAAATCGAATAGAATCGTAAAAAGCGCAGGCAGTATAAAAATTTTTATAGGGCTTGTCACCACTTAAAGTTGAAAAAATCTACTTATCTTGTTCAATTGCTTAATAAAGAATCATTTTAAAGTGTGAAACTGCGGCTAACTTCTCAGCCGCAGCAAGCACACTTCGCAATTAAGGCATCATGACTTCTTTAAGATACTGGAATAGGTCTTTGTAGCCTTTTGCTGGCTTTTCGGCTTTGGCTTCTTTCGCAGCTTGGCGAACTAATTGGCGAAGCTTTTGTCTTTCCAGTGATGGATACTGTTCTAAAAGTTCGTTAATTAAGCTGTCACCGTTATTGATTAACTCGGTTCTGGTTGATTCAATCTTATTAAGTAAAACATCGGCTTGATTGTTTTTGTTAAGCATAAGTTCAATCGCAGCTTCAATGTCGGCGACATTGTCTGTGAGGCGGAGTGTTTTACTGATGTAGTTAATATGACGGCGGTAAGCTTCAGATTTCGCTCTGATCTTGTCAGCAACAACCATGGCTTCTACAAGGTCATCACTAAGTGGTAATCTCTCGCGTTGCTTATTACTCATAGCTGCTAGATCGATAGCTAGTTGTTGGTACTGCTGTGCGTCACGTTTTAGCTCGCTTTTTGAAACGTAAATAATTTCTTCTTCAATAAAGGGTTTCTTTTTCTTAGCCATGGTGCGGAGTTTCTATAAAAATTTTGCGGATTATAACAATTATACGTCATAAATGCTGTGCCTTGATAAGCCGAAGTCGAATATGTGTGTTAGCATTTAGATATTAAAGGTGTTTTTAGAGAGCATAACTATGAAATCTGAGCAGCAAAGTGCGATTTTTACTCAAATAGATGAAGTCAAACAGGCCGTATCAGAGGCGTTGTCCCACGCAACAAAATTAGGTGCAACAGCAGCAGAAGCTGCAATGTCGAGCACTTCTGGTCTATCTGTTAGTACGCATATGGGCGAGGTAGAGACCATTGAGTTTAACCAAGATGGCGGCTTGGGGATCAGTGTTTATGTGGGCAATCATAAAGGCTCTGCATCTACCGCTGATTTGAGCCCTAAAGCGCTCCGTTCTGTGGTTGAAAAAGCCATTGATATTGCGAAGTTTACTTCGGATGACCCTTGTAATGGGGTAGCTGATAAAGCGTTGCTTGAGATGTCTCCGCCAGATTTAGACTTGTATCACCCTTGGGAAGTAACGCCAGAGCAGGGGGTTGAGCTGTGTATTGAAGCTGAAAAAGCGGCATTAGAGTTTGATGAGCGTATTGTTAACTCAGATGGTGCGAGCTTCTCTAGTCATGAAGGCTTACGAGTTTATGGTAACACCCATGGCTTTCTAGCGGGCTTCCCGAGAACTCGTCACAGTTTAAGTACCATGGTGATTGGTCAAGATGGTGAGCAAATGCAGCGCGACCATGCTTATACTCTCAGTCGTGAGCAATCTGGTTTAAAATCTGCAAAGTTTGTCGGCCTTGAAGCCGCTGAGTCAACTATTGCTCGTTTGAACAGTAGAAAAATTGCCACTATGAAGACGCCTGTGGTGTTTCGAGCGGATGTTGCGAATAGTTTGTTTGGACATTTGGTTTCAGCAATTGGTGGTGGAGCGTTATATCGTAAATCGAGCTTCTTGCTAGACTCTTTGGGCAAGCAAATCTTTAATAGCAAAGTAAATGTGTCTGAGCGCCCTCATTTATTAAAAGGATTAGCGTCTAGCCCATTTGATAGTGAAGGGATAAAAACGCTGGATCGTGAAATCATTCATGGTGGCGAGTTGCAAACTTACTTGCTCGCGAGTTATGCAGCAAGAAAAATGGGTATGACTGCCACAGGCCATGCTGGCGGTATTCATAATTGGTTAGTACAGCAGACGCACGATGATCTAAAGGCTGTTCTTAAAGAAATGGGGACTGGCTTATTAGTCACTGAGCTAATGGGGCAAGGTGTGAATACAGTAACGGGAGATTACTCTCGAGGCGCAGCAGGTTTTTGGGTTGAGAAGGGCGAGATCCAATATCCAGTAAGTGAGATCACCATTGCGGGCAATCTAAAAGATATGTTTATGGAAATGCAGGCCATTGGTGGAGATATTGAAGCGCGTGGCAGTGTGCAAACGGGCTCGATATTAATTGAGTCAATGCAGGTCGCAGGGGAATAGGCCTTAATTAAAGTAAAAGCCCGCGATATTGAGCGGGCTTTTTTGTGTTTGGAGGGGTCTAAACTAAGAACCAAGTCGCTGTGCCTAAGAAGGCAAAGATGCCCACAATATCAGTCACTGTGGTAAGTACCACACTGCCCGCAAGGGCTGGATCTATATTCATTCGCTTTAAGATAATTGGGATACTGGCACCAGCAATACCGGCTGCAAGTAAGTTCATGAACATAGCAAAGGCGATCACGCCACCGAGTACGAAATCCCATTGCCATATGGCAACAACACCGGCGATTAGAAGAGACCAAAGCACACCATTTAGTGCCCCGATGGCAAGCTCTTTACCAAGCAAGAACTTCTGGTTGGTGTTGTTGATATGGCCAAGGGCAATACCACGAATAACTAAAGTTAGGGTTTGGCTACCAGCGACCCCACCCATACTCGGTACAATGCCATTTAGCACAGCTAAAATAGGAAGTATATCTAGGGTACTTTCGAAAAAACTGGCGACAAAGGCGGCAAGCAAAGCCGTTAAAAGGTTAATGCCAAGCCAGATAGAACGTCGCTGGCTACTTTTCAAAACCGGTGCGAAGGTATCTTCTTCGTCATCTAGACCCGCCATGCTTAGCAAGCTGTGTTCAGCGTCTTCACGAATAACGTCTACGATGTCATCAATGGTGATTCGACCAAGCAGTTGTAAGTTATCATCAACAACCGCTGCTGAAATCCAGTTATGACGTTCGAAGAGTTGCGCCACGTCACTTTCATCCATTGAAACGGGAATAGTTTCTTTCTCATCATCCATGAGTTCTGCAACCACTTTATCGGGTGAGTTCGTTAAAAGGGTTGCGACAGGCAGCGCCCCGATAAACTGGTTTTCTTTATCGACGACATATAAATCGTCGGTGCCATCGGGTAACTCGCCTCGTAGACGTAAATAACGCAGTACCACGTCGAGCGTCACATCAGGCCTAATGGTGACCGTATCTGTGCTCATTAATGCACCCGCAGAGCGCTCTTGATAAGAAAGCGCTTGGGTTGCCCTTGCCCTATCTTGGGCGTCCATTGCGCCGACAACGTCTTGATAGACGTCATCAGGTAAGCTTCTTAGTACTTCACCTAAGTCATCGTCATCCATATCCTCAGTTGCGGCTGCAATGAGCTCTGGATCCATTTGGTTGATAATACCAATACGAACGTCTTCAGATAGCTCTTCGAGTACATCACCTTGAATATCAGGGTCAACTAATTGCCATAGCTGTGTACGCACTTTGTGCGGGGAAGATTCAAGTAGTAATGCGGTGTCGCAGGGGGGAGTTTCAGCCAGAATACGCCTAACCTGAACAAACTGACCATTGTTTATTGCGTGCGTTACTTGTTGTAATTGTTGCAACGTATAGTCTTGTTCTAAGGCTTCTGGCATAGGCAATCCATTTATTAGGTGGTGTGCACCGAGAATAAAGGTTTAGGCAGTTACTGTGGGCGCCTAAAAAGAGTGCCTTAAGTTTAACGTAATTTTTGCAGAGTTACCAAGTGCTTGGTTACTCATCTTCATGAAATTTTTGTGCAATTAACTCGCCAATGGCGGTGAGTGCAGGCTGGGCATCTGGACCTTCACAGCAAACTCGAAGCTGCTTACCATGACTGCTTTCAAGCATGAGCAAAGCGAGTACACTATCACCAGGAGCTTCTTTGTCATCTTGGTAAAGGGTGATCTGCGCATCAAACTGTTGGGCTAATTGTGCAAGTACTGTGGCTGCGCGTGCATGCAGACCACACTTGTTTTGGATTAGAAAAGTATCTTCTGCCTTAACCATGCTTTAGTCTATGTCTTGTTCGCGGTGACGTATTTGCACATTGTTATGAGTTTTAGCAAAGCTTTCACCAATGGTTTGCGCTAGGTAAACAGAGCGGTGTTGTCCGCCAGTACAACCAATTGCAATGGTTAAATAGCTGCGATTATTGCGCTCTAGATGAGGTAACCAAGTCTGGACAAAGGTTTGAATCTGCCACGTGAACTTTTGCACTATGCTGTGGCTTGCTAGATAATCTTTGACTGGTTGATCTAAACCTGTCAGTGGTTTTAGTTCAGGCTCCCAATGCGGGTTTGGTAAAAAGCGCGCATCAAATACATAATCGGCTTGTTTAGGGATCCCATGTTTAAAACCAAAAGATAAGAAAGTAATGATAAGTTGCTTATCTTTTTTGCCAAGGATCTGCTCTCGAATGGTTTCTGCTAGCTGGTGTACACTTAAATCTGTCGTATCGAGCAGCACATCTGCTCGTGTGATTAACACATCGAGTAATTTCTTTTCTTCTTTAATTGCTAAATCAAGCGGCAGGTTATTTAAAGAAAGCGGATGCAATCGGCGTGTTTCTGAAAAGCGTTTGATCAGTGCTTGGTCATCACTATCTAAATAGAACAGCGTGGGATTTGCAAAGCCTGGTAAGTATTCAAGAATATCATTAAATTCTTGTTGCTCTTTTGGCAGGTTACGAACATCGATACTGACGGCTATTTTGTCATAGTTATCAGAAACACTTCTAACCAAAGAGGGAAGGAGATTAACTGGAATGTTATCAACACAATAATAACCTAGGTCTTCCAATACCCTTAAGGCAACGGATTTGCCCGACCCTGAGCGACCACTAATGATGATCAGTTCCATGGATTCCTCTCTGTTAATTAATCTTGAAGTGCAATAAGTTGATAGAGTGCTTCATCGTCTTTTGCATGACGAAGTTGCTTGCAAAACTCTTTGTTATTTAGTTTATCAGCAATTGCAGCTAAGGTCTTTAGATGTTCTGCATTATTACCTTCAGGTACAAGCATTGCCAAGAGAATATCGACAGGTCGGTTATCTATTGCGTCAAAATCAATACCGTTTTGATTAGTCACTAAAATGGCAAAAATAGTATCAATGCCTGTAAGGCGGCCATGAGGAATAGCAATACCTTTGCCTATGCCTGTGCTGCCTAGTTTTTCCCGCGTTAGGAATGCATCTAATATTTCGTGGGCGTTATGCTCTGGAAGGTGTTGGCTCGCTAATTCACTGATGTACTCTAGCGCACGTTTTTTGCTATTAAAAAGGACCGCAGCTTTACTGCAGTCCTTGTTGATAATCGAGCTAAGTTTCATGGTTAGTGTCGAGTTAATTTCTCTTTGTGTTTGATAACTTGGCGATCGAGTTTATCAACGAGCTTATCAATGGCTGCATACATATCAGAGTGTTCATCTGAAGCGAAAATTTCACCGCCATTTAAATGAACGGTAGCTTCGGCTTTTTGTACCAGCTTCTCAACATCTAAGATCACGTGAACGTTATTAATGTGATCAAAATGCCTTTCTAGCTTTGCAAACTTCGTGTTTACATAGTCTCTTAATGAATCTGTAATTTCTACGTGACGACCAGTTAAATTTAGTTGCATAAGCATTTTCCTTCTCTTGGTTTACGTCTTAAATCAAGCTCTTACGCTGATTTGACGGTGGAATAGAGAGTGACTCGCGGTATTTTGCAATTGTACGACGTGCCACTTTGATTCCCTGTTCTGCCAATATATCTGCAATTTTGCTGTCGCTCAATGGCTTAGCTGTATTTTCTGCAGCAATTAGCTTTTTGATCAATGCTCTAATCGCAGTCGATGAGCATTCACCTCCGTTTTCAGTGCTTACGTGGCTTGAGAAAAAGTACTTCAACTCAAAAATGCCACGGGGCGTATGCATGTACTTCTGAGTGGTGACACGAGAAATGGTAGACTCGTGCATTTCGACCATCTCAGCAACATCATTCAAAACCATAGGCTTCATTGCCTCAGGTCCATGTTCAAAGAATGCCTGTTGTTGTTGCACAATGCAATTGGTAACTTTCATTAAAGTGTCATTGCGGCTTTCTAAGCTCTTAATAAACCATTTTGCTTCTTGTAGGTGAGAGCGAATGAATTGGCTGTCAGTGCTTGATTTTACTGAGCGTGACATTGCTGCATAATGATCATTAACCCTAATTTTAGGCATACATTCAGGGTTTAGCTCAACAACCCAGCGGCCTTTTACTTTTTTCACCGACACATCAGGAATAACATACTCAGATTCTTCACGAATAATACTGGCGGCAGGTTTAGGGTTAAGACTGTGAATGAGAGTCATCACTTCTTTTAACTCAGGCTCTTTGAGCTTGGTCTTTTTCATGATGGTGCGGTAATCACGGTTGGCCAATAGATCAATATGCTCGCTTAACACCATTTTTGTTTCAGCAATGAAAGGCGTATCTACATCAAACTGATTGAGTTGAATACATAAGCATTCTTGTAATGAGCGAGCTGCAATACCTACAGGGTCAAAAAGTTGAATACGCTTTAATACAGCTTCAACTTCGTCGAGTTCAATTAACTCTTCGTCATTACCTTCATTAATACTTTCTAGGAGTTCTTCGGTACTGACAGTAAGTAGACCAGCATCATCAACGGCTTCAACAATGGCAACAGCTATGGCTTTATCCGTTGGGCTGAATGGAGTGAGCTCTAATTGCCACATTAAATATTCATGTAATGTTTCTGTTGTTTCGCCCTGATAAATGGTTTCGTCTTCAGGCATTGGGCCGCTACTTGTGCTTGGTGCTGCACTCATGTACTCGTCCCACGTTACATCCATGGCGAGATCGTCACTAACTGTGTCTTTACTTAGTGCGGCATCGCTATCAAGCTCGTAATCGCTTGTCGGTTCATCACCGTGACCATCATCAGCAGAATTAGAGAGTTGCTCGATAGAATCAGTATCTTTGGTCGCTTTGTCTGAATCATTGCCATCAGCACTCGGCTCTATTTCCGATTCATCTACTTCGAGTAAAGGGTTGCTATCCAGCGCTTCTTGGATCTCTTGCTGTAGATCTAGTGTGCTCAATTGCAGTAAGCGAATTGCTTGTTGCAATTGTGGTGTCATGGTTAGTTGCTGCCCCATGCGCAGCTGTAGCGATTGCCTCATGTATTTCTAACAATCCTTTTTGTTATTTGGATTATGTCTTGTTTTAACTATAGACGGAATTGTTCACCTAGGTAGACGTCTCTTACGGTTTGATCAGCTAAAACTGACTCAGGCGTACCTGACGCGATTAATTCACCATGTGAAACAATATAAGCTTTCTCACAAACATCAAGGGTTTCTCTTACATTATGATCTGTAATGAGAACTCCAATGCCGCGATTTTTTAAGTGCTCAACAATTTTCTTTATATCTAACACCGAAATCGGATCAACGCCAGCAAAAGGCTCATCTAAAAGAATAAATTTGGGGTTTGCGGCTAAAGCGCGAGCAATTTCAACTCGGCGGCGCTCACCACCTGATAAAGCCATGCCCTGACTGTCCCGAATATGTTGAATATTAAATTCATCTAATAGGTCGTCTAGGGTTTGTTCTCTTTGTACTTTATTGAGGTCTTTACGCGTTTCTAAAATTGCCATTAAATTTTGATACACAGTCAATTTTCTGAAGATGGAAGATTCTTGAGGCAGATAACCTATGCCCATACGTGCTCTACTGTGCATAGGTAGCAAAGTGATATCTTCGTCATCTATGGTGACTTTACCTTTATCGCTAGGCACAAGACCAACGATCATGTAAAAACTGGTGGTTTTACCTGCGCCATTAGGACCGAGAAGACCAACAATGCTTCCAGCTTCCACACTTAGGCTGACATTTTTTACGACTTGGCGGCCTTTGTAGCTTTTTGCTAGGGCTGTGGCAGTTAACACACTCATGCTCATTGACCTTGTTCAGGGTTAGACTTTGATGCTTTTTTCTCTGGTACTAATACCGTGTGTACACGTTGCTGATTTTGTTCGTTTCGTTCAGCACTGATCAGTTGCTTCTCGATGTCATAAATAATCGCTTCAGCTTTTGTACTTTGACCTCCTAGGCTTATTTCAGCTTTGCCTTTAATGGTAAGTAGTCTATTGGCAACGTCATACCTAACTTCCTCTGCGCTGGCACTGAGTACTGTGCCATCAGGTTGCTTTTCGATAAAACGAGCTGGTTTGCCTGTTGCGACTAAAAGCTGCTTGTTCTCACCGAGCTCTTCACGCTGATGTACTTCTAATCTATCGGCATAAATTTCACGGTTGCCATGAATGATTTCAACATTTTCTTCAAAGATACCAATGTTTGTCTTTAATTGTGCTTGCTGCTTACCTGCCTTAATCGATACCTGTGACATAGATGCTGTTTCTGCCAAAGCAAAGTTAGAAAAGCCGAGTAGTAGCAGTGAAAGAAGTAGTTTATTGGTCATAGTAAATGGTTCGCGTATGGTTAATGAGCTCAATAATTTCAGTATTGAGGTCGGCATTGAGGCCTTGCCCTTTTATATTTAAGTGGGGGCCCACAATTTCTACGGGTAGATCTGAGCGCATGGCGCGCTGAGTTATATCTACTTGAATATGGTCTGCGCTGATTTGGCTGATCATTGCGCCTTCAGTTAGATTTAGGGCTTTAACATCTCCCTCTAAGATCAGCATGTTATTTTCATATAAAGTGGCTTCATTGGCCGAAAGTTGCCAATTTTGTGGGCCATTAAACAGGGTGAATGTAGGCGATGTAAAATGGCTAAACCCGAGTTGTTGATAAAGCTCCATTTTATTCGCTTCAACTAAATAATTTCGTATGCCAGCTTCAGAATATTTGGTTTGCTTTAGATCTGTAGCAACATAATCTGGGGTGGCTATGCTCTCTTCTTCAGTGGCACTTCGCTTTTTAGGTTGAGCAAAATACGGTGACCATATCCAATACATGGTCAGTGCAAAAATAATTAATAATATGACGCGGTTGACCGTCATGCGCTTGTTCCTGATGTGCCGAGTGTATGACCCTGGCACAACATGAGTAAGTCAGTTAATTCTCTCACAGCGCCAAATCCACCAGGCAGTAAAGTCGTGTAGTGTGAGAGGTTGCGAATGATAGGGTGAGCATCATTTACGGCCACTGCAAAGCCTACTTGCTCCATGACAGGCAAATCAGGACCATCGTCACCAATATAAGCAATCTCGACATCTGTCAGGTTTAGGTTGGCTTTCAACTCTTCGTAGGCTTTCACCTTGTCTTCTTGCCCTTGGTAAATATGCTTTACTGTTAAGCTAGTCATACGTTGCTGAACAATCTGTGAATGGCGACCGGTAATCACGGCAACTTCAACTCCTGCATTGATAAGAGCTTTTATACCAAAGCCATCTTTGGTGTTGAATGCCTTTAATTCTTCGCCATTATTGCCAAGGTAAATACGGCCGTCAGAGAATACACCGTCAATATCACAAATGAGCAACTTGATTTGTTTCGCTCTAGAGACCACATCTTCGCTGATTGGTTGATATAAGTCGGCAAATTGCATTTAAATGACTCCTGCTTTTAATAAGTCTTGCATATTCAGAGCGCCAATTGGGCGATTAGTTTCATCAACCACAATTAAACCATTAATACGTTTGTTTTCCATGATGTTTAATGCCTCTGCCGCGAGCATATCAGCTTTTGCTGTTGTACATTTGACAGTCATTGCATTATCAATTTTTGCGCTGTGCAAATCGAGTTTTTGTTCAATAATACGGCGTAAGTCACCGTCGGTAAAAATTCCGGCTAAAACTCCCTGCTCATCGACGATCGCAGTCATGCCTAAGCCTTTGCTCGAGATTTCAAATAACGCATCTTTGATAAGTTTTCCTGTCTGGATGATTGGCATCTGCTCACCTTGATGCATGATGTCTTCTAAGGTCAGCAATAAACGTCGACCGAGAGAGCCTCCAGGGTGGGAGAGTGCAAAATCATCAGCAGTAAAGCCGCGCGCTTCTAGCAGGGCAACGGCAAGTGCATCACCCATAACCAGTGTGGCTGTTGTACTCGCTGTTGGTGCTAACCCCAGTGGACAAGCTTCTTTCGAGACCGCGATACACAAATGAATATCAGAAAGGTTAGCCATTGAAGAATTAGGGTTGCCTGTCATGGCGATGGTTTTTGCACCAATGCGCTTTATAACAGGAATAATATTGACGACTTCACTGGTCTCTCCTGAATTTGAGATCAATAAGACAACATCGTCTTTGGTGATCATACCTAAATCACCATGACTTGCTTCACCTGGGTGCACAAAAAAAGCGGGAGTACCTGTGCTTGCGAGTGTAGCTGCAATTTTATTACCTATATGTCCTGATTTACCCATACCAATAACAATAGTGCGACCATGACAGTCGAAAATAGTTTGGCAAGCATCTATAAAGCTATCGTCAATGTATTGTGCAATTTCATCAATGGCTTGCTTTTCAATATTGATGACATTTAAAGCGGTTTTGGTAAATTGTTCAGCAGTCATGTGCACTCCAACAACTAAATAATGTAATACATGTATCCGATGAACGCCGCAAGTAGGAGGCCACCTTCAATGCGGTTGATACGTCGAGAGCCTTTGAGGCTTAAACTCATCGCGATCAATATAAATGTCGCGCCAAGCATAATATAAATGTCGCGATGTGCGATGTTGGCATCTATGTCTGCTGGGTTTAAGATCCCCGCAATAGAAAGGACCGCGAGAATATTAAAGATATTTGAGCCAATTATGTTACCCATTGCTAGGTCGTCTTCGTTTTTAAGTACGCCAGCAATACAGGCTGCAAGTTCAGGTAAACTGGTACCTATGGCAATAATCGTTAAACCGATTAATAAATCGCTCATGCCAAAATATTTTGCAATGTCTACGGCGGCGTCGATAAGATAGCTTGAACTAATAGGCAGCAATACCATGCCGACCACTAACCACAAAATGGCTTTACTGGTTGGTATATCATTAGGCACTTCATCGCATGCTTCAGCAACTAAAGGGTCATCGTCTTGGTTACCTGAACGTTTGGTTAAAATAAGTAAGGTCGCGAGAAAGGTGATAAAGCCAGCAAATAAAATGAGGCCTTCAGTGCGACTAAAGTGATTATCACTGACAATAAACCAAGCGCCTAAAGACACAATCACAAGTAATGGCATCTCGCGCTTTAAAATACCTGAGCCAACAGAAAGTGGGCGCAATAGTGCGGTAATACCTAATACAAGTAGTATATTGGCGATGTTTGAGCCAATCGCATTACCCACAGCGGTATCCGTTTTATCTGCAAAAGCAGCTTGTGCTGCAACCATCATTTCCGGGGCCGATGAGCCCATTGCTACTATAGTTAAACCTACGATTAATGTCGGTACACCGAAATTTCTTGCCAATGCTGCCGCGCCAAAGACAAAGCGGTCCGCACTCCAAACTAACGCGGCAAAACCAAGTATCAAAATGATGAAAGATAAAATCATAAAAAGAATATGCCAACAACGAAAACAAAATTGCGGCAAATAGTAACAAAAGCATAAAAAAAAGTATAAACAAAACGCTAGGTAAAAAGCTTTATTCATAGAAGTGAGCTAATACTAAAGCAGAGGTGTATCTACCGCTTACAAAATTTTACGAATTCTCTTTTCACACTAAAACCAAAAAAAAGTATGATACATAAATTGGTTAACCAGAATGTGGAGCGCGACTTGTCGCAATCAATTATCGAAATCAAGGATGTAACTTTCTCCAGAGGTGATAGGACCATCTATAAGAACATGAGTTTCTCGGTACCAAAGGGGAAGATAACCGCAATTATGGGGCCGAGTGGTATTGGTAAAACCACCATGTTGCGCCTTATTGGTGGTCAATTAAAGCCAGATAGCGGCGATATTACATTTGAAGGGCAAAGTGTACCGGGTATGACCCGTGCTGAGCTTTACGAAGCCCGTACGAAAATGAGTATGCTCTTTCAGAGCGGTGCGCTTTTTACAGATATGTCAGTATTCGACAACATCGCTTTTCCTCTTAGAGAACATACGCAGTTAAGTGAAGATCTAATTCGCCTTGTGGTTCTTATGAAGCTTCAGGCTGTCGGCCTTCGTGGTGCCAGAGATTTAATGCCGTCAGAACTATCTGGCGGCATGGCAAGACGTGCAGCACTAGCACGCTCGATCGCATTAGATCCTGAACTCATCATGTACGATGAACCGTTTGCTGGACAAGACCCAATCTCAATGGGTGTGTTAGTACGTCTGATCAAGTCGCTTAATCAAGTTTTAGGTTTGTCATCTTTAATTGTAACGCACGATGTAACAGAAGTACTGAGCATTGCCGATCATGTAGTGATTATTGCTGAACAAGGCGTGATTGGCACAGGGACGCCAGAGCAGATGTTGCAACATAGTTCTCCATTGGTGCAGCAATTCTTAAAAGGGTTATCAGACGGGCCAGTGCCTTTCCACTTTAAAGCTGCGCCTTACGAAGATGAATTGTTACTAGGAGCCCAGCAATAATGGATTTTTTACAAGCATTAGGCCATAAGACCCTGAGTCGTTTTGCCTCATTAGGGCGTGCAACACGCATGTTATTGGGCGCTTTACTCAGCATGCCTAATTTTAAAAAAGGCACGCCGCTGTTAATTAAGCAGCTTTACATGGTAGGTCATCAATCATTATTGATCATCATGGTGTCGGGCTTATTCATCGGTATGGTACTGGCTTTACAAGGTTATACCGTATTAGTGGGTTACGGTGCTGAAGATAGCTTGGGCCCTTTGGTTGCACTGAGTCTACTGCGAGAGTTGGGCCCGGTTGTAACTGCATTATTATTTGCCGGTCGAGCGGGCAGTGCATTAACGGCCGAAATTGGTTTGATGAAAGCAACCGAGCAGTTATCAAGTCTGGAAATGATGGCAATTGATCCGCTTAAAAGGGTCGTAGCACCTCGTTTTTGGGCTGGTTTTATCAGTATGCCGCTGTTGGCACTGATATTTTCAGCCGTTGCAATTATTGGTGCGCACTTAGTAGGTGTTGATTGGTTAGGTGTCGATTCAGGCAGCTTCTGGTCAATCATGCAGTCTCAGGTGTCGTTCCAGCAAGATATTTTAAATGGCATGATCAAGAGCTTCGTTTTTGCACTGATCGTGACATGGATAGCGCTTTACAAAGGATACGACTGTGTTCCTACATCAGAAGGGATCAGTAAGGCGACCACAGAAACAGTTGTTCATTCGTCGCTGGCCGTTTTGGGTTTCGACTTTTTATTAACAGCGGTGATGTTTTCAAGTTAAGGGTTTTGAGAAATTATGAATACACGGAAAATAGAAATTTTAGTTGGCTTATTTGTCGCACTTGGCGTGGCAGCGTTTGCTATTTTAGCGCTTAAAGTCGCAAACTCAGGGATCAGTGGTAATGGTGATACATATACGCTGAGCGCTAAATTTGAAAATATTGGTTCTCTAAAAACACGTGCGCCGATTAAAGTGGGTGGTGTCGTGATCGGTCGCGTTGAAAGTATTTACATTCACCCGCAAGAGTTTTTACCTGTTGTGAATATGAGTATTGATGCGAGTTACGAGTGTCAGTTTTCTGATACAACCTCGGTCTCTATTTTAACATCAGGTATTTTAGGTGAGCAGTACCTTGGCCTTTCTCCAGTTATCGCTGCTGAATCAGCGAAGCAAAGTTGTTTAGGAAATGAGGTAACAAGTAATGCAGGCTCTGAGTTGGATGACCTATTCGGTGTTGAAAGTGTTGCGCTTAAAAATGGTGACATTTTAACTGATACTAAATCAGCATTGGTGCTTGAAGAGCTGATTGGTCAATTCCTGTTTAACCAAGGTGGGGAATAATCATGTTTAAGAAGTTTTTAATGGCTGCAGCAGGCTTAGTGATGTCAGCTCAGGTGCTGGCAACTCCACAGGTGGATTTAAGCGACCCGTATAAAATGGTGGAGCAGGTTGCTGACAACACATTTAAACGCGTAGCTAAAGATCAAGGTATCATCTCGACTGATAAAGAGCATTTACGCGTAATTGTCGAGCAAGAACTTATGCCTTATGTAGATTACAAGTATGCGGCTTATCGTGTGCTTGGTAGCTATATTCAAAAAGTACGTACCATGACTGATCCTGCTGAGAAAAAGCAGGCTGTTGAGAATATTAAAACATTCATTGATGTGTTTCAGCGCTACTTAGTGGCAACTTATGCAGGTGTATTTACCCAGTATAAAAACCAAAAAGTGGAGTTTGGAGAAGCCCGTAATTTTGAAAGTGATGATGTTGCGGTTGTAAAAACTCGTATTGTTGAGTCAGGTAAACCTGATATTAAGATTGACTTCAAAGTACGCAAAGGTAAGGGTAATGAGTGGCGTGCATACGACATGATGGCAGAAGGTATTTCATTACTTGATGCTAAACAAACTGAGTTGCATGGTGTGCTTCGTCAACAAGGTATCGAACATGTCATCGACCTTTTAGATAAAAAGAGCCGTTTACCAGTTCAATTCAGAGGTGATGATGGCAATTAATTTGCAGTTTTCACCACAACAAGAAGGTGTAGTCGCGATTAAGGGTGAATTAACCCGAAATAGCTTAATAGATGAACGCCTTCTTAACCAACAGCTACAAAGTACGCAGTCAGTCCTATATTTTGACCTTTCTGAGGTTTCTAGGGTTGACACGGCGGGCTTAGCTTGGTTAATTCACTCTTTAGGTCTTTTGCAACGCCAAGGTAAGCGCCTTGAGCTGAAAAATATACCTGAGCAACTGCATAAATTGATGGAGTTAGGTCAGGTTTCTAACTTATTTGAGTGAATCTAATGGAAACAAACCAAGTCGAAGCAGTATTACAAGAAGCATTGTCACTAGAAGAAGTCATAGTTAAAGCCAATGGTAGTCACTATGAGGTGATTGCAGTTGGTGAATGTTTTGACGGGGCGAGTCGAGTTAAGAAGCAACAGCTAGTTTACGGGCCTTTGATGGATGTGATCAAAGACGGCACCATTCACGCTTTAAGCATTAAAGCCTTCACGCCAACAGAGTGGCAAAGAGAACGTAAATTCATCCTTCCTCAATAACGGAGCCACAATGGATCAGTTTGTTATCCAAGGTGGCACCACCCTAGCTGGTGAAGTCACAATTTCGGGCGCTAAAAATGCCGCCCTTCCTATTCTTTTTGCAGCCTTACTTGGTAATGGCAAGAGTATTTTCTCGAATGTACCTCAACTTCGTGACATAGGCACAACTGAAGCGCTGCTAAAGACGCTTGGCGCAGAAGTTAAATGGCATGGAGATAATCTTGAAGTCGACGGAAGCACGGTTGATAAAGTGCTAGCCCCTTATGAACTTGTAAAGCAGATGCGTGCATCTGTATTGGCATTAGGGCCTTTATTAGCCCGTTTTGGTCAAGCTCAAGTTTCTTTGCCGGGGGGTTGTGCCATTGGTGCTCGCCCAGTAGATTTACACATTCACGGCCTAGAAAAAATGGGCGCAACCATTAATGTAGAAAACGGCTATATTAATGCGACGTCTTCGGGTCGTCTGCAGGGCGCTGACATCTACATGGAAACCGTGAGTGTAGGCGCGACCGAGAACCTATTGATGGCGGCAACGCTTGCTGATGGTAAAACCATTTTAGAAAATGCTGCGCGCGAACCAGAAATAGTAAATCTAGCTGAATGCCTCGTGGCAATGGGTGCAAAAATCTCAGGTGCAGGTACTCATCGCATTGAAATAGAAGGGGTTGAGCAGTTATCTGGATGCGAGCATAAAATCTTACCAGACCGTATTGAAACAGGTACTTTCTTAGTGGCTGCTGCAATGGCGAAAGGTGAGGTGTTATGTAAGAACACAGATTACCATAGTTTAGAGCCTGTGCTTGAAAAGCTGAGAGATGCCAATGCGCTAGTTGAGGTTCAACAAGACAGTATCTACATCGATATGCGTCAGCGCGAGTTAAAAGCTGTGAACATTAAAACTATGCCTCACCCCGGCTTTCCAACGGATATGCAGGCGCAGTTTACGGCTATGAATGTGGTAGCGAGTGGCAGTGCAACGATTACAGAAACGATTTTTGAGAATCGCTTTATGCATGTGCCTGAACTACAGCGTATGGGTGCCAATATTCGTTTAGAAGGCAATACAGCGATTTGTGGCGATACTGAAAAGCTATCGGGCGCACAAGTCATGGCGACTGATTTACGTGCGTCAGCGAGCTTAATTTTGACGGGAATTGTTGCGCAAGGCGAGACTGTGGTTGATCGTATCTATCATGTTGATAGAGGGTATCAGCGCATCGAAGATAAGCTAAGTAAGTTGGGTGCGAATATTAAACGCCGTCACAATTAATAACGACTTACCTATTCTCATTTTAAAAAGCGACCTAGTTAGAGAGGTCGCTTTTTTGTATCTAACCTGAGCTTTGGTTAAGAGATTTACCAACATATTGATATTAAATTGATAAGTAATTTTTCAATTCTGCAGCCGGAGACTTTTAGCGATAACAAGGCGAATTTATGAGTCAATAGCTAGCCTATTGCAAGTAAATTCAACGCAGTTAACGTTGAAAGTAGCCGCTGAGATAGATTTATTATCCAGAGCTCAGGTTACCTAATTTGGTTTGAGCTAGCTGAGAGAACGAATTGAATTAATTGGTGTTAATTTCTAGCTCAGCAACGGTCAAAGTAATAGTTCGGTGTTCACCATTTCTCAATACCTCAAACTCAAGTTCAGTGCCAGGCTTAGTATTACCAATAAACTGTAATGTTTTTTGTGGGTTAGAGATCGATTGACCCGCAACTTTAACAATAATATCTCTATCTTGCATACCGGCTTGCCAAGCAGGGCCTAATGGGTCCAGTTCGCTGATCAACAAGCCAACAATCGGAGTGTATAAGTCGGTTACTTCATTTCCTGAGCTATCAACGGCTGTGCCTCTAAAACCTAAATACCCGCGAACGACTCGACCATCCGCAATGAGCCGTTGCATGACTTGTTTGGCTAGCTGGTAAGGTACAGCGAAAGAGATCCCTTGTATGTCGATGTTTAAGCGAGTTCTAAATTGTGCAGAGGTAATGCCAACGAGAATACCGTTTGAGTTAACTAAAGCCCCACCAGAATTGCCTACATTCACAGCGGCGTCCATTTGCAGCAAATTGTTATATTGACTATCAGTGAGTGTTTGCTTACCTGTGGCACTTATTACCCCTTGGGTAATGGTTTGACCTAAATTAAGTGGGTTACCAATCGCCAAGACCACATCACCAACACGGGGAATAAACTCATCATCGGTTGGGATAACGGGTAGGTGCTGGCCTGGGATTTTTAGCAAAGCGAGATCGGTAATGGTATCAAAACCGATAACTTGTACATCATAGAAGCGTCTACCGTCAGTCAAGATGACCATGATTTGGTCAGCGTCATTAACAACATGGTAGTTTGTCAGAATATAGCCATCGCTCGACATAATCACACCAGAGCCGAGCTCTTGTGTGGTGTTACGTCTTTGGTAACGAGGCACAGATGAAATACTTTCAGAAAAAATCGTCACGACGGCAGGTGAGGCCTTAGCGACTGAGTCGGCAAAGCTCATATGGTTGCTGGTGTAATGGCTTGGCATGGCGAGCTTTGGCAAAATAGCGCTCTTTAGATTGGGTGAAAACCAAATCACTAAAAATGCGATCCCAAGTCCGACAAACAAAGGGGGAAGAATAAATTTAAAAAGTTTTAGCACGCCATCGCTCATTTTTATTCATTATACAACAACCAGTTATTTTATCTTACTGAAAGCAGAATAGTAATGATGGCACAAATAAAAATGCAGCGACAATAAGACGCTGCATTTTTTTTAGCTAAAACTTAAAACAGGTTATTGAATTAGAATAAACACAGAGTCTCTGCCGCGTTTAATACCCAATACGATGTTGCCTTGAATGTCTTCAATCAAGTTGCTCATATCGCGAATGTTCTTAACGCGCTGACGGTTCACTTGCATGATCACATCTCCTTCTTCAAGACCAACTCGCGCAGCTGGTGAGCGCTCTTCTATGCTAGAGACAATAACACCTTGGTTGCCGTTACGTTCGCCACTTTCCAGCACAGCACCACGTAGCATTGGGTGTACCTTATCTGCTTGAGCTTGCAGTTCACCTTGGCCTTTAAGCGTTACTTCTATCGTACGTTTCCTACCATCGCGGAACACACCTAGTTCAATGGTTCTTCCTTCACCTATGGTGGCGATTTTGCCTCTAAGTTCTTCGAAGCTTTGGATCTCATCACCATTCAGGCTGACAATCACATCATTGGCTTTAATACCGGCTTCGCTTGCCGCTGAGTCTTTTACGACTTGCATAACAAAGGCACCTTGCTGAACTTCTAAACCTTGTGCTTTTGCTAGGCCTGCATCCAGTGTACGACCAATAATACCTAAAGAGCCTCGGCGCACTTGACCAAATTCGATAATTTGATCAACGAGGTTCTTCATCATATTAGAAGGGATGGCAAAACCGATACCAACATTGCCGCCCGAAGCGCCAAGAATTGCAGTGTTAATGCCGATTAGCTCACCGTTTAAGTTTACTAAAGCGCCACCTGAGTTACCTTGGTTAATAGCCGCGTCGGTTTGAATGAAGTCTTCATAGCCTTCAATATTTAAACCACTACGACCCAGCGCACTGACAATGCCTGATGTTACAGTGTGGCTCAGGCCGAACGGATTACCGATGGCAACTGAGAAGTCTCCGACTCGTAGCTTGTCAGAATTAGCCAGTTTCACTTCTGTGAGGTTGTCCGCGTCGATTTCAAGCAATGCGATATCAGACTCTTTATCACGACCAACCAGCTTGGCGTCAAACTCGCGTCCATCTTTCAAAGTAACGATGATTTTATCAGCTTCGTCGATAACATGGCTGTTTGTTACTACATAACCTTCATTGGCATCAATAATGACACCAGAACCTAAACCACTAAAAGGGCGCTTTTGGTTACGAGGTTGAGGGTTACCAAAGAAGTAGTCAAAAGGGTCGACGCGACGGCGAACTTCTTTTGCGCCTGATACACGAATACTCACAACCCCAGGTGTAACGCGTTCTAGCATAGGCGCAAGGGTAGGTAAAGATTGGCCGTCAACCGCGATAGGGAGTTTGGCTTCAGCTGCAGTTGGAGAAAGAAAAAGGGCAGTTGAAAAAATAGCAGCAGACAATAACGATAGTTTTAGTTTCATAGTCAATAAGTACTCCGAAAAGTAATAACACTCACTTTCTATTAATCATTAAAAAAGCGGGTATATATCATTGATGATAGGTAAGTAAATTTTGGTTTACTTACCGGTTCGTCATTTTTGGTAACTGTACTTACTGACTATGGGGGCTAAAAAAAGTTCATCAAGAGGCTTTTGATTGCTCAACTTCTGAGCTTTCCCCAGAGAAAATACCCGTTTCACCTTCGGCATAATCGCTAGGCTGCGCTGACAATGCATCGTTTTTCGCTTCGCGACGGCGCTCAGGACGGCTTTGTAGCGAGGCTTGCAGTTGTTCAGTGGTTTCTTTTGAGAAGAAAGGTTCATCAGGCATAGCAGGTTTTACCGTAAGTAGCGCTTTATCTGTCTCTTCTACATGGCTTAAAAGTTGAGAGTAGCTGTCTTGCATTTTAGTCATTAGCTTTTTGGTGCTAGCAAGGTGATCAGCAACCTCTTGGCGATATTGCTCTAACTCGTGCTTCGCGGATTGTACTTGCTGTTCTAAATCATCATGCTTGAGTTGTTTCTTGGTGAGCATTGAGCCTAAGAAAAATGCAGCGATAGCAACTACCACAATTAATCCTAACCAAGCAAATGTTGTCATAGAGAGTCTCCTTAAAAATACGCGCTCTATAAGTGTAGGCAATTATTCGGCTACGTAATAAAAAATGTAATTCAAACTATCAGCTAAATATACGCGGAGTTTTGATGCGTGTTAATATATGCCTTAAATAAAAAACGCTTAGTTTGTGAAAAATGATGACACCTTGGGAAAAATATCAGCAAGACCTACAACGAGATGACTTTCAATATGATGCGGCACAAGAAAACGCAGTAAAGCATTTACAGCGTTTGTACGATGATATCGTGAACCAACCAGAGCAGCGCCAAGGTTTCTTTTCTCGCTTATTTAATCGACAGCCACAGCAAAAAATTACTGGCCTTTACTTTTGGGGCGGCGTAGGACGCGGTAAAACATACTTAGTTGACACCTTTTATGAGGCATTACCAACAGATAGGAAAATGCGAGTGCATTTTCACCGCTTTATGCATCGTGTACATGATGAGCTTAAAAAGCTAAAAGAAGTAAAAGATCCACTTGAGACCGTGGCCGACATTTTCAAAAAAGAAACAGATATTATTTGTTTTGATGAGTTTTTTGTACAAGATATTACCGATGCCATGCTACTGGGTGGCTTAATGCAGGCGCTCTTTGCACGCGACATTATTTTAGTTGCAACGTCAAATATTGTCCCAGATGAGTTATATCGGAATGGTCTTCAGCGTGCTCGTTTCTTACCAGCTATCGCCCTAGTGAAAGAAAACACCGAGATAGTAAATGTTGACTCTGGTATTGATTATCGCTTGAGAACGCTAGAGCAAGCCGAAATCTTTCACAGCCCACTCGATGCGCAAGCAGATAAAAACCTGTTTGAATATTTTGATAAGCTCTCACCTGAACCGGGCAAACTTGATGAAGCCATCGAAATCGAAGGGCGCTTGATCAAAACCCGAAAAGTTGCCGATAGCATTGTGATGTTTGACTTCACACAAATTTGTGAAACGGCGCGTTCGCAAGTAGACTATATGGAGATCAGTCGTATATACAACACTGTGATCCTTTCTAATGTAAAACAGATGGGACAGCAGAATGATGATGCTGCCAGACGTTTTATCGCTTTGGTTGATGAATTTTATGAGCGTAATGTAACGCTTATTATATCAGCCGCAGCGCCGATCACTGAGCTATATACCGATGGCACACTTAATTTTGAATTTAGGCGCTGTATCAGCCGTTTGCAAGAGATGCAGTCGCACGAATACCTCGCAAGAGAACATCTCGCCTAAGTTAATACCAATCAGCAGTCACTTTGCATTAAAATGCGCTATTAATTGCCGCTGATTGGTACAAATTCTCGCTCAAATCAACGCGATTATTTTTTTTGTAGAAAAAACAGTCGCACACTGGAAAAGCCTCTTCTGTGTTGCTATAATCCGCGGCCTGCCACGTTGCGTTCTATAGCCCTCGTCGGCTTAGCCACCGATTTGAGCGGCATAAAAGTCTTAAACTCGAAGGGGTTCAAGCACTCATAGTAAAGCGGTAACTTTTTGTTACCTGTGGTTTTAATTTGAAACATTGGATTTTATTTAATGAAAACGTTTGTTGCTAAGCCAGAATCTGTAAAACGTGACTGGTACGTAGTTGACGCTGAAGGTAAAACTTTAGGTCGTATTGCTACTGAAATCGCTCGTCGCCTACGCGGTAAGCATAAAGCTGAGTACACACCTCATGTTGACACTGGTGATTACATCATCGTAATCAACGCTGAGAAAGTTACTGTTACTGGTAACAAAACAACTGACAAAGTGTACTATGCTCACTCTGGTTTCCCAGGTGGCCTTAAGTCTATCACTTTCGATAAGCTTCAAGCTAAAAAGCCTGAAATGATTATCGAAAAAGCAGTTAAAGGTATGTTACCAAAAGGCCCTCTAGGTCGTGAAATGTACCGCAAACTAAAAGTATACGCAGGTTCTGAGCACGCTCATGCAGCTCAACAGCCTCAAGTACTGGACATTTAAGGAGCTAACTCATGGCAAATCAATACTACGGTACAGGTCGTCGTAAAAGTTCAAGTGCTCGCGTATTCTTACGCCCAGGTACTGGCAACATCGTAATTAATCAACGTTCTATCGAAGAATACTTCGGTCGTGAAACTTCTCGCATGGTTGTTCGTCAGCCTCTAGAGCTAGTTGAAATGACTGAAAAGTTTGACCTATACATCACTGTTGCTGGTGGTGGTTCAACTGGTCAAGCTGGTGCTATCCGTCACGGTATCACTCGTGCGCTTATGGAGTTTGACGAGTCACTACGTCCTACTCTACGTAAAGCTGGCTTTGTTACTCGCGACGCTCGTAAAGTTGAGCGTAAGAAAGTGGGTCTTAAGAAAGCACGTAAGAACACTCAATTCTCGAAGCGTTAATTTTTTACGTTTACAAGAATTCAAAAACCCAGCTTATGCTGGGTTTTTTGTTTTAAAAGTCCAAATATTTTTCATTTCCTATCCCAACCCACGTCAAACAATCTGTGTTCGACTTATTGTTTACCTAATATTTTCAATATTTATTGTAATTAGTGAAGATCTGACGATAAATCAGCGCTTTTTTTTGCTACAATTGCTGGGCAAGTAAAGTGAGTAAGGTTTGATGCCCTTTTGGGTACCCTCGTCTCCTCATAGATGGGGTTGATCTTGGTCAGTATATTGTGGTTATAAAAACGTTATCATAATTAACTAGCTTTCAAGGCTACGACTAAAATGGGTAGTAAAATCCATGCTTTATTAGTCTTGATACGGGTAATAACCTTGTTTTCATCAAGGTAATTATTTATGATCGCGTCTATTTTGTAGTTTCTTAATTTAACCTGCTGTAACTGATGTTCTCAATATAGCAAGTGTTGAGGATCATAGTGGAGATAAGTGGATGAGCAATGCGCCTGTAGACAACAGCCGACGTCGCTTTTTGACCATAGCTACCTCTGTTGTAGGTGGTGTTGGTGCGGCTGGAGCTGCTGTTCCTTTTATTGCGTCTTGGAATCCAAGTGAGCGAGCTAAATCTGCGGGTGCGCCTGTAGAAGTAGATATCAGCAAACTTGAGCCTGGACAATTAATTCGTGTTGAGTGGCGAGGTAAGCCTGTATGGGTTATCAATCGTACGCCAAAAATGCTTGAGCAGATGAAAGCTCATGAAGGTCAACTTCGTGATCCGCAATCTGAAGAGCCTCAACAATTAGATTCAGCTAAGAATGAATACCGTTCTAAGCGCCCTGAAATTTTCGTGGCGGTTGGTATTTGTACTCACCTAGGCTGTTCACCAAGCTTCTTTAATGGCGGCTTCGGTGAGTTCGTTGAAGGTACTGAATCAGGTTTCTTCTGTCCTTGTCACGGTTCTAAGTTCGACATGGCCGGCCGAGTATTCCAAGCGGTGCCTGCACCTCTAAACTTAGAAATCCCACCTTACACCTTTATTGATGATACAACCATTTTGGTTGGTGAAGAAGAGGTTGCATAATGGCTGGTAAACAAGATAACGCTTCAACAGGTGTTGTTGGTAACGTCATCAACTGGATTGATGACCGCATCCCAATGACGCGTGTTTGGAACATGCACATCGCGCAATATCCTGCGCCAAAAAACTTTAACTTCTGGTACTTATTTGGCTCTCTAGCTATTTTAGTACTAGTTAACCAAATTTTAACTGGTATCTGGCTAACAATGAGCTATGTTCCTTCAGCTGAAGGCGCATTTGCTTCAATCGAATACATCATGCGTGATGTTGAATACGGTTGGTTATTGAGATACATGCACTCAACGGGTGCCTCGGCATTCTTCGTGGTTGTGTATTTACACATGTTCCGCGGCATGATCTATGGCTCGTACCAAAAACCACGTGAACTTCTATGGCTATTCGGTATGCTAATTTTCTTAGCATTAATGGCTGAAGCGTTCATGGGTTACTTACTACCTTGGGGTCAGATGTCATTCTGGGGTGCTCAGGTAATCATTTCACTATTCGGTGCGATTCCGGTAATTGGTGATGATCTAACTCAGTGGATCCGTGGTGACTACGTAATCTCTGGTGCGACGCTTAACCGTTTCTTTGCACTACACGTAATTGCACTACCACTTGTACTCGTTATTCTAGTATTCCTTCACATTGTTGCGCTTCACGAAGTGGGTTCAAACAACCCTGACGGTGTTGATATTAAGCGTAAGAAAGGTTCTGTGGCTGAAGAAGATAAGCCTAAGTTCCAATTCCATGAATATTACACAAACAAGAAAGACATTGTCGATGCAATCCCGTTCCACCCTTATTACACAGTTAAAGATGTATTAGGTGTAGCTGGTTTCTTAATCTTCTTCTGTTGGGTTGTGTTCTTTGCACCAGAGATGGGTGGTTTCTTCCTAGAAGCGCCAAACTTTGAAGCAGCTAACCCGCTGAAGACACCAGAGCATATCTTCCCTGTTTGGTACTTTACGCCATTCTACGCAATCCTACGTGCTATCCCTGATAAGCTAATGGGTGTAATTGCAATGGGTGCATCGATCGTACTACTGGCATTACTACCGTGGTTAGATCGTGGCAAGGTGCGTTCAATTCGTTACCGTAGTAAGTGGCACAAGCTAAACATTGCTCAGTTCGTAGTGACATTCATCATCCTAGGTTGGGCTGGTGCGACACCTCAGACTGATTTGTCTACAGTACTATCGAGAATTACGACTGTAACTTACTTCATGTTCTTCGTATTGCTATTCGTATACTCGAAGAATGAGCAGACTAAACCATTGCCTGAGAGGTTAACGAAATGATGAAGAAACTAATTATTGGTTTATTCGCATTGCTGCCTACCTTTGCAATGGCAGCAGGTCCTTCGGTACCACTACTTGAGTCAAACCATGACTTAACTGACAATGCGTCTTTACAGCGCGGTGCTAAGTTGTTCATGAACTACTGTCTTGGTTGTCACCAAATGCAGTATCAGCGTTATGAGCGTACTTTCCGTGATATCGGTATTCCTGTAGAGATCGGTCAAGAAACGCTTATCTTCGATGGTTCTAAAGTTGGTAGTCATATCAATAATGCAATCAAGATCGAAGATGCTGCAACTTGGTTTGGTGCTCCGCCGCCAGATTTAACACTAGTTGCACGTGTACGTGGCGCTGATTGGATTTACACTTACCTGAAGTCTTTCTATGTAGATGAAAGCCGTCCGTTTGGTGTAAACAACTCAGTATTCCCTTCAGTGGGTATGCCACACGTACTTCAAGAACTTCAAGGTGTGCCAACTGCACGTTTTGAAGAGGTTGAAGAACACGGTGTTAAAGTTCAAAAAGTAGTTGAAATCACAACAGATGGTTCTGGTGAGATGAGTGCTGATGAGTATGATCAAGCAGTGCGTGACTTAACGAACTTTATGGCTTATGTTGGTGAACCAACTCGCTTAAAATCAGAAGCGCTAGGTTATAAGGTATTAGGATTTTTAGTAATCTTATTTATCTTGGCCTTCTTCTTGAAGAAAGAGTACTGGAGAGATGTTCACTAATTCAGTGATGCATTTTTAAAGTAATTTTGTAATAGGGGCGCATGCCCCTATTGCTGTTTATAATGATTTATTACTTATTGTAATTTTAATGGAGGTAGGCATGGCCGTAGCTGCCAATAAGCGCCCTGTAATGACGCTTTTCTCAGGTGCTAACTGTATGTATAGCCATCAAGTACGTATCGTTTTAGCCGAAAAAGGTGTGAGTGTAGATATTCACTTAGCAGAAAAAGATAACCTGCCTGAAGCGCTTCACGAAATAAACCCATATGGCACAGTACCGACATTGATCGACCGTGAGCTTGGTTTATATGAAGCGAACATCATCATGGAATATTTAGATGAGCGTTTCCCGCACCCACCATTAATGCCTGTATACCCAGTAATGCGTGGTCGTAGCCGTCTAATGATGCACCGTATCGAAACTGATTGGTATACATTAGCAGCTAAAATCAAGCAAGGTGGCAGCGATGCCGATCAGGCTCGTAAAGAGTTAACTGAAGCCCTTCTTGCAATTGCGCCAATCTTTACTGAAGCTCCTTACTTCATGAGTGAAGAGTTCAGCCTAGTAGATTGTTACCTAGCACCACTATTATGGCGTCTACCTGAAATGGGTATCGACCTTAATGGTGCAGGTGCAAAAGAGCTTAAAGAATACATGCTTCGTTTATTTGAGCGTGATTCATTCCAAGCTTCTTTAACAGAAGCTGAGCGCGAGATTAGAGCATAATGACGCCAAATCGCCCATATTTGCTCAGAGCGTTTTACGATTGGATTGTCGATAATGAATGCACGCCGCACTTGGTCGTGAACGCTGAATACCCAGCTGTTCAAGTACCAACGCAGTTTGTACAAGATGGTCAAATTGTTTTAAACATTAGTCCTAGTGCAGTGACCCACTTTGATATGGATAACCAGCAGCTAAGCTTTAATGCCCGCTTTTCTGGTCAGCCTATGCAGGTGTATGTGCCTATGGGCGCTGTACTGGCAATATATGCGCGTGAGAACGGTGAAGGTACCGTTTTTACTCAAGAAACTTTTCCTGAGTATGAAGAAGAGCCGCAGGTTGAATCTGAAGAAGTTATTGAAGCCACTGAAGAGAAGCCTAAAGAGCCTGAAAAGAAAAAAGGCGCTCATCTTCGCGTTGTGAAATAAGTGCTTTAAAGCCGCTTATTTGTATTTTAAAAAACCCGCTTCGGCGGGTTTTTTATTTATAGTGCAAACTAGCGTGCGAAGCACGCGCTGTTTGCGCAAGGTGAAATGAACCATTCTAAAAAATGTTGAGGTCTGGAGTAGTGAGGGAGCTAATGGGGCTGTAGAAGGTAGATATATGCTGATTACAAAGTTCTGAATCATACATTAGGGACACATGTTAAGGTGTTTAGCGTGACTTCATCACGAAATCAATTCACCTTGCGTAAAAGAACCGTACTCACTTCGTTCGCAGTCGGTAACCTTTTACACCATTCTTGCGCAAAGGAAATGAAGTGCTACGTACTTATTATTAACCCTTTGCACGTAAACTCACAATCGGAGGTGATTAGCGTGACTTCATCACGAAATCAGTTCACCTTGCGCAAAAGAACCGTACTCACTTCGTTCGCAGTCGGTAACCTTTTGCACTATAAATATTCAAAAGCTTTGATGACTCTTTTTACACCGTTGACATGACGAGCGATTTCAACCGCCATATCAGCTTCTTCTTCTGATACTAAGCCCATTAAGAAGACTTCGCTGTTTTCTGTGACCACTTTGATGTTATTACCTGTGATGGTCTCTGCTGTGAGTAGTTTGGTTTTTACTTTTGAAGTTAGCCAGGTGTCGTGGGTTTGTGTGGCGATGCCAATGCGTGTACCAATGCGCAATTGGTTATGGATATTCTTGACGGTAACGGCATTCCTGACAGCTTGTGCAGCTTGTGACATTAGATTATTAGAAGGTACTTGGCCAACAAGTAAAATGGTGCCATTGACACTGACGACACTGATATTAGCTTGCTCGCTTAGGTTCGGTACCCTTTTAAGCGCTAAGGTCGCTTTAATTTCAATGTTGTTATCGTCTATTTGCGAGCCTATAGTGCGCCTATCATTAGCTGCAGATACAGCACCCGCTGTACCAGCTACAACGGCAGCAGCACAGCCTTGAAGGAGTGTAAGAATGGTTATAATTGCTAGGTGTTTAAATGGCATTACTGATCATCCTGAGGAAACAAGGTGTTATCAATTAATTGACTAAGACAGTGCACGTTAAATAAGTGTGATTCAATAATGCGGCTAGGGCGCTTACTCGGCGTCAATATCTCAACGTCATTAGGGCCGAGTAGGCCAATTAACTCACCCCCTTCATCACCCACTAGCGCAATGACTTTCATGTCTTTGGTAAGCGCTGCTTCTACTGCAGAAATAATATTTTTTTCGTTGCCATCAATAGCAAAGACAACAAGTAAATCGCCCTGTTGTGCAAAGGCGCGAACTTGCCGTGAGAATTTGTCGTTATCATGCTCCGTATTGTGCATGTCTAAGTGGATGTGATTTTGTGATAAAGCGAAAGCAGGAAGGCAAGGGCGTTCTGTTTCATAGTGGTTTACAAGCAGACCAGCAAAGTGCTCAGCAAGCATGTGGCAGCTAGACTCCCCGCAGCAGATCACTTTATTACCATTAATTAAACCTTGCACGATTGTCATGGCTGCAGCTTCAAGAACATCGGGAAGGACTTCTCCTGCAGCGATTTGTGCTTGAATACTCTCAGTGAAAATTGTTTTTATTGATTCTTGCATAATTAATATATGTTTTTAATCCACTTTATATTATCTGAACTCACCCCTTCGATAGCAATAAAGTCTATTCGTATTGGTAAATTCTTTAGTTTTTTGCATTCTAAGTAATGATAAATACTTCTCTGCAGCTTTTGAAGCTTACTCGGGCTTAAAGCTGCAATTGCGCCACCGTAGCTTTGGCTTTTTCTATATTTAACTTCAACAAAAACAAGGGTGTTTTGATCTTCCATGATGAGGTCTATCTCACCGTATTTGCAAATATAATTGCGAGCAACAGCTCTTAACCCTTGTGCCTGTAAATATTGCTCTGCTAGTTGCTCGTAGTGCATGCCTTTGGCACGCGTATTGGCAAACAATCCCTTTAGCATACGATCCCTTATTTAATATTTAGTTAATCCCTTAAGCTTTCTTGGAAGCGATTATGATTTTGCATAAACAGCGGTGTTGGTTTTTGTTCTTCAAGTTCAACTAGCTGAATTTTTTTTTGTTTGTATTGTGCCCAGTTTAATCGTCTTTCTACGGTATTATTATTTTTAATACTAAGCTTACCAGTTAGCCCTGAGTAGGCTTTACCTGGGATCTTAGCTAATTGTTTCAGTTCAGGGATAAGGTGAACGGCGTCAAAGGCCATGGCAAATAAGCGCTGCTCTATATCTGCTTGTTCTGGCCAGAGTGCATCGTATTGTGCTCTGAGATTAAACTTATCAACAGATTTGTTTAGCATCCAAGGTTGCTCAGTAAAGAATAAGCCTTCAAGGTCGCCTTTGTCAGTGTGATCCATGCGCTTAGAATAGCTTCTTGAGCTTGCGTATAGAGGAATGCGCTTGGCAAAAGTACTGACGTTGACGTCAAGATAAGGCTTTAATAAACGTGTTTCGATAGCATCGCCTAGAATGTAGATGACATCTATATCCATGCGAGAACGCGTTTCACTCTCTACCTCTTTTCTAAATAGGCTTTTTACAGTTTTGATCCGCTCTTTAGAAGCATCTACCTCCAGTAGGTTAGCCACGACTTTCGCCATATCTTTGCTATCTGTATATAGGCCCACTTCTGGTTCAATTAGGCTATAGTTTCGCCATTCATTTTTAAAATGATTAACGAGTCTTAAACCCGATAGCGTATCTGGTGCCAATAACATAGGTTTTTGGAATTTTTGCGATAAGAAATGCACCATAGCTTGTTCGACTTCATGTTCAGGATTCAGGGCAAAAAAGTATTGTTCACCTGCTAAGCTAGGGGTTTCTGAAGTATTTAAGTGAAGTGTTGGTGTGCTTTGAATGGCGCTGCTGTTACTCACTTTTTCGATGTTGTCTTTGAGTAACGGACCAATGATGAAGTCAAATTGCTGAGAGGCGAGTTGCCTGTCTATGTCTTCGGCACTGAGTTGCTCGTCAATAAAAGTGATTTCTGTAATCTCACTGTGATCCATAGCTGCTAAGAACCCATTTTTTAGAGCGCTGCCTAGGCGTTTACTACTACCGCTTTGGGGTAGTAGTACAGCGATACGTTTTGCCTGATAGGGGGCAAGATTTATTGCATTTTGAACTTTCTTGGGCAAGATGTAAGTTGCTGGGTGATTAACAAAGCGACGCTGCCAGTTGTTAAGGGCTTGGTGCAGTTGTATACCTGAACCAATATATATTTGTTGGTATTTGGCTAATTTTACCCAGCCTCTTTGGACTACAGTACCTCGGTCGAAGCGCTCCAACGCATAGGATGAAAGTTGCTGTAATGCTTGCCAGATTTCATCATTTAAATTTGCCACTTCTACTTTGTTAGTGAAGCTTAAATCGGCCGCTTTAAAATAGTAGGTAAGTGCTTTTTTCGGCATACCTTGAGAGGCATAAATACGACCCATTAAATACTGGTGCCACGCTTTATGCTCAGGTAAAGACAAGCGCTCTTTTAAAGTTTTAAGAATGTTGAGTGCTGTGCTGTAATTATTGAGCTCTGTTCTTGCTAGTGCGATATAAAGTTTATTTTGCACATAATCGACAGTTTCGTTTCGTTCTAATGCGAGGCAGGCTTGTTCTAAAATAGGCCAGTTCTGCTCTTTTATTGCATTTTCACGGGCACTATAAAGCAGCTGGATACGAGATGCGCCTTGCTTGGCTCGCGCTTTGTTAAGTAGTCCTTGCGCATTGAGGACTTCAGGTGCTTGAGTTTGCGGTTGATTCTGCACCGCACGAGGTTGAGCTGGTGATTTTTCGGTTGTACTACACGCCGATAAACCCGACAATACACCTATTACAAGACAAATTACTTTCAGTCGCACCGCAACTTCCTAACGATAAACATTCCTCAAAGGGATATCTTACTGACTGAAACTGGAGAGCTCAATGACAAAAGCACAGAATACAGACAAAATTGGTACCCTTTACGTGGTCGCAACGCCGATCGGCAACTTGGCCGATATCAGTGAGCGTGCTTTAACAACTTTAGCAGAGGTTGACTTAATTGCTGCTGAAGATACCCGTCATACGGGTAAGCTATTGAGCCATTTTAATATCAAAGCAAAAACCTTTGCGCTTCATGATCATAACGAAAAGCAAAAAGCACAACAGGTTTTAGATTGGCTAAATGAAGGGCTTGATATTGCATTGGTGTCGGATGCGGGCACGCCACTTATTAGCGACCCCGGTTATGCGGTTGTAAATTTATGCCGTAACGAGGGAGCTGATGTCACACCTGTTCCTGGCGCGTGTGCTGCGATCACGGCATTGTGTTGTTCGGGATTACCGACAGATAGATTCCAGTTTATTGGTTTTACACCGGCGAAAAGCCAAGCCCGTCAACAGTTCTTTGTTGATGCATTTGAAAGCGGCATTACCAGCATCATGTATGAAAGCACCCACCGCATCATGGCCAGTCTTGAAGATATGCAAACCGCGTTAGGTGCAGAGCAACATGTGGTGTTTGCGAAAGAGCTGACAAAAACATACGAAACTTTCTTTAGTGGTTCTGTAAGCGAACTTATTGAGTATTTGACTAATGAGCCAGAGAAGCAGCGTGGCGAGCTCGTGTTAATGTTGCCAGGGAAAGCCAAACAACCTGACGAAATACCAGCTGATGCACGTAAAATGCTGAGTTTACTTGAGCCTGAAATGCCACTGAAAAAAGCCTGTGGTGTGGTTGCTGAGTACTTTGGTCTGAAGAAAAATGCGCTTTACAAAGCAGTGATTGCCGATAAAGACGATTAACCGCAAAAAAGCGTGTGATTTTACTGTATCTTGCGTATAATCGCCCGCCTGAGTCAGCCAGATAATCGCTGCCTGTGACGAAAATGATCAGGGGGAGGAAAGTCCGGGCTCCACAGGGCAGGGTGCCAGCTAACGGCTGGGGGGCGTGAGCCTACGACAAGTGCAGCAGAGAGGAGACCGCCAACTTCGGTTGGTAAGGGTGAAAGGGTGCGGTAAGAGCGCACCGGGCCACTGGTAACAGTTGGTTGCAAGGTAAACTCCACCCGGAGCAAGACCAAATAGGGTTCCTTATGGTGTGGCCCACATCGGAACCGGGTAGGTTGCTTGAGCCTAGTAGCAATGCTAGGCCTAGACGAATGATTATCACCTCGCAAGAGGGACAGAACCCGGCTTACAGGCTGACTCACACCCAACCGTAAATGTTTAAATTTTAAATGTTTACGGTTGGGCTTCTATATTTATTCCAACAACTCTTTCCTTTTATTTTTATTTCTATCAATCTAGTTCGTAGTATTGTTGGTTTTTTACTACGATAGCTAAAGATTAATAAATAAAAATGCCATCTAGTTTGGCCGATATATACTTTATTCAGAAGTATGCCCTATAATTTTCTTATTGTTAAATTTTTAGAGCAAGGTGCATGTCAGGTTTACTGCTTAATACACTTATCTTGTCTACAAGCTTACAGCTGTCTTCACCTAATATTCAGTGGTATACCGAAGATTATCCGCCTTTCAATTATCAAAGCCAAGGTCAGTTACACGGCCTTGCTTTGAATGTGCTCCGCACTGCGTATCAACACCTTGGTTGGTATATGGATGCGTCAAATATCATGTTAACCACATGGCCGCGGGCTTATAAGGCTGTACAGCAACAAGAAAACAGCTGTGTATTTTCTATGACTTATACAGAACCTCGGGAAAAGTTATTTAATTTTATAGGTTTGGTCATACCCAATACGGTTGCCGTGATTGCACATAAAAATAGCGGTATAACTATTGAGCAATTAAAACGAGATAAAACATTGACTTTTGGTGTTGTAAAAAACGATATTGGTCATCAGTCTTTATTGGATTTTGGCATCCCTGAATCTCAATTTGTTTATCTTAAAACCGGTCTTGAGTTGGTTAGAATGATAGATTACAAGCGAGTAGACTTGATTGCATATGGTGATGCGATTGCGCGTTACCAATTTAAGCGTGCAAAAATAGATCCACAAAATTATCGTTTGTTACTCCCTTTACTAGAATCAAAGCTTGGGTATGCATGTAATAAGAGTGTGCCGCAAACACTTCTTCAGCGATTAGATAAAGCTATCAAAGCCGCAGTTCTAGCGCAGCCTGAATTATTGCAATATCATGATGTCGGTGAATGAAGAGAGAAGTTGAAAACCGTTTAACCTCTAAATACGACCACTTAATTATTTATATTATTAAAATATTTGCATCTGGATGCTAACGTTGGCATAGTCTATTCAGGTTACAAAGTTATAATGGAAGCACCTACCTTGAGGGATTGAGGCCCACATAAATCGGAATATATGTGTCATTTCTTTGTGTCATTTTTTATTAGGATATGAATTAGGGTTCTAATTATGCTAAAGATGCCACACACTTTTCTTTCTATTTTTGCGTTATCAGCAACAACACTGGCTACTCAAGTTGAAGCTAATAGCTGTGAAGGTGAACTATTTTCTATTAACTCTGGTCGCGGTGCTCCAGGTGTTTTATTTAGCCTGCAAGAGCAAGATAAAACAGCTAAAGCGCTTTCAATGGCCGAATTTAGCTCAGCCGCTATGGCTTATGATTCAACATTAAACCGTATGTACTATGCGTCTTCACCAATCCCTTTTGAATATAAAGTGGATTTGAGTGAGCTTGACGCTCCAGAAGAAGTACTTGCGCAAATTCCGGTTCAGGGCGATCGATTTAAATATAGCAGACTTGCTTATTATGACTTTGCAACTAAAACACACCACAGAATAAATGGTACAACAAAATCTGTGATTGGTATGGCGTATGATGCTGAAAATGATCAGCTCATAGCCAATAGTTATGACAAATTGTATAGCATCAATAAATTAGATGGCAGCGCAACTGCGCTAATGCACTTTGATAACGCCGATGGCCAATATCGTGGCGATTTAGTGTTTAAAGATGGTGATCTGTACTTAGTGACTTCTAGTTCGGTTTATTTGATAGACCGCACAGACCCAGAAAATTACAGTATGAGTAAGTTGTCAGATCATAACCTTATCGCTGTGACTGGTGCTACTTTGGCGCAAAATGGCGATATGATGATCAGTCGTACTGTCATTAATGATCATGGTCATAAAAACCAATCTAAGCTTTATAAGCTTAACCCTTACACTGGTGGTACTTGCTTAGTTGCGACATTACCACTTCGTATCAATGATTTAGCTACTAATACCAACAGTGCAGTGGCGTGTTATAGCCAAGACCCTTGTGCGTTAGATAACAAAATCACACTGATCTCAAATAGTATTTTTAAAGATTTGGATCATAATTGGCGTAACTATAGCTTCGGTGATACGAACTTTTATGACCCAGCTGTATTTACCTCAGCTCCCACATTTAATGGTGGTCACGGTGGGGTGAACCGTTTGAGGAATGTCGCGCCAAATTCGTTTGACGTTGCTTTTAAGGAGTGGAATTACTTAGATCAAGTACATCCTTGGAAAGAATCATTTGACTACATGGCTCTTGAACAAGGTCGTTATACGATGACTGATGGTACTGTATTTGAAGTGGGGAGTTTCGAATTAGATGGTACTAAAACGTTTAAAGATATTAACTTTGCAGAAAGTTTTGCCAATAACCCCTATGTATTCTTACAAGTGCAAACTTATGAAGGCGGCCATACCATTGCAACCCGTGTGAAAGACATCTCAAATACCGGCTTTAAAGCTGCATTTTTCGAGCAAGATACACTTAACGAAGGGCATACTACAGAAGTAGTGTCGTACATTGCAATTATGCCAGGCACAGGCTCGACGGGGTCACTTGAAACGCAATCTGGCAGCAAAGCTTATAGCCTATTCAGTGCGGATATAGATCATAACGGTGGTCAAATTGGTGAACATTTCTATGTGTTAGCTGAGGAGACATCTAAAGACTCTGAAACAGCGCATACAATGGAAACGCTCCATGTTCTGGATGTTGCAGGCGTTAGCCTAGTTCAGCAAGTGAGTAGTAATGGTGGTGATAACTTAAGTATACGTCGTATACAGCAGTAATTATCTCTCGTAATTTAAATGAAAAGCCAGTGTTTACACTGGCTTTTTTGTGTGCGCTTGTTATTTAAATAAAGGATTAGTCACTACGATGCTTGAAGCTAAAACCTTGCTCTTTTACTGGTTTGCCACTGCCATCAATGGGTGTTGAATAAAATTGTACTTTCAGTTCATCTGCTTGATTATCTAGCTCTATATGGGCAAAACCCCAGGTAAAACTCTTCGACCAAACTAGGTCATATTCTGGATAACGTTTCTCTTGCTGCTCGGCAAAAGGGGTATGTGTGCCACGCATCTTTGAGGCTGCACCACTGATGATAAGTGGTAGCTTAGGTTTGTTACTGCCCGGCAGTACGCGTGAGCAATCATCGGTAAGTAGTTCTAAGTCGTGCTCATGGCCTGCAATATAGGCATCGGCGTACTGACACAGTTCCGGCAAAATTAAGCGGCGTAATACATGGCCTTCATCATACTTGGAGCCGCCGATTGACCATAAAATATGGTGGCCGTAGACAATTTTCCATTTAGCTGTTGAGTTTTTTAAGCCTTTGGCAAGCCAAGCAAGCTGCTTGTGATCTTCTCCATTTACAGGCGCTTCATGTTTTTCAATGTCTTCCACGCTGGCAGCACCGGATGCCAAAGCTGAGGCGAGTCCTTGCTCTGAGCCATCAGGTAACAAGGGTACTTCATAGTAGTGTTGACCCGACAGTAGCATATTGGTGTCGAGCACAAAAAACTCCACATCATTACCTGGCGAGCCTTTTTTATAGCTGTAATAGCCGCGCTCAGCCATGTAAAAGTTAGGCTGTGTATTCATCCATTCTGTTTGTAGTGCAACGCCTTTACGAGAGGTTTTCCAATCGTGATTACCGAGCGCAGAGTAAACAACAAGATCCGGTTTTTGATCAAATAAAGGCTGTAATGGTGCTTTGATCAGATCGTTCATACGTTGTTGATCGTCTTTACCATCTTTGGCATCTGCGCCATCGGGATAAATGTTGTCGCCCAACTGAATGCCAAACTGGCACTGTGCGGTCTTACAAAATTCAGCCATGGCCTTGCCCACAGGTAATGCACCGCCTTGCTCTGTGGCTATGTTTGTACCTGGATAAACATAAATAGGCGCGTGACTAAATTCGTCAATAGGGCGGTGTTCAGCGAGCCAGTCGGCTTTTTCTGCGGCGATAAACTCCTCTTTGGTTTTCGGTTTATCAATGTGCTTTTGTTTTGGGTAATCGACATGGTAGCCGCCATCTCCAAAAGCTAAGAAGGCGATATTTTGCTGTGTGTTTTTAGCGTGCAGCGCGACTGAGCTACAACCGACCGTAAGCAAAGTGGCTGTGATGAGAGAGGTTAACTGAGACTTTTTCATACTGCTGCCGCAAGCTTTTTACTTGCGGCTCCATAAAGTTAAAATTTAAAAAGAGGTCAATGTGAAGCCCAGCTCAAACGAGCGACCATAGGTTTCGTATTGATAGTTATATTGACTCTGACCGTGGTAAAGGTAGTAAGGCTCATCAGTTAGGTTGACAGCATTGAAGTAGATCTGCGTTTGGTCATTAAAGTAGTACTTGGCGCTGAAATCTAACTGAGTGTGTGCGTCTTGCATCACGCGGGCATCGTTATCTTCATGAGAGAAGCTTTTGCTTTTATAGCTTGCGCTTAAACGCGTACTAAAATGGTCGCTTTCATAGCCGAACATTAAATTCGCAACGGTGTCAGACTGGTTTGGCAGCTTGTCGTCGGCATCAATAAAAGTCCCGTTTGCTGACAACATCAGGCCATTTTTGAAGTTCTTTGTATAAGCAAGTTCAACGCCTGAGAGGCTGGCCTCACCTCCATTGACTGCTTGCATCACTTCTTTAAAGCCATCCCACTGTCCGTTATCTTGCACTTCTTTAGTGGCGATAAAGTTATCTATGTCTTTGTAGAACACGCCGGCTGAAATTACACCAATATGGCCCGGGTAGTATTCAATTGACCAATCGAGGTTTGTCGATTCATATGGGTCTAAATGCGGATTACCGACTTCAGCTTTACGCTCGGTTTCAATCTGACCATCTTCTTCGGTGGTTTCTGATTCAATGATTTGAAATGCCGCAGAATCCGAGAAGCCAGGTCTAGCTAGGGTGTTGGTGTATGCAAATCGCGTCACGAGTTTGTCATTAATATCGTAGCGAACCGTTAAGTTCGGTAATAGATGACTGTAGTCTTTATCAACCGCCCAAGGGTTAATCTCAACACGCTCATCATCGTTTACTTCGTCTTTAATTAGCTCAACTTTGTTACCTGATGTGCTGTAATCAGTCGCTTCATAGCGCAGACCGGTGATCACTTGCCAAGCGCCCATATCGATAGTGAACATGGCGTAAGCGGCAAAAATATCTTCGTTGCTGGTAAAGCTTTTGCCTTTTGTTTCGATATCAGAATCTAATTGATTAACGTCAAACTCAGCACGGTTGGTTGCAACAAATCGTGCAATCTCAGAACGAGATAAACCCGGGCCAAAAGCACTGAGTGACCAATCGGGCGATGGCGCAGCAAATTGCGCAGCTGTGGCATCATTAAAGCCACCATCGAAGACAGTGGTGCGCACAGCATTGAACTTCTCACGTTGCGCATATTTCGCCCCAAATTTGAGCTGGGTGTTGTAGCCAGCTAAGGTAAAGTCTTTGCTTAGATCTAGCTTTAAACTCAGGCTTTCATCTTCGGTATTGTTGTTTTCCCAAACTAACTCATCTAATTCGAAGTTTTCGAGCTGGTGGGCATTGGCTGATTGTGTCAGGGCAGGCGCTTGGCCTAAGTGGCTGTAACCGAGTGTAAAACCTTCTCCCGCAAAATCAGCATCAATGCGATTGGGCTCTTCTTCAGAAGACTTGGAATACCCGATACTATACTCCACAAACCAATCGCTTAGTTGGTGTTCGGCCCCCGTGACTAATGACAAAATGGTTTGTGACTCATATCTGTCTTTGGTGTCACGATCCATTTCTGCGCCACTAAACTGTGCGCTTGAGTCGTTAAATTGACCTGAGACTAATTCACCTTTATCAAACTTATACTCATTGCGCAGACGGAACTCATCATCTGAGAACTCGCTATACAGTGTACGCAGGTAGTATTTGCTGAAATCATTGCTGTGCAAATCAAGGTTTAGGGCTGCGCCTAAACGTTCTCGTTTAATCTTATAGTGGCGTTGTTCAATTTCCTCAGCACCAAATAGTTCTACTTCTTCACCATTGTCGGTTTCAAGTTCGAGCATTTGCCAGCCACCATCGGTCTCCATATTGTGCGAGCCAAATTCTCGTTCAGACCAAGATAGGGCTGTGGCTATACCCAGATCAAACTGTTTGTTAAGGGTATAAACGTCGGTAAAGCTGGCAGAGAGCTTAGGGCTGGTGGCTTCAACTTGTTCGTTGTAAGTGGCTTGTGCACTCATGCTGTAGCTTTGACCTTCACGGTCAAAGGCACTTAAGCTTTTGACTTCGATGCTGCCACCGATGGCACTGGCATCCATATCTGGGGTAACGGTTTTACTGACTTCAAGGCTTTGCACTAGCTCGCTTGGGATCACATCCATGGCGACACTACGAACACCAGATTCTGGGGAGGGCACATTTGCGCCATTGATGGTGACATTATTCAAACTGGGGTCGATACCACGAATGCCAACAAATCGGCCTTCGCCTTGGTCGCGTTGAATAAACATACCGGGTAAACGCTGTAACGCTTCAGCCGCATTTTGGTCAGGAAGCTGACCTATTGAGTCGCTGCTAACAATAGACTTTACGCCCATGGCATTTTTCTGGCGATTAAGCGCGCCAGCTTGTCCTGCGCGTTGACCCACCACAATGACATCTTCGATGTAGGCGTCTTGGTTCTCAAGAGCAATACGTTGAGTGAGTACTTCATTCTCTTTGATGATGATTTGACGTTCGACACTTTTCGCGCCTAGATAATCCACGACCAAGGTATATTGACCTGCAGGCAGGTTTGTTAAGCGAAATCGACCATCGCGTTCAGAGCTGATGGTGCGGTTTAATTCTTTTATGCTTATCTTGGCCCCTTCAAAGTACACTGAATTATTGGCATCTGTAATACGACCTTCAAGGGTATTGGCAAAAGCATGTGAACTTATTAATGCACAAGTGGTAGCTAATGCGATTTTAGAACGAGTAAATCTAGACGGTTTATGTGTTTTCATCTTTCTCTTCTCAGTTTGCACAGGAGTATTTGGGTTTATTGATAACGACGGCAAAAGTAGAGAACTCAGATTAAAGAAATATGTCAGTACAAAAGCAAAGCAGTCAAAATTCGCTTAAAACGAGGTTTTTCGTCGGTATTTTTTGCCTTATTGAGCCAATATGACCCCCTACAATCTTGGTGTGATTGTTTTAAGTGCCATAAAACATGGGGAAAAGTGCCGAGTTGTCATAATCGCATCACCTTTGATGAGCTAAAGTGACCCTACGATAAAACCTGCCAGCTTTGTAGCATGGTGATACTTTTAAGCGCTTATTTGCTGTTATGACTGATTCATTTTTAAAACTTCACACGCGACTATTACTATTGCTAGTAGTGTTTATTGCCGCAGCAATATGCATGGTGAGCCTTTTTGGTAGCGCCAAGCCTGCCAGCGAGATAGATTGGATTGACTGCTTTGGTGAGGGCGGTATCGCGGTGATGACCTTGATTTGGTTACTGGCGACCTTGCTCACTCGGCCTAAAGGCAAGGTAACGAACTTATTGTTTCTTGGCTTGAGTGCTTTACATATTTCTTTGTTGCTCGACTTCTTAGATGAATTTTATCGCTTTGATCTTGAATATGACTGGCTAACGAGTTTAGAAGCGCTTCCTGCGACTTTAGGAATGGGGCTGATGAGCTTAGCAATGTATTTTTGGTATCACGAACAGCAGGTCTTAAATCATCTATTGCAAAAGAAAGAACGCTTTTATCGTGAGCATGGCTTAACGGACTTTATTACTGGTTTGTACCGCGCTGATTATATGAAAAAACAGGTAGCGCGCGAGTTACACGCTTACCGTGAGAGTGGAACTGGATTTTGTATGGCTTTACTTGATATTAAAGGGTTCAGTGAATTTAATCGTAAATATGGGGGCGTTCGAAGCAATAGTTTGCTCTCAGATATTGGTCAGATCATCACGCTTAACTTGCGGGAGTCCGATTTGGCCTGCCGTTATGCCTCTGATAGGTTTATTGTGTTGTTACCTGATACTGATTTAGTGGAAGCACATGCCGTGATTGAACAGGTGGCGCAAATGGTGGCCAGTCATACGCCGTATGATAATCACAATAGCGCACTGGGGTTTGAAGGTGTGCAATGGCAATGTATGGCAGCCCGTAAAGATGACGATCACAGTACCCTGTTACAACGTTTAAGCCAAAGCTTAAATGAACTCAAAGCGGTGGCGGCATGAGGCAGGTATTTGAAAGTGATAGCCCTATTTTGGCAATGCAGCCATTATTACTGCCTTTGATTGAGATGGCTGAACAAAGAGGTGTGAGTAGTCATAAGTTACTCAAAGGCAGTCGTCTGTTTAATGAAGACTTACATCAACCTAACAAGCGAGTGAGTTTTAAGCAGGTGGCGCAAATTTTTGACAATGCTCAAACGCTCCTAAGTCAAGATGGCGTGAGCTTTTTAGTAGCGAGACATTGGCTATTTAGCCAGCCTGAAGCGGCTTTTCAGGCACTACTTAATAGCCGGAATTTGTTAGATATGAGCCGAGTTTTACAAGTTAGGCAAGCGCAAATTTGGCCATTGATGTTTTTTCAAAGTTATCGTAGCGCAAATGCACGCCATTTTGTCGTGAATCCCGCGGTAGCTCAGATGTCAGCGCCTTGCATGGAATTTATGGCCGAATTTCTGATAGCCGTGATTGACCAGTTATGCCGATGGCGCTTTGACATGGTGACGCATTTAACGGTCAAACTGCCCTATGCGCAACCTAAACATGTGGAACAATACCAATCGCATCTGCAGCTGCAATATCATTTTTCACAGCCTTGTTTTATGGTGAGTGTGCCCACTACTTACATGTATCGGCCACAAACTTTAGCATTAACTTCTATGCGTGGTTTCTATCTTCAGCAATCAAAACATGCAGAAAATAATGTCGGTTTTTTACAGTATGTCTGTTCATTACTCGCTCTGAGTCCTAAACAGTCTGCAACTGAGCTCAGTGAATGTTTAGGTGTGAGTGTGGCGACTTTAAAAAGGAAGCTAAAAGCCCACAATACCAGTTTGCAAGCTTTGAAAGATCAGCTACAAAAGCAGCAAGCGGTGATCCATATAAGTGAGCGGGGTTGTTCAAACGAGCAAGTTGCGCAACAACTAGATTATGCAGATGTGACAAACTTCCGCCGCAACTTTAAACGCTGGACGGGCATGACGCCCAGCGAGCTAAGGAAGTTGTTTAATTAAATTAATCTAGGTTCAGGTTAATTAAGTGAATCTGCGGCTTTACGCACAGCAAAAGAAAACTCGGTGCCTTTACCTAATTCGCTATCAACCTTGATCTCTGATTTTAACAAACGAATAAGGCGGGAGGTTATCGCCAGCCCTAGACCCGCATGGGTCTTTTTACAGCCTTGACTGTTGCTTGCCTTGTAACGGGCTTCAAAAATATAAGGCAGCTCTTTGGCATTGATACCCAGTCCGGTATCTCGCACGGCCAAGGCATATTGTTTATTGTGTTCGCTGACTTCAATGGTGATGTTTCCTCCCGACGGCGTATGTCGAATGGCGTTATCAATCAAGTTGGTTAGCACCCGCTCTAATTTGGCGATGTCAGAGTAAACTTGGGCATCAAATGTTTTCGGCTGCACTGTTAAAGTAATATTGGCCTGCTCAGTTTTTAGCGCGAACTTGGCCAAAATGTCGTAAATCAACTCACCTAAGTTAAACACTTCAAATTGCACATTGGCATGACCAGATTCAAGGTGCGCGAGTTCAAAGATTTGATCTATGAGACTCTTTAATTGAATACAGTTTTTAAGTGCAACTTGCAGAAAATGCATCTGTTGCTCAGGCTTGGCATGCTGTTTTTCAATCAATTCTAAGTACCCTTGCAATGAAGCAAGCGGAGTACGCAAATCATGAGAGAGGTGGGCTAATAATTGACGGCGTTGTGAGTCGAGTTCTGTGAGTTGTGCCATCTGCTGATTAATTGTCACCAGCATCTGATTAACACTGTTGCCAAGCTGATGGACTTCGTTATCAGAATTTGACCACTGCGGCATAGTCAACTCGGTTAAATCAAATTTCACTTCTTCTGCTTTGTGAATAAAGTCACTCAGTTGCTTAAGGGGCGAGGTGATATAGCGAAAGAGTAGTACCGCTACGAATAGTAAAATGATCAATAAGATCAACAAGCCAGCGGAGTGTTGAAACAAGTGATCTGAACTGCTGATTTGGGTAAATATAGAATCATAAGCAGAAGAGCCAATAATCACATATAAATACCCCTGAAGCGTGTCATTGTTATACACAGGCGCAACCGAGAAGATTTTTTTTTGATCAAAGCTGCGTGGATCATCGCCAAAAATCGGTAAGTTGTGTGGCTCTTCTATGAGCTGCAACAAAGGGCGTAAATCGATACTTTGCTTTTTAACATCGCCAGGTTTTGCGGAGTAGGTGACTAATTTGCCGCTAGGATCGACAAAGTAAAACTCAAAAGACGGGCCCAGTACCATTAAGGTATGAAATAGGCTTTCAAGGGCCTTATAGTCGTAAACGCCTTGTTTTAGCAAGGGGTTGTCATTGGCGAGGTGTTCCGCAAGGCCTAAATGTAGTTTTTGCTCAGCTTGAGATCGAGACACTTCAGACACACATTGTGTCCAAGTTACAAACGAAATGAGTATGATGAAAAGCACCATTGAAATGGTCAGACTGAGGCGCTGATAAAGAGATTGGATCATAATGATGCCTGTTGCAGTGATTTGGCGTTAAGTTTGTAACCTACACCCCATACTGTTTCTATGATGTCTTGTTGGCATAAGTTACCTAACTTACTGCGAAGACGGTTTATGTGTGAATTAACAGTATGTTCGTAACCTGAGTGGTCATAACCCCAAACTGATTCGAGCAATTGGGCACGTGAAAATACTTGATTGGGGTGTTTGGCAAAGAAGTGGATCAGATCAAATTCGGTTGCGGTGAGGTCAATAAGTTGATCATTGATGAAGACTTCATGGCCTCCGGTATCGATTTGCAGCGCGCCTAACATCAAGGCAGTTGGCGCTGTTGCGATTGTATCGGTTGGCTGTTGCTGCATTTTGAGCAATTTAATATGGCGGATCTGCGCTTTGATCCTTGCTTGGAATTCTCGATAGCTAAAAGGTTTACAAATATAGTCATCGGCGCCGATCTCTAGGCCAATTACTCTGTCCATCTCACTGCTTTTTGAGGTCAGTAATACCACGCTGATATGAGGAAATAGAGATTTGATCTCTCGGCAAACACTGAGACCGTCCATGCCAGGCAACATAATATCGAGTAGCACGATGTCGAAGTGGTCTTGCATTAATTTTGCCATGGCGCTTTCCCCATCGCTTACGTGCTCAACATCAAGTGCCAATTCTTTTAAATGCACTTGAACTAACCCTGCAATATCGAGATCGTCTTCAACGACCAATACTTTATGCTGCATATTTCAACCCTCTTAAAGTAAATCTCAACTCCAATAAGCTATGATTTACTTTGTATTGCCCACCCCACACACCGTGAAATGGGCGTGTAGGGTTTATTTCATTCTTGTTATTGTGATCATCATCAGTGGGTTATCGAATTTATGCATGCTATCTAGCACTGAGCTAGAGAGCCCGTCATCATTACCGACAACGCCAGGATGCATCGCGACCTTATCCATGGCTTCTCGGGCACTATTGAAGCCTTCTCCACCATCGGCAGGGCCAGGAATAGTCCCTTGTGCTTCAGTATTTTCTTCGGTACCTGCATCATACGCATAGGTACGCATAGAAATACTGTCGCCTTCTGCTAGGTTTGATACGTCCATAGCATTAAGACCGGTAAACCCATCATTTGTATTCACCATCATGGTGATTACAGACAATTTATAGTCTTCAAGGCTTTCGGTAGTGAGCATTAACTCTTGGCTTGAGCCTGGCGCAAGTGGGGCATCTGCTGAGCTTGACATCATAACCACATCTAATCCGAGTAGCCCTGAATTATCCCCGCCTTCAGCTAAGGTTTCTAATTCGGCGCTGGCCGCCTCACCGATTTGCCAAAATTGTCCTTCTTTATGTAGTGCAATACCAATTGGCGAAAGTGGCTGTCCGTTAGTGAGGTTCACCGCTGTCACTTTTAGCATAATTTCTTCTGCTGCTGGCGGCGTAGGCATAGGTGTTTCTAGCATCACATCATTGTCGTCATCACCACAACCTGCGAGTAATAGGCCTGCAAATACAGGCGCACATAATTTGAGTGCTTTCATGTTAGGCCTCTTACTTTACTGTTACAGTCACTTTAGCTACTGGGTTCAACCAACGGTGTACTGTGTTGTGTAAATCGCTTTTACCGCCTGTTGCTTCGTCATCACCTAAATTCCCGCGGTGAATATGTACCATCATGTTGGTTTCTTCATTGGTTACACCACTGCCTTGCGTACCAGGAGTCATACCCGGAGAGGCTGGAATACCCAATGAGCCAGGTGCACCAGAGCCATCAACGACCAGTTCGTTGTTTGCTTCTGTGCCTGCATCATAGGCATTTAGGTAGATATGATATGTGCCTGCTTCAGTTGGAATAGGCCAAGCATCAAGGCCCACAAAGCCATCGTTGGTTGGTAACATCATGGCGACAATAGACAGGGTTGAATTAGTTTCAGAACTTTCAACCATAGCCATAGTTGATGCGGTAGGTGCTAATAACCCTTCAGCTGGATTTGCTGCAGCGCTAGCATTGATGCCTGATAGCACATCCACAAGACCTGAAATATCGCCGCCTTCAGCCATTGCTTGTAATGGCTCAGACGCTTTGCTGCCAATTTGGTAAAGGTGTGCGTCACTGCTGTGTGCTGCGACAAGGAGCGGGGTGAAATAAATACCTTGTGTGAGGTTGGTAATTTTTACTTCTACATCAGCGGCCATTGCTGTACCGCCAGCCATTAATGTTAGTCCTGCGATGAGTGCACTTGTTGCTTTGTTCATGTCTTGCTCTTTATAGTTTTGTTAAACACAAATCTAGTTTGCAAGACAGTTATCGCGAAACTATGGCTAATTATTCACAAATTTATCACAAGAGTGTTTTAAATTTATCGCAGCGGAGATTTCTGCTACTGAAGCTTAGAAAACAATGCCTTAAACTCAGTAATTAATTGCTCCTGAGGGTTGTTTTTACGATAAACCAAGTAAATTGGTCGCTTAATTTGTAACGGTGTTTCGATTTCAAATAACTCGCCGCTTTCAATTAGCGCTTGAACCAGAGGGTAGGGCAAGTAAGCAAATCCGCCTTTAGTTTGTAAAACTTCAAGTGCAATCATAGCGGCAGAGGTTTTAAAGTTAGGGGTGACTTTATGGTGCAAAGCGTGTTCTTTTTGAAAGGTGATACCCCAATCAACTAACACATAATCTTCGACTTTGGCCTCGAATTGAGGGCGGCTCCCAACCAATGATAAATCAAAATGACCAATTAGCTCATTACAAAAGTCGCTGTCTTTGATCGGATCGGTGAGTAAGCCCACATCTAATGAACGGTCTTCTAACTTTCTTTGAATCGCCTCTCGAACAGAGAGCTCAGCACCAACAACTAGGTCTTCAAAGAGTGCCAGCATGTCTTGAATACGAGAGCTAAAAAAAGCGTCCCAAACATTGGGCGTAGCTGCAACACTAAAGGTATTTTTCTGCATGGCGGCAATTGATAAAGAGAGCTTAGACTGTGCCATTTGGCTCACCATCAAATGCGCATGAGATAACAGCGCTTCTCCGGCAGGGGTTAGCCTTAAATTATTTTTTTCTCGAATAAAAAGAGCCGTATTATAAAACTCTTCAAGTTGTTTTATTCTTGCACTGACAGCAGCTTGGGTGATATACAAAGTTTCTGCAGCGCGTCCAAAATGGCGATTTTCTGCAACGGCGATAAACGTTTTAAAGACTCTAATATCCATGTGTCATGGCTCACTTCTTATAATGGCCTCAATTTAAAAAAATATTATCTTCACGACAAATATTTTTTGTTTTTCTTCTTATTGGTTTTTGCATACATTCCGCAAATAAGAGCTTTCTTTGCTCTTGGCAATAATTTGTTCATAAAAGCTGGGTATAGATTAATCAGTTGTATCTCACTTTATTTAACCGTTATATGGCAAACCACTTAGGGGAACATATGAATACGACGATCCGTAAAGGTAAAACACTGTTTTATGGCGACCACACATTTTCACATGGGTTATCAAGAAGCGGTCATTTTACGTTGAAAGAGGCTGAGTTTTTAGAAAGCTACGGCCATACGTTAAGTGCACTGGCGAATGAGACGTTGCAGCCTGAAAATGACGAAGAGCAATTATTTGTAGTACAGGTAAATGATGAGGGTGAAAGCACCTTACATGCTGCCAAACTTTGGAAAAAATACTTAAAAGCAATTAATAAAAGCAAAGTGGGTCATAGCTTCTCAAGAAGCAGCGGCCGTACTGTGCAAGACATGGGGAATGAATTCAGCTTAGCTGATTAATCATACGACCCAATCTTTATATCTGATTGCCAATTAGCCAGTTTCGACTGGCTAATTTTATTTCTGTTACTGATATACCAATCCTCAAAAATAGTGAGTTAAGCGGGTTGGTACTTAAAACCTTAAAGACATATAGCCATGAAAATTTGTTTTATTATGTACCCTTGGGATCGTGTTGAGCCTGAGACAGATACTACGCTTCGTTTAATTCATGAGTGTGTTAAGCGCGGTCATACTGTTGCTATGTCAACGGTGAATAACCTGACTATTCGAGATAGCGTGGCGAGTGCATTCTGTGATGTATTTACACGTAAAACAAAGTGTTCTGACAATGTCGTAAGTTTTTACAAAAATGCCGATCTAAAGCGCACTCAACTACCGCTTGCAGGTTTTGATGCCATTATCATGCGTGCGAATCCGCCGCTAGATACCTTAGCATTGAATTTCTTAGACTCAGTGCGTGGCGATACTTTCATCATGAATGACTTAGATGGTTTGCGTATTGCGAACAACAAAATCTACACGGCGTCTTTTCAAGATACTGAGAGCGAGTTTATTCCAGCTACACACGTATCAAAAAACCGCGAATACTTAGAGCGTATTTTTGATGAGTCTGACAGCGATCGCATGATCTTAAAGCCCCTAGATGGGTTTGGTGGCCGTGGTGTGATTGTCATAGAAAAGTCGGCACGTCAGAGCTTTAGATCGTTACTCGATTTTTATATCGGCGGTGATGAAAATGGCAAAGGCGAAAACTACGTTATTTTGCAAGATTATGTTGAAGGTGCGGAAGAGGGAGATGTGCGCATTATGATGCTCAACGGCGAACCGATTGGTGCTATGAAGCGTGTGCCTGCGAATGGTGATCTGCGTTCAAACGTACATGCGGGTGGCCGAGTTGTGAAACATAAATTGACTGAGCAAGAGAAAAAGCTATGTAAGTACATCGGCCCTAAACTTGTTCGCGATGGCTTGTATCTAACAGGCATTGACGTTATCGGCGGCAAGCTAATTGAAGTGAATGTATTAAGCCCCGGTGGCATTGTACGTATCAACAAATTAAACCGCGTGAAATTACAAGCACAAGTAATTGATTTTGTTGAAAGTGTCGTGCATGCCAAAGAGCTAGTACGCAACCGTAAAACTGAATTCAGACAGGTAATCGAAAATGCTAACGCTGTCTGAGCAGGCGTGTATCGCGAAAATTATTAAAGGTGAGAGCTTTCACGCTGAAGTCGAAGGCGGCGCGTTTATTGTTAAAATTGATGAATATACGCCGGTGGTCTGTGCGGCCATTCATAACGGCCACCGTTTGCGTAAAGATCTAGAAAAAAGTTTTATGCTCAGCAAAGATGAGCGATTTTTTGAAGAAGATCCTTATACCGATGAGCTTATTTCGTCATTTCCTATTCAGTTAATAGGAAACGACTCGCGTTTTGAATACGACTTAAACCGTGCAAAAACCTTGTCGACGTATTTTAAAACAGCATGGAATAAACAGGTGTGGCAAAAGCCGTTGAGTGCGAAACAACGTGTAATTAGTCAAGCTAAGCATGAGTCTTTTTATAATGTGCTTGAGGCGATCATTGCCAAAGTAGAGTCACTGTTCAGCCGTGCAATTGTGTTTGATATTCACTCGTACAACTACAAGCGTATCGAAAAAGACACGCCGACGTTTAATATTGGCTCAGGGCAAATTGATGTCGAGCGCTGGGGCAGTGTGGTGAAGCATTTTGAGAAGCAATTGAATAAGATTGAGTTGCCTAACTTAGCAGTGCGCGCTGCAACAGACGAAGTGTTTCACGGTCGTGGTTACTTGATAAGTCATGTCAATGCACACTTTGATAACACCTTAGTGCTACCAACTGAGGTCAAAAAAGTCTTTATGGATGAAACATCGGGTGATGTTTATCCTCTGGTGCTTGAAGAGTTAAAAGCAGGTTTTAAGAGTGCTATCTCTGAAACCGCTGCGTATTTTATTCGCCGTTTTGGCAGTAAAAAGCGCATGCAAAAAGCCGATATGCTGTCTTCCAGTATCAGCCCAGAGGTACTAGAGGTTGATAAAGCGTTATTCTCGTTATGTCGTCATATCGAAACGCTGAACTTTATTAACCCAGTAAACCTGCAAGCGCAGCGTAAGAAGTTTATGAAAAATAGCTATGTTGCGCCGAGTTTTAACTATAAGCAGCTAGACCTTAATCCTTATAAGTTCAGAGAAAAGCTATATAAGTTACCGGTTGATAATATTCTCGATGCCGATATCCAGCAGCTGTATCGTCATATCATTGATAATTTGGCGAACAAAATTGATTTGTTGGCCACCATAGGTACCGATGAGTTTATGTATAACTCATTAAAATATTATGGCGAGCCGAGTGAAGATGACATTGCGAACGCACGATTCTTACTGCACTTAAAGCCACAAATTGATGAAAATGAAAAAGTATTGAATGCGGATGAGGCAATCGCTTGCTTTAGAGCGCAGGCGCAAGAGTGGGGCTTAAACTGTCGTATCGAGAAGTCGGCAAAAATAGTTGCCAAGGCCATGGTCAATAACGACAAAGTATTGTTATTGGTTAACCGAGACGCCAGTTTTACCGAAAAAGAAATTCATGCTTTTGCTTTTCATGAGTTAGGCATTCATATGGTGACGACACTGAATGCTAAAAAGCAACCGTTGAAGGTGTTTGGGTTAGGTTTGTCAGGCAATACTCATACTCAAGAAGGTTTGGCAATCTACAGTGAGTATTGTTCGGGGAGTTTGACAATATCGCGCCTGCAAACCTTGGCGTTGCGTGTTATCGCCGTAAATTACATGTTGAAGCATCGCGATTTTGTGAAAACCTTCCACACTTTAGTCAGTGAGTTTGAGTTAGACAGAGATTTTGCTTTTACTTTAACAACCCGTGTTTACCGAGGTGGTGGCTTTACCAAAGATTATCTATATCTAAGCGGCTTTAGAGATATCGTTGAACTGGCAAAGACACAACCGCTTGATAATTTGCTGGTCGGTAAAACCGGATTACTTGATTTTGCGATTACTAACGAAGTGGTTGAGCGTGGCTTGGTAAATAAACCAACGCCTTTATTTGATTTGAGCTATCGCTCTTCAGGAAATGATGTATTGGATTTTATTGTGCAATCAGTACGTTAATAGATAAATTTCGAACAAATAACAATCGAGCGCCCATCACGAGTGGGCGTTTTTATTAATTATTTGAGTCTGTTGACGGCTTTGTATTTGAGCTAAGCAAGGCTGTCTTCAACGCATTTAAGTTTATTGGCTTGGCAATATATTCATTCATTCCCGCGTCTAAGCACTTTTCTTTGTCGCCCTCCATCGCATTGGCTGTCATGGCAATGATATAGGTAGATTGATGGTGCAAGCCCGCTTTACCCTGTCTTATAAGACGCGTGGCTTGGAAACCATCCATCTCGGGCATTTGTACGTCCATCAAGATGACATCATAAGGAGTGGCTTGTGAGTTTAATTGCGTTAAAGCTTGTTGCCCATTTTCAGCACAGTCACACTTCAGGCCTAAGTTTTTAAGAACGCCTTTAGCCACTATTTGGTTCACTGGATTATCCTCTACAAGCAGAATGTTTAAATCTAGTAGGTGTTTAAGATCATCTATCCCAGAGGTATCATCAGTCTGATGCAGTTCATTAATATAATGATGTGTGATCAGCGGTTTGGCGTTTTTTAAAGAGTCTCCCTTATCAGAGATAATTTTGAGTGCGCCTAATAAATCTTGTGTTGTAGTGGGTTTTGGAAAATACCCTTTAAAGCCCAAATCGGCGAAATACTTTGCGTCACCCCGGGTTTGTATTGAGGTCATCATGATAAGTTGCATTTGCTCGCAATCAGGCAGATTTTGCAGGTGTTGTGCTAGTTGAGCGCCATTCATATTTGGCATTTGCATATCTAAAATAGCAATATCAAACATAGGCCCAGTTTGGCTCTTACAAAGAGTTAAGGCATGCTCACCACTGTGACTGGTCGTGACTTTTGCACCCCATTGTGATAATTGCTTATTTAGTATCTCTCTATTTGTTTCATTATCATCAACGACCAAAATACTCAGTGAGGAAATGTCTGCATTAGGCACCTTGGTGTGATTTTTTTCACAACCAGAGACTTTGATAGAGCAGGTGAATTCGCTGCCTTCTTCTGGTGTACTTTGTAAAGAGATCGAACCATTCATACGATTACAGAGCTTTTTAACTATGGCCAAGCCAAGCCCTGTTCCCCCATAGTTTCTGGTCGTAGAGGAGTCAGCTTGACTAAATGTTTCAAATACGTGTGTTTGCTTGTCTTGAGCGATACCTATGCCAGTGTCTTTAACCCTTAAGATAAGTGTTAGGTTATTTAAGTCTGTGCCTTGTAATTGAGCTGAGATTAAAATCTCGCCGTTATGAGTAAACTTAATTGCATTACCGATTAAATTTGTGAGAATTTGCCTAATTCTACCAGGGTCGCTAATAATCATTTGGTTTGCTAACTCTGTTGTGTCGAGGATCAGTTCTAGCCCTTTGGCGTCGACCGTCATGGCAAATGACTCGCATAATTCACCAAGCAAAGTTGTAAGATTAAAAGGAATATTTTCTAATTCGAGTTTATCGGCATCAATCTTAGAAAAATCGAGAATGTCATTGATCAGGATCAGTAGTGAGTTTGCACTACTTTGCGCAATTGAAATACGGTGCTGCTGTTCATCAGAAAGTTCACTGCTTGTGAGTAAATCAAGCATCCCAATCACCCCATTCATCGGCGTTCTAATTTCATGGCTCATACTGGCCAAGAATTCATTTTTCGCTATGACGGCTGTTTCGGCGTCAGTTTTTGCCTGTTTCAGAGCGTGTTCGTATTCTACGCGTTCGGTTACGTCATAGTTTACACCCACGACATTGGTAACAAGACCATCTTCATTTACCTTGTTGATAGCAGAGGCTTTTATATGACGGATTTTGCCATTAGGTAAGATAATTCTAAATTGTGTATCAAATTTAATATCTCGTTTAATCGCTTCACTTAACAATGTTTCCGTTGAAGCTTTATCATCAGGGTGTAAAGACTCCTCCCATGCGTTGTATGCTGCTGAAAAGTCAGATTCAGGGATGCCATACAGTTTGAACATCCAGTTGTCCCAGCTTAACGTGTCATCGACTAGGTTATAGTCGAAAATTCCGATACCTGCAGAATCTGCAGCTAGCGCCATACGTTCGTTTTTATCTTGTATTTCTTGCTCAGCTTGCTTTGAAGCGCTAATGTCTAAGTGGGTGCCTATCATGCGTTTTGGTGAGCCATCAATATGCCACTCAACCACACGACCGGTGTCCAATATCCAGACCCAGTGACCGAGTTTATGTTTCATACGAATTTCACACAGATATATCTCTTTCTCTCGATTCCAGTGCTCTCGAAGCGCATGCTCTGAGTATTTAAAATCTTCTGGATGAACCTGATTTACCCAAGTTAAGGTATCGGTAGGTTCTAGTTCACTGAGTTTGTAACCTAAAATATTTGCCCAGCGCTCGTTATAGGTAGTTTTACCAGAATCAATTTCCCAGTCCCAAATGCCGACACCGGTTGAATCCAAAACAAATTCGAGCCTTTGATTACTGAATTTAAGCTTGTTTTGCGCTTCGACTCGCTCGGTAATATCTTGGAATGAACCAAACATACGAACACACTTTCCGTCCTTAAACTCCGTCTGCCCTTTGGCCTCAACCCAGACTTCATTGCCTTTGGCTGTGACAATTTGTAGTTCTTCTTGATAGGGTTCGCCGCTTTGCATTGATTGGGCAACCAGTTCAGAAATGCGCTCTTGACTAAACCCTGGCTTATAAAAGTTGATGGCTGTGCTAAGCTCTGGCTCAAAATCAGATTCTACTTCATGTATTTGTTTGGTCATGTCTGACCAATATACTTTTTCTGTGGCCAAGTCGAATTCCCAAGCTCCGATATTGGCTTGTTCACTCATTTGTGCCATAAGTTGTTGCTGTGAAAGTAATCTATTTTCTTGTTCTTCGCGCATGAACTCATTGCTTATCCAGTGTGCTAGCACTTGAACGATTTCAAGATCTGATCGTGTAAAAGCATGTGGAGTGACTTCAGGGCTCGAAAAGTTCAGCGTACCAATGCGCTTTCCTGATACAACGAGTGGGCAGCCAATATAACTCTCTAGGGAAAAGTTTTCGTAACATGGATGCGTGGCAATATCACTTTGCCCAACATGATGATAGGCAATGGCATGGTTTGCTTTTAGTGTATGGAGACAATAAGAGTGTTGGTACTCGAAGGTAGTACCCGGAGTAATTGCCCCATTAGGGGTCGAGGCATATTTAACCAAATAAGAGTTCTTAGCTTCATCTATGCTACTGACAATAGCCAAAGGTAAATTAAACACCTCTCTACCTAGCAACAATAAGCGTTCTATTTTTTCATCTAAAGATTGCGCCGAATCACTGGTGATGTTGTGAATTTGCGTTAGCGCTTCTAAAGTTCGTTTCTTTTCAGTGATGTCGTGTTGGATGATGATAGAGCTATCGACTTCATTTTCTATGTGTTTGATAGGGACGATGCTGGTGTCGAACCAATAAAGTCGGCCATCTTTACCTTTATTACAAATCTCTCCTTGCCAGACACTTCGATTCTTAATGGCATTATCGACTTCTTGATAAAAAGCCTCACTATGAATACCGCTGTGTAAGTTTTTGATGCTTTGACCGAGTAGTTCTTTCTTGTTGAAACCATATTGCTCAGTAAATTTACTATTATAAAATAACAGTTTAGCTTGACTATCAACACGCATAACAACCGCATGCTGATTGATTGCAAATTGCACGTCTTTTACGCGATTCTTTTCTAACAACAGCTTTTGATAGGTCTCAGATAACCAACGTTGCGTCGGTTTGAAAATCGCAAACACTAGAAACAAAATGACCAACATCGAGAGCCCCCAAAAGGCTAGGTTTACTCTTTGTAACGTTAGTTGTTGGGTAAGACTCGCTTGTTCAAACAAGGTAACGGTGTGGTTTAAGTCATGTAGAAGCTTTTCGTTATCAAATTGTTCGAACAGCGACAGGTCATTTATTGTATTTTTATTAGATGCTTCAATTGCTAAGTGGGTGTAACGCTCTAAACGTAAAGCGAGTTGTGTGTCTTTGAAGTGTTGAGACAGCTTAGCTTGTGTTGCAGCACTTTTTGTTGTGAGTTTTTCTATTAAGAATTGCTGATTGTCTAATAGCTTAGCTGCTATGCGCTGAATTTCTTGCGCTTTTTCAGGTGCCTCTAAACGGTGCATAACTAAGGCTAAACGCTGCGATAGCATACGTTGTTCGCCTGCAATATTGATAATTCTTGAGTTATCTCGCTGCTTTATTTGCTGTTCGTTTAAAGTGATAAATGAGGTAGTGATGGCCAGTACGATAACGAAAAGAGCTAGTTTGTAGCGCCTTGAAAAAGTCGCAATAAATGATTCGGTACTGATCATATAAAGCACGCCTTTGTGTTTTTATTTTCTTAGTATTACTTGTTTTGAGAGTAATCGGTGATACGTCAACAACTATGAGTATAAGCTATCACAACAAATGTGCTGAGTCGTAGTAATTTATTTGCTCCTCCCTTGAGCAACGGTAATTCACGAGTTAAATAGTTATAATTTATATTGCTCTATTAACCTTAAGACACTCAGTTTAAACAGCTCGCCAGCTTTGTTTTGGGAAAGAGTATATTTTGTAATGGCATGCCCTAAATATAAACTATAAAGTTCATAGGCGATGACATGACTTGGGATGTCAGACGAGAATTGTTTTTGCTCAATGCAGCGCTCAATACGATGTGTTAGGTAACTCAATAAGCGTTCTTGTTGGTTAATAACAAAGCTACGCACCTGCGAATCAGGTCGGTTTTGAAATTCAACCACAGCCTTGATAAACGGGCAGCTCATTTGTGGATCGTTGAACATGTCATTGATCCAGGTGCTCCAGCAGTTTAATAAGTTGACCAAGTGATCTAAAGAGTTTTCACAGCGAGCCGGGGTGATCACTCGGTCAATAAATAGAGCTTCACCATATTGTAAGATGGCAACTTGCATGTCTTCTTTATTTTTAAAATGAGAAATAACACCCGTTCGAGATAAACCACAGAGTTTTGCAACGCTGCCGATTGTGACATCAGCGAGACCGAATTGACTGCTGTATCTAATACTTTGTTTGAGGATCTCGTTACGAGTGCGTTCGCCTTTACTTATCACGTAGTGATCACCTGAGTTATATGTTTTATGACCTTAGTATCGCCTAAAAGCCTTCGATGACCAAGCCCCTGCGTGGTAAACAATGGGGATTTGTGTGTCTGCAGATAGTCGGTGACACTTTGATAACTGGCGTATTTATCTTGCTCATCATGAATAAAGTGGATGTGCTCAGAGAGTTTACTAGTATGCTGGCTGAGACATAGGCTTTGCCACTGTCGATTAAACTCAGCGCCAATATTGTCTAGCACCTGAGTCAGTAATTTGGTTGAAAGGCCTGCTTTATTGACTTTTTCAAACATGAGTTCAAAGAAGTTAATAGGCGTAGCAATCAATATCAGTTTTTTATTGATTAGTTTGTCTTCAGGTAAATTCAGTGTCGCAACTGCGCCCATTGAATGCGCGACAATGGCATGTATTTGATGCTCACTTTGCTCAAAATACTCGACGGTGGCGTTTAAAGTCTCAATAAAATTCAATAAATGAGTTTGCTTCCCTGTGGACTTGCCATGCGCAATGTGATCGATGGCTGCGACTTTAAATCCTTGCGATAATAAATTGATAATCATGGCTTCAAATCCCGAGCTGTTATCTGCCCAGCCGTGACTGACAATCACAAGGTTGCTGCCTTGCCCAAATAGATTGATGTGTGCTTTGCCCAAAGAGGTATTTAGATGAATGACATCATCAGCTTCAAGTTCATTAAAGGCATAATGACGTTTACCAAATGGATTGAGTAGCAGTTTTTTACCTATGGTAAGGCTCAACTTTGGCGCGAGTTTTATTAGCCCGCCAGATAAAGCGCGCGTGACATTTTGAATGCCAAAACGATTTTGTTTGTCTTGAAAATAGTTGAATTTCATGGGTAATACCAAATAGTACAAATGTTATATTTTAAAATAGTTCAACTGTACTATTTTGTAAAGAGGTTATTTTGATGCTTGGTGGTTAGGTATTATTGAGATAAGTGAAGGAAGTAGAAGAATAGACAAAAAAAGCTGCCATAGGCAGCCTTTAAAAAATCAATATAAAAATAGTGTTATTGCATCATGCTTGCTGTTTTTGGGTTGGCAAGTAGTTCGCTAAATAATGCCCAAATCTCTGCTTGCGTGCCTTTTTTTGTTTGATTTTCAATATAGTCCTTAACGATATCTTGGCCAAGGTTGTAATTGATAACATAAGCGCGGTTAGCTTTAATAAAGCCTAGGCGTTGTTGCGCCTTTTTCTCTGTGACTAAGGTGTATTTTATAAGTAATTCTATGGCTTTTTGATCGTCAATCTCACCATCTAAATAACGTTTTGCGACCATGTTATCAGCATATGATAGTTGCTGTTTTACAGCCTGTACTTGGTAGTACAACTCGACCTTGCTGGCATCTAGTCCAGCCAATGGAAATAAAACGTCTCTTTCAAATTTGATACGTTCAGAATGTGGGAAAACCACATCAACGCCGAAATTGGCACTGCCTTCTGCAAGTAATGACATCGGCGAGAACAGCGGGTACACCGAGTATTCAATCCAGCCTTTCCCATTAACTAAATGTTTTTCCATGAGGGAATTAAATACATGGTGCCCTGGATAGCCTTCGTGACTGGCTAAGTCTATGGCGCGAGCAATATAAATGGGAAAGTCTGTATTCACTTGAATTAAGCTAAAACTGTTTCCTTGATACCAGTTGTAGCCGCTCCACACTTTATCTTGAACATATTCGATGGTGAAGCTCTCCTGTTCTTCAAGTTCTATGTATTGCTTAGTTCTTTTACGAGATTCAACAACAGCCGCTTTAAACACACTATCTAGTTTGTCTTTAGGGATCACAAACTGCTCAATAAAATTATTCATACGCTCACTGACTGAGCCTTGTCCTGGCAGCATTAAGTCTAATTCATTCAGTGCTTTATCTAGTTCGGCCTCGGTAATGTTTGGAGAAACGGCGTCGTATAAACGCAAAGACTCATCATCAAAGTTGACTTGTTCGTTATTGATAATTTGGATGAAGGTCAACATTGACTTAGTTTGTACTTGAAGAAACGCTTTACGCTGTGATTGCGTTTCTGAGTTTTGCACTTGTTCTAATTGCTCAAGCAGCGTTGAGATATCTTCTTTTAAGTCTTTTAAAGGTCGCTTCTCACCCGTTCGCCACTCACTAGGGCCATAATAAGCATCGACATAATAAGGATGGTGCTCACCCATAGCCAAAGCTAATTTTACATACTGTTCTGCTAAATTATCTAGGGTCATGGGAGTGTCCTCTTCGGTGTTTAACATGTTTGAATGGCAGCCCAAAAGTGTGGCTAACAAACAAAGAATAACGAGTGTGATACGCATGATGGAGTTCTGCTTGGTTAAATGGAATGCGGATCATAGCTGAAATAAATATTGTATACAATTTGAGTTTTAGGGACTTTGATATAAAACACCGCTTAGTCTGATAACTTATGCTATGTTTTTAACATGTTTGAAATTATGTATTTATGGTTATGCTGAAAGCTGAGGGTATACAAGACGCTCCTTTTACAATCAAAAGTGGGTATTTTTTAGGTATTACCATTAGCTGTTTTGTATTGGGTCTGTTTGGCACACTGTTCAATATAGAGCCTGGTTTTGCAAGTGCGATTTGGCCCGCTGCTGGTTGGTCTGTTGCCTGCCTGTTGGCATTTGGTCGATTTTCACTCCTGCCATTATTCTTCGGAACACTATTAGCAAACTTATATAATTCCGGTTTTTTTGGTGTCCCCTTTGATTTCTCAAATATCTTTTGGAATGCTTTACGCAGTGCCGCAGGCGTACTGCAGTGTATTTTTGCTTACTCATTAATGAAGCGCTTTTGCCGTTTTCCGCTAAATTTTCAATATGCAGAAACACTTATTAAAGCGCTCTTATTAGCCGGGCCTATCGCCAGTATAGTATCGTCTTCTTTCGGCGCGTGGAGCTTATTACAGCAAGGTTTCATCCATTCAGATAGTCTAATGTTTGTATGGTTTACCTGGTGGGTAGGCGACACCGTTGGTGTATTATTTTTCCTACCGCTATGTACTTTTTTGTTTAAAAGCCGCAGCTATACAGAAGTCAGTCATAAATCATGGATTTTAGCGTCCGCATGCTTACTGTTTATCACAGTATGTTGGACCTTTAATTACTCTCGTAATGTCTATTATGACAACCATTACACTCGCTTTGCGAACATCACTGAGCAAAAGCTAGTTTCGATGCAGTTATTAAAAAATTCTATTGAAAATGATTTAAAAGCGCTCGGGGTATTAATGCAAACGGGTCATACGATGAATATCGATGAATTTGAGCATTATAGCTATTTTTTAAGTGATGATTTTGAGCTATATCGCGCCTTAGGATGGGTTGATTTTGTTCGAACTGAAAACCTTGCTGCTTGGCAAAAGTCTCTGGCGCAGTCGGGCATTGCAGATGCAAAAATCAAACAAGCCCCCGACAGCAATGAGATTGAAGATATTTTATTACCTATCAGCTTAATAGCCCCATATAAAGCCAATGCACCAGCAATTGGTTTAGATGTCATGAGCCACCCTATTGCGGGGCCGGCTGCGGCAAAAGCGATTAAGCAAAAAACGCCCATCGCAACAGCGCCATTAGTGCTGGCGCAACAAGCGAATAAAGCGACAGGGAATGTGGTGTATTTTCCTGTTTTTGATAAAAATGACCCCGATAGGTTATTGGGGTTGAGTGAAGTTGTACTCGAAATTGATGTTATCGTTGAGCGAATTTTATCAACTAGCCGATATAAACATAGCTTCAGTTACACTTTAAGTGATTTATCAAAGCAAGACTTTTGGTATAGCTATACGCCTGAAGTTAAGCATGATCTTCATGATTTGCACTTTACCACAGAATATCAAATAGATTGGTTTGGTCGTAGTTGGAAGCTGAGTTTTGAAAGTACCGAGAGCTTTGAGAACAACAATAAAGACTGGTTAAGTTGGTTAACCCTCACAATAGGGTTGATAGTTGCCGCATTGGGCATGTCATTTACCATGATTTTAGCTGGGTTTAATGAGCAGCTAAGAGTGCGTGTCGATAAGCAAACTGCGCAACTAGAAGAGCTGGTGGTTGAACTAAAGCAAGCAGACAAAGTTAAGAGTGAATTCTTGGCAAATATGAGCCATGAAATTCGTACACCGATGAATGGGATCTTGGGTACTTTGCAACTATTACTTAAGACGGCATTAAGTGAGAAGAACCATGAGCTGGTAGCCAGTGCGCTGGGCTCAAGTCGATCATTATTAGCGATATTAAATGACATTCTTGATTTATCTAAACTTGAAGCTGGTAAGGTCAAGATAGAGAGTGCACCACTGTCGATAAAAAGTTTAATTGATCAAGTGATCAGAAACCAATCTCGAGCAGCAAAAGCAAAAGAGCTACAGCTAAGTATTGAGATAGCATCTGAAGTTTGGCTATTTAGACAAGGCGATAGCACACGTATTAAGCAGGTGCTTGAGAATATTATTTCAAACGCCATTAAGTTTACTTCAGATGGAGAGGTCAAAGTCACTGTTTCAGAGATGGGTGATGATCAGGTTGTCATTACAGTGAAAGACACTGGAATAGGGCTCAGTGACGAGCAAATAGCACGTCTCTTTAATCGTTTTGAGCAAGCCGATGCGTCTACAACAAGAAAGTATGGCGGTACAGGACTCGGTTTATCTATTTCTAAACAGCTAGTTGGCTTAATGGGTGGTGAGATCTCTGTATCAAGCCAACTTCACCATGGCAGCAGTTTTGAGGTTGTTTTACCGCTCATAAAAATACCTGCAGAGCAGGTTATTGAAACAGCAGAAGTTCATGCAGATCTCCCTGATCTGCAAGAGTATAAGATCTTGGTCGCTGAAGATAATCAGGTAAACCGCTTGGTCATTAATGCAATGCTGGCACCAACACAAGCGAGCATAGACTTTGCTGAAAATGGCTTGCAAGCAACTCAGATGGCGACAAACCAGCATTATGATTTAGTGCTGATGGACATTCAAATGCCTGAAATGGATGGTGTGCAGGCCTGCCAGATAATCAAAGAGCAACTCCCTAAATTGCCCATCGTTGCTTTGACAGCCAATGTAATGGAGCAAGATGTTAAAACGTATCTGAGCTCAGGTTTCACCGCTCATCTAGGTAAGCCGATAGAGATAGACGGCTTGATGAGTTTGCTTAAGCGACTTTTAGACTCTTAATCATATTTTGTATTTAGTTTTTTAATTAAGCTGTTTTAAACGCCTTTCATAAACTCTAAATAAGCTTTTTCGGGCATTGGCTTAGCGTAATAGTAGCCCTGACCATAATCGCAGCCTGCAGCAAGCAATTGCAGGTGTTGTGCTTCGGTTTCAATGCCTTCAGCAATCACCTTTAAGCCCAGTTGATGTGCCATCATGATCATGGCTTCGCATAGTGCAAGATCATCAGGGCTTTCAGCAATGCCATCCACAAAGCGCTTATCGATTTTAATAAAATCGGTATCCATTTGCTTTAAATAAGCCAAAGATGAATAACCAGTCCCAAAGTCATCGAGTGCTAAAGCAAAACCTTGCTTTGATAATTGATTTAAACGCGACTGGGTACGCTGTTGAGCATTCATCATTAAGCCTTCAGTGATCTCAATGACAAATTGCTCAGCATTTAAAGAAAGCTCATCAAGGTGTGTTTTCCAATCAACTAAACGGCTATGTTTAGAAGAAAACTGTATCGGTGAGACGTTAATACTCAGTTGTACTTGCTGCTCTGCAGATATGAGTTTCTTTTGAGTGCGACAAGCTGATGCAAAAATAAATTCGCCAATTTCTAATATAAGTTGTGTTTCTTCAGCAAGTGGAATAAACATCGCTGGACTTATAATGCCCTTATTTGGGTGCAGCCATCTGATCAGGGCTTCGGCTTTGACTGCCTTACGTGATGACATCTCAACGATAGGTTGATAATACAGTTCAAATTGCTGCTTTTGTATCGCAATACGTAAATCTTTCAGCAGTTGCATGCGTTGTTCTGTAGCATGACGCATCTCAGCGTCAAAAAAGGCAAAGCCGTTACGCCCTTGTTGCTTAGCCAAATACATAGCTTGATCTGCTGCTTTTAGCAGTAAGCCACTGCTATTACCATCTTTAGGTGCGGCTGCAATGCCGACACTGGCACTAATATGGCAAGCTTCATTATCAAGATAAATAGCTGGTTTAAGCGATGTAAGCACTTGCTCAGCTATTTGCATCAGGTGCTCATGTTGGGTACTTTCAGAAATCACTAATACAAACTCATCGCCACCTATACGAGAAAGTAAACTACATTTACCTGCCAGCTGGTTGAGTCGATTGGCAACTTCCCTGAGCAGTTTGTCGCCATGATAATGACCTAAGCTGTCGTTAATATCTTTGAAGTGGTCGAGATCGAGTAGCAGGATGGCCAATGAAACCCCTTCACTGAGTTGCTGCTTCAAATGACGTTTCAGTTCTAAGCGGTTCGCTAGTTCAGTGAGTTGGTCGAAATGAGTACGACGCCAAATCAACTCATCTTGACGCTTTTTCTCACTAATATCAGTGAAAATGGCGACTCGTCGGTAAGGGTTGCCTGCATCATCATAAACAGAGTTAATGGTAAGCCATTCGGTAAATAACTCGCCATTTTTGCGTTTATTAATGATTTCACCTTGCCACGCACCTTTAGATTGGATCTGCTGCCACATGTCATCATAAAACTGCTTAGTATGCTTTCCTGAGCCCAGTAATGCGGTATTTTTACCCAAGACTTCAGCTTTAGAGTAGCCGGTGACTTTTTCGAAAGAGGGGTTCACATCCAAAATAATACCGTTAGCGTCGGTGATGGTCATACCCTCACTCGAGTTCTTATATACCATGGCTGCTAACTTCATCGCTTCTTCTTGTTGCTTACGCGCTGTAATATCACGCAGCACAATAATAGCTTGCTGGTGGGTATCTATGAGGTTGGTTCGAGCTTCAAAGGTATGGAGATTGCCATCGACTTGCGCGGTAAATTCAAATTGATTTGTGTCACTGAGAGAATGGTTTTGTAATGTGTTAAGTAATTGATCACAGCTATGCTGAGGCAGTAGATCGAGTATATGCTTGGGCGGGCTCGAAAAGGTGACATTAGACGCCAATACTTTGCCTTCGTTATCAATACGCAAATAGGTATCGGGTAGCGCCTGGATCAGGCTAGCTAATTCGGCATGTTTATGTGCGAGCGCATTCTCAGCGGTGAGCCTTTGGGTTGCCATATTTTCAAAATTGCTCGCGATACTTTTAAACTCAGGAGATAAGCCACTTTGTTGAAAGCGAGTTTTGTTCCCTTTAGCAAAAGCATCTAGTGCATTTTGGAGTGATTTTAAAGGTTGCAGGAGCACTTTATTGAGCTGTTTACGTGCTTGCCAAAACATAAGTAACAGCGCGGCAATAAATAAAGTAAAGATTAGACTAACTTTGCGATTTGCGGCGGCAATAGCATGCTCAAAGGGAATAGATAAATGTAGCGTAAGCTGACTACTCGAAGTGTTTTCGACGATATGTTGTCGTAAGTAAATTCTGCGCTCACCAGTTGGGGCTTCAAATTGTAAAACCCCTTGAAAGTGCATATTGGGCCAATGCTCATTGGTAGGTTGGCCGAGTTGTGCATAATCAAACGGATAATTGGCAACTATATTGTGATCAACATCGGTAATAATTGCTTGAGAGTTAGCTGGTAGAGTCAATTGATTTAAGCTTTGACTCCACTGTTCTAGTAATTTAGCTACAGCAAGTATATGAGTTAAGTTACCGTGACGATCAAAAACAGGCATCGCAAAATTGACGGTTAAGCGGTTAATTGAACGATCAACCTGAAACTGACCAATCGCGAACTGCTGTGTGTTTAAAGCGCTTTGAAAATAACGTCTGTCTTTTATGCTTATGCTTTGATTGGTGTTTTTTACTGTGCATAACACATCACCATTCAGGTCTATCAAACCAATATTGGCAATGTTAGGGGTGATCAAACTGGCATGAGTAAGCAGGCTACTGCATTGGCCATTACTGGCTTTTAGCAGTTCATCATGTTTCGCCAATTGGGAAAGTAATCTTCTGGTTGCGTTGAGATCGGCACGCTGCAGCTGTGAGATCTGTAATGCGAGCGCACGCGCTTGTTGCTCGTGCTCTTTTAAAATATCTGTACGCTCTTCAAGTAACTGAAAGAGGATCACGGCTAAGCCTGGTAGGCAAAGCAAAAAGAGTAAGCGATTAAAGCGACGTGGTATTGATAAATTTAAAATAATAACGCTCGGTGATTTACAGCAGCAAGACTCTTAATTGTATAAAAAATCCAGTCTAGCGCCAAGTTTAGTGATGAATTTAACTGATTACTCCTTGTACAAGAAGATGAAACTCATTTTGCACGTCATAGCCTGTCGAAAAGTCATGCTTGTAAAATCATCATAGTGCGAAAAAATAGATGAATTTTTTGTTATAAAAAAGTTTTATTCCTGCCTTTTCGGGTTTTCTCAAGCATTTCATAGGCTTTCAGCAAAGCCGCATTTTATCTGGGTTTTTTGATATTTTCGGCTTAGTTTTCGGCTTGACAATAATACTAGTCAAGTCATAGACTGTGCAGTTGTGGGAAAAAGTGGTTTTTTGTGGATCAAATTGGATCTGAAGGGTTAAAAATACGATAAGGTTGGTTGCTCCATGTTTTCAGGTGCAAGTGCGCTAAATTTAGATGATAAAGGTAGATTTGCGATACCAACTAAGTATCGCCAACCAATTTTGTCTGAAGAGCAGGGCTCGCTGATTTGCACTATTGCGATTAACGAACCATGCCTTTGGTTATACCCTCGCAGCGAGTGGGATGAAATTGCCGCTCGACTTGTAAAGCTCTCCAGTATGAATCCAAGAGCGCGTCGATTGCAGCGCATGCTGGTTGGGCACGCCACTGAGTACCAATTAGATAAGAATGGCCGCATTTTACTTTCTCCGGCATTACGTAACTACGCAGGTTTGGGGAAAAAGATCATGCTAATAGGGCTATTAAATAAATTTGAGATTTGGGATGAGTCGAAATGGCACCAGCAAATGCAGCTTGATACAGAAATTGAGCGTGCAGGTGACTTTGAGATGACGCCTGAATTTGAAAACTTTTCGCTTTAGAAAACAAAAAGGCTTACATAACGCATGACTGCGCAATTTACCCATGTATCAGTTTTGATGAATGAAACGTTAGACGCGTTAGATATCAAAGCCGACGGTACCTATATCGATGGCACATTTGGCCGAGGCGGCCATTCGGGTCAAATTCTAAGTCGTTTGGGCGAACAAGGTCGTTTACAGGCTATTGATCAAGACCCGCAGGCGATCGAAGCCTCTAAGAAATTTGCTGACGATACCCGTTTTAATATCGCACATACGCGTTTCTCAAACATCGAATCGGTGGCAACAGAAGCGGGTATTCTGGGCCAAGTCGATGGCATTTTATTAGATATTGGCGTTTCTTCCCCGCAATTGGACGATGCTGATCGCGGTTTCAGCTTTATGAAAGATGGTCCACTTGATATGCGTATGGATCCAACGTCTGGTCGTAGTGCCGCGCAGTGGTTAGCTGAGGCTGAACTTGAAGACATCGCGTTTGTGATCAAAAAGTATGGTGAAGAAAAGTTTGGCCGTCGCATAGCGCATAAAATTGTTGAAACCCGCGACGAAACACCGATTACCACTACGAAACAGCTGGCTGATTTAGTTGATGAAGCGGTACCTGTGAAAGATAAGCACAAGCACCCAGCAACACGCACTTTCCAAGCAATTCGTATTTATATCAACAGCGAATTAGAAGAAATTCAAACTGCATTACAAGCGTCGCTTTCGGTATTAAAGCCTGGCGGTCGTTTGGTGGTGATTTCATTCCACTCTTTGGAAGATCGCATCGTTAAGCAGTTCATTAAGAAACAAAGTAAAGGTGAGGCCGTTCCTCGTGGCTTGCCATTAACTGAAGCGCAGTTGAATAAAAACCTGACACTGAAGGCGTTAGGTAAAGCCATAAAACCAACTACTGAGGAAATAGCTGCTAATCCAAGATCACGTAGCTCAGTATTGCGAGTAGCGCAAAAACTATAATGAACAAACCACAAAGCCGACAGCCTAAGCTGTTTAATGAGATATTTGCAGGCCTTTTAGCGAATAAGCTAACGGGCTTTTTGCTTATTTGTATCTTTGCTTCGGCTTTGGGGGTTGTACAAGTCACTTATCTGTCTCGTCAGCAAGTGATCCAGCAGGATAAACTCTTACAAGAGCGTGACGAATTGGACTTGCAATGGCGTTACTTACTGGTTGAAGAAGAGTTCTATTCACAACATGCGCGCATCGAAGAAGTCGCAACCACGCAGCTAGAAATGAAGCGCCCAACCAGTAAAGATGAGCAAGTGGTGGTGTTGCCATGAAAAAAGCAAAAGCCAATAGCTCAAAAACACTCATAACTTGGCGCTTTGCATTGGTGTGTACTGTGTTAGTCATGGTGTTTTTAACGCTGATGGCCCGTGCTGCCTACTTACAAGTGATTGAGCCCGATCATGCTCGTGAAGAAAGTACAAAACGTACAGTGCGTGTTGAAACTCTAAAAGTGCAACGCGGCATGATTTTTGACAGAAATGGTAAAGAGCTCGCTGTCAGTGTGCCCGTTGTGAGTGTCTATGCCGATCCGCTTGCCCTAGATAAAGCGCTTGGTAAAAGAGTCATTCGTGCTGCGCGTAAAAATAAAGAAGATCATAAAGCGCTGGCTGAAAATGAAGAAGAAATGACATACCGCAAGCAAGTTCGGTATGACAATGATATTCGTTGGCGCGAGCTTGCAGACGTATTACAAATTGATCACGAAGGAGTGGATGAACGTTTGCGTGACAATCCTGCACGCCGATTTGTTTATTTAAAGCGTCAAGTCACGCCTGCAGTTGCAAGCTATATCAGTCAATTAAAATTGCCTGGCATTCATTTACTCGACGAATCAAAACGTTACTATCCGAGTGGCGAAGTCACCGCGCATGTGTTGGGTTTTACCAATATAGATGGCAAAGGCATCGAAGGCATCGAAAAGCTATTTGAGAATGCCCTTACAGGTGCAGAAGGTAAAAGAACCATTCGTAAAGACGCACGTGGTCGTGAGATCCAAGTGTTATCTGAAGAGCAACGTGTTGAGCCAGAAGATATTCAACTCAGCATTGATTTACGTATTCAAGCGATTGCTTATAAGGCCTTGAAAAGTGCGGTACTGAGCTATCAAGCGACTTCAGGCTCAGCCATGGTGGTGGATGTGAAAACCGGTGAAGTGCTTGCTATGGTAAACAGTCCAAGCTTCAACCCGAATGATATGCGCGATGCACACCCTTACAAACGCCGAAATCGCGCCATTACTGATTTATTTGAGCCCGGCTCAACGCTTAAACCGCTGGCTGTGTTAGCGGGACTAGACCATGATGTGATTGAAGCCGATGACACCATCAATACCTTTCCGGGTTGGATGCGCCTAGGTGGCAGCTTAGTTAAAGATGAGCGTAATCACGGTGAAATGACACTAAGAGAAATTCTTAAAGTATCGTCGAACATGGGCGTGGCTAAAATTAGCCAAATGCTGCCTAAAGAATATCTCGTTGGTTTATACCAAAAAGTAGGCTTTGGAGAAGATACAGGCACCTTGATGGTGGGTGAGAGCAGTGGTTTGTTTTACCCAAATCGTCGTTGGTCTGATTTTGAAATTGCAACCTTATCATATGGCTATGCGGTTTCAGTGAGTACCGCGCAAGTAGCACGTTTATATGCCACATTTGGCGCTGGGGGAATTTCTCGCCCTTTAACCATCCTAAAACAAGATACGCCGCCAGAGGGTGAGCGTCTATTCAAAGAGGAAGATGTCAAAGCGGTTGTAGAAATGATGGAGTCTGTATTTGAAAAAGGCGGTACCGCGGCAAACGTCAAAGTCGATGGCTACCGTGCAGCGGGTAAAACCGGTACTTCTGAGAAAGCAGTAGCCGGTGGTTATGGTGATGAATATGTTGGTTACTTTGCCGGTGTAGCCCCAGTTACAAACCCGCGCTTAGCTGTGGTGGTGATGATCAATGAGCCTGGCGGTGATGTTTATTACGGTGGTCAAACAGCAGGCCCTGCATTTGCAGAAATCATGTCGAACGCATTACGTATTTTGAATGTGGCACCTGATAAAGGCCGCGTTGCTTATTTGTCGGAGAAAAAAGATGCGCTTTAATTTATCTCACACATTAGCAGCGTTAAACATTGAACTTTCAGAGGCAAAAATCCCCACAAAAACTGCTGACTTGCAGCTCGATAGCCGTGCTGTAAAAGCCGATGATGTATTTATTGCCATTAAAGGCCATATAAGTAATGGCGAAAACTTTATTGCTGCGGCTTTTACCAATGGCGCTAGTTGTGCCTTGGTCGATGTAACCAGTTTTGCAGCGCAGGATCAAAGTTTAGGCTTGCTGATCCCTGTCCAGAATTTGGCTGAGCGTATCGCTGAAATTGCCAAAACTTACTATCAGAGTCCGACCGAGCGTATAAAAGTAATGGGTGTAACTGGCACCAATGGTAAGTCAACCACGACTGCCATGATAGCATCGCTCGCAGAGGCCATAAATGCACCAGCTGCGGTTGTCGGTACTTTGGGTTATGGCAAAGTAGATGAGTTAACGCCTCTGCAAAACACCACGCCGTCGTCTGTGGACTTACAACGTATTTTTGCAACGCTTGCAGAGCATAATCAGCTAGCAGCCATCGAGGTTTCATCTCATGGTTTAGTGCAGGGCCGTGTAAAAGAAACACAGTTTAGTACGGCGGTTTTTACCAATCTATCTCGCGATCATTTAGATTATCACGGTGACATGCACCGTTATGCCGACGCAAAGCGCTTGCTGTTTACAGATTGTATGCCAAAACACTGTGTTTTAAATCATGACGATGCAGTTGCCCAAAGCTGGATCGCACAATCTAGTTTTAGCAATCTAGTGGTATATGGCAAAAAACCAACGGCACACAATTTTTCTCAGTTTGTTTGGTTTGATGAGGTTGAATGTCATCAAACAGGTATTCGTGCAATGCTCTTCACTTCTTGGGGGGAAGCGACCATTAATGTACCGCTATTTGGTCAATTTAATCTTTATAACCTAGCAGCTGCGATGGCGGCACTCTTGGTTGAAGGGTATGACTTTAGTGCATTGTGTAACGCAATTTCTTCTCTGGAGCCAGTTGCGGGTCGTATGCAGGCATTTTCGGTTGAGGACAAACCAACTTGCGTGGTTGATTATGCCCACACCCCGGATGCGTTGACTTTGGCGTTACAAGCACTTCAGCAGCACGTACCCGGGCAAGTGACTTGTGTATTTGGCTGCGGGGGCGATCGCGATAAAGGCAAGCGTCCTATGATGGCGCAAGCGGCTGAGCAAAACGCCGATAAGCTGGTGATCACCAGCGACAACCCGCGCAGTGAAAATCCCGACGATATTATCGCAGACGTTAAGGCTGGGCTCAGTCAACCTGAGTATGCTTACTGCCAACCTGACCGAGCTAAAGCTATTGCCTATGCAGTTGAGCACACATCTGCTTCAGGCGTGGTACTGGTTGCTGGCAAGGGACACGAAGATTATCAAATTATCGGTGATCAAACGATCACCTTCTGTGACAGAGCATGGGTAATGAAAATTTTAAAAGGGGATAAAGCATGATCACAATGGATTTTGCTTGGCTTACAGCCGTATTAAACACCCCAGTAAGTTGTGGCGAGAATTTATCTGTCAGCAATATCAACACCGACACCAGAACAATAAAAAATGATGAGGTGTTTTTAGCACTGAAAGGGCCAAACTTTGACGGACATAAATTCGTCCAGCAAGCGTATGAAAAAGGCGCCATAGCAGCGATTGTCGATAAACCAGTGGAATGCGATATTCCTCAGTTTGTGGTAGCCGATACACGCTTAGCTTTAGGACATATAGGTGCTGCCGTAATGACACAAGTAGCGCCAAAAACCATTGCTATTACGGGCAGTGTGGGCAAAACCACAGTAAAAGAAATGTGCGCAGCGATTTTGTCGCAAAAAGGCAAAGTGCTGGCAACCAATGGCAATTTTAATAACGACATTGGTGTTCCGTTGACGTTAATTCGTTTGTCGGAAGACGACGAATATGCGGTTATTGAACTTGGTGCAAACCATATTGGTGAGATTGCTTATACCACGCAAATGACCAAACCAGACGTTGCTGCCATTTGTAATGTTGCACCAGCACACATTGAAGGTTTTGGTTCAATTGAAGGCGTGGCGCAGGCCAAAGGTGAGATTTTCTCTGGCTTAAAAGCAAATGGTTGTGCTGTATTTAACTGCGATATTAATCCTGAATTTCGCCAGATGTGGGATAGCAGCATGTTTGATAAGCGTATAAAACGCATTGCCAGCCATGAACAGCTAGATATTTGGGCTGAACAAGTCACGCTAAACGACACCGCTCACGCCAGCTTCTTACTTTGTGATGGTGAACAAAAAGTACCTGTGACGCTGGCGTTACCAGGTGAGCACAATGTCACCAATGCACTAATTGCAGCGGCCCTCACAACTGAACTAGGCGCTAGTTTAAATGAGGTGGCTGCGGCGCTTGAGAGCATGAGTGCAGTCAAAGGTCGTGTGAACCTTATTAAGGTCAACGAAAATTTAACCGTGATTGACGATACCTACAATGCCAATGTGCGCTCGGTCAAAGCGGCAATCGATTTATTGACTAAAATGCCAGGCTATAAGGTGTTTGCCTTAGGTGATATGGGCGAGCTTGGTGAACATGCTCGTGAGTATCATCAAGAAGTAGGCGAGTATGCCAAACAGCAAGGTATCGACGCGTTATTTACCCTAGGGGTACTGAGCCGTTATAGCAGTGATGTGTTTGAAATTGCCGATAGACACTTTTCGACACGCCCGCATTTATTGGCCGCAATTAATCAAACTTTAGCGGCGCAAAATGGTCCATGTACTGTGATAGTGAAAGGCTCTCGCAGCGCGCGAATGGAATTACTAGTAGAAGAATTAATAACAACAAGTGGTGAACAAGCAGCCACAAATGGAGTATCAGCATGTTAGTGTGGTTGGCTGAATATTTAACCCAGTATTACAGTGGCTTTAACGTCTTTTCTTACCTGACGCTGCGTGCGATTTTAGGTATTTTAACGGCGTTATTGTTATCGCTTTATTTCGGTCCGATTTTGATCCGCGCACTACAGCGCATGCAGATTGGTCAAACGGTACGTGATGATGGTCCAGAATCACATTTATCTAAGTCTGGTACGCCGACCATGGGTGGGGTATTGATCTTAGGCGCTATTTTTACCAGTACCCTAATGTGGGGCGACTTAAGCAATAAATATGTGTGGGTGACGCTCTTTGTTTTAGGCAGTTTAGGTGTTGTCGGCTTTGTCGATGACTATCGCAAAGTGATCCGCAAAGATTCAAAAGGCCTAATTGCTCGTTGGAAATATTTCTGGCAGTCGGTGATCGCTATGACTGTGGCGAGCTTCTTATACTTTACTTCACTAGACCCAAATGAAACCGTGCTAGTTGTGCCTTTCTTAAAAGAAGTGATGCCGCAACTTGGCATTTTCTATTTGGTTATGAGCTATTTTGTGATTGTCGGTACATCTAATGCGGTAAACCTCACCGATGGCCTAGATGGCTTGGCGATAGTTCCGACTATTTTAGTGGCATCAGCCCTTGCGATTATTGCCTATTTAACTGGTAACGCAAATTTCTCGGAGTACTTACATTTACCGCATTTACCACTGGCCAGTGAGCTGGTCGTAGTGTGTACCGCCATTGTTGGTGCGGGCCTTGGGTTCTTATGGTTTAACACTTATCCTGCACAGGTCTTTATGGGTGATGTGGGTTCATTGGCACTAGGTGGTGCGTTGGGCATTATCGCGATTTTAGTGCGTCAAGAGCTTGTGCTGTTGATTATGGGGGGGGTGTTTGTAATGGAGGCGCTGTCGGTCATTTTGCAGGTCGGTTCATACAAGCTACGTGGCCAGCGTATTTTTAGAATGGCACCGATCCACCATCATTATGAATTAAAAGGTTGGCCGGAGCCGCGTGTGATCGTGCGCTTTTGGATTATTTCGATTGTATTAGTACTCGCTGGATTGGCAACGCTGAAGATCAGATAAATGCAGTATTTAAACGAGTTAAAAAATAAAAACATCACTGTGCTCGGACTGGGAATTACCGGTCTGGGCATTGTGCGTTTTTTACTGTCTCACGGTATTACGCCGCGCGTGGTCGACAGCCGCTCTGTACCGCCGGGTTCGCAATGGCTTGCCGATAATGCCCCTGACTGTGAAGCGGTGTTTGGTTCGCTGGCACAGGCGAGTTTACCGAGCGCTGATTTAATCATTATCAGCCCTGGTATTGCGTTATTTGAGCAAAGTGTTGCTGAAGCGATAGCGCAAGGTGTTGAAGTGATTGGTGACATCGAGCTGTTTGCTCGTTTGAACATGAAACCTGTCATCGCGGTAACTGGCTCAAATGGCAAATCGACGGTGGTGAGTCTTGCCACTGAAGTGCTTACCCAAGCCGGTTACAAAGTGGGGTTGGGTGGCAATATTGGTACCGCAGCGCTCGACCTTCTTGAACAAGACTTTGATGTGTTTGTCTTAGAGTTATCTAGTTTTCAACTCGAAACCACGCAAAGTCTAGTTTGTACCAGTGCCATGATCTTAAATGTCACTGAAGATCATATGGACCGTTACCCTGATTTCGCCGCCTATTGCCAAGCAAAACAGCGAATTTATCAACATGCCAAGCATGTGGTATTTAACGCCATAGATAACAATACACTGGCCAATGCAGGTGTCGGTGTGAGTGTAGCATTAGCGCAAGCAGATTATTGTCTTCAGACACATGACGGTGGTTTGTATTTCGCTGCACATCAGCAGCCTGTTTTGCCTGTCTCTAGTTTGACTATGGTGGGTAAACACAACCAGTTTAATGCGTTGGCTGTAATGGCATTGCTTGAGCCTTTTAACATTGATAAAGCGGCATTTGCAGCAGCATTTAAAAACTTCACAGGCCTGGCACATCGTTGCCAGTTAGTGACTGATGTAGCTGGGGTAAAATACTTCAATGATTCTAAAGCAACCAATGTCGGTGCGACGGTCGCTGCACTTGAAAGCTTAAAAGATGATGTAAACAAAATCGTGCTTATTGCCGGTGGTGATGCCAAAGGGGCTGATTTATCACCTTTACGTGAGCCATTGCAAGCTGCTTGTCGCGCTGTGATTTGTTTTGGTCAAGATGGAGCAAAGTTTTTACCATTACACGAACAAAGCCACCTAGTTGCTGATTTACAACAAGCCATTTTAAAGGCGCAGTCACTGGCACAAAACGGCGATGCAGTGTTATTAGCACCGGCCTGTGCCAGCATAGATATGTTCCCGAATTATATGATTCGTGGTGAAGCTTTTTGTAAAGCCGTAGCGGAGCTTGCACCATGATGACCTTCGCTGAGCTAAGAATGCAACTTACGCCAAAACAGTCAAATGCACTTTTTGATGTACCTTTGTTGTACGCCATGCTGTGTTTAATCGGCATTGGTTTTGTGATGGTGACCAGTGCTTCTATGCCAGTGGCTGAGCGACTTTATAACAACCCTTATGGCATAGCGATGCGTCACGGGGTGTTTTTAGGATTAGGTTTCTTTTTATTTTGGTTTAGCACTAGCGTGCCAATGAACTGGTGGAAGAAGTGTAATCCTTATTTATTATTCTTTGGGCTATTTCTATTGTGCTTAGTACTGGTAGTAGGCCGAGAGGTGAATGGCTCGAAACGTTGGATCCCCATTGGGCCGATAGGTTTTCAGGTCGCTGAAGCTGCCAAACTTTACTTTTTTAGTTACATTGCCGGTTACTTGGTTCGTAAGCGCGAAGAAGTGCAAGAAAACTTAAAAGGCTTTGCTAAGCCCATCGCTGTATTTGCGGTTTATGCATTACTGATTTTAAAACAACCTGACTTAGGTACCGTAGTGGTTATGTTTGTGACGACAGTGGGTCTGCTGTTTTTAGCTGGCGCTAAGTTATGGCAGTTTTTTATGCTGATCTTAACGGGCATTGGCTTGATAGTGGTGCTAATTGTCTTTGAACCCTACCGCTGGCGACGAGTTACTGGCTTTTTAGATCCTTGGGATGACCCATTTGGCGCTGGCTATCAATTAGTTCAGTCACTCATGGCTTATAGCCAAGGTGGTTGGTTTGGTCAAGGCCTAGGTAATAGTGTGCAGAAGCTGCAGTATTTACCTGAGGCGCATAACGATTTTATTTTTGCGGTTATCGCCGAGGAGCTAGGCTTTGTCGGCGTAACTAGTATCTTGCTGTTGCTTGGTGTTTTGGTATTTAGAGCCTTATTAATCGGCCAGAAAGCATTAAAGCATGGTAAAGAATATGAAGGCTATTTTGCTCTGGCCATTGGTATTTGGTTTGCGTTCCAAACCATGGTGAACATTGGAGCAAGTGCCGGCATTTTGCCAACCAAAGGCTTAACTTTGCCGTTTGTATCTTACGGCGGCTCGAGCTTTTTAATTATGGTGATTGCAGCGGGTGTGCTGCAGCGTATTGATTTTGAAACTAAGTTATCGAGCCGACAAGCAACGGCGAGGAGTGGGCGACGATGACAGTGAATAAACGTTTAATGGTGGTCGCCGGTGGTACGGGCGGTCATATTTTCCCGGGCATCGCGGTTGCAGAGCATATGCAGCAACAAGGTTGGACAGTGTCTTGGGTAGGCACTGCCGACAGAATGGAAGCGCAATTAGTGCCAAAGCACGGTTTCGAGATTGATTTTGTCGAAGTCCAAGGCGTGCGCGGTAACGGTATTACTCGTTTACTCAAAGCGCCATTTATGGTGCTAAAAGCCATATTAGCGGCAAAAAAAGTTATCAAACAGCGTAAGCCTTCGGTGATCTTAGCCATGGGCGGATACGTCACGGGCCCTGTTGGCATTGCTGCAAAATTATCTGGCGTGCCTTTGGTGATCCACGAGCAGAATGCAGTGGCTGGGTTTAGTAATAAGCTTTTGGCAAAAGTCGCTAATCAAGTGTTAGCAGCTTTTCCTAATGCCTTTGAAAATAACGCCGAAGTGGTTGGCAATCCAGTTCGAGCCAGTGTCAGTTCGATTGCAAAAAAACCACAGACAGAACAATTGAATGTGCTAGTTGTTGGTGGCTCGTTAGGCGCGCAAGTACTAAACGAGCGTCTGCCAGAGGTATTTTCGACATTGGCAAAAGACTTTTCGTTGAGTGTACGCCATCAAAGTGGACGTAACAACCAAGATAAACTCAAAAGTGCTTATGTTGGTCGCGAATTAGATGCACAAGTTGATGAATTTATTCACGATATAGATGCAGCCTATGCATGGGCAGATTTAGTCATTTGTCGCGCAGGGGCTTTAACTGTCAGTGAAGTGGCTGCAGCGGGAAAAGCAGCTTTGTTTGTGCCATTAGCACATGCGGTTGACGACCACCAAACAGCAAATGCTCGCTATTTAGTCGATCAACAAGGTGGTTTGCTTATGTCGCAGCAAGACTTTACAACTGAGCGATTAGTTGAGTTATTAACACCGTATTTTGAACAGCCAAGTTTATTGTCTGAGATTGCTGATAAAGCAAAGCAGTTGGCGAAATTTGATGCCACCGAACGCGTCGCGAAGGTGTGTGGTGAGTTGGCAAAATAAATGAATTTAAAGAAAGAGACGCAAGTGAACGAAGCGAATAATCGAAGAGCAATGAGACGCATCAATACGATACATTTTGTCGGTATTGGTGGTGCTGGTATGGGCGGTATTGCTGAGGTACTAGCCTATGAAGGTTATCGTATTACAGGCTCTGATATAGCACAAAACGCGATGACAGAGCGTTTGATTAAAGCGGGCGCTGAAGTCTTTATTGGTCATCACGAAAATAACATTAAAGATGCCAATGTGGTTGTGGTATCGACAGCGATTGATGTCAATAACCCTGAAATTAAAGCCGCGAAAGCAGCGCGAATTCCAATTGTTCGTCGTGCTGAAATGTTGGCTGAGCTCATGCGTTATCGTCATGGTATTGCCATTGCGGGTACGCATGGTAAAACCACCACAACCAGTTTGATCGCAAGCATTTTTGCTAAAGCAGAACTTGACCCCACGTTTGTCATCGGCGGTCTGTTAAATAGTGCGGGTACTAATGCCAAATTAGGGACCAGTGATTATCTAATCGCTGAAGCCGATGAAAGTGATGCTTCCTTCTTGCATCTACAGCCAATGGTATCGGTTGTTACCAATATCGAAGCAGATCATATGGATACCTACGAGGGTGATTTCGAGAAGATGAAAGACACCTATGTGGAGTTCATCCATAACTTACCTTTTTATGGCTTGGCTGTGGTATGTATTGACTCGGACGTTGCTGCTGAACTTATACCTCGCTTTGCACGCCCAACCATTACTTATGGTGAGCATGAAGCGGCAGACTATCGCTTAGTGGATTTCAAGCAAACGGTAAATAGCAGCGAATTCAAAGTTGTCACTAAGTCAGGCGAAGAGATCGCGGTGCATTTAAATATGCCGGGTAAACACAATGCGCTGAATGCGACTGCGGCAATTGCCGTGGCGAAAGATCACAATATCAGCAATGCTGCGATTTTAGCAGCACTCACAGAGTTTGAAGGTATAGGCCGTCGCTTCCAACATTACGGCACATTTGATAATGAACAAGGTAATGTGATGCTGGTTGACGATTATGGTCACCACCCATCAGAAGTTGATGTCACCATTGAGGCAGCAAAAGCAGGCTGGCCTGAGCGTCGATTGGTGATGATTTATCAACCGCACCGTTTTACACGTACTCGTGACTTATATGAAGATTTTGTCAAAGTACTCTCTAAAGTTGATCAACTTATTTTGTTAGATGTATACAGTGCTGGCGAAGCACCTATTGTAGGTGCTGACAGCAAGAGCTTATGCAGAAGCTTACGTCAAAGAGGTGTAGAGCCAATTCATGTTTCAGACAATGAAGAGTTGGGCAAAGTCCTTTCGAATGTTTTACAAGACAGCGACCTTGTGATCACACAAGGTGCCGGCAACATTGGTCAAATCGTTAAGAAGTTGGCAGCAACTGAAATGTCACTCGCTGCGTTAAAAGGTGAATCATGAAACAGTTTGGTAAAGTAGCAGTATTACTTGGCGGAACGTCTGCTGAACGTGAAGTGTCATTAAATTCAGGTAATGCCGTTTTGAATGCATTGATTGCAGCTGGCGTTGATGCGTTTGCGTTTGACCCGGCAGAACGTGCGCTTTCAGAGTTACAAACCGCAGGCGTTGATCGTGTATTTATCGCTTTGCACGGTCGTGGTGGTGAAGATGGAACCATTCAAGGCGCACTTGAATTTATGGGGATCCCATACACTGGCAGCGGTGTGTTGGGCAGTGCTTTGGCAATGGATAAAATTCGCTGTAAGCAGCTGTTCCAGTCAGCACAATTAAGCACTGCCGCATTTGCGGTTGTTGATGCGAAAGCGGGCTTTGATGCAGCCAACATTATTAATGAGTTTGGCAAAGTCATGGTGAAGCCAAGCCATGAAGGCTCAAGCATAGGTATGGCTCAAGCCGAAACTGCAGAGCAATTAACCGACGCTTTAAATAATGCCTTTAAGTATGACGATCAGGTTTTAGTTGAGCAATGGATCACCGGCCGAGAGTTTACTGTTGCTATGTTAGGTAATGAAGCATTACCTGTTATTGAAATGGTAACCCCGCGTGGCTTTTATGACTACGAGGCCAAATACAAAGTAAATAGTACTGAATACCATTGTCCAGCGGCATTGAGCGATGCGCATACGCAGCAATTACAAATTATGGCGACGCATGCTTTTGCTTTAGTTGATGCGCAAGGTTGGGGCCGCGTTGATGCAATGCAAGATGAAAATGGCCAATTTTACTTATTAGAAGTGAATACTGTGCCAGGCATGACAGAAAAATCCTTGGTGCCTATGGCGGCCAAAGCGGTTGGCGTAACTTTTGAGCAATTAGTTGTTCGCATTTTGGAGCAAACGCTTTAATATGCGTGCTCTTTTTGAGAAAGCTCAGGCAGTTAATTCACAACTCAATTGGCAAAAGATATTGAGTGTGGGCTTTTTCGTATTGGTAGCAGGCTTACTGGTTCGCGGTGGCTACTGGGTATCTGATTGGTTGGTTGAAAACCAAGATGCACAAATAAAGAAAATAGTGGTGTTAGGCAAACCTAAATACACCTCTGACAAAGAGGTTGTCGCTGCTATTAAACAGGTTGATTTAAGTAGTTACTTTCAACTGAATGTGAAAGCAGTACAGCGCTCGGTACAGGACTTACCTTGGGTCGCAACGGTATCGGTAAGAAAACAATGGCCTGACGAATTACAGGTTTACATTGTTGAGCATAAACCCGTGGCCATTTGGAATAGCGACTTGCTGTTAAACGCTAAAGGCCAAGTGTTTCAGGCAGACAACGAAGCCTTACAGGCTTACTTGCCCCAACTATACGGGCCTGAAGGAAGTGAACTAGAGGCCTGGCAAGCATTCTTACAGTTTAAAGATATGCTGGCAGTAAACGATTTTAATTTGGTGAGTTTAGCGCTGTCTGAGCGTTTTGCTTGGCAATTATGGCTTGAAGATGGCGTGCGACTTAACCTCGGGCGCGAAGAAAAAGCCAAACGAGTACAAAGATTTATAGACGTGTATCCAAGTATGCAAATCCCTGAGGGCGGCGTACTTGATACGGTAGATTTAAGGTATGACACCGGCCTTGCGGTGAGCTGGAAGTTTCCAGCACAAACAGAACAACAAAATAAGAGTGAAGCATGACTAAGTCAATAGAAAGAAACTTAGTAATCGGCCTTGATGTTGGTACCTCAAAAGTGGTAGCAACAGTAGGTGAGATAACAGCAGACAATCAGCTCAGTATCGTTGGTGTGGGGTGTCAGGAATCTCATGGAATGGATAAAGGGGGAGTGAACGATCTCAACCTAGTTTCTGATTCCATTCGCCGCGCAGTCGACGAAGCCGAATTAATGGCTGATTGCCGAATAGGTTCAGTTTACCTTGGTATTTCAGGTAAGCACATTCAATGTCAAAACGAGAGTGGTGTTGTTGCGATTAATAACGCAGAAGTGACTGAAGATGATATGGACAATGTAATGCATATTGCCCGTTCAGTGCCTATTTCTGCAGAGCGCAAAATGCTTCATTCATTGGCGCAAGAATATAGCATCGATATGCAAGAGGGCATTAAAAACCCGCTTGGTATGAGTGGTGTACGTATGGAAGCGAAAGCTCACATCATCACCTGTTCAAATGATATGGCTAAAAACATTGAGAAGTGTGTTGAGCGTTGCGGTCTTCAGGTTGACCAATTAACGTTTGGCGCATTGGCATCGAGTTATGCGGTTTTAACAGATGATGAGAAAGAGCTAGGCGTCGCAGTACTTGATATTGGTGGCGGTACCATGGACTTGGCCATTTATGTCAATGGTGCATTGCGCCATACCGCAGTGATCCCAGTGGCTGGTAACCAAGTCACGGGCGACATAGCGAAGATTTTCAGGACGCCAATCTCTCATGCTGAGTCGCTAAAGGTGCAATATGCTTGCGCCAGCAGCCAAATGGCCAGCAGTGAAGAAACCATTGAAGTGCCAAGTGTTGGTGGTCGTCCAGCGCGATTAATGTCGCGCCATACATTATCTGAAGTGGTTGAGCCAAGATTCAGAGAATTATTTGAACTGGCGTTAGAAGAAGTTCGCCGTTCTGGTTTTGAAGATCAAATAGCCGCAGGTTTAGTTGTAACAGGCGGTACTGCAAAGATGACTGGCGCATTAGAAGTGGCTGAAGATATCTGCCAAATGCCAGTTAGAATAGGTAAACCTGTAAATATCACAGGTTTAACAGATTATGTTGACGATCCTGCATATGCAACAGCCGTAGGTTTGTTACAATACGGTCGTTCTCTACACTCGGTTAATGCACAAAAGTCGAGAGTAGATACGGACGTGAGTTGGTGGAGCCGCGTATCAAAGTGGTTCCAAGGTGAGTTTTAAACTCGAGTCGGAGAGTGAATGATGTTTGATATTATGGAACAACACAGCGAAGAAGCTGTGATCAAAGTGATTGGTGTTGGCGGCGGCGGCGGTAACGCTGTTGAGCACATGGTAAAACAAGAAATCGAAGGTGTGCGATTTATTGCTGCTAACACAGACGCGCAAGCGTTACGTAAATCATCTGCAGATGTAACGGTACAATTAGGTACGCAAATTACATCTGGTCTAGGTGCGGGTGCAAACCCTGAAGTAGGCCGCAAGTCTGCTGAAGAAGATATTGAAACGATCAAAGAAGCGTTAGATGGCGCGGATATGGTCTTTATCGCTGCCGGTATGGGCGGCGGTACAGGTACGGGTGCAGCACCTGTCGTTGCGCGCGTAGCAAAAGATTTAGGAATTTTGACTGTAGCAGTGGTAACACGTCCGTTTGACCTTGAAGGTAAAAAGCGCATGGCTGCGGCTGATCAAGGTATCGGTGAGTTGTCAGAAATTGTAGATTCACTTATTACAATTCCTAACAACAAATTACTTAAGGTTTTAGGTAAAGGCACTACACTGTTAGACGCATTCGCGAAAGCGAACGACGTACTATACGGTGCGGTACAAGGTATCGCTGAACTTATTACACGTTCAGGTCTTATCAACGTGGACTTTGCGGACGTACGTACAGTTATGTCGGCAATGGGCACTGCTATGATGGGTACTGCATCAGCGTCTGGTCCAGATCGTGCGCAAGAAGCTGCAGAAGCGGCTATCTCAAGCCCACTATTAGAAGACGTCGATTTAACCGGTGCAAAAGGTATTTTGGTTAATATCACAGCGGGTATGGATATCACCATCGAAGAGTTTGAAGTGGTTGGTAACCATGTTAAAGCATTAGCGTCTGAAAATGCGACTGTGGTAGTCGGTGCGGTAATCGACCCAGAAATGAGTGATGAGCTGCGTGTAACTGTTGTTGCAACTGGTTTAGGTGGCGACCGTCGTCCTCAGTTTGGCATTATTGATAACGGTATGCAGCAGGTTTCAGGTAGTGACGCGCAAACAGCTGCACCAGCATCAAGCCAGCCAGGCATGTTTGTACCAAGCTTTACACAAACGAGCACTGAGCAGCCGACAAGTGCACCGGAGCAAACACAGAGTCAAGCGACTCAAGCTCCTAAAACACCAGCTCCTGAGAGCAAACCAGCAGCGACTGGTGAGACTGAAAAAGGCGATTACTTTGATATTCCTGCCTTTTTACGTAAACAGTCTGACTAACAAACTGGTTACATATTAAACGATTGGCAGCTGGTCGTATCTGTGATACAATCCACGGCCCAAGTGACATGAATAGGCGAAGTTATGATTAGACAACGTACAATTGCTGAAGTTGTTAAAGCGACAGGTGTCGGTCTACATAAAGGTGAAAAGGTTACCATTACTCTCCGACCAGCGAGCGAGAATACCGGTGTTGTATTCCGTCGTGTCGACCTTGATCCTGTTGTTGACTTTGAAACAACACCAGAAGCTGTTGGCGATACACAGCTATGTACATGTTTGACTAACAAAGATGGTGTGCGTTTATCGACCACTGAACATCTAATTGCCGCTGTTGCTGCACTGGGTATTGATAACCTTGTTGTTGAATTAGATAGTGCTGAAGTACCGATTATGGACGGCAGTGCATTACCGTTCATTTATTTACTACAAAAAGGCGGTATCAAAGAGCAGCAAGTTGCTAAACGTTTTATTCGTATTAAAGAAACTGTACGCGTTGAAGACGGTGATAAGTGGGCAGAAATTACCCCTTACGATGGTTTCCACATTGATTTTGAGATTGACTTTGATCATCCAGCAATCAATGACAGCCGTCAGCGTATCGGTCTTGATATTACGGCACAAAGCTTTACTGAAGAAATCAGTCGCGCACGTACGTTTGGTTTTATGAAAGACATCGAGTATATGCATGCCAACAACCTAGCGTTAGGTGGTAGCATGGATAACGCGGTTGTTTTAGATGAGTACAAAGTACTTAATCCGAACGGTTTACGATACGATGATGAGTTTGTTAAACACAAGATCTTAGATTGTGTTGGTGACATGTTTATGGCTGGCCATAACATTCTAGGTAAGATCACCTGTTACAAGTCAGGTCACGGTTTAAATAACAAACTGTTACGTCAAATTATGGCGACTGAATCAGCGTGGGAATGGGCGACATTTGAAGAGCCAATTCATATGCCTGCACCAGGTATGGAGCTTGCGAAAGCTTAATACAGATTAATTATAAAAAATGACGCTTTTTAGCGTCATTTTTTTTGCTTGTTTTTTGCCGCGTGGGTAGCGAGCTTGAGTAGTTTTGCTTGTAAACTCGGTGGTGCATGCGCTGCAAGCTCTGTTAATTGTTCAGCAGTGCTTTCGCTCATGGTTCGACTACTTTTTTGTGTCTTGAAGCTAGGTTTGGGCTCACTTAATCTTAATTGTGCATCGGGGTTAGAAGTGACTTTCACTTGTCCACACTCAGCAAAACCGTTTTGTCTGAGGTGAGACAAAATATCTAGTTTCAGATAGTTAAGTCGAGTTGCTAATGTGGCAGAAACGGCTTCAATCACTAAAGTGCCATCTCGGTAATTTGCCACGCGGCACTTTTTACTCAATATAGGACCCAGCGCTTTATCAAGCTCTGCTTGTAAAACTTGCAGACTATCGGTTTTTGCACCGAATTGGGTGATCTTGTTAGACCATTTGCCCATCAATTCATCTATGGATTTTGGATCATAGCGATTTTTAGCCATACAGCAGATGCCACTTCAAAATTAACTTACCCAAGTATAACAGCATAACGACAGACGAGAAGTGATTCTTGTCAGTGAATATGCTTGAAATTTATGCCTGTCGTCACCATATAAAGAGAATTACCAGTTGGACCATCTTGCGGAACAAATGAATTGCCAAGGCTTTTTTGCTTGATTGCATTTCAAAGGTTTGCAGACAGCGTGAGTCTGGTATGATAGGGGCAATTTTATATTCGGCATTCAGTAGGGCTTGATTGCTTTTACTGCCAACAGGACGCAGGGTGGCCATTGATATCCAATGTTAAAAGTGGATATGCGGTCAGCCATCACTAGAGTGAAATGGTTTAAACATGATAGCGAACATTTTTACCAAAATTTTTGGTAGTCGTAACGACCGAACGATTAAAAAACTAAGAAAGACGGTCGCATTAATTAATGCATTAGAAGAACAACTTAGCGCACTTTCTGATGAAGAATTAAAAGCAAAAACAGCAGATTTCAGAGCGCGTTATGAGCAAGGCACTAACCTTGACGATTTATTGCCAGAAGCATTTGCGACGGTACGTGAAGCTTCAAAACGTGTCTATGGCATGCGTCATTTCGATGTACAAATGATCGGTGGTATGGTGTTGCACCAAGGTCGTATTTCAGAAATGCGTACCGGTGAAGGTAAAACCCTTACAGCGACTCTACCTGCCTACTTGAATGGTTTAACAGGTAAAGGTGTTCACGTTATTACGGTGAATGATTACCTAGCAAAACGTGATGCCGAAACAAACCGCCCGCTATTTGAATTCCTAGGTCTAACTGTTGGCTGTAATGTGCCTGGTATGATGCCAGATGCGAAGAAGCAAGCATATGCAGCAGATATTACATATGGTACGAACAACGAATTTGGTTTCGACTACCTTCGTGACAACATGGCGTTTAGCATTGAAGAACGTGTACAACGTCCATTGCACTTTGCGGTTGTGGATGAGGTTGACTCTATCCTAATCGATGAAGCACGTACGCCGCTTATCATCTCTGGTCCAGCTGAAGACAGTTCTGAACTTTACGCTCGTATTAACACCATAGTGCCATCACTGACACTTCAAGAGAAAGAAGATGAAGAAGGCGTTGAAGGTGACGGTGATTACACGCTTGATGAAAAATCAAAGCAAGTACACCTTACAGAGCGTGGTCAGTTAAAAGTTGAAGAACTTCTTACTGAAAATGGCCTGATTGAAGAAGGTGACTCACTGTACTCTGCAGGTAACATTTCGTTATTAAGCCATGTGTATGCAGCACTTCGTGCACACAAGCTATATCAAAAAGACGTAGACTACGTTGTAAAAGACAATGAAGTTATCATCGTTGATGAGCACACAGGTCGTACAATGGAAGGTCGTCGTTGGTCTGAAGGCTTACACCAAGCTGTTGAAGCGAAAGAAGGTGTGCGCATTCAAAACGAAAACCAGACACTTGCGTCTATTACTTTCCAAAACTACTTCCGTATCTACGAAAAACTATCTGGTATGACAGGTACTGCGGATACAGAAGCGTTCGAATTCCAATCAATTTATGGTCTAGACACTGTTGTTATTCCAACTAACCGCCCGATGATCCGTGATGATCGTGCTGATTTAGTTTACTTAACTCAAGATGAAAAGTTTGAAGCCATTCTTGCAGACATTAAAGACTGTCAAGAGCGCGGTCAGCCAGTACTAGTGGGTACGATTTCAATCGAAAGTTCAGAGTACTTATCTCAGTTCTTACGTAAAGAAAAAATCGAACACAACGTACTGAATGCGAAGTTCCACGCCCAAGAAGCAGACATCGTTGCTGATGCAGGTTTACCGGGTAAAGTGACTATTGCAACAAACATGGCTGGTCGTGGTACCGATATCGTATTAGGTGGTAACTGGCAGAGCGAAGTGGCAAAGCTAGAAAACCCTTCTGAAGAGCAAATCGCTGAAATTAAAGCGAATTGGCAAGAAACTCACGATGCCGTTATTGCTGCAGGTGGTCTTCATATCATTGGTACAGAGCGTCACGAATCTCGTCGTATCGATAACCAGCTACGTGGTCGTTCTGGTCGTCAAGGTGATGCAGGTTCAAGCCGTTTCTACCTATCGATGGACGATGCACTAATGCGTATCTTCGCAGGTGAGCGCATGACAAACATGATGCGTAAGCTAGGTATGCAACGTGGTGAAGCAATTGAGCACCCATGGGTTAACCGTGCAATTGAAAACGCACAACGTAAAGTAGAAGCACGTAACTTCGATATTCGTAAGCAGTTACTTGAGTACGATGATGTTGCAAACGACCAGCGTCGTGTTGTGTACGAGCAGCGTAACGAGCTACTTGAAGAAGGCGATATTTCAGAAACAATTACAGCTATCCGCAGCGATGTTGTGAATGGCATGATTGATCAGTACATCCCGCCACAAAGCTTAGCTGAAATGTGGGATATTCCAGCGCTTGAAGAGCGTATTAAAGCTGACTTCTTAATTGAACTGCCAATTTCTAAGTGGCTAGCTGATGATGACAAGCTTTACGAAGAGACATTACGTGAGCGTATCACTGAAGAGATCGACAGCGCATACAAACAAAAAGAATTGATGGTAGGCCCAGATGTACTGCGTCATTTCGAAAAAGCCGTGATGTTACAAAGTCTAGATCAACATTGGAAAGATCACTTAGCAGCAATGGATCATCTTCGCCAAGGTATCCACTTACGTGGCTATGCTCAGAAGAATCCGAAGCAAGAATATAAGCGTGAATCTTTCGAACTATTCTCTGCAATGCTTGAAAACCTTAAAACTGACGTAGTGGGAATTCTTGCGAAAGTACAAGTTCGTGCAGAAGAAGATGTTGAGAAAGTAGAAGAGCAACACCGTCGTGCAGAGCAAGCACCGCGTGAATATCAGCATGCTGAAGCAGAGCATGTTGGTGGTGACGTACCAGAAGGTGCAGTTGTGGCATCACGCACAGAGCCAAAAGTTGGCCGTAATGAGCCTTGTCCTTGTGGTTCAGGTAAAAAGTTTAAGCAGTGTTGTGGCAAGTTAAAATAATCACACACGCGTAAATTATTAAAAAGCGACTTTATAGTCGCTTTTTTTATCGGAGAAGAAAATGACAAAGAAAGTAGTCGAAGTCGCGGTTGGCGTAATAAAGCGTGATGAGCACATATTTATTACTAAGCGTGATGAGTCGCAACATCAAGGCGGCCTTTGGGAATTCCCTGGCGGTAAAATTGAATCAGGTGAGTCAGTCACAGAGGCGCTGGCGAGGGAATTAAAAGAAGAAGTGAATATTGACGTGCATAGCTCACAAAGTTTGCTTGAAATTGAGCATGACTATGGTGATAAGTGCGTGAAGTTGTTTATTCATATCGTTGAAGACTTCTCTGGCGAAGCAACAGGACTTGAAGGGCAGGCATCGCAGTGGGTGGCAATCAATGATCTGAACAATTGGGCGTTTCCTGCTGCAAATGTTGCCATTATTGATGCGTTACAAAAACAGTAACTAGCTAACAAAAGAGTGATGACTTCAGCGTTTTGAATTGACAGTAACAAGAAAGTGCTTTTATAAAAAGTGACTAAATAATACTGGCTCTGAGAGCTAAAAAGTCAGATATAACCGTAATTTAATAAAATTTAATTTATCTAAACCCGCGAAATTGCGGGTTTTTTTATTTTATGAGCTGTTCATGGAAAATATTTGATAGCGCTGTCATTTTGCATTTACTATGATGAAATTATTGAACTGAAAATCGCACTCGCAATAAAACATGGGCGTGCAGTTCTTACTTTGTCGTCCTAAGCTAACTGTAGTGGCGAGTCGACCATATTTTACGTTTACCAAGGAGCTAAAATGATAAACAAGAAATTTGCTCTAGCGGGTATCATGGCTGCAATGCCATTATTTGCTCAAGCTGGTTTATCTCAACAACAAGTAGATAATTTCGCAAAAGGTACAGCACTGACTTTTGCAGTTGAAGACAATTTTCATAACGGTGCAGCCAGTTTTATCGGTTCTATGCGTTTACAAAATAATTCGTCAGTTGCTTTGCCAAAAGGCAAAAGTGATTGGCAAATTTACGTGCATTCAGTGCGTAAAATTTCAAAGGTAAATACCCAAGGTATTGCTATTGAACACATAAATGGTGACTTACATCGTTTTATACCCACAAACGAGTTTAAAGGTCTAAAGGCTGGTGAAAGTTTAAATGTCGAGTTTGAAGCGGGCGCTTGGGTGGCTTCATATTCCGATTTTATGCCACGTGCTTTCCTGGTCAGTAACAAACAAAAACCAGCCATTTTTGCTAATACAGACACCGAAGACCTAACCACATTTATTGCGCCATTTAAACGTGATAATCAGTTATATCGCTACAATGAGCCAAAAGATCAGACAAAACTTGCTACTCCTGCGCTACGTTTTGAGCGTAATCAAAGCAATATTGAAGTCAGCAAAGAAGATGCGCTGAAACGTATTATTCCAAAGCCTCACTCAGTTGACTTCAACCGCGGGACTGCAGAGCTTGATAGCAGTTGGCAGATTCGTTTCGCAGGACGATTAAAGTCAGAAGTGGCCGTTTTCCAAGAAGATCTTGCTGACTATGGTTTAACACTCAAGGCTGAAGCCGATCATATTGTAGCAGGCAAAACGCCGACTATTTTCTTGAAAGTGAATGATGCACTAAAAGTTGATGGTAAAGTGGCTTCTGAAAGCTATCACCTAGAAATTGATGATGACAAAGTAGTTATTACAGGTAGCGACAACGCGGGTGTCTTTTACGGTATTCAAAGCTTCTTAGCGCTAATCCCTGCAGATGCAAAAAATACAGTGTCAGTGCCTAACGTAGAGATTGAAGATACGCCGCGTTTTGCTTGGCGTGGTATGCATTACGATAATGGTCGTAATTATCATGGTAAAGATGCGCTGTTCAAAATGGTTGAACAGATGGGTCGTTATAAAATGAATAAGTTCCACTGGCACTTCTCTGAAGATGAGGGCTGGCGCTTAGAGATCCCTGGTTTACCAGAGCTGACAGACATTGGCGGTTATCGTTGTTTCGATTTAGAAGAGCGTAGCTGTTTGTTAACTCAGTTAGGTACTGGGCCATTTAAGTCGGGCACAGGTAACGGTTATTTAAGCCGTGAGGACTTCGTTGAGCTACTGAAGTTTGCTAAAGCGCGCCATATTGACATCATTCCTGAAATTGAAGGTCCGGGTCACGCTCGTGCCTCAATTATCGCGATGGAAGCTCGCTATGATCGTTTAATGGCAGAAGGTAAACCTGAAGAGGCTAAAGCGTATCTATTATCTGATCCTAAAGACACGTCTCAGTACTTAACGGTTCAAAACTACACCGACAATTCAATGAATGCGTGTATGGATTCGACTTATGCATTTATTGAAAAAGTTACTTACGAGCTACAAAACATGTATCGCGAAGCGGGTACGCGTTTAACAAATCTTCACTTTGGTGGTGATGAAGTTGGTGCTGGCTCTTGGGTTGGTTCACCAGCATGTCAGGCGATGTTCGCTGATCCGAATAATGGCGTAGCAGGTCCAAATGATTTAAAGCCTCACTTTACTCAGCGTGTTGCAACTATGTTTGCTAAACGTGGCATTGCACCAGGTGCGTGGGAAGATGGGTTAATGTACGACAAAATTAACCCGTTTAAGCGTGATGAATTCCCTAATGAAGTATTTACTGCCAACGTATGGGATAACATCTGGGAGTGGGGCGTTGCTGATAGAGCACACCGCCTAGCAAACAATGGCTATCAGGTTATTTTATCTCATGGTACACATTTGTACTTTGACCACCCTTATGAAGCGCATCCTGAAGAACGCGGCTACTACTGGGCGACGCGTTATACCGACACGAAGAAAACATTTAGCTATATGCCAGATGATGTTTATGCTAATGCCGACTATACCCGCAGCCGTGAGCCAATTGTTAATTTAGAAGCATTAGTCGGTCGTGAGCTACCGAAACTTGAAAAGCCTGAGAACATTCTGGGCATTCAAGGTCAGGTGTGGAGTGAAACAATTCGCACTGAAGATCAAGTTCTACGCATGGTATTCCCGCGTATTCTTGCTGTTGCTGAGCGTGCTTGGTACAAAGCAAGTTGGGAAGGCAGTAAGATTGAACCAAAGGCATTTGCTAAAGACTGGCATACTTATGCTGCTGCATTGAGTGTGAAAGAGCTTGCTAAACTTGAGCGTGATGGTGTGAATGTTAATTTACCAGTACCTGGCGCAAAAGTTGAAAACGGTCAGCTAGTGGCTAACGCTGCGTTCCCACATTTAGAGATTCAATACAGTACCGATGGCGGCCAATCTTGGTCTGAGTACACCTTACCTGTTTCTGTAAGTGGTAAAGATGCGGTGCAATTACGCACAACATTAAACGGCAAGAAGTTTAGCCGTGTTACGCAGTTAACACTTTAGTAAAGAGTTGAAAATAAAGAGATACCCCTATGTGTTTTGGTATTGGCGCAGGCGGCAAAAATCACCAGAGGCCTGAACATAGCTAGTCTATGAGATGGTCCGAATGATTGCAGCTAACACATGACAATATTAAAAGACGACGGGAAAAAGGGCCGAATGGCCCTTTTTTAATTAGCTGGTAAGGCTAGTAATAGAACAAATTTTAACGTAAAGTTAAATGTCAGCGCTGTCATTTTTCTGTTTTTAAGCAGAAAAAGCTGAAAAATTTTATGGCATTGTGCCAATCTGACATAATTAAAATCACACAACGAGTAGAAGTTTATGGAAGCAACTGTGTCAAATTCAACGACGACTAAAAGCAATGCCATTCCTTTGGCTATCGTTGCGGCGATGTTCTTTATTCTGGGTTTCGTTACCTGGTTGAATGGTTCATTAATGCCGTATCTAAAGCAACTTTTTGATCTGACTCCTATTCAGGCGTCTTTGATCTTATTCTCTTTTTATATTGCAGTGACATTTACTGCTATCCCATCGGCAAAATTTGTTAAGAAAGTGGGATACAAAAACGGTATGGCCATCAGTATTGGTATGATGATGGCAACAGCTCTGTTATATATCCCAGCAGCGAAAACTCAGATATTTGCGCTATTTTTAGTGGCACAGTTCACTATGGGTATCGCGCAAACAATTCTTCAAACCGCGGTTAACCCTTACGTAGTACGTTTAGGACCAGAAGAGTCGGCAGCGGCACGCGTAAGTATCATGGGCATTCTTAACAAGTTTGCCGGTGTTATTGCGCCATTAGCATTCACCGCACTTGTATTAGGCGGCTTTAGTGAAGCTGCTTCAAGCGCGCCTTTATCACAAGTTGAAAAAGATGCTATGGCAGGCAACTTAGTGATGCCTTACCTAGGTCTTGCTGCATTTATTGGTTTGTTTGCTGTGGGCATCAAATTTGCTCCACTTCCTGAAATAGAAGAAGAAAATGAAGATAAGTCTGCGGGTACTGTGAAAGAAGCTTTAGCTCATCCTAATCTAGCGTTAGGTGTAGTTGCATTATTCTTGTACGTAGCGGCTGAAGTAATCGCAGGTGATACGGTTGGTTCATTTGCATTAACTTTAGGCGTTGCGAATTATAGTGTAATGACCTCATATACTATGGCATTTATGGTAACAGGTTATGTACTAGGTATTCTTTTAATTCCTCGCTTTATCTCGCAACAAACAGCTTTAACAATTTCAGGTATTTTGGGCTTAGTTCTAACCCTGGGTATTGCATTTGTCGATAGTGCTGCAACATTAAACGTCCCGACCTTTGGTGAAATGCCAGTAGCTGTATTCTTTTTAGCACTATGTGGTTTAGCAAATGCAATCATGTGGCCGGCAATTTGGCCATTAGCTTTGTCTGGACTTGGCAAGCTAACTAGTGTAGCTTCTGGTTTATTAGTTATGGGTATTGCTGGTGGTGCTTTTGGTCCACTTTTCCTAGGTTTAGCAAAAGGTTCTGAAGCAACAGTTGCATCTAGTCAAACAGCATACCTGGTATTATTACCATGTTACCTATTTATCCTCTTCTATGCCCTGAAAGGTCATAAAATGAGAAGTTGGAAGTAAAGCATTTCTATCTAAAAGTAGAAATAATCCCGTGTGTAATGCCACCGTAAGGTGGCATTTTTTTGTCTGAAATTTACTCGTAACATCCTTAGTACTTTCAATACCCTAGCCGTAACCCATCAACGATGGAACTTCACTAGCGCTGTTTCAGATTCCAGCACGATGCGATATGCGGTATAATCGGCGCCTTTTTTCTATTGGGGCAATTTACATGAACGCGTTAAAAGCGGAACGAGCACTGTTTTCCTATCCCAAATATTGGGCGGAATGTTATGGCAATGCACCTTTTCTTCCGACAACTCGACAAGAGATGGAGGAACTAGGCTGGGATAGCTGTGACATTGTGTTAGTAACCGGTGATGCGTATGTAGATCACCCAAGCTTCGGCATGGCCGTTATCGGCCGTGTTTTAGAAGCACAAGGTTTTAGAGTCGGCATTATTGCGCAGCCTGATTGGTCAAATAAAGATGCCTTTATGTCACTGGGCAAACCAAATTTATTCTTTGGTGTAACCGCTGGCAACATGGATTCGATGATCAACCGTTACACAGCTGAAAAACGTATGCGTCACGATGATGCCTACACGCCGGGTAATGTCGGTGGTAAACGTCCAGATAGGGCAGTTGTGGTATATAGCCAACGCTGCCGCGAAGCTTATAAAGATGTGCCTCTGGTAATTGGCGGTATTGAAGCCAGCTTACGTCGTATTGCCCACTACGATTATTGGCAAGAAAAAGTGCGCCGCAGCATCATCTTTGATGCTAAGGCTGACATACTCATTTACGGTAATGCTGAGCGTCCGTTAGTCGAAGTGGCGCATCGTATTGCAGCTGGTGATGACATTAGCCAGATCCAGAATATTCGCGGTACTGCGGTCATTCGAAAAGAGCCGTTAGAGGGCTGGCGCGGTAGTGATTCAACAGCCATTGATAAAGTGGGTAAAATAGATCCAATTCCAAACCCATACGGTGCTGATGATGTGGGCTGTAGTAAATCTGAGTTTGCCAAAGCTGGCATAGATTTAAAAGCGGAAGAGGCTAAACCTATCGTGGTTCAACCGCCCAAATTAAAGCCATGGGAAAAAGCCTACGTAAAGCTGCCTGCTTTTGAGCAAGTAAGCGTAAATAAGCCGCTTTATGCCCACGCTTCACGTATTTTGCACCAAGAAACCAACCCAGGCTGTGCTCGTGCGTTATATCAGCGCCATGGTGACCGTTATGTGTGGGTGAATCCACCTGCGTTTCCTTTAGAAACTGAAGAAATGGATATGGTGTTTGGTTTGCCATACCAGCGTGTGCCTCACCCTAAATATGGCAATGAAAAGATCCCTGCCTACGATATGATCAAAACTTCGGTAAACATCATGCGCGGGTGTTTTGGTGGTTGTAGTTTCTGCTCTATTACAGAGCATGAAGGGCGAATTATTCAAAGCCGTTCAGAAGAATCGATTCTAGATGAAATTGAACAAATTCGTGACAAAGTGCCGGGCTTTACTGGCGTTATCTCAGACTTAGGTGGCCCAACAGCCAACATGTATAAGTTGCGCTGTAAGAGCAAAAAGGCTGAGAGTACTTGTCGACGTTTATCGTGTGTGTTCCCTGATATTTGTAAGCACATGGATACTGATCACACACCAACGATTAACCTGTATCGAAAAGCACGTAATGTAAAAGGCATCAAAAAGATCCTGATTGCGTCAGGTGTACGTTATGACTTAGCCATTGAAGATCCGCGTTATGTGAAAGAGTTAGTATCACACCACGTAGGCGGATATTTAAAAATTGCCCCAGAGCATACCGAATCGGGTCCGCTGTCGAAAATGATGAAGCCGGGCATGGGCACTTATGACAAGTTTAAAGAGCTATTTGATAAGTACTCAAAAGAGGCAGGTAAAAAGCAGTATTTGATCCCATACTTTATTTCTGCTCACCCAGGCACGACCGACGAAGATATGGTAAACATGGCGCTATGGCTAAAAGCCCACGACTTTAAACTCGACCAAGTGCAAAACTTTTATCCATCTCCTATGGCAAATGCGACGACGATCTACCATACCGAGATGAACTCGCTGCGTAATATCAAGAACAACAAAGAAGTGGTGAGTGTGCCGAAAGGGGCAAGACAACGTCGCTTACACAAAGCCATCTTGCGCTACCATGATCCTGCTGGGTGGCCGATGATCCGCGAAGCCTTACGTAAAATGGGTAAAGCAAAGCTAATCGGCGGTGGACCAAATTGTTTGGTGCCAGACGAAACCAGACAAGAGAAAGCGCAGCGTGGCAAAAAAGGTGCAGGTCATGGGCAGCAAGCTCGTAAGGGCGGTAAACCAGCTCTGACACGTCATACCGGGTTTAGTCAGTTTAAAAAGGCCAATACTAAGCCGAGAGTAGGGGCGAATAAGAAAAGGCCTTAATTGGCTTTTTCTTATTTTGAGCTTAACAAAAACACATCTGAAAAACATATTATCTGTTTCTTATAAACAAGCATCTCATCTATAGCTTAAGGGCTTTATACAATATCGTATTGAAGCCCTTTTTGTTATGTCAAACTGAATAAAATACGAGCTTTGCCACCTGTTTACTTTTAAAACTTTCAACTTGCGGTTTAAAAGTCTTGTGTTAAATTTATGTTTCAACTCATTTGCTATTAAGGATCAATATGCAAATCAAAAACTCTGCTGCTTGTTACAGCATTATCACTCCCAACCATCAGTGTCGCAAACACTGAAATAGTTAAAAAAAACGCTTATGGCGCTCTATCGGTAAATCTAGAAAGTAATACTTTTCTTTTCTCAGGCAGTCGTGGCGAGGTGAATATCACCAACTCACAAAGTGAGCTTAAGTATACTTTTGAAGATGGCAGTTTTATAAGAATTGATCTATCGAAGAATGAATTAGAGAGATTCAGTGCTAAAACCAAGCGCTCAGAGATATTCACTTCAGTTAAATTACCAGAGTCTATTTGGGATGTCTCGGATGATGCGCGTGCTTCATTTGAACAGTTTCAAAATTTCACTGAATCTCCCGCATTTGATCAAAGTACGAGTTCATTAAATTAAAGTTTAAAAATGAAAAATAATTTAATCTCAGCACTTATTTTAAGCCCTTTTCTCTTAGGGCTATACTTCACTCTATCTGACTTGAAACAAGCTATATTTTGTTTTGCCATCTTTGGTTTTACGATGTTTTTTCATTTGTTTAGAAAGCAAAGTAGTTCATTTACAGGGCAAATAAAGTCAATGCAAGCATCCATTAAAACGCATTATATTATTACGTTATGGGCGCTGTTTTCAGTAAGCTTAATTTTATTTGTAGAGCAATCTGAATTAATGCTTTCATTGCTGGTGAGCAGCTTATTAGCATGTACATTTTTAAGTTGGGCTTATGTACAAAATAAAGTTGGCGGAAGCTATTTTCAGTTTATCGCTTGTCTTTATAAAAAGAACGCAATTTACCTTTTAATTTTGACCATGATGACTTTATTACTGATTGTGATATTGGTTATAGAGTTGATTGATAGCGCGACTCATTCAGAGCCTTTAAACCTAAATAGCCTTATCAGATTACTGCCATTACTGTATTGTTTTCACAGTGTGCAACTTGAAGCAGTACTTGTATCAGAGCAAATAAAAGAGGCTTAAGCCTCTTTTATTTAAATGTAGCCAGCAATTGTATTAAGTTTTGGATTTTAAACACCACGGCTTTTAACTTCTCTTCGTCTAAATTTTCCATTTTACTGAGTGCTTCAACGTCTGCGGCTGTATCAAGCACATAAGGCTTGAAGCGTTTTGCTTCAAAATCAAAGCCCGCACTTTTATCGAATAGTGCGGTGAATTTTCCATGCCCTTGTTGCTGCAATTCATCTAATTTTTTATCTGCATCAAGTGCCTGACGGTAAACGACTTTTAGATTTTCATTGAGTTTTTCAATAACAGCTTGCATGTTTTTCCTAAAGTTGTCGGTAAATCGGCCGATAGTGTACGAGGATTCAATTAAAAAGTCAGGTACATGCTTATGAATATTTCAGGAGGTTCTTTACCTGTAATGTCTGATGCTGGTGAAGGTGGTAAAGTAGTAAGTGCTGCTTTAGCCAAAAAGCAGCAGCAGGTAGAAGGTAAAGCGGCACTTGCTCTGATTGATGCTGCTAGTACTAGTTCGGCAGCACAGAGTCCAGCACAATCAACAACAGCTACTTTAGGTAATAATATTAACGTGTACGTTTAATCGTTCTCGATTGGTATTAGCTTAGTTGTAAATCAATCGGTGTCTTGCTTTTTTTGCCACCGATTTCTCTTACTAACTTAGGTACCAAAAAGCCTGGTAGTTCTGCTAGCATACCCGCCATCAAAGTAAGCGCAGCTTCTTCAGACATATCAAAATGACTGGCACCTTCTACTTTGTCTAGTAAGTGTAGGTAGTAAGGCAGAATATCCGCCTCAAACAGCTTTTCGCTCAGTGCTACTTGCGCTTCTACAGTGTCATTTATCCCTTTTAACAAAACCGCTTGATTAAGTAGCGTGACATTCGCTTGTTTAAGCATTTGCATGGCGCTTGCAAAGTCATCGTCAATTTCGTTGCTGTGATTAATGTGATTCACAAAGATGATTCTTAGTGGGCTCGCTTTAAATCGCTCGCATAACTCAGGCGTAATACGAGCAGGGATCACCACAGGTAAACGGCTATGAATACGCAGGCGTTTAATTTGTGGTAGTTGCTCTAATTGTTCTAAAAACCAACTAATGGCGTTGTCTTTGGCCATTAAAGGATCACCGCCACTCAAAATGACTTCATTTACATACGTGTGATTTTTTAAGTACTCAATGACTTCAAGTAAAGCCTGCTTATTTACTTGGTTGTCTTGATATGGAAAGTGACGTCTAAAACAGTATCGACAGTTCACCGCGCAGCCGGTTTTAAACATCACCAACACACGAGAGCGATACTTATGCAATAAACCGGGAATGGCGCTTTGTTGTTCTTCTAATGGATCTTTGTTGTAGCCAATTTGAGTAATAAATTCTTGGTGCTGAGGTAGCACTTGCAGCAAGAGCGGGTCATTCGGATCGCCAAAACGCATCTTCTTTATAAATGGCAGTGGCACACGCATCGGGAATAAACGACGCGCTTCTAGGTCTTTTTCACTGAAATGGCTGTCGATGCCAAGCATTTTTACTAGAGTTTTTGGGCAAGTGACCACATTTGCCAATTCTTTTTGCCAGTTACTATGCAAATTTACTTCATTTGTTTGTATCATTAGCAGGTTTATTACTCGATAAAAGAAGATTAGAGGATACCGATGGCGAATTATAGCACCAACGAGTTCAAGGGCGGCCTAAAAATTATGATCGATGGCGAGCCGTGCACCATCTTAGAAAATGAAATGGTTAAGCCGGGTAAAGGCCAAGCGTTCAACCGCGTTAAGATCCGTAAACTGATCTCAGGTAAAGTACTTGAGAAGACTTTCAAGTCTGGTGATTCAGTAGAAGGTGCTGACGTAATGGAAACTGAGCTAGCTTACCTATACACAGACGGTGAGTTCTGGCATTTCATGAACAACGACACATTTGAGCAGATCGCTGCTGATGAAAAAGCAATGGGCGACAACGTAAAATGGTTAGTTGAAAACGACGTATGTACAATTACACTTTGGAACGGTAACCCAATCGCGGTAACTCCACCAAACTTCGTAGAGCTAGAGATCACTGATACTGATCCTGGTCTTAAAGGTGACACAGCGGGTACAGGTGGTAAGCCTGCAACTCTCACTACAGGTGCTGTAGTACGTGTGCCACTATTCGTTCAAATCGGCGAAGTAGTGAAAGTAGATACGCGTAGCGGTGAATACGTAGGTCGAGTGAAGTAACAATCAGTTATTTCTGAGACCAAAAAATCCCAGCCTAGGCTGGGATTTTTTATGGTTAAAATAAATTTTTGAAAGAGTTAGATAGTATGTCTGAAATTAGCTGGGCACCGAGTGCGGATATTCAAACACTCAAACAGCGTGCGGTAATTATCGCGAAAATTCGTCAATTCTTTGCTGATCGCGATGTGATGGAAGTCGAAACGCCAAGCTTATCGGCTGCCAGTGTGACAGATGTTCATTTAGCGACTTTTGCGACTGAGTTTGTGGGCCCTGGCAATGCCGAAGGGCTGCCCTTATACATGCAAACCTCTCCTGAGTTTGCCATGAAGCGCTTGCTTGCCGCGGGCAGTGGCGCCATTTATCAATTAGCCAAAGCATTTCGTAACGAAGAATCGGGTCGTCATCACAACCCTGAATTTACTATGTTGGAATGGTATCGCCCGGGGTTTGACGAATTTGATTTAATGAATGAAATTGATGCGTTGATGCAGCTTATTTTAAACTGCAAAAAAGCCACCTCTGTGAGTTATCAACAAGTCTTTATAGATCTATTAGGACTAGATCCCCTTGAAGCAACGCTGAGCGAGCTGCAGCAACTTGCCACAGAAAAAGGCTATGGCGATATTGCCGCAAGCGAAACTCACAAAGACACGCTTTTACAATTGCTCTTTTGCATGGAAGTCGAGCCTAAAATTGGCATTGAATCGCCTTGTTTTGTGTATCACTTTCCAGCCTCGCAAGCGGCATTGGCGCAATTAAATCCAGATGACACGCGGGTAGCAGGGCGCTTTGAGTTGTATTTTAAAGGTATGGAATTGGCCAATGGCTTTAATGAACTCACGGATAGCAAAGAGCAAGCATCGCGTTTTGCGGAAGATAACCAGTTCAGAGTGCAAATGGGCTTGCCAGAAGTGGCAGCAGATGAACGCTTCTTAGCGGCGCTCGCACATGGTTTGCCACAATGCTCGGGTGTAGCGCTAGGCATTGATAGGTTAGTGATGCTAGCGACGGGCAAGTCGTCAATTAAAGAGGTGATAGCCTTTGATGTCACACGTGCCTAACACATGTGACATCTGACTTTAATTTACCTCACAAAGCGGCGTAATTCGTCTTGCGTCGTTTGTGTGAGTTTTTGAGCTTGCTGACATTGCTCTGAAGCCGCATCAATTTGCTGTTTTGCTTGTTGTGCAAGTTCAACAATATTGAGTACCGTTTGATGGGTGTGGTTTTGCGTCGTTTCAAGTTGATGTACTTCACCGACGATGGCTTCGAGCTGTGTTTGGTTATGCTCAAAGTCACTACACATGCTAGCAAACCCTCCCGACGTCTCGCTGATGGCTTTCTCAGCCGAGCTTGAATGACTAATCAACTGTTGTGACTCTTGATGTGTCTCTCCGACTAACACATCCATTTGGTTGATGAAGTCACTGATCTGACGCGTCGCATCGTTTACCTTAACTGATAGATTTCTAACTTCATCGGCAACCACCGCAAAACCTCGACCAGCTTCACCAGCTCGCGCCGCTTCAATTGCCGCATTCAATGCCAGTAAGTTAGTTTGATCTGAAAACTCTTCAACCATCTTCAGGATGCTGCGTATGTTGTCACTGTTCTCTTTTAGCCCTGCGACAGTATTAGCGAAATTACCAAGCAATTGCGTGATGTGCTGAATTTCACCCACTAGAGTTGATAAAGATTGCGATGAGCCGCGCACAAAGTGCAGGCTTTCGGTATTAGCTTGATATACATGATCGGTATTACCCACAATACTTTGTAAGCTATGTGTCACTTGGTCGCTGGCGGCAATGATAGAGTCACTGCTCGAAATTTGTTGCGCACCCAATTCAGAGGTTTGTTGCATAGAGTGAGTGACTTCTTGGTTAGAGTTGGCTGCAACTTCAGCACTATGATAAGTGTTGTTGAGTAGCTCACTTAAGCGGCTGGTAAAGTGATTATATTGCTCACTGACTTCACGGAATTCATCGTAGGTAAACTGCGGCAACTTGGCCTCTAGATTGCCATCATCTCTATTTATTTGTTCTAGTGTATCGCGCATGGCTTTGATAGGACGCACGATAAGAAAACGCATATAAAATAGCGTAAAAATAAACCCACCGATGGCGCCAAGTGCCATTAACCAAAATAGTCCTGTGCCTTGTTTATCTTCAGTTAATTCTGCGTACAGCCAAAATAAAGTGATGAGCTGGAAAGCAAATAAAAAGCTCAGGTTGCCGAATATCTTTCTAGAGAGAGTAAAAAAGAAACTCTGTTCAATTTGATTATATAAACTCATGTATAGACTCATATTTTGGCTCTTATTGTCGCCATTTTCTTTTAATCTTAGAACATACTAGGGATTTCTTGCATTATCGCGACAAAATCATTTTTGCGTAGCAAGGGTAGTTTGTAAAAATACCATCTACGCCTAAGTTCTGCATTTCTTCTATTTCTTGTTGTTTATCGACCGTATAGGTCATGACCTTTAGGCCTCTTTGCTTGGCATCTGCCACAAACTCATGGTTAATAAAGTTCTTATCTAAATGCACACTGTAGGCATGCAAGTTTTCTGCAAAGTAGGCGTAATTAAGCGGAATAGAGGCGGTTAACGCGCCTATTTTAACCCATGGCAGGTTTTGTTTGAGCCATTTTAGCTGATGGTGATCGAACGAGGAAAGCAATAGCTGTTCACGCTCAATGATACCCTCAGCCACATTTTGTTCGAGGATTTGAACCAGTTTATCTAGGCCAAAGGTGTGTTTGAGCTCAAGATTAACTTGAGTTTGCTTACCAACTAGCTCGAGCACTTGTTGCAAATTAAGCACGTGTTGACCCTCTCCAGCATCGAGTTTTGCGATTTCTGAAAATGGTGTATCAACCACTCGGCCATTACCATTGGTTGTTCGGTCTAACCAAGAATCATGAATGATCACAAAGTCATCGGCGCAACTTTGTACGTCGAGTTCTATGCCATCAACTTGGGCTTGCAAAGCCGCAGTAATGGCAGAAGCTGTATTTTCAGGATAGTTACCACTGGCACCTCGGTGCGCAAAGATCTGCATTAGGCTTTTTTCCTTGTGATTGACCAAGTTTCAAAACAGGCTGCGCTGACAACCAGCAAGCCGCCGATTAAGGTCATCATATTTGGCTGTTCTGACAATAGCATAAAAGCCAATACGGTGCCGTACAAGGGTTGCAAACAAGAAATTAACCCGGCCGTTGTCGCTGATAGAAATCTTAAACTGCTAGCAAAGAGTGCATGTGGCGCCGCGGTAAAAATAATACCAGCTAATAACAGTAACCATATATCTTGTTCGGGTAAGTCTGTCGGCCCAGCATCAACGAATGCACAAAGCATTAAACTAGCCACAATGGTTTGATAAAGCATAGTTTGCGGACCGCCATAAGATGAGAAGTACTGCTTTTGCAGCAGATTTCTTAATGCAAATAACAACCCTGAGAAAATGCCCGTGACTATCCCTAATGTAACGTCATTACCCAGGTTAGCTTCTGGCACTAATAAGTAAATTCCGAATAATACTGTCACTGCACTGATGATGTCTTTGCTTTTAAGTTTTTGCTTACTGAAGAAAGGCTCTAGAAACACAGTGATCACCGGGTAAGTAAAGAAAGCGATGATGCCTGTTGCAACGCCTGCTAGTTGCATACCGGCAAAGTAAGTTACCCAGTGTAAGCCAACGACAATGCCTAAAATTATGGCGATGCCGTAATCTTTTTTGTGATTAAGGGCGATGGCTTTGCCTTGAAACTTGAGTAAGCAAACGAGGGTAATAAAGGCGATGGCTGTACGGTACACCGTAATATCAAGCGCGGATAAGGCAATGAGTTTAGAAAATAGTGCAGTACCACCGAACAGCAGGACGGCGGTATGGAGCTGAATAAGTGCAGATTGTTCTGAGCGCATGGTCGTTGGATGTTGTCTTTTTTTTTGAGTCTATCATTGATGACACTTGTCACTAAACAAATTATGAATAGCCGTTAATCTATGTAAGTATAAGTACCTATTATGTTTTCGAGACTACTCCAATAACAGGCTGACCCGGAACTGGAATGAACATGCTGAACAAACCCCACAATATGGCATTAGCCCACCCCAATAAAAAGTTTTGGAATTGGGGGCCACTATTTTTCTCAAGCTTTTTCTTTTTTCCTTTACTGACTAATTGGCAGTCGTTATCAGTGGGTGATATTACGGCGCAGCTCGCTATCTATGCATTTTTTGTTTTTCTATATGGTATTGCTCTTTATAAAAAAGGTGAGTCAGTAACTCCTAGTCTAGCTGCCATGGCGTTACTCTGTTGTTTGGGTACTTATGTGACCTATGGCACTCACTCTTTATTTGGCTTTATTGGCTTTTTCTGTGGTTTTAATTATCGCAGAAAGCAAAGCTTTATGATGATGGCTGCATTGCTGGTGGTTATTTTTATTAGTGCATTTTTATTTGTGCCAGTGAAATCACTGTACTTTGTTTCTCCTGCAGCGATTGTCAGTATTGGGTTGTTTATTTTTGGCATGATGGAGCAAAGAGAGCGACTCTATCGTGATCAACAAGCAAAAGACCAGCAACAAATTGAGCAGTTGGGAGCAATTGCTGAGCGAGAGCGTATTGCTCGGGACTTACATGATTTGCTTGGTCACTCTTTATCGTCAATTGCGCTAAAAGCAGAATTGGCGAGTAAGCTCACTGCGGCTGGAGCAAATGAACAAGCTTCACAAGAATCGGAGCAAGTTGCGCAATTAGCCCGAGACTTATTAAGCGAGGTTCGACAAGCCGTTTCTGGTTTAAAACAAGTGGGGCTATATGCGCAGATTGATGTATTAGTCGCACGTTTGCAAGATGCAGGCTTTATTGTAGAGCAATCAATTGATCGGGTTGTGTTAAGTGCAGAACAAGAGTCTAATTTGTGTTTTATCTTTAAAGAAGCGGTGACCAACATAATCCGCCACAGCAAAGGAAAGTATGTTAAATTACAATTGAGTTCCCAAAGTGGGGTCGTTGAGTTGCAGATCAAAGATGATGGTATCGTTAAAAAATATCAGTGTGGAAATGGCGTTGAAGGGATCAAAGACAGGGTCGCGACACTGCAGGGGCAGTTTGATATTAGTACAGATTCAGGTATGGCCATCAACATTCAGTTTAAGGAGCGCGTTGTATGATCAAAGTATTAGTCGTCGAAGATCAAGGGTTAGTACGAGGGGCCATTAGCGCCTTGTTAGGATTAGATGTGCAAATAGAAGTAATTGCACAAGCTCAAGATGGATTAGAAGGGTTAAATGCGCTTCAAGAGCATGAAATCGACATTGTGCTCACTGATATTGAAATGCCAAATATGACAGGGCTTGAACTTGCTGAGCAAGTCATAGAAAAGTACCCGAATAGTAAAGTGGTCATTATGACGACTTTTTCTAGGGCGGGATATATTCGTCGTGCCATGGGCATGGGGGTGAAAGGGTTTGTGCTTAAAGAAGCGCCCAGTGAGTATTTGGTCAATACCCTGAAAAAAGTCATGGTAGGACAAAAAGTCATTGATCCTGAGCTGGCAATGAGTGCGTTAGAAGACAAAGATCCTCTTTCTGAAAAAGAGCGTAAAGCGTTACGTTTTGCGAGTGAAGGGTTAAAAACTGCCGAAATTGCACAGAAATTGTTTTTGAGTGAAGGCACAATTAGAAATTATTTGTCAGAAGCGATTGCGAAACTAAACGCAACAAATCGAGTTGATGCGGCCCGAATAGCTAAACAAAAAGGCTGGCTGTAATTTAACCTGTCATGTAGACTATTGCAAAAGACTGAATTCTTGTAATGTAGAGTAATATGCTTACTCTAATAATTTGCTTTAAAATCATATTTTTAAATATTAAACTCATCCTAATTTCCTAGTTTAAAATAAGTGGATTATGCAAGAGCTACATTTCGCGATGCCAATAATGTCGTTAACAGCGATTATTTCTGCTGGTGTGATGACCCTTAATTGGTTCATGTATCAGAGTGCCGATGGCGTTAAACAATGGATGTACTCTATGCAACTGATGGCACTGACCTGTTTGCTGTTAATTGGAATTAGCTACCAGCCAGAAACGATTACTTTTGCAGCCCTTATTTGTCTATTCGCGACTTTCTACTTCTTTGTTTCAGGCACAGAAAAATTCTTTAAAGTGACACACTCTCCAAAACTATGGCTCGCGATAGGTGTGGTTTATTTTGGACTCACAATCTGGTTTAGCTTTATTGATTCAAACAGAGCAATGCGTTATATCGCTTCATATTCTTTGGTATCAATCGCCATGGGGTTGTCCATTCGTTCATTGATGATTTGCACACCTAGCCAACATCAGCGTACTAATCTGTCGCGTTGGGGCTTTTTGGTTTCATGCTTGTGTGTGTTTGCCGTTTTATCTATTCATTTATTAACATTAGATGCGCAGCCTACGACAGCAGCATTATCAAATCTACACACCTCTCAGGTGTTGGTGATTGCTTCAACAGTGTGTTTACCAATTATTTTATGTGTGGCGTTCAGTCTTTTATGTGGAGCACAGCAACTTGAGAAAATGGCTGTGCTAGCGCAAAAGAATAAACAAGCCAGTTTATTAAAAGGGCGCTTCTTAACTATGCTCAGCCATGAACTCAGAACGCCTTTGAATGCCATAGTGGGTCACGCTGATATGTTAAAACGTATTCCGCGTGAACCGCAAAAACATGCGCAATTATGTGATGTGATCAGCGAAGCTGCACTTTCACTTTCAGATTTGGCAAATCAAGTGTTACTGCAAGCGAAGGGCGAGCAAGTCAGCGCTTTACTTAAGCCCACAAGCCTAGCCGAGCAAGCGCAAACTGTGCATGAATTACTTCTGCCACTAGCTAAAAACAAAGACTTAAACTTTAAACTGCGTGTTGATGAACGCTTGAGTGAGCTTTACTTTTTAACAGACAAAGAATCTCTGCCACTGGTCTTAAAGAACCTTGTATCAAATGCGATTAAATACACAGACTATGGTGAGGTCGTTTTATCCGTCAGTATGCATGAGCAAAAAGTGCAAGCAGGCGATACTCAGCAAGTCGTCAGGTTCTCTGTTTCAGATACGGGCGTAGGTTTAAGTAAAAGCGCACTGGATTATATTTTCGAGCCTTTTGCGAGTAACCAACTTGAGCATAATATCAGTAATAGTGCGGGTTTTGGCTTAAGTTTAAGTAAGCAGCTTGTAGAAAACTTAGGTGGAGAATTAACGGTGAACAGTGAGCTAAGCAAAGGCACTGTTTTTACTTTTGATTTAGTTTTGTCTGTTTGTGAGGTACCTGAGCGAATAGTTGACGAGAATATCGTAAAGTCACCTGAACAGCTCGCATCCAATCGTATTCTTATTGTTGAAGATAACCTATTGAATCAAGAGGTGCTTAAGCACTACTTACAAGATACTAAGATGCTGTGTGAGTACGTGAGAACGCTTAAAGCCGCGAGTGAGAGCATGGCTGATAATCAGTTTGATGTTATTTTACTCGATATGCATTTACCGGATGGTCACGGCATTGAGTGGTGGCAAAGTTTACAAAGCCAGCTTGAACCAGCGCAAGCTCCGACTGTGATAGCACTGACAGGTGATGCTGATGAGCAAGCACAACAAAGATATTTACAACAAGGTATTGCTTACTGCTTAGAAAAGCCGGTATCAGGCTCGACGCTGTTATCTGTGTTAGAGCATGTGGGTACTGCACATACAACACAAATAAACCCCTTGAAGCTATTAGACGAAGCGTTAATACATCGTTTGAATCAGCAATTTGATAGTCACTTCTTAAATACGAAACTAATGTATTTAGCTGATACTTTTGATTACGAGTTTGCTCAACTGCAAGGTTTAGCAGATATTCAAGCTATCGATCAGCTTGAAATAAAATTACAGACCTTAATAAAAGAATGTGTTGAGTTGGGCTTAAAAGCCCTCGCCCTAGCGCTTGAAGAAACCAATCAGGCCGTAAAGGCGAAGCAAGTAATTGATTGGCGCGCTTTACATCATTACGCAAAACAAAATGCACTTGCATTGCAAAATTATCAACAGAGGGTTGTTTCAGGTATAGGTAATTAGTCGACTTTTATGGTTAGAAACTTTGCTATATCCTGCTTTTTAGAAAGTATATAGAGCAGTGTCCACTGCTTTTTTCGGTTAAATAATAGCTAAATTACATATATTACAGCGTATTACATATTTACCAAAAAGTATTGCTTTTAAAGTTAACTCCTCATCTCTAAATATTAAATAAAAATCGACTCCTACATATTATTTCCACAATTAACTGAAATTGTTTTAATTTTGTGCATATTACACTGGATTACACCCTCCTTTATCATTAGACTTTCCCGCTCGAATTTCGTTGTGTTTAATTTAGGTAAATTTGGTTCTAGGGATGTTCAGTAAGCTATTAAAGTTAATGTTATTGCCGCTTTTGCTTTTTGCGAGTTCGGTGTGGGCAGTAGATATTCAAATATCTACGTTTGAAGACATAGATACCACAGTACCTCGTGGCGGAGAAGTTAGATATAACATCGAGTTTACTAACAGCGAAGAAGATACAGCAGAAAATGTTGTGGTCGAATTCTTCATTCCAGAAACAACCAATTTTGTCTCGAGCACCAGTAGCTGCCAAGTGCAAGCCTACCTTGACGCGGGAAAATCACGAAATAAATTACGGTGTGAAATGGGAAGCATACGAGGGCGAACATCAGGCTCTTTGCAAATAACCATAATTACAACAGCTGCAACAGGCTTAACTATTGAACCTAGCGTACGTATTTCTGCAGATAATGAAGATCCCTCTAAATTACTAAACAACGAAGAAACGCAAAATACGTCAATCGTTGCAGGTGTTGATTTGGCTGTCACAACATTGACATCAGATCCATCGGATGTATATCTCAATCAAACTTACCAATATCGTGTTCAAGTTAAAAATAATGGGCCAAATGACGCTGCTAACGTGGTGTTAAAGCATACTTTACCGAGCTTTGCACAGTGGAGCTCAGGAAGCAGTCAGACTTCAGGGTGGAGCTGTAGTAGAACTAACCAAGTGATCACATGTACTAGAGGTGCCTTGTCATCTGGGCAGAGTGCTTCACTAAGCTTCGCATCAAGTGTGACACAACTGGGGAGTGGAGTAGTAACGGCGAGTTCCGCGATTTCAAGTGATACAGCCGAACTTGATAGTAGTAATAACAGTAAAACTGTGAATACAAAACTAAAAGAGCATGCCGATCTTGCAGTCTCCGTGGCAACAAAGATCCCAGGTTATTGGGGCATAGATCCAAATACGGCCCATAGTTACGAAATCACAGTTAGAAATTTAGGACCAAGTAGAGCATTAAAACCTATTATGACGTTTACTTTGAAAGATGGCGTTATCTTTCAAAGTGTCACACCTGCAACAGGTTGGAGTTGTAATAGGAGCGGGCAACAAGTTTCTTGTAGTGCAACTTCTTTAGATATTAATGACAGCGATGTCATGATTGTGCGTGCATTATCTCCTCAAGTTAAAGGTCAGTATGTCTCGACAGCTAAGATTGCTACTGACAGTAATGGCGGCTCTGTAGATCTAAATAGTCGTAATAATTTAGCGAATGGCACAATTAATGTAGTTATTCCTCAGACTCTCAGTGTCAGCAAAACAATTGATGGGGGTAGAAGCTCTTTTGTAAGTGGTGAGCAATTTACCTTTAAGATTGCTGTGACTAATAGTGGAGATACGAAAGAGTTAGTCAGCTTAGAAGATACGTTACCAAACCAAGTAGCTTTAATTTCTCCACTAAGTTCAGCCGTTACTTCTGATGACTTTAACTGTTCTGTGTCTGGCCAAAAAGTAACTTGTTTGCCAAAAGTCGCATCAATAGCGAAAGACCAAACTAAACAAGTTCAATTAACGGTTAGGGCTGTTTCTGTTGGGAATAGTATTACCAATACCGCTACTGTGACACCAAATACAGGAGATGCTGCAACAGGCAGTGTTTCTTTTAATGTCGCCTCAAGCGCAGCGAAACTTGTGTTACAAAAGACCGCTAACTTGGCTTGGAATAATAAGAATTACATGGGCCAAACATTCAACTATTATCTGCAAGTTGAAAATACGGGGGCTGGCGCAGCGTCGAATGTTGCGCTTCAAGATACGCTAAGCGACGGTTATATCCCGGTTAGCTTTATATCTCAACGCAATGTGAATGGTACATGGCAAACATCCAGTGATTGGGTATGTTCAATCGCTTCGTCAACATTGAATTGTACTACAAGTTCTATTGCGGCTTATACCAAGACGCGTGTCGTGTTAACGGTAAGAGCGCCTTATAACAATCAGCTTCCTCGAAATACTTTTTCCGTTGGGTATGGCGGTAATAACTTCCAAACTTCATACACTGGTTGGGGCTTTCAACCAATTAACCCTGTTAAATTAAGTGTTTCTAAAACAAAGCGTGCGAAAGATACTAAGAATACTAAGCTAGTCGCTAAAGGCGCTTTGATAGAGAGCATTATTAAAGTAAAAAATAACGGTGAAGGTGCAACGCAAGGTACATTAACACTCGAAGATGCGCTTAAAGACGGGGAACAGTATGTCAGTGCCAGTGGTAGTAATTGGTCGTGTACACATCGAGATCCATTAGCGAACGGGACTGGTGGTATTGTTTCTTGTGTATTTAGTAATAAATTACAGGCCGGTTCTCAAACCAATAAGGTGACTATTACCACTCGAGCTGTGGCTGAAGGCACATTAACTAACATTGCGACAGCTAAAGATGTGGGTGGTTCAGAGGTTAGTGCACAAAAAACTAAATCTATCACAAGCTCGCAAACTGCAGATCTTGCAATATCAAAAACAGTAGATAAAACATCGTTGTCAGCAGCTGAGAGTGAGCTGAATTATACGTTAACAGTGAGTAACCTTTCAGGTTCAAATATCACTGGAAACGATATAAAAATTAGTTCAAATACAGGCAAGGCAGCCGTTTTGATAACGGATGACTTTACCGCAACGTTTAAATCGAAATACGACAGTCAAGCAACCGCTATTCGCTTTCCTAGCACAGTAACCAGTTCACGTGGTAGTCAATTTAGCTGTCAAAGCAAAGAGACTGGTAGCTTTGAAAATACCAAGACACAAATCTTATGTCATCTAGTCAAAAATGAAGTGTTTGCTGTTGGTGATCAAGTTCAAGTCCCAATTACTGTGGCGCGTCCATTTGTATTGACTAATGGGCAGGTTATCAATGAAGCCTCAGTATCATCAAATACTCATTTAGATCTTGAAACGGCAAATAATACGGCCCAAGTTGCAAGCAATGTTGCAGCTAAATTTGATGTTGCAGTCACTCAAGTGAGCTATGCGCAAAACCCTGTTAGCACTGGCGATAACGCCATCATGACCATTGAGCTAGCCAACCTAGGGGCGAGCAAAGCGTCAGGTGTTGAGCTAGTTCATACATTTACCAAACCGGCAGCGAATACATTTACTTTTATTAGTAGCCGCTTTTCAAGAAGCGGACAAAGCAGTGTATGTAGTTTTAATTCTGCGGTGAATAGGCTGACTTGTAATATCGGGGAGCTGGCAAGTAACGAGGCGCAAACAGTGGTTGTGACAGTTTTACCAAAAAGTGCTTCTAATCGAATGGATTGGCGACTTGATGGGACATCTGTGATCAGTGCTGACAATATGCAGTTTGATAATTTATCGGGTAACAACAGCAAATCTCAGGTCTTGCAAGTAAACACACGTACAGCAAACCTAAAAATTGAAAATAATGATATTGATGATCCGCTAGGTTGGTACCCAAGCCCAAGAGGATTTCCAGACTCTCTTGATAACATTGTGGTGTATAAAGTTGACCTAGAATACTTAACTGATAACGATGGTAATACATCTGTTGCTAGTGGCGTAGGGTATGACTTTCAAGTAACCCCTAAGGGGGTCAATCAAACCCTTAAATTTTTATGTGATAGCGGTGCCAATAATACTTGCTCAGTCTCTCAAGCACGCTGTAGTAAGACTGGACAAAGTTTCACAGGGCAAACAACGTTTAACTGTCAAGGACCAGAAAACAGCAGTGATAGCAGCTTAGAAGAGTATGAGCTTCGAGAAAATACAGCTGGCAATAACGCAATTTATACCCGCTATATGTTTTTTGAAGTGATTTCTCGCCCCTCGACTACCGGTGAAGTAGCAGAAACGTTGGCCACTATTTTCTCAAATGAAAAAGACAATGTATCTGCTAATAATAGCGAAGCTGAGAAAACCTCTATTCGGGTGGCTGTAGACTTATCCCTCACTAAAGAAGCATCTGTGCCTCAAGTTGCAGTGGGGAGTGAGTTTGAATATATCATCAAAGTAAGTAATGCTGGCCCAGGTGATAGCGCAGGCAACGTTGTTTATGATTATCTGCCAACTTACTTGAGCTTAAATGGTGCAGTCAGTACTTCTAAAGGGGTATGTACTGCAAGTCGAGCTACCGCACCTAGCAGCAGCCAAGTAACTGACTTTATTCGTTGTGATATTGATCTGATAGCAATGAATGAAACGCCAATTGAAATTCGTGTTCCTGTTAAGCTCAATAGTATGCCGAGTGGCGAACAAGTCGTGAATGAAGCATGGATTGAAACAAAAGGCTTTGATACCAATAAGACGAATAATCGTAACTCTGCGACTACGCCTGTAGTCAAAGGTATTATCTCAGGTAAGGTATTTTTCGATTTACAAAATGATGGTGTATTTTCGAGTACAACAGATAGTGGGTTAGCAAATATTCAAATCTTATTGAATGGTAACCTAGATGCTGGTGGTAGTATCACACAAAAAAGTGTGATGACGAACGGATCTGGTGAGTTTTCTTTTACTGATCTTGCTCCAGGCACTTATACACTCACACAACCTATCCAAACTGCCTTAAACCAATACCTAGATGGTAAAGATAGCCGTAGTGGTGAAGTTTTAACTAACAGTGAAAATAGCGATCTAATCTCAAATATTCGCCTTACAGCAGGTAGTTCATCATTAAATCATACATTTGCAGAGCGTGGCGCTGCATCAGTAAGTGGTTATGTTTGGGTTGATGAAAATGATAATGGCTTTAAAGAGGCTGCAGAAACTAGCGGTATAGAAAATGTCACCCTGACTTTAACTGGTACAGATATACACAGTAAAGGTGTGACTTTAACTACTCAAACCAATGCGCAAGGCTTTTACCTTATTGATGACTTTACTGGTGGTAATTACCGTCTGACACAAACTCAACCAAGCGAATACAATGATGGTTTAGAAAGTGAGGATGGTGCTGTTATCGAGAATACGCGCGGCACAGATGTTATCCAGTTAGGAACGGTTACAAATAAAGCTAAGTTAGAAAATCGAAATTTTGCTGAATTATTAAAAGTACAGCCTGCGAGTTTATCGGGTCGTGTATTTGTAGATGCCAATGAAAACAATGTGTTTGATGGTGCAGAAGCTGGTATTCAGAATATTGTTATCCAATTAACAGGTACTGATCATACCGGTGCCACGGTTGATAAGCGTGAAACAACCGCCGCAGATGGCACTTATAGGTTTAGCGATATTCAGCCTAGTAATACCAGTGGTTATACATTGACGCAGCTATCACAAGATATTTTGGTCGCTAATTATGAAGATGGCGCAGAAAGTATCGCTTCATCTGTTGTCGCGCAACCCCGTGCGGGTGACAGCTTGAGTGTTAACCTTGCTTCAGGACAGACGCTATTAGAATATAACTTTGCCGAATTAACGCTTTCAAAAGAAGGTATTATCTCGGGTTACGTTTATATCGACAGTAATGATGACGGTATAAAAGCAAGTGAAGAGCTGCCACTAGAAAATGTACAGTTTACGCTTTCAGGCACTACCATCAGTGGTAAAACAATCAGTAATGTTCAGGTTGTGAGTAATGCCTCAGGCCGATTTGAATTCACGGGCCTAGAACCTAGTAACTCAGATGGTTATAAGGTGACACAAACACCACCGCAAAACTATGTAGATGGTCTTGAGCGTTTTAACCGCACAGAAGTGGCAGGGTCTCGCAGCACAGATGAAATCACGAAAATTACATTAACACGTAAACAAACTCGTGAAGATCTGTATTTTGCTGAATTGATCCCACCGACCAATAAAAAGATCGTGGCGAAAGTGCTGCTTGATATTAATCAAAATGGCACTTTCAATGGCGAAGATACATGGCTACAAGGTGTTAATGTAACGCTTACTGGCACAAACGTGTTCGGTCAGCAGTTAAATATTACCCGTGCAACGGATCAAAATGGTGTTGTTGAATTTACTGAGTTACACCCTGCAAAAGTTGCTGCGCAATACACGCTAATACAAGCTGTTATTGCTGAGTATGCGGATGGTAAAGACTATTTAAATAGCATCGAAGTCGCTGATCATAGCGTTGATAAAGTTGTGATCACGACACTAAATTCAACACCGACAATATTATTTACTGAAAAGCCGAAAATTGGTGATAGACAGGTATCCGGTCGCGTATTCCTAGACACGTTACAAGATGGTGAACTTGAAACTGCTGAACTAGATAAAGTACTTGAAAACATCACAGTAACGCTTATCGGTAAAGACAAGTTTGGTCGCGAGGTGTCACTAACGCGCACTACAGACATCAACGGTCAGTACGAGTTTGCAGGCTTAACAGAAGCA
>NZ_BTGK01000010.1:0-175327 GCF_042848605.1 Pseudoalteromonas sp. MTN2-4
ATCGCTAGCCTTTTACACCTTCCTTGCACAAAAGAAGCGCTCTCACTGCGTTCGCAGTCGCTAATTTTGCACGATAGCGTCGATGATAGTGTGGGCGCGGCCAGCCTGGCTTCCCATGTGAAAGAAGAACATCGCCAGCAAAGGTTGCCCCGGACAATTAAAGAAACCCGTTGCAGCAATGCAGCGGGTTTTTTGTGTTTATAGTGCAGAATTTTCGCATCGATATGTAAGTGTCTTAGCGCTTGTTAAAATGGATTGGTTCACCTTGAGCAAATCAAATGTGCTCGCTGTAATTAATTTTGCACTTTATTGCATTAAATCTATCCAGATTTAGTTTGCCATTTTGACATAACTGTATATACTCACAGTATCTTTACCTGTATGGAAAACCAGTTGTATGCGACCACTAACGAAACGACAAGAACAAGTATTTGAACTAATCAAAGTCTTTATCAAAGATACAGGTATGCCTCCTACACGTGTTGAAATTGCTGATGCGCTTGGTTTTAAAAGTGCAAATGCGGCCGAGGAACATTTGAAAGCCTTAGCTAAGAAAGGGGTGATAGAAATGGTGCCAGGAGCTAGCCGTGGAATACGTCTAGTCGACGATGGCTCTTCTGAAGATGCAGGTCTTCCCTTGATTGGTAAAGTTGCTGCAGGAGAGCCTATTTTGGCTCAAGAACATATCGAAAGTCATTATGAGGTTGATCCGAGCTTATTTAAACCTGCTGCTGATTACTTATTACGTGTAGATGGAATGAGCATGAAAGACATCGGTATTCTTGATGGTGATCTTTTGGCTGTACATAAAGCGCAAGTTGCTCAAAATGGTCAAGTTGTTGTTGCTCGAGTAGACAACGATGTAACAGTTAAAAGGTTAGAACAAAAAGGTTGTAAAGTGCTGTTACATGCTGAAAATGAAGAGTTTTCCCCAATCGAGGTTGATCTAGAACACGAATCTTTTGCTATTGAAGGTCTTGCTGTAGGTGTTATAAGAAATTCTAATTGGATGTAACTTCTATATAATTCTAACAATAGGTTAGCTGTACTCTTCTTCTGTTTCTTCAGTCAGCTAACCATATCTCTTCTTACTTTCCATTTTAATATATCAAATTCTTCTATTTTACTTTCTTGCTAATTGTTTATTTATTGACTAATTGTTAATAGGTCATGTATTGCCTTCGACTTTAGTCGGATCCTATGACGGTCATCCAATAATTCTAACTGCGAACTTCTTGCTGAAGTCGATAAATGGGGGCGTCGTATGAGAATAAGTAAATTTGCTTATTTGCTTACTTTTTTGTTGCTTAGTCCACTTTCATTAGCCAATAGTGACTACAACATGAGAAAAGGGGTTACTGATGTAAGTCATAGTGTTTATGAACTACATATGACCATTTTTCTAATCTGTTGTGTAATCGGCTTGATTGTATTTTCGGTGATGTTTTGGGCTTTATTAAAGCACCGAAAATCAAAAGGAGCTGTAGCTGCACAGTTTCATGAAAGTACTAAAGTAGAAATTGTTTGGACTGCAATTCCTTTTCTTATTCTTGTCATCATGGCGATCCCTGCAACTAAGACTTTAATTGCTATGGAGGATACCAGCAAGGCTGACATAACAATTAAGGTCACAGGCTCACAATGGAAATGGCACTATGAATACCTTAGTCATGACGTCGATTTCTTTTCTGTGTTATCTACGCCTTTATCTCAGGTTAATAATGAGGAAGAAAAAACAGAGACCTACCTATTGGATGTTGATAAACCGCTGGTAATACCTACAAACAAAAAAGTGAGATTTTTAATGACGTCAGATGACGTTATTCATTCATGGTGGGTACCTGATTTTGCGGTTAAAAAAGATGCTAATCCGGGCTTTATCAATGAAGCTTGGACCAAAGTAAATGAAGAAGGTATTTACCGAGGCCAGTGTGCTGAGCTATGTGGTAAAGACCATGGCTTCATGCCTGTTGTTGTTGAAGCTGTCTCGCCTGAAAAATTCGAACAATGGTTAACTCAACAACAGTTAGCCAAAGCAGAAGCAGTGAAAGAGGCCGAAGCTCTACTATCACAAACTCTAAGTAAAGAAGAGCTGATGACAGAAGGTCAGAGTGTTTACATGGGTTATTGTGCAGCTTGTCATCAACCGACAGGGTTGGGGCTGCCTGGCGTCTTCCCTGGTCTTAAAGATAATGCGGTTGTTAAAGGGGATCTAGATGAGCATATAGATGTGCTGCTAAACGGTCGCCCAGGTACAGCAATGCAGGCATTTGCAAAGCAGCTTACAGTCAAACAAATTGCGGCTGTTATCACTTACAAACGTAATAGCTGGGGTAATGATACGGGTGAAGTTATCCAGCCAAGCCGAGTTCAAGCATTCATCGATAAAACGTCAGGAGAGTAATCATGAGTACTCAAGTTCAAAGTTCAGAACATGCTCATGAGGAGCATCTTACAGGCATCAAGCGCTGGCTTTTTACAACTAACCATAAAGAAATTGGTTCTCTTTATTTAATCTTTTCACTAGTGATGTTTTTGATTGGTGGGGCTATGGCTATGGTGATCAGAGCTGAGTTATTTCAGCCTGGACTACAGCTAGTTGATCCACACTTTTTTAATCAAATGACCACTGTGCATGGTTTGATCATGGTGTTTGGCGCTGTTATGCCTGCCTTTACAGGCCTCGCTAATTGGATGATCCCCATGATGATAGGCGCACCGGATATGGCGCTGCCTAGAATGAACAACTGGAGTTTTTGGATTTTACCTTTTGCATTTGCAATCTTACTTGCTTCACTGTTTATGGAAGGTGGAGGTCCAGCATTTGGATGGACTTTCTATGCGCCTTTATCCACGACATATAGTAACGACAATACTGCATTGTTTGTGTTTGCTGTTCATATAATGGGCATTAGTTCAATCATGGGAGCAATTAATGTCATTGTAACCATTGTCAATTTACGCGCCCCTGGTATGACATGGATGAAGTTACCTCTCTTTGTATGGACATGGCTAATAACCGCTTTTTTGTTGATTGCCGTAATGCCTGTATTGGCTGGCGCTGTAACTATGGTACTTACCGATAAATATTTTGGTACCAGCTTCTTTGATGCCGCGGGAGGTGGGGATCCAGTTATGTTTCAGCATATTTTCTGGTTCTTTGGCCATCCTGAAGTTTATATCATGATACTTCCGGCATTTGGCATAATATCGACGATAGTGCCTACTTTTTCTCGGAAAAAGCTATTTGGCTACTCTTCCATGGTATACGCGACCTCTTCTATTGCTTTTTTATCTTTTATCGTATGGGCACACCATATGTTTACCACAGGTATGCCATTGGCTGGAGAGCTATTCTTTATGTATGCGACCATGCTGATATCTGTACCAACGGGTGTCAAAGTCTTTAATTGGGTTGCAACTATGTGGCGTGGCTCGATTAGTTTTGAGATCCCCATGATGTTTTCCATCGCATTTATTGTGCTCTTTACGTTGGGGGGCTTCTCGGGTTTGATGCTTGCGATCACTCCAGCAGATTTCCAATACCATGATACCTATTTTGTTGTGGCGCACTTCCATTATGTACTTGTAACAGGGGCCGTATTTTCGATTATGGCGGCAGTTTACTATTGGTTACCAAAGTGGACTGGCCACATGTACTGCATCACCACAGCGAAGTGGCATTTTTGGATGTCATTAATTAGCGTCAACATTTTATTTTTCCCAATGCACTTTGTAGGCCTTGCCGGTATGCCAAGGCGCATACCTGATTACGCACTTCAGTTTGCTGATTTCAATGCCATCATTAGCATTGGTGGTTTTGCCTTTGGCCTTTCCCAGCTCATTTTTGTGTGGTGCGTATTCAAATGTGCTCGAGGTGGTGAATCGGTGCCAGCTAAAGTGTGGGATGGTGCAGAAGGACTAGAGTGGGAGGTACCTTCTCCAGCACCTTTGCATACATTTAGTACCCCTCCTGAGGTGAAATAGTATGCATGCGGCACTTGTTAAGCAACTCATTATTGCTGTTGTAGGTATGTTTGCTTTTGCTTTTGCACTGGTACCGCTTTACGACGTCTTTTGTGAAGTAACAGGCTTAAACGGAAAGCCAGATATGGAAGCGGCAAAGGCCAGTAGTTTAGTGGATGAATCTAGAATGGTTGATGTGAGTTTTATTACTCAAACTAAGCAAGGTGTGCCGTTTAGTGTGAAAGCAAAACAGTTTTCTGTCGCTGTAAAGCCAGGAGAGATGTCAGAGCTTATTTTTGTCGCTAAAAACCTAAGTGAATATCAGAGAGTGATGCAGGCAGTGCCGTCTGTTTCACCGGGAAAAGCAGCCAAATACTTACATAAAGTAGCTTGCTTTTGCTTTGATAGACAGCCATTCGAACCTAATCAAGAAGTTGAGTTCAAGCTCGTATTTTATGTTGATACAGAGTTACCTCAAGACGTTCAAGAGCTAACCTTATCTTACGCCATTTTTGATATCAGTGACGTCGCGTTAGTGCGTGATGGCGCGAAAACCGAACCTTACAAAGGTTAGGAGGAATTATGCAATCTCAAAGTTATTATGTACCCGCCCAAAGCCCTTGGCCGATTGTAGGAGCTGTGGCTATGTTCTTTATTGCCGTTGGTGCAGGCCTGACTGTCATGCAATTGGGGAGTGAAGATTTAAGTGGTGTTCTCATATTAGGATTAGGTGTCTTGATACTACTTTATATGCTTTTTGGCTGGTTTAAGCATGTTATCCAAGAGTCAGATAAAGGCTTATATTCAGCGCAAATGGATCGTTCATTCAAGCAAGGTATGAGCTGGTTTATTTTTTCTGAAGTAATGTTCTTTTTTGCATTCTTTGGTGCGCTTCTTTATGCGAGGGTATTTTCTGTACCTTGGCTAGGAGGAGCCAGTAATAACCAGATGACGAATGAGGTTTTGTGGCCAAACTTTGAAGCAATGTGGCCGCTACTTGCTACACCCGCCGGTGATGTAACACAGAGTATGCCATGGTATGGCTTGCCACTTATTAATACAGTTATTCTGCTTACTTCATCAGTTACCTTACATTTCGCGCATAAAGCCATAGAGTCAAATAAGCGTAAACCGCTTACGATTTACTTACTAATCACAGTAATACTTGGGTTTATATTCTTAGCGCTTCAAGCCCAAGAGTATGTACATGCATATGAAGCGCTCAACTTGACGCTTCAGTCAGGTATCTATGGCAATACCTTTTATCTTTTAACTGGGTTTCATGGCATGCATGTCACCATAGGCGCAATTTTATTAACGATTGTATTAATAAGAGTTACAAAGGGACATTTTACCGAAGACAAACATTTCGCTTTTCAAGCCGCTGCTTGGTATTGGCACTTTGTCGATGTTGTATGGGTTTGTTTATTTGTTTTCGTTTACGTTTTATAGGTGCGAAATGAGGGATTTATATGGCTTTAATCAAAGCGCTGCCATGGCAAGCTATAATCATTTGGCTAGTATGCATCACGGTTGTGACAACGTGCCTAGGTTTGTCTTACTGGCAGTTTTCTAGAGCAAAAGAAAAGCAGCTTCAACTTGATGAATTTAGTCAAGTTGAGCTGACTTCGTTCGAGTTTATCCAAGCATTGCAAAATCGCTCTATTGAAGGGTTGCATGGACAGGCTGTTTCTTTAATGGGAAGACTAGAGAAACAATACACTTGGTTTTTAGATAATAGAATTGTAGATGGACGTGTCGGTGTTGATGTTATTTCTCTTTTTAAAGTTGCGGGTTTAGAAAAGTATCTATTGGTTAATTTAGGGTTTATACCGCTTCAAGGCCGAGGACAGCCTGAAAAACTCTCTTTTGACGAAATTCAAAACTTAAATTTAGTGATAAAAAGCCGCCATTTAGAGCACTTTACTTTGGCAAAGTCAGCGCTTGAAGCTCATTCTCAGCGGTTACAGTTTATAGATCATTTGTACTTATCAAATTTAACAGGTAAAGATATCTACCCTGCCATTTTTTATCAATTACCTGACTCAGCAGTGATTGCTGAACCTCACTATCAACCAGTAGTAATGAGTCCTGAAAAACATCATGCCTATGCTTTGCAGTGGTTTTTAATTGCAGTCGCAGCGGCTTTTATCGCATTCAAAGCAACAAGAACAGAGGTGCCGAATGAAGCTTAAACCAATGTGGATGTTTGTTATCTGCTGTATTACGCCATTTATTTTAGCTTATGCGGCAATTCAGACAAATTGGCTACCAAATGACACAACCAATAAAGGACGTTTATTAAGTAGTGAAATACAAGTGCCCAATTGGCAGGCTCATGAGCATGCGCTTTGGAGCATCGCATTATCAGCTCCAATTGATTGCGGGTTAGTTTGTACTCAACAAAATCAACGCTTACAAAATGTGTATCAAGCTCTTGGCAAAAAACAAGACAAAGTAAGTCTAGTGATTTTTGGTGAGGTGAAAAATAATGACATGACTCAGTATCCGGCACTACCTGAGTTGCAAGCTGGATGGCTTTATCTTGTCGATCACCATGGTTTAGTTGTGCTTGCTTATCCATACGAAGAAAGTGAGCAAAAAAGTAGAGTGTTACATAAAGGATTGTTATCGGATCTAAAGAAGTTACTTAATTATGCGCGCAGTAGCTAGGAGGAAAAATGAATAAAAAATATATTTACCTCACTGTAATTAGCACATTTATTACTTTTTGTGTCGTTGCTTTAGGGGCTTATACTCGCTTGAGTAATGCGGGGTTAGGGTGCCCAGATTGGCCAGGGTGTTATGGCTTTTTAACTGTTCCTAACACTGCAGATGAGTTAAAAGCGGCGGCTAATGCCTTTCCTGGTAGTACAGTTGAACCTTTTAAAGCTTGGATTGAAATGATCCATCGTTATTTTGCGTCTTCGTTAGGTCTGTTGGTGATTGGCTTGTTGTATTTTGCGCTTAGGAAGCGTGTTGAAGAAGTGCCCAAAAAGTTAACTGTAGCTTTGTTTGTGTTGATTTTACTGCAAGGTAAGTTAGGCATGCTGACAGTCACAATGAATCTGCAGCCCTTTATAGTGATGGGCCATTTACTCGGTGGATTTACTATTCTGGCACTACTTTCAATGCATTGCTTTTATATATTTACACCAGAAAAGCGTTTTCTCGTATCTCCTCCAAAAATCCCTACTAGGTTGTCAGAAATTAGCTTGATTGTCTTGGTGTTACAAATCGCATTAGGCGGCTGGGTCGCTGCTAATTATGCAGCACCACACTGCGTCGGATTGCCTATTTGTGAGAATATCCATTTATTTTCTGTAGAAAGTTTATTTCATCTTCCCATTGGTGAGTTGAACTATGAATATGGTGTATTGCCATTTGAAACTCGGCTATCCATACATATGGTTCATAGAGTGTGGGCGGTTGTCACAGTACTTACACTTGGTATATGGGCATGGTATGTGTTGACTAATAGTAAAGAAAAACTCTTAAAGAATACTGCAAGTTTACTTATTGCTGGCTTAGTTCTTCAGCTGTTTTTGGGGGCATTGATCGTGCACCTGCAATTTCCAATATTAATTACACTCTTTCATAATCTAATGGCGGCATGTTTGCTGATTGTTAGCTTATTTTTGTGGTTTCTACTTGCTTATAAAAGCACCGAGGAGGCAGTATGAAAAGTCTTACTTTAAAGTCCGAAGCACTGTTCCAAACATTTAATTTATCTGCGTACTTGGGTATTTGTAAGGTAAAAGTGGTCGTTATGCTAGTTATTACCGCTTGGGTAGGGTTAAAGCTTGCGCCTGATATGAACAGAACGTTCCTTGAGCAAAGCATGAGTTTATTAGGTATAGGGCTATTGTCAGCATCGGCAGCTGCGATAAATCATGTCGTAGATCGAGAGATAGATAAAAAAATGGCAAGAACACGACATAGGCCGCTAGTGCAAACTCAACTGAGCGTGAAACAAGCACTTGGGTTTGCAGCGCTTATTGGTCTGATAGGGAGTGTGGTGTTATTTTATTGGAGCAATACTTTAACGCTCTTTATGACACTGGGCGCATTAGTTGGCTATGCGGTGGTATACACCATGTTTTTAAAAAGAGCGACACCACAAAATATTGTTATTGGTGGTTTGGCGGGTGCAATGCCACCGTTATTGGGGTGGATCAGTGAAACAGGTCAGCTCGATGTGCAAGCTTGGCTGCTAGTCATGATAATCTTTATTTGGACGCCGCCACACTTTTGGGCTTTGGCCATAGCAAGAAGGAATGACTACAAGCGCGCAGATATACCTATGTTACCTGTGACACATGGCAGTGAGTTTACTCGATTCTTCATTGTAATTTATTCAATTCTTTTATTTGTAGTTTGCTTGTTGCCTTATCTAGTTACTATGTCAGGCAACATATATTTGCTTTGTGTACTTATACTTAACAGTGTTTTCTTATATAAGAGCATCGTTCTGTATATAAAACGTTCAGATGAATCTGCGATGGCACTTTTTCATTTTTCAATTACTTATTTACTGCTACTCTTTATATCGCTATTTATTGATAGATGGATCCTTTGATGCGCTATATATTGTTTTTGCTAGCTTTATTATTGTTTGGCTGTGATGAAAATGTGCCTGTTTCAGAACATACTATTCACTATAAACAAGCAAAAGAAATCCAAGATTTTAATTTGCAAGATCAGTATGGCAATACAGTCACAAAGCGAGACTTACTTGAGCAATGGACATTGATATTTTTGGGATACACAAGTTGTCCTGATATTTGTCCAATGACACTAGCAAAGCTTACCGAGATAAATACTGAATTAGCACAGCAACATAATGTTAAAGTTTGGTTTGTTTCGGTCGATCCTAATAGAGATACTCAGCAACAGCGCAAGGCATATATAGACTATTTTAACTCAGACTTTAAGGCGGTATCGGCAGAGCATGCAAACCTATTTCCTTTTGTCAGAAATATTGGTTTGATATATGCCATCAATAACAGTAAGGAAACAGAATATTATGTGGACCACAGTGCCTCAGTTGCACTGATTAACCCACAAGGAAATCTAAGTGGTATTTTTAAGGCTAAATTTTCAGCGAATGAAGTACCATTAATTGATGCAGCGCAAGTAATAAAAGATTTTAATGCTATCGTGCATTAGAGTGCTTGAATAAACTGGGTGAGCTTTGTGATTTATTCATAAATCGAGCTAACACCCTAATAATTTTTAGCTTTTAGTTAATAACTTTTATGGCATTTCTGCTAACTGGGTCTAAGCTAAAAATATAAAAATTACACAAGGAGAGCGCATCGCGCATGTTAAAACTTCCTTCAGAACTAACAATAAGTCATGTTGAAGAGTTTCATCAACAGGTATTGCAAGTGCTTCATGCTGAGCACGATGTCAGTATTGATGTGTCAGATGTGATACGTGTAGACACAGCATCAATACAAGTTTTATGTGCTTTGCAAAAGCATCTTCTTGAAATTAACAATGGAATTCGTTGGCATGGTGAAAGTCAGTCGCTTAATAAAGCGGTTGATGAGCTTGGTTTAACAGAATTACTCGCCCTATCGGCGTGAATTAAGAGGTCATTATGAAAAAGATTTTGGCAGTGGATGATTCAGCATCTATGCGACAAATGGTTGGCTTTACTTTAAAGAAAGCGGGTTTTGAAGTAGTTGAAGCAAAGGATGGCAGTGAGGCTTTAGGTATTGCTAAGCAACAAAGCTTTGATGCCGTGATCTCCGATGTCAACATGCCTGTGATGGATGGGATTACACTTATTAAAGAGCTAAGAACATTACCTAGCTATAAGTTTACACCACTACTAATGCTTACGACCGAATCAGGTCTAGACAAAAAAACTGAAGGTAAAGCCGCAGGCGCGACAGGGTGGATTGTTAAACCTTTTAACCCAGATCAGTTACTAGCTGTTCTTAAAAAAGTTATTCGCTAAGCTAGGATTTTATTATGAGTATTGATTTAAGTCAGTTTTTCGAGGTCTTTTTTGAAGAGAGTCTCGAAGGGTTAGATGCAATGGAAGCGGAGCTCCTAAACTTAGAGCCCGGAAATGAAGACATGGAAACCATCAATACTATTTTTCGTGCTGCGCACTCTATAAAAGGAGGAAGTGGCACGTTCGGTTTTACTTCTGTTTCTGATTTCACACATGTATTAGAAACATTGTTAGATCAAATCAGAGATGGTCAACGTGCATTAACAGCTGAGCACGTAAACCTTTTACTGAAATCAGTTGATTGTTTAAGAGGCATGTTGGCAGCGTTACAGGCAGAGCAAGAGCCAGACTTAACAGAAGCCGATGAAATTAGAAAACGCTTTGAAGTTATTTTGGGTTTTTCTGAAGATACTGATTCAACCAGCTCAGAAACTCCAGAAACACAAAGCGAAAATACTTACCAAATTGACTTTAAGCCTCACCCTCATTTATTCAAAACGGGTAACGAGCCCTTATATATGATTTCAGAACTTGCCGAGCTAGGTGAGTTAGAAACGCAAGCGTTTTATGATGCCATACCCGATATAGATTCATTACATGCTGAAGAGTGCTTTTTAGCTTGGCGCTTTTTCTTAACGACATCTAAGCCTGAATCTGCGATTTCTGAAATATTTGAGTGGGTTGAAGACGATGCCGATATAGGCATAGTTTTATGTGGTGGGCTCTTTGAATCTGACTTATCAGATGATGAAGACTCCACTCCCTCAATTCAAGTGTCCACTGAATCTGAAAGTCGAATAGAAAACCCAGAGCCTGAAATCAAAGCGGTCACGTCAATCTCGACAAATGCACCTGTTGTAAAAAAAGCAGAGGCTAAGAAACCATCTGACTCTTCAGCAACCTCTATCCGTGTTGGTATAGATAAAGTTGATTCGTTAATTAATATGGTGGGTGAGCTTGTGATAACGCAAGCTATGTTGAGTCAAATTGGTGAGCAAGAAATTACTGAGTCAACGATTACAGCATTACAAGAAGGGTTAGCCCAACTTGCCCACAACACTAGGGATTTGCAAGAAAATGTCATGCGGATCCGCATGCTACCTATTAGTTTCGTGTTTAGTCGATTCCCAAGACTAGTTAGAGATACATCTCAGAAACTTGGTAAGCAAGTTGAATTGAAATTATTAGGTGAACAAACTGAACTTGATAAAACCGTCATGGAGAAAATATCAGATCCTATGGTTCACCTTGTGAGAAACTCTTTAGATCATGGGTTAGAGACGCCTGAGCAGCGTGTTGCAGCTGGTAAGGAGCCGGTTGGTACTGTGACGTTAAATGCGTTCCATCAAGGCGGTAACATTGTCATTGAGATTATGGATGATGGACAAGGTTTAAATACTGAAAAAATAAGAAGCAAAGCCATTGCCAACGGCCTAATTCAAGAAACTGATGAACTTTCGTCGGATGAAATAAATGAGCTAATTTTTATGCCAGGCTTTTCTACGGCTGATGAGGTAAGTGATATATCCGGCCGTGGCGTGGGCATGGATGTTGTCAGAAGAAATATTCAAGCGTTAAATGGTTCGGTTGAAGTCGCCTCGGCACCAGGAGTAGGATCAACCTTTACAATTCGTCTTCCGCTAACTTTGGCTATTTTGGATGGCCAATTAGTTAAGGTTGCGCAACATACTTACATTATCCCGCTCATTTCAATTGTTGAGTCATTACAAATAGATATTAGTAAAGTCAGTCGTGTAGGGAAAGACCTTGATGTGTTAAGGCTGAGAGATGAATATATTCCGATTCTTCGTCTATACGATATTTTCAACCACGATGGTGCCATTGAAGAATTAGATAAAACATTACTCGTTGTTGTCGAAAGTGATAACCACAAAGTTGGCTTATTGGTCGATGATTTACTTGCTCAACAGCAAGTGGTTATTAAGAGCCTTGAAGCGAATTACCAAAAAGTTGATGGTATCTCTGGTGCAACAATCTTAGGCGATGGCAGAGTGTCTTTAATTATCGATATCAGTGGTTTAATTAAATTAAGTGGTTTAAAAAGGCCAGGTTCCCAAGACTTAATTGTCGAGCAAAACGCAGTAGGGGGGGCAGCATAAATGTCAGAACAGGCAGGACACAATCAGCAGTTGATCTTGGAAGGTCAGCACGATGAGAATCAGTACCTGACATTTATGATGGCAGGTGAAGAGTACGGAATGAATATTCTGGCTGTACAAGAGATCCGCGGATGGGAAGATGTCACTGCGATCCCTAATTCTCCCAGTTTTGTGAAAGGTGCCATTAATCTACGTGGCACAATTGTACCAATTATAGATTTAAGACTACGATTCGGTATTGCAGATAATGAGTATGGTCCACTTACAGTTGTTATTGTTGTCGCAGTTGAAATAAATGGTCAGAACAAAGTAATGGGTATCGTGGTTGATGCTGTTTCAGATGTATATAGCATTTCTGAAGAGCAGGCTAAAGATGTGCCTGATTTTCAAGATTCAGATAACGCCGAGTTTGTTCATGGATTGGTTAATGTTGGGGAGAAAATGGTTGTTCTTCTTAATTTGGAAAGCGTTTTAAACTTAGAGTCAAAATAAACACGGGTAGGGTCAAGATGAGTGGTAGAAACGTTCAAAGTGAAATAACCAATAAGTTATTGATAGCAGCGGTAGTTATAGTGGCGTCAATCGCAATTGCATTGCAAATTTTAGGTGTTCCATTGAGTGGTGAAAATGCGATTGGGTTAGGCTTGCCTTTCGTCATCACTCTAGCGGTTATGTTTTATTTAAAGCAAAGTTTCAGCACTTATGCTGCACAATTAGAAACGGTTGATAGTGCAATAAACTTGTTAAAGTTTAAAGATGAAGAAGCCGCACAGCGATTACACTTAGATGCCTACCCTCAATTACGTACTTTGTTGGTTTCAGATAATACAGAAGCAGAGCAGGTGGATGATGGCCAACTTGTTGAAAGCATGATAAGTGCACTACAAGTATGTCAGGCAAATATTATGATTGCCGACGTTGATTTAAACATAAGTTACCTGAATGATTCAGTAACCGATATGCTCTCTGCTAATGAACATAAATTACAAAGAGATCTACCTAATTTCAATGTCGCCTCTTTAGTGGGTCAGAACATTGATGTTTTCCATAAAAACCCAAGTCACCAAAGAAGCTTACTAGCTAATTTAAGAACGGTTTATAAGACTCAAATTAATGTGGCTGGCCTTACCTTTGACTTGATTGCGACGCCTGTGTTTGATGCTGAACAGCAGCGTATCGCTACACTGGTAGAATGGAAAGATATCACTGAACAATTAGCGAATGAAAAAGAAAAGCAAGAAATGGCAGCAAATAATGCGCGTATTTCAAGCGCATTAGATGTGTGTCAAGCTAATGTCATGTTGGCTGACACAGACCTAAATATTGTCTTTGCAAACCATTCAGTACTTGAAATGTTGAGTAATAATCAAGCGCAGTTACGCACAGCACTACCAAACTTTGATGCAAGTAATTTAATTGGAGAAAACATTGATGTTTTCCATGCAAATCCAGCGCACCAAAGACAGATGCTTAATGCTTTAACAGATACTTATAAAACAGATATTAATGTTGCTGGGTTTACTTTTGGATTAATCGCCACCCCTGTTTATGATGATCAAGGCGAGAAAGTAGGTACCGTAGTCGAGTGGGACGATAAAACCCAACGACTAGCTGCTGAAGAAGCTGCAGCTAAACTTGCGAATGAAAATTCACGTGTTAAAAGTGCACTCGATAATGTTACTACAAATGCGATGATAGCCGATGCAGAATTTAACATTGTGTATTTAAATGATGCAGTTATAAGCATGATGCGCAATGCAGAAAGTGACTTGAAGAAAGACTTACCTAACTTTGATTCATCAAAGTTATTGGGTGCTAATATAGATATTTTCCATAAGAACCCTGCGCATCAAAGGGCAATGCTAGAAAGGCTAAGTTCAACATATAAAACAGAAATTGTTGTCGGTGGAAGAACTTTTGCTTTGGTCGCAAACCCAGTTTTCAACGATGAAAATGATAGAATTGGCACTATCGTAGAGTGGAATGACAGAACAAGTGAAGTCGTGATAGAAAAAGAAGTCGCAGACCTTGTTAGTGCAGCTTCAGAAGGTAATTTGACTCAGAGAATTAATGAGTCGGGTAAGGAAGGGTTCTACCTCAGATTATCACAAGGCTTAAACCAACTGGTCAGCATTGTAGATGATGCAGTAACAGACACTGCACAAATGCTTGATGCATTAGCGAATGGTGATTTAACACAAAGAATTACACAGGAATATCACGGTTCATTTGATAAATTAAAACGCGATGCGAATGTTACAGCTGATAAATTAACTGAGGTCATTAATCGTATTAGTTCGTCCGCGACGCTTGTGGCCAGTGGGGCTGAAGAAATCTCGCAAGGTAATGCAGACCTAAGTCAGCGTACAGAAGAACAGGCATCTTCGCTTGAAGAAACAGCTTCAAGTATGGAGCAAATGACAAGTACTGTTCGTCAGAATGCAGATAATGCAAAAGTTGCCAATGAACTTGCAGAAGAAACAAGCTCCAAGGCAATGCAAGGTGGCGAAGTTGTGAACCGTGCAGTACAAAGTATGTCTGGGATTAACGAATCTAGTAAAAAGATTGCTGATATCATTGGGGTTATTGATGAGATTGCTTTCCAAACCAATCTGCTTGCATTAAATGCAGCTGTGGAAGCGGCTAGAGCTGGAGAACAAGGGCGAGGTTTCGCAGTTGTGGCAGGTGAGGTTAGAAACCTTGCACAGCGTTCAGCTGGTGCTGCGAAAGAAATCAAAGACTTGATCCGCGATAGTGTTAGTAAAGTTGAAGACGGAACACTTCTCGTGAATGAGTCAGGTGAAACGTTGAAAGATATTGTCGCGTCGGTGAAGCGTGTTACTGACATGATTTCAGATATTGCAGAGGCTTCTGTTGAACAAAGTTCTGGAATTGAGCAAGTCAATAAAGCCGTGACACAAATGGACGAAATGACGCAACAAAATGCGGCATTAGTAGAAGAAGCTTCTGCTGCTGGTGAGTCTATGGCAGAGCAAGCTAATGATATGCGCCGTTTGCTTAACTTCTTTACAATAGATGACTCGACTTCAACATCGATGATGCTTTCAGAGGCTAAGCCAAATAAAGCACCAACAAGAATAGCTCCGACGCCCTCGGCTGTTCAAGAAACTAAGTCAGAGATCCAGTCACCAGTGAAGCCTCCTGTGAATCCTGTAGCGACTGCCAATAAATTCGCAGATAGCGCTGATGAATGGGAAGAGTTTTAATTAGGTATGAAGAAGGTGCTTATTATGAGCACCTTCAAATCTTAAATACACCTTTCTTGTTGAGTCACTCGTTTTAGTGTTGCCTGTTTATAGGATAAATGATGAGAGAATTTGTACTATCTGATCAGGATTTTCAGACCATTGCACAAAAAGTCTATAAAGCATGTGGTATTGTTCTTGGTCCTCATAAAAGGGAAATGGTTTATTCAAGACTGGCGAGGCGAATTAGGGCAAATCAGTTGGATTCATTCTCTTCATATTTAAGTTTCTTAGAAGAAAATGAAGAACAAGAGTTCAGTCAATTTATCAACGCTATCACGACAAACCTCACTTCATTCTTTCGAGAAAATCATCATTTTGAATATTTATCGAATACAGTTATTCCTAAGCTGCTAGAAGATAATAAATTCTCTAAGAGAATACGTATTTGGTCGGCTGGCTGCTCTACAGGTGAAGAACCCTATAGTATCGCCATGACAATCGCAAACCGTTTCCCGCCTGATTGGGATGTGAAAATTCTCGCAACAGATTTAGATTCCAATGTGCTCTCGAAGGCACAAAGTGGTGTTTATGATGCTGGCAATGTGACCGGGCTTGATAATGACGTTTTGAAAAAGTGGTTTTTGAAAAGCGCTGACAATCAAGCATATAAGGTTAAACCAAACTTGCAGTCATTAATCTTTTTTAAAAGGTTAAACCTACTTGAAAAATGGCCTATGAAAGGGCCCTTTGATGTGATTTTTTGCCGCAATGTGCTGATTTATTTTGATAAGGAAACAAAAGATAAGTTGTTTAAAGGTTACCACCAGATGCTAGGTGAAGACGGGCACTTATTTATTGGTCACTCAGAAACCATGGGTAAAGAACACCATGAGTTTAAGAACTTAGGCCGTACTATGTATCAAAAGGTATAGTATGGATAATCGATTTAAGCCGGTTATCAGAGGCTTTGAACACGTTAAACGATTTTGGGATTCAGGCCGAGGCTGTGTGATAGCTAAGGTGTTACCTGGCGAGTTTTATGTCTCTAAAAATGATGAACTTATCTCAACTGTATTAGGGTCATGTATTGCTGCTTGTGTATATGATGATAAGTTGGGCGTCGGTGGGATGAACCACTTTATGCTACCAGCAGCAAAAGGGATTAAAGAAATTCATGCCGATGATTTGACTTGCCGTTACGGAAACTGGGCAATGGAATACCTAATCAATGAAGTGCTCAAGAACGGAGCATCAAAAGCTAATCTGAAAGTTAAACTTTTTGGTGGTGGTAAAATAATTCGCTCAATGACAGATATTGGTATTGGCAATATTCGTTTCGCACATGCTTACATACAAGAGGAAGGACTCGAGTTGGTTTCTCATGATGTCGGTGGCCCATGGCCACGTAAAGTGGTATTTCATCCACAAACAGGTCGTGCGCAAGTTAAGAAATTAAGAGAAATGCATAACGACACGATTGAAAGACGAGAAGTGCGTTATTTACATGATATTGAATCGCAAGATGCACAGACAGATATTGAGCTGTTTTAGGAGTTGGCATGATAAAAGTTTTAATTGTTGATGACTCGCCTTTAATCCGAGGGATACTGACAGAGGTGATCCAACAGGCTAATGATCTTGAAGTGGTGGGTAGTGCTGAAGACCCTTACCAAGCGAGAGAGATGATAAAATCGCTTAATCCTGATGTGATTACGTTAGATATTGAAATGCCAAAAATGGACGGCATTAGCTTTTTAAGAAACCTGATGCGTCTTCGCCCTATGCCAGTTGTGATGATTTCTACTTTAACACAACAAGGCTCGCCTATTACGTTAGAGGCGCTAGAGATTGGTGCCGTAGACTTTATTGCCAAACCCAAAGTCAATGTCGCTGAACAGCTGCAACACTATGCAGAAACAGTGCAAGAAAAAGTTCGCACAGCTGCAACTGCCCGCTTACGACCATATCGTACGTCTGAGGCTGCAGCGCATAAAGCGCAACTAGCATCAGGGCAAGCGTTCGAACGAAACTCAATTATTGCTATTGGTGCTTCAACAGGTGGCACTGAGGCAATTAAAGAGGTTTTGGTTCAGATGCCAAAAGATGCACCACCTATCGTCATTACTCAGCATATCCCTCCTGTATTTAGTACGTCGTTTGCTATGAGGATGGATAAGACCTGTGCAATGCATGTAAAAGAAGCTGAAGATGGTGACATTCTTGAGTTTGGTAAAGTTTATATTGCGCCAGGTGATAAACACTTAAAAGTGGTCAGTAAAGGGCTAAATAAAGTCTGTGTTTTAGACGATGGTGAGCTTGTAAACAGACATAAACCAGCGGTAGATGTTTTGTTTGATTCCTTGAAGCCATTTGCAAAAAATGTTTCAGCAGTGCTACTGACAGGCATGGGGAGTGATGGCGCAAGGGGTATGCTGGGCTTGTTAGAGGCGGGTGCTAAAACAGCTGCACAAGATGAGCAAACTTGTGTTGTGTGGGGAATGCCAAAAGCGGCTGTCGATATGAACGCTGCGCAAAAAGTGCTACCACTACAAAGTGTGGCAGCACACCTGCTCAAGTCTAGTAGTCGTTAGTTTGCAGCACCCAAGGTTGTGAAAACCAATAAAACTGACCTGAGTGCTTGATGGAAGGGGCTGTACAGTTATAACGTGTACGGCCTTTTTTAATGTCTTTAGGTGAAGTGACCGACACCCTTTTCTCATTTTTCCAGATAATATCAGCACGTCCAATACCTGAAACAAAACATGCAAATTGAGATTTGTAAAAATCTTTACTGGCAAACTCTATCTCAATAGTAGGTGTTCGGTTGGTTGTCACAGAATCCGTGTAAGAAAGCTCTGAGATAGCAAAAGGCAGAGAGTGCAATTTGGTTTTTAAGGTATCTAACTTACTGTAAAAGCCCGATGCAGGGTATCGAGGAACACGTGTGTAGTCAGTAAATTCTGACACTGCACCAGAGTGTTGTCCAATACCAATAAAACCGAGTTCTTTAACGAGGTTTTGTAGTGGCCTATTGAACTCACCATAGGGGTAGGCGAGTAACTTTACATTATGGCCCACTTCTTCTTTGATACGCCTTTCTGAGAATAGGATATCTTCACGGACCCGCTTCAGCCATTGCGCTTGGGTTTCACCGTCTTGTTTTAAATGTAGGTAATCATGCTTCGCGCTGTGATTGGCAATTAATGCGCCGCGTTTTGCTAAAGCTCTGAGCTCCTCCCAAGTCATCACATACGATTTATTTTCATCGATAAGCTGAGGATTTACAAAAATGGTATACGGATAGCCAAACGCTTCAAGAATGGGAGCCGCTTGCTCGATGTTATTGTCGTAACCATCATCAAAAGTGATGGCCACGGTTTTGGCAGGCAGTGCCTTACCTTGTTGTGTATGATGCAGTAACTTATCCAAGTGAATAACATTAAAGTCATTTTCTTTTAGGTAGGTTAAGTGGGTTTTAAAGGTTTCTTCACTCACTGATGTTACCGCTGGTAGCTTCTCGCTGACGTGGTGATACTGTAAAATCACCGCTGATAGAGATGGGATTGAAAACAACAACAAAGCGAAAACAAAACAATGAAAGAGATATTTAAAAATCATAAAACGTACCATATAAGTCTGCTATTGCTAGCGGGTCCGATGATTTTATCAAATATATCTGTGCCATTGTTAGGGTTAGTTGATACAGCGGTGATCGGCCATCTATCAGAAGCTCACTTTCTGGCTGGTATCGCATTAGGGTCGGGCAGTATTTCATTGCTATTTTGGCTAGCAAGCTTTCTAAGGATGAGCGCCACAGGCGTGCTTGCGCAGTCTTTTGGGGCGAAAAACTGGCCTAGATTACAACAGCAGTTATTAGCCAGTTTATTGATTGCTTGGACTTTTTCAATCTCATTAATATTACTCTCTCCTTGGTTACTGGATAGCATAAAAGTCTTATCGAATGCTTCTCCGGATGTGTTTGCCCAGGCGAAAAGCTACTTTGAGATTCGAATATTTAGTGCTCCAGCCGCGATGACGAACTTGGTACTATTAGGTCTTATGCTGGGCATGCAATACGGAAAAGGGCCATTCTACTTACTGCTATTTACAAATATCACTAACATTATTTTAGATGTGCTGTTTGTGATTGGCTTTGGTTGGCAAGTGGCAGGCGCTGCTTGGGCATCTGTGATTGCAGATTACATGGCACTGCTGGTCGCGGTTGTATTAATTAAAAAGCAACTGGCACAGCACCAAGTTCATTGGCGTTGGTTGCTGCCAAACAAAGCGCAGTTTTTGGCATTGTTATCACTAAATCGAGATATTTTTATTCGCTCACTGTTATTGCAGCTTTGCTTTAGTTTTATGACTTTTTATGGCGCACGATTGGGCGAAACGACACTGGCGGTCAATGCCGTTTTATTAAATTTTTTAATGTTGGTGAGTTTTGCTTTAGATGGCATTGCTTATGCTGCAGAAGCAAAAGTAGGTCAGGCCAAGGGTGAAAACTCAGAAGCAAAAGTGAAAATTTGGGTCAACTTAAGCTTGTTTTGGGGGGCTGTGTTCGCGTTGCTCTACAGCTTAATCTTTGCTGTGTTTGGCTTAAGTATCGTCAAGCTTTTAACAAATATTCCAGAGGTTATCAGTGCCTCAAAAGCTTATCTATTCTGGCTCATTCTTTTACCTCTATTGGCAATGTGGTGCTTTATATTTGATGGGATTTTTGTCGGCTTAACCCGAGCTCAAGATATGCGAAATAGCATGTTCTTTTCTGCTGTTTTTGGGTTTATGGTGCCTATTTGGCTTACATTGGAGCATGAAAACCATGGCCTTTGGTTTGCTATGAGTTGTTTTATGTTATTGAGAGGTGTTACTTTGGTTTATCGTTATCGTCAAATTCAACGACAGGGTTTATTGTTGCAATAACTTGTGAGAAGCGGTTAGCAAAGATACCTAAATAGCCCCAACCTGCAAAGAAAAGTGCTGGCGCGAGAAATACCAGGCCAATTATTTGCACCCAAGGTTGGTGATAATAACCCCAAGCAATAAAAGCAACCGCAATAGCAAACAGCCCCAAACCGATAAAAAAGCGTTTGAGGCTGAGTTTAGGTTGTTGCCCTAGACGGTAAATTATGGGCTTCAACATAATTAATAGTAAGAGTGCTCACCAGCTTGGTGCTCTGTGATATCACGTACCCCAGTGATTTCTTCGAACTTAGCAACCATCTCTTTTTCGATGCCTTCTTTTAACGTTACATCGATCATTGAACAACCATTACAGCCACCACCAAATTGCACCACAGCGATACCTTCAGCTGTAATTTCAACTAGGCTTACTTGACCGCCATGATTGGCAAGTTGTGGGTTTACCTCAGTCGTTAGCATATGCTCAACACGCTCAGCTAAAGAAGCATCATCTTTAAGACGTTTAGCTTTAGCGTTAGGCGCTTTAAGTGTTAACTGAGTGCCCATTTTGTCAGTTACGAAGTCGATTTCAGCTTCATCTAAAAATGGTGCGCTTTCTTCATCAACAACCGCGTCGAAACCATTAAATGGTAGGCGAATATCAGTTTCTTCAACAGCATCAGGTGGACAGTAAGACACACCACATTCAGCTTGAGAAGTACCAGGGTTTACAACGAAAACACGAATGTTTGTGCCTTCAGTTTGATCAGCCAATAGCTTGGCAAAGTGACTTTGTGCAGTTTCAGAAATTGTGATCATAATCGAACTATACTTGACTAAATTACTCGGTTAATGGCTATGATACTCCGCTGGTGGCATTGTCGCCAGTGTTGAACGTAAAAATTTGGCTTATCTGATTTTGCTTGTTAGCTTACTTGCTACAATTTTAAGCAAAAGGTTTTAGTATGCGCACGCTCCTCGCACTCACATTGTTTTGCTGCACTTACTTACTCTCAAGTAGTGTAATAGCAAAACCGGTTTCCTATTACTTCCAACAAAATGTCCAGTTTGACCCCGCTATTCCAAAGCCTGAAGAGGTATTAGGTTATCAAGTCGGTCAGTGGCATGTGCGTCATGACCAATTGGTTCAGTATATGCGGGTGTTAGCTGAAAAAAGCCCTAGAGTGAGTATTGAAACCATAGGTTTTAGTCATGAAAAGCGACCGCTACTGCTACTAAAGTTTAGTAAATCAGAGAATATAGCTAAGTTAGATCAGCTTCGTGAGCAGCATCGCGCACAAGTATTTGCAAAGCAGCCAGCGAAAAATTTACCTGCTTTCATTTGGATGGGATATAGCGTGCATGGTAACGAATCATCTGGCAGTAATGCCGCTTTATTAGTTGCTTATTATTTGGCTGCCGCACAAGGAGAAGAGGTAGAGCAACTGCTAAATAACTCTGTGGTGTTACTAGACCCTGCTTTAAACCCGGATGGTTTGGCGCGTTTCGCTCAATGGGCAAATAGTAATCGAGGGCAAACCTTATCTGCAGATCCGCAACATAGAGAGCATGTTGAGCAGTGGCCTTCAGGTCGTACAAACCATTATATGTTCGATTTGAACCGAGATTGGCTGTTACTCCAACATCCTGAATCGCGCGCTCGAATCGCCGCATTTCATAAATGGCAGCCACATGTTTTAACTGACTTTCATGAAATGGGCCCTAACAGCACGTATTTCTTCCAGCCGGGGATCCCAACGCGTACTCATCCACTCACACCCAAGCAAAACACCCAGCTAACAACAGCGCTTGCAGATTTTCATGCGCAAGCTTTAGATGCACAAAATCAGCTTTATTTTACACAAGAAAGCTTTGATGACTTTTACTACGGAAAAGGCTCAACATACCCTGATATCAATGGCTCTGTGGGTATTCTCTTTGAACAGGCTAGTAGTCGAGGCCATGTCCAAGAGACCATTAATGGTCAGCTGACGTTTGCACAAAGCATTAAAAACCAAGTTACAACCAGCTTGTCTACTTTTGCTGGTGCGATGGCAAACAAGCAGCAATTAATTGACTTCAAGAATAACTTCTACCATCAAGCTGACACTTTGGCTGATAAAGAGAAGTTTATGGGCTATGTCGTTGCCAAGGGTCAAGATCCACAACGTTTCAATGAGTTTATGTCGGTACTTTCACAGCATCAAATTAAAGCCTATGCCTTAAATAAAGTCATCAAAGCATCCGATCAAAGCTTCGCTCAGGGTGATGTTTATATTCCATTGAAACAAGCGCAATTCCGTTTAATTAAAGCCATCTTTTCTGAGCAAACAAGTTTTCAAGATAATACCTTTTATGATGTATCGGGTTGGACACTACCACATGCTTACAACTTAAAGTTTGGTCAAGTATCTAGTCGTTGGGGGCTAGATGTATCAAAGCAAGCTTGGCAGTCAGAAAATGCTGGTTTTTCTGCAGTAAAAGAGAGTTATGCTTATGCCTTTGATTGGCAGCCAAGCGCAGCGCCTAAGCTATTAAATGCACTTTTACAGCAAGGGATTGATGCACGTGTTGCACTTAAAGGTTTTAAAGCAAAAACGGCACTGGGAAACCGAGAATTCAAAGCGGGTAGTATTGTTGTCGCTTCAGGTGTGCAAAGGCAATCAAACATTGTAGCCATCATGCAACGAGCACAAGCTGACTATGGTGTACAAATTCATGCAATTCAAAGCGGCTTAACCAGCGAAGGCGTTGATCTAGGCTCTCGTCAGTTAAGGCCAATTAAAGCACCGAAAGTCTTACTGGTAGGGGGAGCAGGCAGCAGTCAGTATGAAGTGGGCGAAGTTTGGTATCATTTAGATACACAGTTAGGTATAGCACCCACTATTATTGAACAAGACAGATTGCATCGTGCAGATCTCTCTAAATACACACACATTATCTTAGCTCATGGCAGTTATCGTCGTATGGCAGAAAAAGCCAAAACTAAAATTGCTGCTTGGGTGAGTAAAGGTGGGGTGATCTGGGGTCACAAAGGCGGTGCGAAATGGTTAGTTGATAATCAACTTTTGAGCGCACAATTGATCTCGCCTAAGCAGATGGCAGAGCAGTTTGATACTGCTGGTTTAAGTTATGGAGATAGAGAAGTATTATCAGGTAAGCAGCGTATTGCTGGTGCTATCTTTGCGTCAAAACTTGATTTAACACACCCACTCAGTTTTGGTTATGAGCGTGAATTGCTGCCGTTATTTAAAAATAGCACACAGCTTTTTGAGATGCCCGGCAAGCCATTTCTAACGGTTAGCCAATATCAGTCAAAACCTTTATTGGCAGGATATGCTGCTACAGAAAATGTCACTCAAATTGCAAACACGGCAGCATTGATAGGTCACCGTTATGGTCAGGGCAGTGTTGTTGGTATGATCGATAACCCTGTGTTTAGAGGTTTCTGGAAAGGCAGCAGCCGTTTACTAACGAATACATTATTTTTTGGTCACACTTTGGCTGTGCAAGGGCGTTAATGCTGTGGCATAAGCCCATATCTCATCAGCGCCTGCTGTATAACACGCTTTTGCAGCAGCGTTGATAGTCGACCCTGTGGTGATCACATCATCGATGATCGCCACTTTCTTACCTTTTAGATTTTGCTCTACTTCAAATGCGCGTTTTACATTTTGCTTGCGTTGTTTGAGACTCAAAGCACTTTGCGCTTTTGTGGCATTGATGCGTTTTAAAGTATCGGTACTTACTTTTGTATGAGGTAAATGACTTAACCAGGTCTGTGCAACTTGGTTAAATCCACGGTCGATTAAACGGTTTTTATGAAGCGGTAAAATGATATATAAATCGGGTGAGAAGGTGGATGTACTTTCAAAGTGAGCAAGTTGAGTCGCAATAACTGCATTGATAGCCGTTTGATAATGGCTCTGTTTGGTAAACTTAAATTCACTCAGCCATTGTCTCATAGCACCTTGATACCAAGCACATGCCATTAATCCATGACAATGAGGCAAATTAAAAATGCGTGCTATGTCAGGCTGGAATAGTAAGTTTGGCTGTTCTAATGAGATAAAAGGAAAGTCTGAGAGACAAAGTTGACAGATCCCTTCGTTACTTGAAAGTGGGTTATGGCACATATGGCAGTGACTTGGGAATAAGGCATCTGCTAAATTTCTTAATAGTGACATTGTGTTCATCCTTGGTATCAGTATCATACGCTTAAGTTTGGTTTAGAGTACAAATAATGCAAAAAGAGATAGTGCTACTTCATGGCTGGGGTATGAACCGACAGGTTTGGCAGTTATTAGAGCAAGAATTACAAGGCGTTGTTGAAGGGCAGGTAAAAAGTCTAGACTTACCGGGCTTTGGCTATGCTCAAATGCCAGAACAAACATATTCTCTTGCCTCCGCTGCAGCGCTTATTGCTGAACAACTAGCAGATAATTCAACCTTAGTTGGTTGGTCACTTGGTGGCTTGATTGCGCTTCATATTGCAAAGTACTATCCACAAAAAGTAAATAAAATAGTATTGATCGCTTCAACGCCGTTCTTTGCCGAATCAGATAATTGGTCAGGTATTAAGGTAGAGGTGTTAGAAAACTTTAAAGCACAATTACTCGAGAATAGTGCCAAGACCATAGAGCGTTTTTTAGCGATACAAGCTATGGGGTCAGAACACGCTAAGCAAGATGTTAAACAATTAAGAGCTTGGTTATTAGAAGCACCAGAGGCAAATTCCGAAGCCTTGAGTGCAGGGCTTGATATTCTATTAAATGATGATTACCGGGACGTTTTTAGTAAGCTTGAACAGCCAATATATGGCTTATTTGGTAAATTAGATTCTTTAGTGCCAAGACGAAGTATTGCAAAGATGAAGGCTTTAAATAGCAACTTCCAGGTAGAGGTTTTGTCTAAAGCATCACATGCGCCTTTTATCTCACACCGAACAGAAAGTTTAAATTTCCTAAAATCAGTACTTTAATAAAAAGCGGCAAAAAATTGCCGCTTTTTACTGTCGAAAACTTTATTTTGCACTACATTTGCGCAATAATTAAACATATTTTAGATTTTTGCAAAGGTGCTTATTATGCCAATTGGTGACGTGCTAAATAACGGTATAGACGGTTACAATCGCGCCAGTCAAGGTATTGAACGCGCTACGGCAGAGATAAATCGTTCTGCGGTGACCGAACAAGATGAATCTCAACTTGCACAACAACGTCAGTTGCAAGGTGCTAGCCCCGACGAAGCTGTCACTGCGCCTGTATCTCAGCCTGCAAAAATTGATGAGGCTTTAGTTAATCTCAAAGTTGAAGAGTTTAATGCTAAAGCAAATACCCAATCGATCCGAACAGCGGACGAGGCTTTAGGAACAATAATAGATATTTCAGTCTAATTCTAATGAATATTGTAACGCCGCAGCCGGCGATTAATCATAATACTTCAAACGTCTACACAGAAACCGCTAGGCGAGACAACCAGCTGCGCGAAGTGATACCTAAACCAGCCCCTTCCAATGCAAGTCACTCCGAAAATAAAGCACTGAATGACGGTGACAAATCGCGTCCTCAACTTGCTGATGACGGCGGTACTTACGACAGTACAGGTCAGTTGCAACAAAATAAGGTTATTGCAGAAGATGGTGAGGATCAAAATTCAGAGCAAGAAAACTCTAATTCTGAAGAAGAGAATTCAGAACAAGAACAGCGCAAAGAAGAGGCCGAACAGCAGAAAATTGTAGAGTTAAAGGCACGAGATCGCGAGGTTAGACTTCACGAAGAAGCGCATGCGCGTGTCGGCGGACAATACGCTGGCTCGCCAAGTTATGAGTTTCAGCGAGGGCCAGATGGCAATAACTATGCGATAGGCGGTCAGGTGATGATTGATGTTGCTGAGATCCCTGACAATCCACGTGCAACCATAGACAAGATGCAAACAGTACGCGCAGCTGCACTCGCCCCAGCCGAGCCCTCTGGCGCTGATCGAGCAATTGCTGCAGATGCAAACCAAAAATTAGCATCAGCTCAAGCTGACTTGGCAAAAGAGTCGATTAATGGTGAAGAGCAAGAAAAGAAAGTTTCATCAATAGGTGCATACCAAACACGTCGTTTAAGTGAAGATACAGAAAGAAGTTCTGAAGTTGAGCCAAATGATAGAGTAGCCTTACAAAGTGCCTCTGAACCATATTCTGTCGCGTTGCCGATAGCAGCAGACCCTGAAATTCAGGCAAGATCTTTACGAATTAACGATTTTTATCAGCATGTCGCGGTGCCAAACCCCGCTAGTAATTTTTCTTTGAACGTTTAGAAAGCAATTTTTTATTAAGCATTTGTAATGCATTATGAAACACAAGTCACTTTTTACGGAATATGCTAGTAAGCTGAGAATAAAAATTATGCTGCTGTGTTTTTACGTATCTTTTGTTTTAGAGAATATTGGAATAAGAATTAGGTTCGATAGCTTTAGCAAACAATAGACCAGCTTCTAATTAAAGATCTGGTCTATTGTTAAAAGTATTATCACTTTTTCAATTTAGCAAATGCTTCAGCAAAGGCATTGCCCATTGCGGCATTACCAGCCTCTTTTTTAGGACGCTGTACTTTAGCTTGCTTATTAGTCGGCTTGCTTTGTGAAGGTTTATTTGAAGTGGACTTACCCTGAGGTGCAGCTTGCTGAACTTCATCATCTAGGCGCATTGTAAAACTAATGCGCTTTCTAGGCACATCGACTTCCAAAACTTTCACTTTTACGATATCTCCCGCTTTTACGACTTCGCGCGGATCTGAAATAAATTTATTGGTGATCGCAGAAATGTGAACTAGACCATCTTGATGTACACCAACATCAACAAAGGCGCCAAAGTTAGCCACATTTGAGACCACACCTTCTAAAATCATGCCGACTTTAAGATCTTGAATGGTTTCGACACCGACTTTGAAGACCGCCGTTTTGAATTCAGGTCGAGGGTCGCGGCCCGGCTTGTCTAGTTCAGAAATGATGTCAGTGACAGTTGGTAAACCAAATTTGTCATTAGTGAATAGAGTAGGCTCGAGCTGTTTTAAAACATCGCTGTTACCAATTAGGTCACTCACTTCGATATTTTTTTCAGTACAGATCTGTTTAACCACAGGATACGCTTCAGGATGAACCGCTGAGCTATCAAGTGGATCAGCACCATTCACGATACGTAAGAAACCGGCTGCTTGTTCGAATGCTTTAGGCCCTAAGCGCGCGACCTTTTTCAATTGCGTGCGGTTATTGAATGAACCGTTTTCATCTCTGAACTGCACAATATTGCTTGCCAGCGTTTTGTTTAAACCTGAAACGCGTGTAAGCAATGGCACTGACGCGGTATTAACATCAACACCCACCGAGTTTACACAGTCTTCAACCACAGAGATCAGTGACTGACCTAGCTGACTTTGAGAAACATCGTGTTGGTATTGGCCTACACCAATTGATTTAGGCTCAATTTTTACCAGCTCTGCAAGTGGGTCTTGAAGTCGGCGAGCAATTGAAACTGCACCACGTAACGATACGTCTAAATTAGGGAATTCATTCGCGGCAAACTCAGAGGCAGAATAAACCGAAGCACCGGCTTCACTGACCATGATTTTGCTCATGTTGAGCTCTTTGTTGTTAGCCAGTAGTTCAGCTGCAAGCTTGTCTGTTTCTCGAGAAGCTGTACCGTTGCCAATGGCGATTAGCTCTACTTTATGCTGGCGACATAATTGTTCTAAAGTGCGTACTGACTTATCCCAATGGTTTTGCGGTGCATGTGGGAAAATAGTATTTGTCGTTAACAGCTTACCTGTCGCATCAACTACAGCCACTTTACAGCCTGTACGCAGGCCAGGGTCTATCCCCATAGTCACGCGCGGACCAGCAGGGGCTGCCATCAATAGATCTTTTAAGTTCTTGGCAAATACATCAATGGCTTGTGTCTCTGCTTTTTCACGCATGGTGCCTAAAAACTCATTTTCTAGGTGCAGAGATAGTTTTACTTTCCAAGCCCATTGAACCACTGATATTAACCAAGCACTTGCTGTTGCTGAGCTTATATTTAATTGATAATGATCAGCGATGATTTGAGCACAATACTGCGCTGGATTTTCGCTGCTCGGCTCAGGGTTAATGTTTAACTGTAATATTCCTTCGTTGCGGGCACGTAGCATAGCTAACGCACGATGCGAAGGGACTTTCGTGAGCTTCTCTGAATGCTCAAAGTAGTCGCGGTATTTAGTACCAGCGTCTTCTTGGCCTTTAATTACTTTAGCTTCGATCACACCTTGTGTGTCGATTTGTTTTCTAAGCTTTGCCAGTAACTTAGCATCTTCAGCGAAGCGTTCAATTAAAATAAATTTAGCGCCGTCTAGTGCTGCTTTGACATCTTCAATGCCTTTTTCAGCATTTACGAATTGAGCCGCGTGGCTTTCAGGGTCTAAATCAGCATCCTTATAAAGGGCATCAGCAAGTGGCTCTAAACCCGCTTCAATTGCAATTTGACCTTTAGTACGGCGCTTAGGCTTGTAGGGTAGATATAAATCTTCTAACTCGGTTTTGCTCTGCGCGTTGTTGATATCGCCAGCAAGGGCATCACTTAACTTACCTTGCTCTGAAATGGTATCAAGAATGAAGCGCCTTCTGTCTTCTAGTTCTCTTAGATAACCAAGTCTCTGTTCTAGAAGACGTAATTGCGTGTCGTCTAGACCGCCGGTTACTTCTTTACGGTAACGAGCAATAAATGGAACTGTGGCACCTTCATCAAGAAGTGCAGTGGCAGCAATGACTTGCTGTTCTTTTGCATTTAGCTCTTGTGCCAAACGTGCAGAGATGTTGCTCATGCAAAATCCTTATAAATTCAGATGTATACGTGCTGTCTAAGCGTATCTTATGTGGGCGATCATAGCATAGCGTCTATGAATGAGAAGCTTATTTCAGGTATTCGATAGTATTTACATACCAGAGCTTTTCTCCCTCTGGTGTGCGCACGACAAACTCGTCGTCGACTTCCTTACCTAATAGTGCTCGTGCCATTGGTGCGTCTATAGAAATATAGTCTTTCCGGTCATAAATTTCATCTGGACCGACAATTCTGAAACGTTTTATTTCCTCTTGTTCATTTTCAATTTCAACCCAAGCGCCAAAGTACACTTTGCCGGCTTGTTGTGGGTCATATTGAACAATCTTTAAATCGGGTAAACGTTTTCTTAAATAGCGTACCCTACGGTCTATTTGCCTTAATAAGCGCTTATTAAAGGTGTAATCAGCATTTTCAGAGCGATCACCTAAGCTGGCTGCCCAATTCACTATTTTGGTGATTTCAGGACGTTTTTCATACCAGAGGTGGTCATGCTCTTTTTGCAGTTGGTTATAACCCTCAGGGGTAATTAAGTTAGTTTTCATACATAAACTAGGGTCATTTCTACTCCACTGACACGGTAATAAAAAATCATCTGGGTGTCGAGCTAGCAAAATATTAAAAAATTGTAATGTTCGGTAACAAAACTCTTCATAGTAATGGTGTCGAGAAATCACATTTTCAATTATATTAAGCAAAGATATTGGATAAAAAGAAGAAATCAATCATGGGAAATGAAACTACCAAGGTATTAGTTGTCGACGATGATATGCGTTTACGCAGTTTGTTAGAGCGTTATCTCGTTGAACAAGGTTTTATTGTTCGTGCTGCGGCTAACAGTGAGCAAATGGATCGCTTACTGGAGCGCGAAAACTTCCATTTAATGGTGTTAGATTTAATGCTTCCTGGCGAAGATGGCTTGTCTATTTGCCGTCGCCTGCGTCAAAAAGAGAACGAGATCCCAATCGTTATGTTGACTGCTAAAGGTGATGAAGTTGACCGTATCATAGGGTTAGAGTTAGGGGCTGATGATTACATCCCTAAACCATTTAACCCAAGAGAGTTATTAGCGCGAATAAAGGCAATTTTGCGTCGTCGTGCCAAAGAAGTGCCGGGTGCGCCAGCTGCCGAAGAAAACGAAGTAGAGTTTGGTATTTTTAAACTGAACCTGGCGACCCGTGAAATGCAAAAGGGCGATGAAGTTATCTCGCTAACCAGTGGTGAATTTGCGGTATTGAAGGCTTTGGTGAGTCATCCAAGAGAGCCATTGAGTCGTGACAAATTAATGAACCTTGCACGTGGCCGTGATTACAGTGCCCTTGAGCGTAGTATCGACGTTCAAGTGTCGCGCTTGCGCCGCATGATCGAAGAAGATGCTGCGAACCCTAGATACATCCAAACTGTTTGGGGTCTAGGCTATGTGTTTGTGCCAGACGGTGAAAAGTAGTTTCGTTTATGAGCTTTTTTCCACGTAGCGCGTTTGGGCAAACAGTTTTCTTTGTTGGTGCTTTATTGCTTATCAACCAAATCGTTTCTTATATCACCGTGACACTGTATGTGTTTAAGCCAACCTTCGAGCAAGTAAATTTGATGTTGGCTAAGCAAGTCAAAACAGTATTCATTGATTGGGAAGAAGGGGTTGAAATAAATAAAGCGACCTCAGATAAGTTCTTTGAAATAACGGGCATCGAAGTAATGACCCAACGACAAGCCTATATGAATGGTTTAGAGAAAGCCAAAGAATATAGCTTGTTGTCAAAGAGTATGTCTGAGCAGCTTAATGGCTCTGCAAGAGTGAGGATCAGCCAAGGCGACCCTGTGGTCTATTGGGTGGAAGCGCCGCAAGCGCCTGGCTATTGGGTCAGAGTTCCACTGACAGGCTTTAGTGAAACAAAAATGGAGTTTTTGATTTTCTACCTGTCGAGTATTGGCTTTTTAAGTGTATTGGGAGGCTGGTGGTTTGCAAGACACCTTAACCGTCCTCTTAAGGCACTTCAAACTGCGGCTGGTCGAGTCGGTGTAGGAGACTTTTCTACCCGACTCGTGGAGCGAGGATCAACGGAAGTTGTTGAAGTAACACAAGCGTTTAACAAAATGTCGAAAGGCATTGCTGAGCTTGAGAATGACCGACGTCTTTTGATGGCCGGTGTTTCTCATGACTTGCGCACACCACTGACCCGTATTCGCTTAGCGACTGAAATGATGTCAGATGAAGAAGACTACTTAAAGGAAGGGATCATTGATGACATTGAAGATATGAATGCCATTATTGATCAGTTTATCGAGTATCTTCGTCACCACAACAGTGGTGAGATGCATCCTGATGATGTGAATAGTTTAGTGTCTGAGGTTGTGCATGCTGAGCAGCAACATCAGCGTGAAATTAATTTAACAGCCGCTGAGAGTTTACCAAGAGTGATCATGAATACGGTTGCGTTAAAACGCGTTGTCACCAATATGATAGAAAATGCTATTCGTTATTCGGATGAAGCCATTGATGTTAGTACAGCATACAACCCGCGTAAGAAAATGGTGATTGTCACTGTGAAAGACCGTGGACCGGGTATTCCTGAAGCTGAGCTTGAGAGTGTCTTTGAGCCTTTTAAGCAAGGAGACCAAGCAAGGGGTAGTGAAGGCAGTGGTTTAGGCTTGGCGATTATTAAACGCATAGTCGCGACACATGGCGGTACGGTGAAGCTTCGTAATCGTCAAGAGGGTGGTTTAAGTGCTGAAGTCTATTTACCGGCATTAGCCTAATATGTGATTTAGAAAGCAAAAAGGATGGCTCAGCCATCCTTTTTTGTACGTTATTAGATGAGCAGTGCTTAAATAACGCGTGAGAATCGCGTATTTTTAATCTGCTGTTGTAAATATGCGTCAAAGCACATACATATAATGCGAATGAATAAATTGCCTTTGCTGGTGACTTCAATACGCTGCGCTGACAATGTCACGAGCTCATCTTCTGCCAGAGGTTTGAGTGCTTCTAGGGCTTCGCTAAAGTAATCGTTAAAGTCGATATTATATTTAGCCTCAATCGCCTTGATGTCTAATTCAAAATGACAAATAAGTTGTTTGATAACATCGGCTCTGAGCTCATCGTCATTATTCAGACGCATCCCTTTATGGGTCGCACAGCCAATCTCGTTAATGTCTGAGTAATAGGCTTTAAGCTCTTTTTGGTTTTGCAAAATCGTATTACCAATTTGTGAAATAGACGAAACTCCTAGGCCTAATAAGTCGCAATTACCATGTGTTGTATAGCCTTGGAAGTTACGATGAAGCTCACCATTTCTTTGCGCAACTGCTAGCTCGTCGTCTTTTTTAGCAAAGTGGTCCATACCGATAAACTGATAACCTGCCTCAGTCATTTGCTGTAGCGTATTTTTAAAGATCTCGAGCTTTTGCTGCGGACTTGGCATATCCGCTTCTTTTAGTTTACGTTGCGCGGCAAATCTATCTGGGAGGTGAGCGTAGTTAAACACCGACACTCTGTCTGGGCCCAATGCTATCAGTTGCTCAATGCTTTGCTTAAAGCTTTCAGGTGTTTGGTGAGGTAAGCCGTAGATCATATCGGTATTGATTGATTTAAACTCGAGTGTTCTTGCTTGTTTTACCAATGCTAAAACCTCTTCGACACATTGCGGGCGGTTTACTGCAGCTTGTACTTCATCATTGAAATCTTGAATACCAAATGAAACTCGGTTGAAGCCTAAGGTTTTTAAAGTGACTAACATGTCGTCAGCAATAGAGCGTGGATCAATTTCAATACCGCGTTGCGCGTCTTCGGTGAAGTTGAAGTGTGCTTCAACAATATGAATTAGACGTGCCATCTGCACGGCAGTTAAAAACGTTGGCGTACCGCCACCTAAATGCAATTGCTCAACGCGGTAATGCGCAAACACAGAAGACTGCGCCTGTACCTCTTTCTCTAGATGATCTAAATAGACGTCAGCTTTTGACTGATAGCGTGTCACGATTTTATTGCAACCACAGTAGTAACAAAGCTGGTGGCAAAATGGGATATGAACATAGAGCGATAATGCTTGGTTTTTTGACTGCTTCACTGCGGTATGTAAATCAGCCTGTTGATAACCGCTTTCTAATGATAATGCAGTTGGATAAGAGGTATATCTTGGTCCAGATACATTATATTTGTTGATTAGGGATTCATCCCAAGTTGGTAAATTAATCACGATACGCACTCATCTATTAAATTAGAGCGTGTAGTGTATGACGAGAAGTGAAAGTGGATTTTGATCTGTAGCAAAGCAGGGCATAAATCATGCCCTGCTCAGAATAGTTAAAGCTTGAATTGGTTTACTGTACTATTAAGTGATTTAGCCAATCCATTTAATTCATGTGCCTCATCAGCCAAAGTGTGAGCGTGATTCGCTGTGCTGTTAACTAGATCATTAATCGCATTTAAGCTGGTGTTAATATCTTCAGCCACAATAGTCTGTTGCTCAGTCGCGGTTGCAATTTGATGGCTCTGATCTTGAACCGTTGCCACAGAGCTGGCGATTTCTTGCAATGAATCGAGCACTTCTTGTGTCTGTGATACAGAGCCTTCAGCTTGATCTTGGCCTTGTTGCATCATAGTGGATGCTTGCTGTGCAATTTGTTGTAGTCGCGTGATCATATTGCGAATATCGTCTGTTGATTCTTGCGTCCTACTAGCCAGCGAGCGCACTTCATCAGCAACTACTGCGAAGCCTCGACCTTGCTCACCAGCACGTGCCGCTTCAATCGCAGCGTTGAGTGCCAGTAAATTGGTTTGTTCTGCAATTCCATTGATCACGTCAATTACCGCGCCAATGTTAGTCGTTTCTTTTTCAAGACCTTCAACAACTTTCGCAGCCTCACCGATGTGGCTAGCCAATTTTGTCATAACAGTTTGTGCTTGGCTTGATCGCGTCGCGCCGTCGTTCGTCATGTGCTGTACTTGCTCAGCAGCGTAGCTTGCTTCTTGTGCATTGCGTGAGATTTCAGTCACAGTTGCAGCCATTTCTGTTACCGCAGCACTGACACTGTCAACTTGCTCTTTCTCTTGTTGGATCTCACTATTGGTACTAGCAGACACAGAGCTTAATTGTTCAGAGGCATGACCTAGTTGAGAGGCTTGTTGCGCCGTGGTTTGCATCATGGCACGTAGCTTTTCGATAAAGGTGTTCATATGGGAAGCAAGCTGACCAACTTCATCATTGCTTTCAATATTGATCCGACGCGTTAAGTCGCCTTCACCTGACGCAATGTCACGCATAGTGTCAGCAAGAGACACTATCGGTTTAGTGATCATTTGTGTCGCCCATAAGATCATAAGGACCACAATGCTAATAATCACTAGGAAGGCGATAACGGTACTCATGACGGCTTCATTTACCGGCTCTTCAATAAATGATACAGGGATCATGACACCCACATGCCAATCGAGTAATGGTTCATCGAGTTTTACGCTGTTATACACCACGTAATAGTCTTGCCCTTTGAAGGTAACGACTGACGTGCCTGACTCATGATTTTTAATTTCAGAGTTTAATGCTCGGAAGCCACTGGTATTTGAAAACTGTTTTTCTAACCCGTCTAAGCCTTCTTTTCCATTCGGACCCTCATCGGTAATAGACAGCTTGTGGCCTGTTTGTTTTGATAAATGAACAACGTTTAAATTGTTATCTAGCAGGAAGCCGTACCCTTGGCCTTGAAAGCGGATCTGCTCAACCAACTGGTTGATTTGTTCCATTTGCAAATCAATACCTGCGATCCCCAATAACTTACGTGATGAATTGTAGACAGGTAGTTTGATCACGGCAGATACGTCGCCTGTGTTTGCATCGACTGAAACCGGACTCACATGCAATTTACCAATCGCCATTGCCTCTGGCCACCATCCACGCTTATAAGCAAAATATGGACGACCATCAGAGAAGTGAGAAGTACGCTCGTTTTCTTTGAAGTACTCACCTGTAATAGCAGACGCAAAGAAAGTTGACAACACATTGTCATTATTTGTCGTGAGCCTATCAAAATCTCGGTTTACTAAATCATACCCCGGTTGAGTTGATAGCTCTGCTTCGCGTTCTGTATATTGTTCGAAAAAGTCCACAACATGTGCACTTTGAGCAAACGTACTAACTAGTTCACCATATTGTGCAAAAAAGGACTCCATCGACAACTTTTCAGCATATATATAGCTTTGTGCTTCACGCTCCACACTATCACGAGATATGGTAGCAAGGTGGTTTACGAAATAGCTAGACGCAATAATAAGCAGTACAGAAATTGTACCACCGATAAGTAGGAGTATTTTTCTCCTGAGGGATAAGTTGTTAAGCATGATATATTCTTTTTATTGGTAACCGCACTACACAATCAAATCATATCTGAGTCGCTTTGACCACAGTTTACATTAGATTGACGTTATATTGTTCCTATAATAATACATTTGCGGTTTGAAATTAATACAGAGGTATGAGATGAAGCTAGTTATTTTAGGGGCTGGTTGGTTGGGAAGTGCACTAATTGAGAGCGCCAAACTGGCGAATTGGCAAGTGCAGGGTACAAGTCGTAGCTCAAACTTTAGTAGTGCAATTATTCGACAGTTTACATTGCAAGGAGATAAGTTAATTCATTCTGTGGATTTAAAAGACGCTTATTGGGTGTGCGCTATTCCTCCGAGAGCACGTCATGCTGACAGCAATTATCTTGAAACTCTATCTGCTGCGTTAAGGCTTTCTGATAAATTAGCGTGTAAAGGGTTCTTGTTATGCTCAAGCACAGGTGTGTATTCAGAGCTAGATGGTACTTATACCGAAAATAGTGAATTAGATAGCGAAACCACGCGTAAAAAGGTTTTGCTTGCAGCAGAGCAAAAAGTATTTGATGCCAAGGGGAAGGTTTTACGTTTGGCGGGACTGGTGGGGCCAAATCGAGAACCTGGGCAATTTGTTGCGGGTAAAACACTTAAAAGTAGCAGTCAAGCGGCTGTAAACATGGTGCACCAAGCCGATGTCGTTACCGCCATTGAGACTGTAATACTTAACTGGGCAGAAGCTGACACCATTTATAACGTGTGTCATCCTTACCACCCAACTCGTCAAGATTATTACCAGCAAAGGTGCGCTAAATTAGGCACACAGCCCCCTTCATTTGCAAGTGACATCGCCAGTGCAAGAGTGATAGATGGTTCAGCCATTGAAACACTGGGCTTTTGCTATCAAGCTGAGATTTAACTGTTTGTTATTTCGTTTTTTTTTAAAGGTGAGATGACCGCCTAGACGGTATTTGCTACCTGGAGAAATGAGCCGGGTAAAGCTGACAATACCATTAGTACTCCATGTTCTTCTGATCATTTGTAAGCAAGGCTCTTCGTTATATAAGCCAAGCCACTGGCAAACATCTTGGTTTGGCATAATGGCTTCAATGGTGTGTTTTGCTTCAGTCAGCGGCGCCACTGCCGAAAGGTATTCATGTGGTGTGACGATAGTAAAATCTTGCGCCAGATAATCAGGTGCAAGTGCTGGGGTGACAAAGCGCTCTTCAGCTTGGAGTGCTAGGCCATTTTCATGGTGAACAATCACGCTGCGGTAGACTTTGCTGTCTATATCAACACCGAGTGCGATAGCGATAGGGGCCATGGCAGCGATTTCTTCTAGGGCTATGACCTCAGCACTGTACTCACCATTTCTCTCTTTTACTTCATCGGCGATATTTTTAATCTCCAACATAGAAGACTGTGACTTGAGGCTTGCTACAAACGTACCTAAACCCTGACTCCGCGTTAATACTCCACTGTCTGTCAATTCACTCAAAGCACGTCTGGCGGTCATACGACTTACACTAAATTGCTCAGCAAGTTCATTTTCAGAGGGAACACGTTGGTCTTCTTTCCAAATACCGGCACTAATTTGGTCGGTGATATGCTGCTTTATCAATGCAAATTTAGGTTCGTTGGCCATACTAGATAATGAAATAGAGAATACATGCCATTAAAAATGGCACAGATTTCTTGTATATACAAGTTTGCATGATAGGCTTATAGGCAATTAAACAAACTCAAATGAGGCAGTGATGTTTGAAGCAGATTTAGTGATCACCGATGTTAATTTGGCAACCATGGATAGCAATATAGATGTCCCTTATGGTGCTATTGAACAAGGCGCGTTAATAATCAAAGACGATAAAATTGTTTGGTTGGGTAAGCAAAGTGACTTGCCTGAGTTCGATGCTCTCGCAACACCTGTGATTAACGCAAAAGGACAGTGGTTAACGCCTGGCCTAATTGATTGTCATACGCATATTCTTTTTGCAGGAAACCGCGCTGGTGAGTTTGAACAACGCCTAAATGGTGTTTCTTACCAAGAGATAGCACAACAAGGCGGTGGTATTGCCAGTACCGTTCGAGCAACTAGACAGGCGGATGAAGAAACCTTGTTTGTAGCTGGGAAGAATCGTTTAAATAGCCTTATGAGTGAAGGTGTAACAACGGTTGAGAGTAAGTCGGGGTATGGCTTAGATCTAGACACTGAAATTAAATTACTTGAAGTGAATAAAGTCTTAAATGACAACCACCCAGTTGATATTCAAAGTACATTTTTGGGCGCACATGCATTACCGCCTGAATTTAAGCATGACTCAGATGCATATATCGATTTAGTATGCGATGTCATGTTGCCAAAAGTGGCTGAGCTGAACTTGGCAGATGCGGTCGATGTATTCTGTGAAAATGTAGGATTCAGTTACGCGCAAACAAAGCGGGTATTTGAAAAAGCACGCCAACTAGGCTTACCAGTAAAGTGCCATGCCGAACAATTATCTAATCAACATGGCACTGAGTTGGTTGCTGAGTTTAAGGGCCTATCGGCAGATCATATTGAGTATCTCGATGAAGCGGGTGTAAAAGCGATGGCCGAAGCCGGAACGGTTGCAGTGTTATTACCTGGTGCTTTTTATTTCCTACGAGAAATACAAAAGCCACCGCTTGAGTTACTTCGTCAATACAAGGTCCCGATGGCGATCGCCAGTGACTTTAACCCAGGCACAGCACCGCTGTGCTCATTACGTTTGATGCTGAATATGGGTTGTACTCTATTTAGATTAACACCAGAGGAGACTTTGCAGGGGGTAACGGTAAACGCTGCGAAAGCATTAGGGCTGGATGATCGAGGTATGCTTAAAGTGGGGATGCGAGCCGATTTAGCCCTGTGGGATATTGCAACACCAGCACAATTAAGTTATCAATTTGGTGTAAATGAGCTATCAAATTTGTGGATCTCAGGTAAACTGATCCAATAAGAAGTATTTAATTTATAGGTGAAAGTTGGTGATGACCTTACTAGGTACATTGACCAGCTTTCCTGTATTCAATGGATTGCAACAGGGGGAGCTGGCACTACTAACCGCATTTTTTGGCGGGTTAGTGTTAATGGGTAGTATCGCTTTAATTATCCTTACCCATTCGCAATTAAACCGTGCGCTTCATGTTGTCACTATGCTGGTGGCTTTTACCGCATTGCTTCCCAATATGTGGGCAACTTATGCAATCTCTCTGGTGCTATTTGGCCATCTTTATTTAGCGCTTAAACTTGGCTCAAGGGCTTTACTTATAGTGTCGTTTCTCGCGGCTGCAGCATATTTAATGTTGCTGGGGGGGTCGATAGTCTGGTACTGGCCTATTCAGTTAACGTTACTGCCTTTACTTTTGATCTATATTGCACAGCTCTATGAATTCTCTTTAAAGTCTAGTAAAGATACCCACTCAGATTTACTTGAACAGGGCAACCTAAGAAAGCAAGATGTGCTAGGCTTCCCCCCTAGAAGTGCGCTGAGAGATGCTTATTATGCTCACACAGAGCAAGATGATTCTCCTATGGTATTAGTAATGATCCGCCTCGAAGGTTTTGAGCAGGTAAATTTTCACTTGGGTCGGGAGTACGGTGATTTATTACTTGCACAATCCGCAAACAGAATTAAGCAGCAATTGCAAAACGAAGACATTGTAAATATAGAACAAGGGGATGAATACGCTAAGCTTGCGCACTTAGGAGGATTAAACTTTGTGTTCTTATGTTCTTTGGCTCATCAACAACATCTTCATGAACAAGTAATAGGGGCCATAGTGCAAACTACGTTAAAGCCGTTTAACGTAGGCCACTGCACCATAGAGATAAAAGCCAAGGCAAGTTATGTCTCTTTCGCTGATAAAGTCAGTGATTTTGATAATGCCATCACGTGTGCATTTTTAGCGCTCGATTCAGAGCCTCATAAGGTCGTGACTGAATATCAAAATAGCATGCGAACAGCGAAACAAGAGCAGCAAGCGCGTTTGGCTGAGCTTACTCATCACGACTTTAGAGATCAGCTCGAGCTTTATTTTCAACCAGTTATTCGTCATAGCGACAATGGTATCGAGTTCCTAGAGCTATTGTTACGTTGGCAGCACCCAAAGCAGGGAATTTTAGCTGCTGGTAAGTTCATCGATGATATTCGTATTGCAGGGTTAGCTTTGCCTGTCGCTCAGTTCGTGATAGAGCGAGCGGCGGAGATTGCAATGGCGCTAAAAATGGAAGGGATCAAAATGGCGTTGAGCGTCAATGTTTTTGGCCCAGAAATGCTGCATGAAGAATTTATCGAGTTTTTAGACGATGTACTGCTCACTCACCACCTTGAAGCTGGTGATTTAATTATTGAGTGTCCATCTGCACTGTTTATGTCTTTGGATGCACAGGGGGTGGCCATGATCGCGCGTCTTCGTAGTATTGGTGTTCGTCTGTGTGTAGACGGCTTTGGAGAAGCTCCGCTGGTATTGGCTAAGTTACCTAAATTAACCGTTGATTATGTCAAAGTAGGGAAGTCCCTTACCCGAGATCATCAACATCAAGGTGCACTCAGAGGCATTGTCAGAGGACTAGTAGACATGCAGCATCAGTTAGATTGTGCGGTTATTTGTGAGGGCGTTGAAAGCCAAGAGCAGCTTAACTTTGCGCAAAGCTTAAATACCTTTGCCGCTCAGGGATATTATTTCGAAAGGCCGTTGAGTAGTGTGGGTATGTTAAGCTGGATAAAGCAATATCAGCTTGAGCACCATCATTTAGTTGATCACTCAAAGGGGTAGCGTTGTGCTACCCTTGCTGTTTACCCAATAAATAACTACAGACTAGACCACTTAGTACTTGCCCAGCTTCAGTTATGCCTTGCTCTAAGCCATTCGGGTGTGTCGAAGGTGCTGCCTCACACAGGTGTAAATAACGGCTAGCGCTGTGTGTTGCACCCAGATAGACAAAATGTTCTGCATCGCTGACAGAAAAACCACAATTCGTGAAAGCGCTGACAGGCATGCCACTAATGGCGTCTACATCAACTTCGATACCTAATGGTTTATCAATTTTAAAGCGGGCTAAACTGTGTGTGCAGTCTGAAGTTAAACTGCGGCTGCGCATAACTTGTAGGGTTTGGTAAGTGGTGTAGGTAAACCCGGCATTAGTCAGTGAGCTGATAATGGTTTGATTATTTTTTTGCTCATGCATGCCAACCACATGGTAATCATATAAATATCCGTCTTGATATGCATAGTGGAAACCGTTGCCACTATGACGACCTTCAATGGCCCTAAAATCAGCATGTGGATCGAAGTTAATGGCATTACACGACTTAGCTTCACTGGTGCTTAAGGCCTTTAAAATTGGGTAACAATTATTGTGGCCACCACCAATGACAATGGCTTCTAACCCAGCATCAAAAACCGGTTTCAAAACGGCTGTTACTCTTTCATCTAATTCACTACATAAGCTTCTTAATTGTGCTAAATCTGCAGCATTTGCGTTATCTAATGCTTCGCTTTGCGATTGCAAATCATCACAATTGACCTCGCCTAACAGCAATACTGATTTTGGATCTAGAAACTCATTACTAGGTAAGTTTAAAAAGCGTTTTAAAAACGCTTGCCAACCTTGTGTTGCGCCTCCGCGACCACAGTTTGCTCTTGGGCCAATGTCCTCGTTAATGCCGAGTAAAACATATTTAATACCAAATTCAGCCGCATCTTTTAGTGCACTTTCTAAAGGCGCTGACTGGTCTAAAAAGGAGATTGATTGCCAAAAGCGAGTTTCATTCGCTCTGCTTGTGTTAAAGCACTTTATGTCGGCTTCACTATATCGAATTAACCAGTTGCCCATTATGCTTCGACTTCTTCAAGCGCATCTTCGAGTACCAGCTCTTCGGCGGAAATGATAATCCCAGTGCTGTCAGCATATAGATAATCGTCTTCGTAAAACGAAACTCCCGCAAAGTTGACGGGGACACCTTGCTCGCCACTGCCTTGGCTATCAGCTGCGACAGGAATAGACGCAATAGCTTGTATACCTAGTTCACACTCTTCGAGTTCATCAACATGTCTAACTGCGCCATAAACAACAATACCTTGCCAATGATTTTCTACAGCCAGCTCAGCTAATTCGATATCGATAAGTGCTCGGCGCGAAGAACCACCACCATCAATTAATAGAATTTTGCCAGTACCGTCTTGTTCTAAAATCTCTTGAATCAGTTCGTTGTTTTCAAAGCATTTCACTGTAACGATGCGACCGCAAAATGCAGAGTGTCCACCAAAGTTAATGAACATGGGTTCAAGTACATCGATTGCATCTGCAAAATGATCGCATAAGTCAGATGTGCTGTAGTCCATATTGAGTTCTCCAGAGAGTATGTGTTTGTTCCAGTATACTCTGATGCAAGCTCATAGCAATGGCAAAATTGCTGTAAAAGCAGGCACTTTGTACGTTCAATCAAACTCTTTTGAATTCCATAATAGTGTCTTAAAAAGTTCACCCAACTGTTATTTTTAAAGTCTAAAGTTTAATCAGTAGACAACGGTTTTGTGTAAGAAGTACCAGTTATGACAACGCCCTGGTGTTCTTGCCACAAGGAATGAATAAGGTGAAGTGCATTGAAAGTATTATATGCAGCAAAAATCATCGATCTTGCACAATTACAGCAAACACTCTTGTTGATTAAGTGCTTCAAAGCGCATCAGGTGAATACAGATGTGATCCTATCAGGTAATATCCTGTCAAAACCTATGAGTAAACAGGTAGTTGCTGAAATTGAAGCACTCAAAGTGGGGAGTTGCTTAGTGAGGCATAAACCAAATCGCTTTACGAAAACCTTCAGACAAAAAGTTTCTGACATTTTCACTCATCGAGCATACTTTAAAGTTGCGAATTATAATTTAGTTATTACTGACAACGAGTCTATCGTTGCCTGGTCGGCAAAGCTTTCAAGTATTCCTGTGCTCGCTTTGGGACATCATGTTGCAGTAAACCATCACCAACTGCCTTTTGAAGGGGCGAATTTAACTAGAATTTGGCAGCAATGGTTAGTCCCTGCAGATTACCGCTTAGGGTTTCACTGGATCCCTTTTGCGAAAAATATTTTACCGCCTATCGTACCAAGCTATCACACGACTTGTATTAAAAATAAGGTGGTCGTTTATTTGCCGTCAGAAAAGTTAGAGGCGATAGAGCTATTACTGGCAAGTTTTCCAAACACGGAATTTTATTGCTTTCATCCAGCAGCTGAGATGAAGTCGGTTGGCAATATTCACTACCGGCCCGATGATCATGATCAGTTATTACATGACATGAAAAGCTGCAAAGGCGTGATTGCACATGCGCAATTTGAAGTACTGAATGCAGCGCTGAATATGGGAAAAAGCCTATTAATTAAACCACTTGAGCAAGAACTAACACAGGTGATTGATGCAAGCTTGTTAATTAAACTTGGCTGGGCAAAGCAGATGCATTATTTAAATGCCAATGCAGTTGAAGATTTTTTGGACACCGCGCCTAAAAAGTCGGTGGATTTTTCAGCAGATCCGTGTGCCCTTGTTGAGTGGATTAAAGCAGAGCAATGGCATGATGTCAGCGCATTGCATGATTTCGTTTGGAAATCATTGAAAGTTGGATAGTTCCAAATAGAAAATCCGTTTAATTATTGCGCATGTTGGCACTTTTTTATTGTTTTTATGTGAAATCTAAAAGCCTAATTTTCAGCCTTGGTCTATACTAATCATATGTTTCATAACCTTAGGTAACGGTATGGCCTTATTAGAAAATTTAACCATCAAAAGGCGTTTACAGCTCAATGCGATAGTTGTTGGTATCGCAATGCTGGTAATGCTAGCGGTGATTATCTTTGAAGCTCGCACAATGCTTAAACTCAACGAAGCAATTCAGTACGCTGAAGAGCTTGAAATTCATGAGTTATCCATGCGCAAGTTTGAGAAGAATTTTCTATTCTATAAGGACACGGAAGCGCTTAGTAAATTTGATAAAGAATATCAGCACTTAATCACAAAGATAGATCTATTAAATGTTTTACTGGATGACTTATCTATTGATCAAGGGGAGCTTGAAAAGTTTCGTGGGTTAAGTCGATCTTACAAAGAAACATTTGAAACTGTAGTCGTTCTGCAAAAGAAGATTGGTTTACACCCTAAAGATGCATTATATGGTGCGTTACGTTCTGCGGTGCATGAAGTCGAAACAGGATTGAAGCAGCATAACAACTTCGAATTACTAAGCTTGATGCTTCAACTTAGACGAGCTGAAAAAGACTTTATGCTTCGCCTAGATACCAAATACCTAGGTAAATTTAATAAAACCTACGATGAGCTTTACCCCAAATTACAGTCTTACGGCTTATCACCTTTACTTTTGGAATATAAAAACAAGTTCACTAACCTTGTTGATGCACAAGTCGAACTAGGTGTATCGCTTGATAGCGGTGCATTAGGCGAGATGGTTAAAATTGTAAAGCAAGGTGATGCAACGGTTGAGAATATTGTACTGCAAACAAAGCAAGCTATTGAGGATAATGCTAGAGCAACGCAAGCTGCTGCCATAGGTATATTTGTCGTCGCAGCGATTATCGTTATGATTTTGGTACTGTCTACCAGTCGTTCAATCATTGGACCTGTGGAACGTGTCTATCAAACCATTGAGCGAATTCGCCGTGAAAACAACTTAGCAATTAAAATTGAGTCTACTGGTAATGATGAAATTACCACGATGACAGAAGATTTTAATAGCTTGATAGGTGACTTCAAGATTCTGATCTCAGAAGTAAACACGGCTTTAGGTACGATTAATGAAGCGACTCATCATTTAAGTGAAACTACCGCACAAACCAGTGCGGGTATGCATGAGCAATTGCACGAGGCAGATATGGTAGCGACAGCAGCGACTGAGATGCAGGCTACGATTCAAGATATCTCCCATAATACTGAAGCTGCAGCGAATAAAGCTGAGTCAACCAATGGTAATGCGCAACAAGGTAGGGTAGAAGTTGACGCGACAATTCAGCGTATTATGGCGTTATCTGATTCGTTAGGTGGCGCATCAGACGTTGTTTCGCAACTTGAGCGTGATGCAGAAACAATAGGCTCGGTTTTAGATGTAATCCGTGGTATTGCAGAGCAGACAAATTTACTTGCTTTGAATGCAGCAATTGAAGCTGCACGTGCAGGTGAGCAAGGTCGAGGCTTTGCTGTTGTTGCTGATGAAGTTCGATCTTTAGCACAGCGTACACAAGACTCGACACAAGAAATTGAGAGTATCATTTCTACTCTGCAAGAGCGCACCCAGTCTGTTGTGAGTATCATGCAACAATGTCGTACTCAAGGTAGTGAGAGTGTTTCTCAAGCCGAGAAGGCAGGTGAGTTGCTTAGTTCGATTACAGCGGATGTTCAAACTATTATGGAAATGAGTACGCACATCGCAACAGCCATTGATGAACAGAACCAAGTTGCTTCTGAGGTGAATAAGAACGTAGTTCGCATTCGAGATATTGCACAAGTTGCATCTGAGCATGCACAGAGTAATGCCCAAAGTAGTGAAGAGGTTTCAGAGCAAGCCAAAGTACTACATGAGGCGGTTGCCAAGTACCGCTACTAGATTGCTAATAAAACTAAAAAACGCAGCGTTTGCTGCGTTTTTTATATTCAAGTTTTAAGACTCAAAATTAAGGCGTGAACTTGATTGGAATGCGATCTTGATTGGCATGATAGTCCTCAACTCTCGCTTGGTATCTCTGCCAACGCTCAGACTGTTCTTCTGATAGTGCACGTAAATACTGCCAGCTATACAGACCGGAGTCATGGCCGTCATCAAAAATAAGTCTCACAGCATAATGTCCAACAGGCTCAAGCTTTCTGATGGCTACTTCTTGCTTATTTAACACCAAGTTCAGAGGGTCTTTAGACTGATTACCATGCCCTTGTACTTCAGCAGATGGAGAGTGTGTTCTTAAATACTCACAGCTTAACGTGAATATTTGTTTATCATCGAAATGAATGTCGAGCGCTTTGGAAACGGTATGATAGTGAAGTTTATTGACAATATACATTACTGCTCTCAATGAGTATTTTATCTGTATCTTACAAAAAAGCGGGGCACAGGCCCCGCTTAATAATAGCGCATAATCTTTGCTAAACTTAAAGAATAAAGCGGCTTAAGTCTTCATCTTGTACCAGCATGTCTAAATGCTGCTCAACATAGCTTGCATCGATAGTTAGCGTTGTGCCTGTCTTCTCAGAAGCATCAAAAGAGATTTCTTCCATCAGTTTTTCCATCACAGTGTGAAGGCGGCGTGCACCGATGTTTTCTGTTTTCTCGTTTACTTGCCATGCTGCTTCTGCAATCTTAGTGAGCGCATCATCAGTGAAGTCGATAGTCACTTGCTCTGTGCCTAGAAGTGCTTGTTGCTGTTCAGTAAGCGATGCATGAGGTTCGGTAAGGATGCGTTTGAAGTCAGCTGCCGATAAAGCTTCCAGTTCTACACGAATAGGTAAGCGGCCCTGCAACTCAGGAATTAAGTCAGACGGCTTTGCCATTTGGAATGCACCAGAGGCAATGAAAAGAATATGGTCAGTTTTAACCATACCGTGTTTCGTGCTGACCGTTGAGCCTTCAATTAGAGGCAGCAAGTCACGCTGTACACCTTCGCGGCTCACGTCTGGACCTTGTGCTTCACCGCGCTTACAGATTTTGTCGATTTCATCGATGAACACAATACCGTTTTGTTCTACGGCAAAAATAGCTTGTTCTTTCAGCTCTTCTTGATTCACCATTTTAGCGGCTTCTTCTTCAACAAGTAGCTTGAAAGCATCTTTGATTTTCAGCTTACGGCTCTTACGCTTGTCGCCACCCATGTTTTGAAATAGACCTTGTAATTGGTTGGTCATTTCTTCCATACCCGGTGGTGCCATGATCTCAACTTGAGGTGCAACTTCAGCAACATCAATGTCAATTTCTTTGTCGTCTAGCTGACCTTCACGCAATTTCTTACGGAATACCTGGCGTGTGCTGCTATTTTCTGCAGGCTGAGCTTCGCCCCAGGCGTCTTTCGCAGGTGGAAGTAGCGCATCAAGAATGCGCTCCTCAGCGGCTTCCTCAGCACGGTGTTGGTGCTTTTTCGCTTGTTGCTCACGCGTCATTTTGATTGAGATGTCAACAAGATCACGTATGATAGTCTCAACTTCTTTACCTACATAGCCCACTTCTGTGAATTTAGTTGCTTCAACTTTCAGGAAAGGCGCATTTGCAAGTTTTGCTAAACGGCGTGCAATCTCCGTTTTACCGACACCTGTTGGGCCGATCATTAGAATATTCTTTGGTGTAACTTCAGAGCGCAAATCGTCGTTAAGTTGCATACGACGCCAGCGGTTACGAAGTGCAATTGCCACGGCTTTTTTGGCTTTATCTTGACCGATAATGTGCTGATCTAACTCGTGCACGATCTCTCTTGGGGTCATCGCAGTCATGGCAATCCTCTATAGTTCTTCGATGGTTTGGAAATTATTAGTGAATACGCAAATATCGCCAGCAATTTTTAGGCTTTTTTCTACAATTTCACGTGCACTTAGCTCTGTATTCTCTAACAGTGCAGTTGCAGCAGATTGTGCAAAGTTACCACCACTACCAATGGCGATTAAATCATGCTCTGGTTGCACTACGTCACCGTTACCTGTGATGATCAATGAAGCGGTTTCATCAGCAACTGCCAACAGGGCTTCTAGTTTACGAAGCGCGCGGTCGCTACGCCAGTCTTTCGCCATTTCCACAGCTGCTTTGGTTAAATGGCCTTGGTGCATTTCTAGTTTGCTTTCAAAGCGCTCAAATAATGTAAATGCATCTGCAGTACCACCGGCAAAACCCGCTAATACTTTACCGTTATAAAGACGGCGTACTTTTTTGGCATTACCTTTCATTACTGTATTGCCAAGTGACACTTGACCGTCGCCGCCGATAACAACTTTGTCGTCACGACGCACGCTTACGATAGTAGTCATAAAATTCCTTACTGTGCGTTAACTCACACTTGTCTTACTTAAATATCTTAGATTGCTGTAGGTATATGGGCTATTAGTGAGAAATCAAGTCCAGCCCCAAATTCCACAGCTTACGATGTTGATACGCTTGAGCTTATTTTTATCGCTTTCCGCTTGTCGCTTACTTTCATAAGGGCCTAGGCGTACTCTAAACCAGACACCATTTGACCCTTCGGTTCTGCGGATTTCAGCAACTAGGCCAACAAAAGCAATTTGTGCTTTCATGCTCTCTGCGTCTTCGTGTTTTCTGAATGAACCACATTGCATCTGGTATGGACCGCGTTTTTTGATTTCTTTAATCTCGACTTTGATTTCTGCGTCTTTAATTTCTTGAATAAAGTCAGGATCTTTAGGCTTAGGTTTCACCACTGGTTGCTCTTTTTTGGCAATTGGTTTGGCGGCTTCTTCTACTTTTTTAAGATCGGCATTTTGTGTGATATACCAAAGACCATATGCAAAACCGCCAACGAGCAGTAAGGCCAGCAAGATAAGCAATTTTGAGACGGGTTTTGGGCTAGGCGCCGCTTTTTTGGTATTTCTGCCTTTTGGCTTTTTATTTATAAAGTCGTGTTGTGCCATAAGTTACTTAATAAGTATCCATAGGATCTATGTCTATACTCCAGCGCAGTCGGTTTGCTAATGGGTGCTTATCTACATAGGCTAATAACTGAGTTAAGTAACTATGAAGAATTGCACGGTCCTGCGCTTGAATATGTAATTGATATCGATATTTTCCTGCCACGCGCTCCATCGGCGCGGGAATTGGTCCGAGCAATTGTATACCAGAGAATGGGTTTGCAGGAACCAGATCCGATAAAAAGTCGCTGACTAATTTGGCATTGTTAGCTTCGGCGCGTATTAAAGCTAAGAAAGAAAATGGTGGTAATGCAACTTCTTCACGCTCTTTGAGTGCATAACGGGCAAAGTCGCCGTAGCCATTATTAACTAGATCTTGTAATAGCGGGTGTTCGCAATAATGAGTTTGTAATAATACCGTGCCGGGTTCGCCACTGCGCCCAGCGCGTCCAGCAACTTGAGTGATTAACTGAGCCATATGTTCTGTGGCTCTAAAGTCACTACTGTATAAACCACTGTCGACATCTAAGATAACCACTAGGCTGACATCGGCAAAGTGGTGACCTTTCGCCAGCATTTGAGTGCCAACCAGAATACGTGCGCCACCTTCATTAATTTCATTGAGGGCTTCTTCGAGTGCGCCTTTACGGCGGGTTGAATCTCGATCTATACGGCTCAGTGGCGCGTCGGGAAATTGCAATTCTAAAAACTGTTCAACTTGTTCAGTGCCCAAACCCACTGGCAAAATATTGGTACTGCCACAGTCAACACACTGGGGTGGCACATAGCTTTGCTCACCACAGTGATGGCATACTAAGCGTGACATGCCTTTATGGTAGGTGGCACTGGCACTACAGCGGTGACACTCGCTGAGCCAGCCACACTCATGACACATTAAAGTTGGCGCATAACCCCGTCGGTTTAAAAACACCATGACTTGCTTACCACGTGCAAGCGTACGTTCAATATGTTGTAAAGTAGTTGGTGCAAAACCATTTTGATGTGGCTGGCCTTTCATATCAACCAACAAGTAGGCGTTATCTACTTTAGTTTGTGCACGCTTGGTCAGCGACACTAATTGATATTTGTCACTGAGTGCATTGTGTAGGGTTTCTAGTGCGGGGGTTGCAGTGCCTAATAAAAGCGATATTTGCTGTGTTGCACAGCGGTAAACAGCCAAGTCTCGAGCGTGATAACGCAGTCCATCTTGTTGCTTAAAAGATCCGTCATGCTCTTCATCTACCACGACCATGCCTAGGCTTTTAAAAGGTAAGAAAATCCCTGAGCGAGTTGCGATAACTAGCGCGCTACTACCTTGCTCAGCGCGTCGCCAAGTGTGTAATCGCTCATTATCGGTTAAATTTGAATGCCATAAATCAATGGGAGTATTTGGAAAGCGACGCCTGAAGCGGTTTACAGTTTGTGGCGTCAGGCCAATTTCTGGTACTAAAACCAGGGCCTGTTTACCATCATTAAGTACTTTCTCTAAACATTGTAAGTAAACTTCAGTTTTACCACTGCCCGTGACGCCTTCAATTAAGAAAGTGCGATACCCTGCTTGTTGATTAACGGCAGCACAAATGGCAGCTTGCTCTTCATTGAGGCGTGGTTTGCTTGCAATCTCAAGTGTGTCTGACGACCAAGCTTCACAGTGATTAATGGCTTCTGTGATTAAGCCTTTCTCTTTGAGCGGTTTAATTTGTTGTGTTGTAAACCCTAATGCTTTTAACTCAGTGAGGCTCGTTACGCCCGAGCCTTTTAAATGCTCAATCAATGCTAATTGCTTTTTAGCGCGAAGCTTGGGAGAAGCTTTTCCTTCCTCAGTGAGTGTGTAATCGGGTACTTGGGTTTTATCTGGGTGCTCACCTTGACGCAAAGATGCTGGTAGCGCAGTAAAAATGGTTTCGCCTAGCGAGTGGCAATAATAACGTGCTGTAAATTTCAAAAAGGTAAGATAAGCATCACTGATAATAGGGCGCTCATCAATGACAGAGGTAATGTCTTTGATTTTATTATCGGGCACACCTGACTGAGTCTTGATATCAACGACCATGGCGACCAATTTTCTATTGGCAAAAGTCACCCATACACGACAGCCTTTTTGAACTGTAATATTCGGGTCGATTTTATAATCAAAGGTTCTATGTAGTGGGACTTTTAGGGCAACTTCAACAAATAGCATGAATGTTCGAACATGGCGGTAGATGGTTATAATGTACTAAAGCAGACCTTGAAATCCCAGTGAAAAACGTGAGGTAAATTGCTGTTCAATGGATTGGGTGCAATGAACGCCGAATTTATTTACTTTTTGTGCAATTATTGCTTGTAGATCTCGGACTACTTCAATAAAATACGCGTCCACTAATTTGAATATAACTACGTATGGTGCCAAACTTCGGGTTTGGAGAGCGATACGGCCTAACCTAGAGGTTTACTATGAAAGAAGGTATCCACCCTAAGTACGAGTCAATCACAGCAACTTGTTCATGTGGTAACAAATTCGAAACTCGTTCAACACTATGTAAAGACATTCACCTAGACGTATGTTCTTCATGTCACCCGTTCTACACTGGTAAGCAGAAGATCCTTGATACAGGTGGTCGTGTTGATCGCTTCAACAAGCGTTTCGGTGCTCTTAGCAGCAAGAAATAAGCATCGCTTGTTTGAGAAAGGCACCCATTTGGGTGCTTTTTTATGTCTGAATCTCATTAATCTTCTGAATATTCATTATTTCCAGCTGGCTTGGCATTGCTTATCTGATCGTTCTTCTGCAAAATTATTTCTGATACATCAAACCCTTTTCGTAGCACAGCCGTAGAAAATGGCGTAATAACTAAATGCATAACTTTGCACTTTTTATCGAGATTGTCTTTAGCTTTCTCAAAGATATGGTTGCTTTAACTGGTTTTTTTTAGAGTTAAAGTTATCTAAATGTGTTTAAAAGAGTCTAAAGTGCGGTAAATGTAGCTAAGTTGGGTTTTCTTTCTATGTTTGGTATGGTGACATTTTTAGTCGTATAAATTGCTGGTTTATTAAACGTATTGACCCTTTTTTAGGTCAGTAAAATGTCAAAAAAGCTAAAAGAATGTTTCATAAAATCTGCAAAATTACGGCATCTTGCAGATAAATTTCGCTAAAAAGTGGATAGACCTGAAATTGCTTGAATATATCTAGAAAGCGAGTATCTTTTAGTTATTGCAAATTATTTCACTCTCACTTTTAACTTCTTTGCAGGAAAAAATCGCGTCATGTCAGACTTTCGTGAACAAGCTTTACATTACCACGCTCATCCCGTTCCAGGTAAAATCAGTGTTGAATTAACTAAACCAGCCGAAACAGTTAAAGATCTTGCGTTGGCCTACAGCCCAGGTGTGGCTGAGCCGGTTCGAGAAATTGCTGCAGATCCTGCTAATGCTTACCGATATACAGGTAAAGGCAATATGGTTGCGGTGATCAGTAATGGCACTGCAATTTTAGGTTTAGGTAACTTAGGCCCACTTGCTTCTAAACCAGTCATGGAAGGTAAAGCGCTATTATTCAAACGTTTTGCAGGCTTAGATTCAATCGACATTGAAGTAAAGCACCGCACTACAGAAGATTTTATTAATACGGTTGCGAATATTGCAGACACCTTTGGTGGTATCAACCTTGAAGATATTAAAGCACCAGAATGTTTTGAGATTGAAAAAGCGCTCATAGAGCGTTGTGATATTCCTGTATTCCACGACGACCAGCATGGTACTGCGATTGTAACTGCTGCGGGTATGTTGAATGCACTGGAAGTACAAGGCAAAGACATTCATGACGCTATCATTGTATGTTTAGGTGCAGGTGCTGCAGCAATCGCATGTATGGAACTGCTGATTAAATGTGGCGCACAGCGTGAACACATTTACATGCTAGACCGTAAAGGCGTTATCCATACGCGTCGTGATGACTTAAACGAGTATAAAAAGCTATTTGCTAACAACACTGATAAGCGTACGCTTCAAGATGTAATTGCAGAAGCCGATGTGTTTGTGGGTGTATCTGGCCCTGATTTACTTTCTCCAGAAGACCTAAAGCTTATGGCAGACAAGCCAGTCGTGTTTGCATGCTCAAACCCTGACCCTGAAATTAATCCAGAAGTTGCACATGGTGCACGCAACGATTTAATTATGGCGACAGGTCGTTCAGATTACCCTAACCAGGTTAACAACGTTTTATGTTTCCCGTTTATCTTCCGTGGTGCACTTGATGTGCGTGCAACAGCGATTAACGATGAAATGAAAATCGCAGCGGTAGAGGCCATTCGTGGTATTGCGAAAGAGCCAGTGCCTGAGCAAGTGCTTAAAGCAGCCGATGTTGAGTCGTTAGAGTTTGGCGCTGAGTATATTATTCCTAAGCCAATGGATCCGCGTTTATTGCCTCGCATTGCTAAAGCTGTAGCACAGGCTGCGATTGATTCTGGCGTTGCGCAAATCGAACTACCAGAAAACTACATGGCACAATTTGAATCTTAATCTTAGAAAAGACTAGATTAATAAAAAACCTCGCAACGGCGAGGTTTTTTTATGTTTTCTTTGTAATAACAAAAAAGCTGATTAACCTTCTTCGTTAATCTCTGGGATCTCTAAGCCCATCTCTTTCATAATGTTACGCACTTCAACAGGGATCTTCTCTGGGTTGTCTTTACGTAAGTCCTCGTCGCTCGGCAACGGTTGGCCTGTAAAGGCATGCAGAAATGCTTCACACAGTAACTCGCTGTTTGTTGCATGGCGCAAGTTGTTCACCTGACGGCGGGTACGCTCATCAGTTAATACTTTTAATACATTTAAAGGAATAGATACGGTGATCTTCTTCACTTGTTCTGATTTTTTGCCATGCTCTGCATAAGGGTGAATGTATTCACCATTCCATTTAGCCATAATATTTTCTGATGCCTTAAGAGTAATTACTGCCAATAAGACTACGCTCGTTTGCGACGGTTTTAATTGACTTAGTTTGACTAACGCCCAACTCAAACTAAGGTTAATGTACCGATTTATGGTCAAAAACCCAGTCTTATTAACAATATTAGTTAACGAAGTGGCGAAATTTTATCGGTTTAAAAAAGATAGTCAAATTCTAGTTAAATAGCCATTTAGCAGTATAAATGTTTTGACTTCTCTAATTTGATCATCTAACCTTTTAGACGTCTAAACATCCATATACTAGGTGGTGATATGAGCCAACGCAATAAGTCAACAGTCGCAGTCAGACATGGTATCGAAGCCGATAAGCATCATGGTGCGGTTGTGCCTCCTCTTTATCTTTCAACAACGTATTCGTTCGCTGATTTCGATACTAAGCGTGATTATGACTATGGTCGTAGCGGTAACCCAAATCGCGATATTCTAGCTGAAGCATTAGCACAGCTTGAAGGCGGAGAAAAAGGTATCATCACAGCGACCGGTATGGCAGCTGTACACCTAGTAACACAACTTTTAAATCACGACGATACATTAGTTATTCCACATGATTGTTATGGCGGCAGTTATCGTTTATTTACATCACTTGAAAAGCGCGGTCTGTTAAAGCTGAAGGTTTTGGACTTAACTCGCACTGACAGTCTTGCACAAATTGCAGAGATCAAACCTAAACTGGTTTGGATTGAAACGCCGAGTAACCCAATTCTTCGTCTTACAGATATTGAGGCGGTTGTGAATGCAGCCCATGTAGTGGGTGCTTTAGTGGGGGCTGACAATACGTTTTTATCTCCAGCGCTACAGAACCCAATTTCATTTGGTGTTGATATTGTGGTGCATTCGACCACGAAATACATTAACGGCCATTCTGATGTCGTTGGTGGCGCGGTGATTGCGAAAACTCAAGCGTTAGGTGAAGAGCTGGCTTGGTGGGCAAATAACATTGGTATTACTGGTGCGCCATTCGATAGTTATCTTACATTACGTGGTTTAAGAACCCTTAAAGTACGCCTTAAACAACATGAAGAAAATGCCCTAGCTATCGCCAAATACTTAGAACAGTCTGAGTACGTTCGCAAAGTGTATTACCCTGGTCTTGAATCACACCCGCAACACGAACTGGCTAAAAAGCAGCAGTTAGGGTTTGGTGGCATGGTGAGTTTTGATATCGCAGGTGGTCTTGAAGATGCGGCGGCATTCTTAACAACAGTGAAAGAGTTCTCGTTGGCTGAGTCTTTAGGCGGTGTTGAGAGTTTAATTTGCCACCCAGCGACCATGACACATGCAGGCATGGAACCTAAAGCACGCTTAGAAGCAGGTGTAGGCGATACTTTGATCCGTATTTCTGTTGGTATTGAGGAAGTAGCAGATCTACTTGCAGACCTCGAAGCGGCTTTTGCTAAAACACAGCCAGGCAAGGCACCTGCGTCTGCTGATAGCAAAGCTTGTAAATTAACACCTGCCCATCCGGCACTTTGGTAAAAGAAAATGACAAGAGTAGTACATAAATTTGGTGGGTCGAGCTTAAGCTCGGCTTCGCGTTATGAGGCTGTCGCACAAATCGTGGTTGGCCAGTGTCAGTTGGGCGATTGTGTTGTGGTTTCTGCCGCAGGTAAAACCACCAATACCCTAGTTAAACTATGGCAAAGCTATCAGCAGCAAGAGCAGCAAAGTTTTAACGATATTTTGTTGCAGGTTGAGAACCATCAAATCGAACTGATTAATGCATTATTCCAGGGTGAAAAGCAGCGCCAACTAGCCGATACTCTATTGACTGAATTACAAGTTATCACCCAAGCCGCGAACAGTAAAACTCTAAATGAAGCTGAGCTATTAGCACATGGTGAATTATGGTCTGCGCGCATTCTAGCGAGCTACCTATCTGAAAGCGGTTTACAAGCCCAACCGATTGATGCCAGAACGTTATTTACTGTACATAACGGTCAATTAGTGCATCAAAAAAATAAGCAAGTGTGTTTAGCGACCTTAGATAACGATCATATTTTTGTGGTCACAGGTTTTATTGCAGCAGATGACCAAGGCAATACTGTGACGTTGGGACGTAATGGCAGTGACTACAGTGCAACATTGTTAGCAAATTATAGCGACGCAGAAGCAGTCTCAATCTGGACCGATACGCAAGGTGTATTCAGTACTGATCCTCGTAAAGTCAGCAATGCAATTAAATACCCTAAAGTTTGTCGAGAGCAGGCAAATCTGTTGGCGCGTTTAGGTAATCCTGTATTGCATGCTAAAACTTTATCTCCTTTGAAAAGTACGAGCATCAAGTTGCAGGTTCGTAGCAGTTTTGACCCTGAAGCACCAGGTACTGAAATTGTTAAAGCAGGTTACAGCAAGGCGAAACGTTTTATTACTTCATTTGATAACTTAGATCTTGTGCGTGTTGATCGTTTAGGTGTAAATGAAGTGCGAGAAGTGAGTCAGCTTATTCAGCACAGCATTCATCACTTTGTACAAAATGGTGAAGAGTTCTTATTGCTACCAGGCGCTTTTACACATCAAGTTAGCCAATATTTTACAGGGCGTCTCACTTTGGTTGAAAGTCACTTACAAGGCTTTGCGTTGGTAGCACCAAAGGCGGACATAGCTGCGTTAGAAGTGCAGGCGAAATCAGTACTAGCAGAGCAAGACGTCGTACTCAGGTTTGCGCACAGTGACGAAGATTATGCACTGTTCTTAACTGACCAAGCGATTGACAGCGATGTTTTGGCGATTCTACATGACAAACTAGTGAATAAAGGCCGAGAGCTGGCCGTTATCATAGCGGGCTTAGGTAATGTCGGAGAAGTTTTCCTTGAACAATGCCAAACTCAGGTTGCTCGTTTACAAGCGCAATTTGATTTAAAAGTCGTTGGCCTATTACGTTCACAGCAAATGCTATTTGCAGCCAGTGGTTTGAATTTAGATAACTGGCAAACTCAGTGGCAAAATGAAGCGCAAGCATACGAGCAAAATGAAGTGCTAGAGCGTATTGAAGAGCTAGATTATGAGCATAAAGTGGTGGTTGATATCACTGCGAGTGAGTCATTTAGCTTGTTATACCCAGAGTTCGTTAAGCGTGATTGCCACCTTATCAGTGCTAATAAGTATGCCGGCACAGCTCAACAAGACTGGTATTTGTCTTTGCGTCAACAGCTTGAAGAGCGCAATTTACTCTGGCGTTATAACACCAGTGTCGGTGCGGGTTTACCAGTTAATTTTGCATTAGCTGATTTGCAAAATAGTGGTGATAAAATCACTCAGGTCGAAGGGGTGTTTTCGGGCACTTTGTCTTGGCTGTGCAGCGAGTATGATGGCAGCAAAGCTTTCTCAGATTTAGTGCTAGAAGCACAAGCTATGGGCTATACCGAGCCAGATCCTCGCGAAGACTTATCGGGACGAGATATGCAGCGTAAGTTGTTAATTCTTGCTCGAGAGCTTGGTCTTTCACTGGATGTAGATGATATCGGTTTAGAGCCATTAATGCCTGAGCATTTAGCTGCGGGTAGCTGGCAAGATTTTCTTGCTAAGAAAAATGAGCTAGACGCGTTTTATGAGACTAAGTTTGCACAGGCGAAAGCCAATAATTGCGAACTGCGTTATACCGGCTTATTAAGTATCGCGGAAGATGGCAAGGTTGACGCAAAAGTGGGTATTGCGTTTGCTGAACAAGGCTCTGCGATTGCCAATTTAACACCAGGCGATAATATCTTTGTAGTTAAAACGCTATGGTATGATGCGAACCCACTGGTTATCCAAGGGCCTGGAGCAGGTAAAGAAGTGACTGCAGCAGGCATTCACTCAGATTTATTCTGGCTATGTCAGAATCTTAAGTAGTGAATAGCTAAGCCAGTTTAGAACCAAAAAAGCGAAGTGTTTTTAACACTTCGCTTTTTTGTTAAGGCGATTTTTATATTAATTAAAACAGCTCATCTTGTTCAGGTAAAGAGTCAGAAGAGAATGGAGTTTTTGACTTATCTTGCTGTACATATTTAGTAGGTACAGTGTCAGACTCAAAGTATTCGAAACGGCTAGTGTGATCGTTTTTAGAACTTAATAAGCCAGTTTTTAAATCAACTCTAACAGAAGTTAAGCCTGGTGCTGGGTCAACCGGTGCGAGCGGTTCGTTTTGAAGTGCCGTTTTCATAAAGCGCACCCAAGCTGGCTGAGCGGTAATCGCACCGGCTTCAGCACCTACGGCTTGGCCTTTACCTAAATTGCTGTTATATGCTGCGCGACCAAGAGATTTGCTTGCATCATCAAAGCCCACCCACACTGTGGTTAATACATTTCGATTGTAGCCTGTAAACCAAGTATCCACTGAGTTGTTGGTAGTACCTGTTTTACCTGATAAGTCTCTACGTTTTAAAGCTTGGGCTCGCCAACCTGTACCAACCCATCCTGTTTTGTGTTTCCAGCTACCACCACCCCAAATCGCGCTATGTAATGCACTTGAGACGAGAAAAGCATTTTGTTCACTGATTATTTGTGGTGCACATTGCATGGTATTTTCGAGACGCAGTTCTTCATCACATGCGATTAATGGTTGGGCTTTACCTAGTGAGTTACCATATGCGTCTGTTATCTCATTGATAAAATAAGGTTCGATTAGGTGACCGCCATTAGCAAAGGTACTCATGCCGCGTGCCATTTCTAATGGTGTGATTGCAGCGCTACCCAATGCTAAAGATTCACTGCGGTTAATGTCTTCATCAGCAAAGCCAAATTTAAGTAAATGATCGGCAGAGCGCTGTAAACCAACACCTCTGAGCAATCTAACTGAGACGACGTTTTTTGATTGCGCTAATGCACGACGAATTCGAATCGGGCCACTATAAACTTCAGGACTATTTTTAGGTCGCCATGCCACACCTAAGCTTTTATCCCAGTGGTTGATAGGAGCATCATTTATAATTGAAGCAAGTGTGTAACCGTCTTCTAATGCCGCTGAATAAATAAAGGGTTTAATGTTTGAACCAACCTGACGCTTCGCTTGCACTGCACGGTTATATTGGCTTTGTGCGAAACTATAACCACCGACTAAGGCTTTGATGCGGCCATCTTTTGGATCTAAAGATACAATGGCACTCGATGCTTGCGGATACTGACTTAATTGCCAGCCATTATTTTCTCGTAACCAAATCTGCATACCAGGCGAAACTACATCGGCCGCAGTTTTAGGGGCATTACCTTGTCGTTTTTCGTTGATGTATGCGCGAGCCCATTTAAGGCCATCCCACTCAATGACTACAGATTGACCTGATTTTAATAGCACCTCAGCGCTTTGTTCATAAACATGCGTGACAATACCTGCGACGAGAGGAGCTATTTCATTAACGCTATTGAGTGTTTTAAGTAGCTCAGCTCGGGTAGGGGTTGGGTCTGTGTCGTGTTGCCATAACACGGCTTCAGGCCCTCGATAACCGTGGCGCATGTCGTAATCATGTAGGTTGTTAATGAGTGCTTGCTGTGCGGCAAGTTGAATTTCAGATTCAACACTCGTGTAAACTCTAAAGCCAGTGTTGTATGCTTTGTCAGCGCCGTAGCGCTCTACCATATACGCACGGACCATTTCAGAAATATAAGGTGCATAAAGCTCTATTTCAGCGCCGTGGCGTTTTGCAGTGATAGGGGCTTGTGTTGCCTCGTTATATTCACTGCGAGAGATGTATTTTTCTGTCAGCATTCGACCTAAAACCACATTCCTGCGAGATTTAGCGCGAGTCGGGTTACTGATAGGGTTTAGCGCTGAAGGAGCCTTTGGTAAGCCTGCGATCATGGCCATTTGCGCTAATGTAAGCTCGTGTAACTCTTTACCGTAATATACCTGTGCTGCAGCACCAATGCCAAATGAACGGTGGCCTAATTCAATCTTATTTAAATACAGTTCTAAAATTTCATCTTTTGATAGTAATTGCTCTATGTGAAGCGCAATGAATATTTCTTTTACCTTACGAATATAAGCCTTTTCGCGGGTTAAAAAGAAGTTTCTAGCCAGCTGCATAGTGATTGTACTGGCACCTTGTTTCTTTTGACCAGTGCTGATCAATACAATTGCTGAACGCACTATGCCTATTGGGTCGATACCAAAGTGTTCATAAAAGCGATTATCTTCTGTCGCTAAAAATGCATTGAGTAGTGGTTGAGGAATTTCATCTATTTTGACGGGAATGCGTCGCTTTTCACCAAATTGATTGATTAATTTTCCATCTTTGGTAAAAACTTGCATAGGTGTTTGAAGTTGAACTTCTTTTAAAACTTCAACACTAGGGATATCAGATTTTACGTAGTAATATAGTGCTAGTAACGTGAGTATGCCTAAAAGCCCGCAGACGATAATAAACTGTAAAAATCTTTTTAATAAAGTCACGTAATATTCCCTAGTTAGACTCCCAATTGTGGGTAGAGGCTGCTAGTATAGCTTGAACAAAATTCGATTAGTATTTTTTGTTCATAAATAATAACCTGTTTAAATTAAAATAAAGGATAAAAACACAGGGTATGTTAAGTAAATTGTTCAAAGCACACGCCCCCCTCATGGTTGGCATAGATATAGGCTCTCACTGTGTTAAAGCTGTTTTGCTTTCGCAAACTCACAGCGGTTATCGCGTTGAAGCTGTTGCTATTGAACCTATCCCTAAAGGTGCAATTACTGAACGAGCCGTACAAGATATTGAGGCGGTTGGTCGTGCTATCAGTAAACTAAAAAAACGCTTTCCAAAACATGCCCCTTTCGCAGCAGTTGCTGTATCAGGTCAAACGGTTATCACCAAAGTGATCTTTATGGATGTTTCATTAACCGATGCTGAACTAGAGTCACAGATCGCTATTGAAGCCGACAGCTTAATTCCATACCCATTAGACGAAGTTAGTCTAGACTTTGAGAAAATATCGGTCAATGAAGCCGACCCTTCGAAAGTGAATGTACTGCTTTCTGCTGCTAGAACAGAGAGTGTACTAGCAAGAGTGAGTGCATTAGAAGAGGCAGGCTACAAAGCTAAAGTGGTTGACGTTGAGAGTTACGCCTTGAGTCGTTCACTTGATACTTTATATGGTCAGCTTCCTTCCGATGCATTTGATAAAATCGTTGCGATTGTTGATATTGGTGCGGTGATTTCATTGATGAGCGTGGCTCAATCAGGCAAGACTATTTATACCCGAGATCAGGTCTTTGGTGGTGAGCAATATACCAATAGTATCGTTGCTTACTACAACAAAACGTTCGATGAAGCCGAGTTGGCAAAAACAACTGGGGACTTACCGCCAAATTATACTTTTGAAGTACTAGCGCCATTCCAAACGGCTTTATTGCAACAGATCCGCCGAGCAGTGCAGATGTTTATGACCACCAGTGGTAAAGACCATGTCGATTATCTAGTGCTATCCGGTGGCACGGCTTTGGTTGAAGGTCTCGATAGACTATTGGTCGATGAATTGGGGATCCACACGATTATTGCCGATCCGTTTTCAGATATGGAAATTGCACCTAAAGTAGACAGAAACGTACTGTTAAGGCACAAACCTCAGTTTACCCTTGCCACAGGTCTAGCGCTTAGGAGTTTCACCACATGCCACATATAAACCTCCTACCTTGGCGCGAGCAGCAAAGACAAGCTTCACAACAAAAGTTCCTAATTCTGATTGGCAGCATTGTGGGTGTTTCTTTATTTGTGATGTATTTGATCGGTAGCTTTTACGATAGCCTTCGCACAGGGCAAGAAATAAAAAATAACTACCTACAGTCTGAGATCCGAAAATTAGATACACGGATCCGAGAAATCAATGATCTAAATAAGCAAAAGGGTAATTTACAACGTCGTATTCGCTTAATTGAAGAGTTACAAGGTAATCGTAATCTTGGCACACAAATTATAGATGAAGTGGCGCGTGTTGTTCCATCGGGTGTTTACCTCACCAGTCTCCAGCGTGATGGCAACATGATAAAAGTGGTAGGTCGTAGTGAATCAAATAATCGTTTGTCGCAAATGCTAAGGCAGGTTGAGTCTTCTTATCTATTAGAAAAGCCTACGATTCAGGGGATTATTGCAGGTGAACAAACTAATCGTTTGTTGAGCGATTTTACCATGCACTTTTACGTCAAGTCTTATCAAGATCTTGAAGATGCCAAAGAGAAAAAGTGAGGGAATGGTTAGATGAACTTTGATCTTAAAGCGTTACAAGACATCGATTGGAATGAGATTGAGCTAGATAATATTGGTGAATGGCCAAAGCCTGTCAAAGCCATGTGCGTCGTTCTGGTTACTGTGATCATGTTGTTTATTGGCTATTCAATTTTAGTATCTTCAGCAATTGATGAGTATGACTTTGCAGTAAATAAAGAGCAAGAACTGAGAAATTCGTATCGCTTCAAGTATGCAAGGGCGAACAATTTAGATTTATACAAGCAGCAAATGCAAGATATGGAAGCGCAATTTTCTCAACTCTTACAACGACTCCCTACCTCTAACGAAACACCTGGCTTATTAGATGACTTGACCTATGTGGGCACCTCAAGTGGCCTAACATTTTTAAAGATTGGTTGGATGCCAGAGATAAAGAAAGAGTTTTATACAGAATTACCGATTAATCTTGAGGTGGTCGGCACTTACCATGAGTTTGGTGAGTTTGTTGGCAAGGTTGCTCAATTACCACGAATTGTCAGTTTGCATGATTTTAGAATAGAACGAGCTAATGACCGTGACTTAGTATTTAGTGTTGTTGCAAGAACGTATCGCTATGAACAAGGAGCTAAATAAATGCACCTTAAAAGTGTAGCTATCAGTTTAAGCCTAATTTTTTTGGCTGCTTGTAATGATGATACGGCGCAGCAGAAAGAGTTTATTGATCAAGTGCAAGCCAGTGCAACACCGAAGGTTGAGCCGATCCCTAATATGAAAGAGTTTGAATACTTTCCATATAGCGCCGGTACATTGCGTAGCCCATTTGATGCGCCTCAACCTGAAGTGATTGAAAGCAGGTTAGTTCAGGTTAAAAACTGTTTGCAGCCAGACCAAAATCGTGCTCGAGATCCTCTAGAAAAGTATCCTATTGATAATCTTGTGATGAAAGGCACAATAGCGTTATCTGGCGTTACTTGGGCGTTGATCCGAGCTGCTGATCAGGGCCTTTTTCGAGTGAAGCAGGGGGAGTATATGGGCCTGTATCATGGTGAAGTAGTTGGTATATACGATGACCATGTAGAATTATTAGAGCTGATCCCCGATGGAACAGGTTGTTGGAAAGAACGATTAACTAAAGTTGAGATTATTGAATCGACTCAACTTTCAGCAAGCGAATAACAATAAAGGTACACTACTATGACTCGCATGGTTGCGAATTTGCTTAAAACTACCATTTTCTCAAGCCTTTTACTTGTGTTATCTGGCTCAGTTAATGCATTACCCATGTTATATGATGTGCGCTATAACCCGATTTCTAATTCAGAAACAGAATTGCAGTTGGTGTTTGATGAGCAATTAAATTTAGAACCCAAAGTCTCAGTGCTGAATGAGCCTGCTCGTTTAGAGTTATTCTTCTCGGGCGCTGAGTTTGAAGAGAGCTTGCAGCAACTGAAAGTGAATAAAGCGGGAATTAAACAGATCAAAAGTACCATGGTCAAAGATGGCTTTATTGTTACAATCGAAATGGACCAGCTTAAGCTTTATAAAACTAAAGTTAAAAACAATTTGGTATATCTGCAAATTTCTGAAAATCCAATTTATGACGTTTCAGAGTCTTCAGAGCAAGGTACAGGTCAGCTCACTCATCATATAAATCGAATTCAATCAATTGACTTCCGCCGCGGTGAAAAAGGCGAAGCTAAAGTATTCGTGTTTTTAGAAACATCACAAGCTGCAATAGATGTGCAGGAGCGTGGTGGAAAAATCATTGCGGACTTCCATCATATAGATATTTTAGACGAGTTACTTTACGAATTAGATGTGGTTGATTTTGGTACTGTGGTCAGCAAAATCGAGACCTTTTCAGAAGGTAATAAAAGCCGCTTGGTGATTGAGCCAAACAGCGCGTTTTCGTTTAAGTATGAGCAACTCGATAATATCTTCACACTCACCATCGAAAAAGATAATAAGACTAAAAAGTTTGGTGAAGAAAAAGTATATCAAGGTGAGCCAATTACCTTAAACTTCCAAGATATTCCAATCCGCTCGGTTTTGCAGATCATTGCCGATACCAACAATTTCAATTTGGTCACCAGTGACTCCGTATCAGGTAACATCACTTTGCGTTTAGAAGGTACGCCATGGGATCAAGCGCTAGATGTTGTACTGCGAATCAAAGGGTTAGATAAGCGCACTGAGGGCTCAATTTTAATGGTTGCACCCGCAGAGGAGCTAGCAGCAAGGGAAGCGAAAGAATTGCAAGCAATGCGGCAGGTAGAAGAGTTAGAGCCGCTGTACAGTGAGTATATGCAATTAAACTACGCCAAGGCAGAAGAGTTTGCAGACTTACTAAAAACTGAAATTAACAGCATTATCAGTAATCGCGGTAATGTCTCAGTGGATGTTAGAACCAATACATTGATCATCAAAGATACTGCGAAAAGTATTGAGAATGTGCGTCGCATGGTCGAAACACTTGACGTACCAGTGAAGCAAGTTCGCATTGAATCTCGTATGGTTACGGTCAGCGATAACGTTTCAGATGACCTAGGTATTCGTTGGGGCTTTAGCGATCAGCAAGGATCAGACGCAATCTCTGGTAAATTGTCTAGTGCAGATCAATTATCAGGTGGTGTTATTCCAGCCTTTACTGACCGTTTAAATGTGAATTTACCGGTCACTAACCCAGCAGGCAGCATAGGGGTTCATCTTGCTAAATTAGCGGATGGCACGCTGATTGACTTAGAGCTATCGGCGTTAGAGCAAGAAAACAAAGGCGAAATTATTGCTACACCAAGCATTACGACTGCTAACCAGAAAAAAGCACGTATTGAGCAAGGTACAGAAATCCCTTATGTTGAATCGGCTGGCGCGAGCGGTGCGACCTCTGTTACGTTCAAAAAGGCGGTGTTAAGCATGGAAGTCACGCCACAGATCACACCTGACAACAAAATTATCTTGGACCTAGTTATCACACAAGATACGCGTGGTGATAATGTGCAAACGCCGACCGGGCCAGCTGTTGCTATCAATACCCAGCAAATAGAAACACAGGTATTGGTCGAAAATGGTCAAACTATCGTACTGGGTGGTATCTATCAGCAAGAAATCACCAGTGCTGTGACTAAAGTGCCGCTTTTAGGTGATGTACCTTACCTAGGTGCTTTATTTAGGAACACGCGTCACATTAATGAAAAAAGAGAGTTGCTGATATTTGTGACCCCGAAAATCATGTTAGACGGCCAGTAACAGCGCATTAATGATTATATTCTGCGTGGTTTACGGTAAATTAAATGATTTGACTTGAAATTGCGCACGGATTACTGAGATAATCCCCTCCTTAATTTTTGGGGCCAGGTCGTGAGGCGGGGTTTATTTTCAAATTTTAGAGTTCGTTAGTACTAAATAGATATGGCTGAGAAACGTAATATATTTCTAGTAGGCCCAATGGGGGCTGGTAAAAGCACAATTGGTCGTCATTTGGCAGACCAATTACACCTTGAATTCTTCGACTCAGATCAAGAAATCGAACGTCGTACTGGCGCAGACATTGCGTGGGTGTTTGATCTTGAAGGTGAAGAAGGTTTCCGTCGTCGTGAAGAGGGCGTGATCTCTGACCTAACTGAGATGCAAGGTATTGTATTAGCTACTGGCGGTGGTTCAGTTATGAGCAAAGACGTTCGTAACAAACTGTCAGCGCGTGGCATTGTTGTTTACCTAGAAACACCAATTGAAAAACAAGTTGCTCGCACTCAAAGAGATAAGCGTCGCCCACTTCTACAGACTGAAGAAGCGCCGCGTGATGTACTAGAGCGCTTAGCTGAAGAGCGTGAGCCTTTATACCAAGAAGTTGCTGATTTTGTTGTTCGCACTGATGAGCAGAGCGCAAAAGTAGTAGCAAATCAAATTATTGAGAAGTTAGATTTCTAAATTATAAAAGGAGTAGCCAATGCTTGAACTTAATGTCGATTTAAACGAGCGCAGCTACCCCATTTATATTGGTGAAGACCTTCTTAACGACAGTGGGCGATTATTATCACATATAGGTAAATGTCGCCCAGTGATCATCAGCAACGAAACCGTTGCTCCTCTGTACCTAGACCCACTTTTGACTCAACTCAACGAGTTAGATCCTCTGCATTTTATTCTCCCTGATGGTGAGCAATTTAAGACCCTAGAGTGGTTTGAAAAAGTTTCAGCATTTTTACTTGAGCACAATTGTGGTCGAGATACCTGCTTAATCGCGCTTGGCGGTGGGGTAATTGGAGATTTAACCGGATTTGTTGCAGCGTGTTATCAACGTGGTGTGCCATTCATTCAAATTCCAACAACATTGCTATCACAAGTTGATTCTTCTGTAGGCGGAAAAACAGCGGTGAACCACCCGCTAGGTAAAAACATGATTGGTGCTTTTTATCAGCCAAAAGCAGTTTTTATCGATATCAACAGCATGAAAACTCTACCTAGTAGAGAATTTGCTGCGGGCATGGCCGAAGTCATCAAATACGGTTTAATTTACGATCTAGCACTTCTGAGCTTGTTAGAAGAGCAACATGAAGCGCTCAGTAATTTACAAAACCATGTATTGCAAAAAGTGATTTACCGTTGCTGTGAAATCAAAGCCGAAATCGTTTCTCAAGATGAGAAAGAAGCTGGCTTGAGAGCGCTTCTTAATTTGGGTCACACATTTGGCCATGCCATTGAAGCACAAATGGGCTATGGTAACTGGTTACATGGTGAAGCGGTTGCTGCGGGTATGATGTTAGCAATGAAGCTTGCGCACATGCGAGGCTCTGTTAGTGAGTCTGACGTTTCTCGAGTTGAAGCGCTGATTTCAAGTTATAACCTACCAGTAAGTGCTCCAGAAACCATGACTAGTGAGCAGTTTATTGGTCATATGCGTAAAGATAAAAAGAACCAACAAGGCAAGATCAGATTTATTGTCCCTACACAACTAGGGCAATGTGCACTCGTTGATGATGTGTCTGATGAAGCCGTGAGTCAGCTAATAGGGCGCTAATGCAATCGCAAATATTGCCGAGTCGAGCTGCCTTGGTTGATAGAATTGCGATGCAATTCGAATATGGGCAAAACCTCATTGCTTTAGTTGGTCCTTCAGGGTTAGGAAAAAGCTATTTAGCAGAAACCTTAATAACTGAAAAGTATCCTGAATTTAACAAAGCTTATATTCAAGTAACGGCACAGATGAAAGATACTGAGTTGATGACTCAGTTACTACAAAATAGCTTTAGAGCGCCGTTGGTCGATCAAACACAAACGCTTTCAGAAAACTTTTTCCAACTTTATCAAACACAATCTTGTGGCCCTTGTTTTTGGGTATTAGATGGTGCAAGGCATCTTTCAGATGAAATCATTGAACAGTTGAGAATATTGTCAGCAAAAAGCCCTGTTGAGCTGTTTATTTTGGTAACAGCACAAGCACCTAGAATGTTGCTTAGTGCACTTGATATTCACTTAGAACGTTTGTCACTGTCCGAGTCTAAACAATTGATGGCGATGTTTTTCAAAGACTTACCAATGGAAGAAGACCCTATTTTTCAGGCGTTCTTGCAAGAGTCGCATGGTAACCCCGCGTTACTGCTGAATTGGCAGGCATCTCAACAGAGCCAGTTGAGAACACAGCAACCTAAAAAGCGCTATCGTTGGCATTTAATTGCTTTGACAGTGCTCTTGGCTTTGTTGCTTGTCGCATTTATGTATCAAAAGCAAATTCAGTTCTATTTTAGTAACCAAGTGGATGATGCTGAACCCCTAGCAACTGTGCTACCTGCAGAGCAGGTGTTAAATTTGGGTAGTACCGAAATACAAACAGATAAAATATTGCAGCAACAAGGCACTATAGTAGCTCAGCCTTCGCTACAAGCTAAGGAAGCTATGGATGAAGTGCCTAAAGAAACTTTAGTAGATGCATCTAAAGTTTCGACTTCAGATACCGTCTCTGCCGTTTTAACTGCGCTTGAAACTCCAAGGGCAAGTAAAGATGCTGAGGTTGTTAGACCGCAAAATAACTCACTGTCAATTAAAAATGGAGAGGCTGATACGGTTGCTGAGACATTAAATTCAGCAAGTATTGACGTTGAACAAGGTGTAGCCGCTTCAGAATTGACAAGATTGCCACTTAAATCAGAGCCTGTAAAAGAATCTGTGGAAGCAGAAAGTCGTGAATTGGATTTATCGCCAACAGAATGGTTACTGACGCAAAATGACAGCGTATGGGCTATTCAGTTACTTGCAGTGAAAGACAAAGCAATAGCAAATAGCTTTGTTTTAACAAATGAGTTAAAAGACGTGTATGTCTATCAAACGGTGAGAAACAGTACGCCTTGGTGGGTTGTCATTCAAGCGCCGTTTGCAAATATTGATGAAGCAAGAAATGCGCGTCAACAGCTGCCTAAAAATGTGCTGGCAGGGCAGCCTTTTTTTAAAAAATTCGAGCGTATCAAGCAGGAAATTCAGCTTGTTGCTCGGTAATTAGCGTGAATTAGTGTAGAATCGCCCAACTTTAAATGCATCGCAACTAAAATGGTTTTTATGTCGCTATCTGTGGTTAAATATGACGTTACTTTATTTACAGTGTCGCATCACTGTGAATGTTTTAAGCTGTCGTTTTTTACTAATGGCGCTGTGTATGCAAAGAATAAAAAGAATGTAAGGGTCTAAAGTGGCAAACGGCTCATCGGTCATTAATCGTCGTTCTCCATTGAAGTGGGCGGGCGGAAAAAAGCGGATAATAGAAGAAATTAAAGCGAATTTACCTTTAAAGGGTAAACAGCGTTTAATTGAACCTTTTGTCGGTGGTGGCTCTGTATTTTTAAATATTGATTTTGAAGAATATTTGCTACTTGATGTAAATAAAGACCTAATTAACCTATTTAATATTCTTAAAGACTCACCAAAAGAGTTTATTCGTGAAGCCGAGTATTTGTTCATTGGTGATCATAACGAAGAAGCCCGTTATTATCAGCTGAGAGAAGAGTTTAACGATACCTTAGATCCATACAAGCGTTCATTATTGTTCATTTATCTTAATCGCCATGGTTACAACGGCTTATGCCGCTACAATCAAAAAGGTGGCTTTAATGTACCATTTGGTCGTTACAAACACCCATATTACCCGCGAGAAGAGCTGCTGCAATTTGCTAATGTGGCCAAGCGCGCGACATTTGTTTGTAATGATTTTGAACATGCCTTTAGCAAAGCGGGTCAACACGACGTTGTTTATTGTGATCCGCCATATTCTCCGATAAATCGCACTTCAAGCTTTACGGCTTATGCGGGCAATAAATTTACGGATGAAGATCAAACTCGTTTAGTTGACTGTGCCATTGCAGCTAAACAGCGGGGGGTATCGACACTTATTTCAAACCATTATGTTGATTTTACAAAACAGCTTTACCGAAGTGCTGATAAAATAAGTACCTTACAAGTTCAACGTAATATAAGCTGTAAAGGTAGTGTGCGCAGTAAGATAGAAGAAGTCATGGCGTTGTATAAAGCGTAAAACTTAGAACAACGTTCAACCGCGAGAATTATTTTCAAGGACTCGGGCTACCGGCTGAATTGAAATTTCCACTCTGAGAAAATCATCTTCGCTCATCTATAAAAAAATATTAAATATTTAGTTGGTGATAATACCTACCAGCCAAACAAGTAAAAGCACTAAAAGAAATACAAATACAATTGAAATCAGTATGAATGAGATAAAGAGGTGCTTGTTTGAAAAGTCTTGATAACGCTTGTCTTGGCTCTGGACACCAAACATAGCTGCTAAAACACTTTGGATCATGCTTAGCAGCTGCACTTTAATTAAAAGTGTGAAGTGAAACTTTCAGTGTTACTTTCGGTTTCATCAGACCCTAAAAGTAACTCAAGTAAATCTAAATAATGAAACTGTGCACTGCTACTCTCGCCTGTTAACCAAGCGTACCAGCTTGTATGTGCTTCAAGTTTGCATTGTTCAAGAAAATTGATATTAACTTGAATTGTATTTGTACTACATGAACATGTGCTACTGGCAACTTCTTCACTGTAATCAACAGAGTAAACTCCTGCTGATAATGTAACAACAGCTGTCACCGCAAGCATCCGTGTTTTAAGCCGACTAAACATGTGTAACTCCACCCAACAGTTATCTCAATATAATACACCGTCACTGTTCAGAAAACAAACATAGATAACGTAAAAATTTGTGCGTTAATCGCCATAAAGGGAAGTAATGTGATTGGAGTTTTTAGTCTATTTTCCATGTAGGAAGGAGTAGAATAAAACTTGGGTACAAGGCATGAATTGCGGTAAAGTAACGCTGACAACTGATGTATCATTTAAAGAGAGTTTACCGTGCAAAAACAACCTCAATACCTTATTGCTCCTTCTATTTTATCTGCTGATTTCGCAAGACTCGGCGAAGACGTTGAGCGTGTCATAAAATCAGGCGCTGATGTTGTACATTTTGATGTGATGGACAATCATTATGTACCAAACCTGACATTTGGTCCTATGATCTGTAAGGCATTACGTGATTATGGTATTGAGGCACCGATTGATGTGCATTTAATGGTAAAGCCGGTTGATGCGCTAATTCCAGAGTTTGCTAAAGCGGGCGCGAGTATCATCACTTTTCATCCAGAAGCCAGCGAACACATTGATAGAACCATTTCATTGATCAAAGAACATGGCTGTCAGGCGGGTTTAGTATTTAACCCTGCCACTCCATTACATTACCTAGATTATGTGATGGATAAATTAGATGTCATTTTATTGATGTCAGTGAACCCTGGGTTTGGTGGGCAAAGCTTCATTCCTCAGACTTTAAATAAATTAAAGCAAGTTCGTGAGCGTATTGATGCATCTGGTCGAGATATCCGCCTAGAAATCGACGGTGGTGTGAAGGTCGAAAATATCGCAGAAATTGCAGCTGCAGGCGCTGATATGTTTGTGGCGGGCTCAGCTATTTTCAATCAGCCTGATTATGCGCAAGTCATTACGCAAATGCGTGACGAACTAGCGAAGGTTTCACGATGAAATACCAAGGTGTGCTATTTGATTTAGATGGTACCTTAGTCGACAGCGCCCAAGATATGTACATGGCGCTGAATCTGACTTTGACAGAAGTGGCGTTTCCGGTAGTGAGCTATGCGCAAGTAACGACTTGGGTTGGTAATGGTATTGAAATGCTCGTGAAGCGAGCATTGAGTGGGGAGATGGTAGTCAATCCTGAGTTACCTCCACATCTAGTCGTCGATGCGGTCGCGAGATTCAAAAATCATTACCAGCAACTTGCGGGTGATTATGTTGCGCTTTATCAACATGTTGAAACAGGCTTAGCAGCAACAGCGCATTTACCAAAAGCCATTGTGACCAATAAAGATCGCGTTTTTACTGAGCAACTTTTAGAAAAGTTAAACCTAACGTCACATTTTAAAGTATTAGTGTGTGGTGATGATGGTGAGAAAAAGCCGTCACCATCGCCACTTTTAAAAGCCTGTGAGGCACTTAATATTTCGCCAGAAAAGGCAATCATGATTGGAGACTCAAAGAGCGATGTTATCGCGGCTAAAAGCGCAGAAATTGATGTACTCGCGCTTACTTATGGTTACAATCAAGGATTCGACTTAAAAGAGCTTGAACCCGAGTACCTATGCGACGGGTTCTTAGATATAATCCCAATCATTAATCAGCAATAAATCAGTAAATTTAATAAAGGAACAACATGACTAAACCAGTAGTGTTAAGTGGCATTCAGCCAACCGGTGGTATGACGATAGGCAATTATGTAGGCGCCATAAACCAGTGGCTTAAGTTACAACAAGATCATGATTGTTTCTTTATGCTAGTAGATTTACACGCAATCACAGTTCGCCAAGATCCTAAAATGCTACGCGAGCGCGTGTTAGACGGCGTTGCATTGTACGCTGCATGTGGTATTGACCCTGAGAAATCAGCGTTATTTGTACAATCTCAAGTGCCTGAACATGCACAGTTGTCATGGGTACTTAATTGCTACGCGCAAATGGGCGAACTAAACCGCATGACGCAGTTTAAGGATAAGTCTTCAAAGCATTCTAACAATGTAAATGTGGGTCTATTCTCATATCCAGTGTTACAAGCTGCAGACATCCTATTATATCAAGCTGACCAAGTACCAGTCGGTGAAGATCAGAAGCAACACCTTGAGTTAACTCGTGATATCGCAACACGTTTTAATAATTTATACGGTGATGTTTTCAAAGTACCAGAACCTTATATCCCTGAACTTGGCGCGCGCGTGATGAGCTTGCAAGATCCACTGAAGAAAATGTCTAAGTCGGATGAAAACCCAAATGCGTACATCATGCTGTTAGACGAGCCTAAGAAAATCGAGAAGAAGCTGAAAAAAGCCGTCACTGATTCAGATGAGCAAGCGCGTATTTATTTCGATCGCGATGAAAAGCCGGGTGTATCAAACCTTCTAACTTTACTCTCAGTGGCAACTAAGCGTTCGATTGAAGATTTAGTGCCAGAATATGCTGACAAAATGTATGGTCATTTGAAGAAAGATACTGCTGCGGCTGTGGTGAATATGATCGAACCAATTCAAGCACGTTTCAAAGAAATTCGTGAAGATCAAACGCTGTTAGATAACATCATGCGTAATGGTGCTGAAAAAGCAGGTGCTCGTGCTGAGAAAACGCTAAAAGCGGTTTATGATGCGGTAGGTTTCATACCTCGTCCATAATTTGGTTTTATAATTTAGGCCAGGCTTTATCGCCTGGCTTTTTTATGGAAATTTCTATGTTATTAATGATCGATAATTACGACTCGTTTACCTATAACCTAGTGCAGTATTTCCAACGCTTAGATCAAGACGTTGTAGTAAAACGCAACGATGAGTTGAGTATTGCTGATATACGAGCGCTTAACCCTGAGCATATTGTGATCTCTCCTGGACCTTGTAGTCCCAATGAGGCAGGCATTTCTTTGTCTGTTGTTGAGCAATTAAAAGGGCAGTTTCCAATACTGGGGATTTGCCTTGGCCACCAGACGATTGCACAAGCTTTGGGCGCCCAAGTGATAAGAGCCAGAGAAGTTATGCATGGTAAAACTTCGCAAATTCGCCATATAAATAAAGGCGTTTTTCAAGGCTTACCTGACCCTTTAACAGTATGCCGCTACCATTCACTGATTGTTGTTAAAGAGCGTTTGCCCGAAGACCTTGAGATTACTGCATGGACAGAGAATGACAGGCAACAAGTGGATGAAATAATGGGCTTATGCCATACTGAAATGGCTTTAGAAGGTGTGCAATTTCATCCTGAAGCGATACTCACAGAGCAAGGGTTAGCTTTACTAAATAATTTTATTCGCCGCTTTTCTAAGTAAAAGAAACGCTAAAATAGGAACATAAGAACGTTCAATGACTGACTTATCCCGGCAACTCAGGACTTCAATCGCACTCAATGAACGTGCGCATGATCTGTTTATTAGTCATAACTTTGCGCAGCAACAGTTAGGGTATATTCATACCCTAGATCTAAATTATGGTGAGAAAATACCGCAACGTACTATGCTTGAGGTTGAAATTGCTGCCGCTGCAAAACGTAAAGAGAGTAGCACCAGTCACCATAAATATATTGCGAAAGCCAGTAATCACCTGCATCAGATTATTGAGTCATCAATTCAAAAGCAAATAGATGATATAGATAATATCTATCATGAGATTGTTGGTATTCAGGATGCGTTGCCTACTATTTTAGATATATTGGGCGTAAAGTCAGCGTCGGTTGGGCGTATTGAGCCCTTGGTTAATGAATTAACTTGGTTAGGCAGAGATCTGGTTTCCTTAGTTAACTTACCGCAATATCGTAAGCAAAGCTCAAAAGGTGTCACAGTCAAAGTTGATACACCTGCACTGGCACTTCGTTATCTTGGGCTTGAAAACTTACAAATGGTCATCCCGACTTTTGCAATGCGTCATTGGATGCCTCACGATACATCGCCATTTCCTTTATTAAAGCGCAAACTCCGTGATCATAGTATGACAACGGGAATTGCAGCAAAGCATTTAGCTGAATTGAACGGTGTAAAAGAGCAGCATGCTTTTACGCTAGGTGTGTTATTAGATGTGGGTAAAGTCGCTTTAACGCGCTTGTATCTAAGAACGTTTGAAAAGGTCTGGCAGGAAAAGGTGCACATCGCTCGTGATAAAAACCATAAAGACCTTCACTCTGCACTATTGGAGCTATCACCAGATCCGCTTTTCTTAAGGGGGCTTTTGCTCAATCACTCTGCAAACTTATCGGCTAAACTAATAGAAAAGATGGCGTTTAGGTATTTGCCATTTATGGCACCGATGGAAGAGTTCGCAGCTAATTATTTACCTCAATCGCATAGTCAGTCAGCCGATTATTTACCTCTAAGTCAGGTATTGCGTAAGGCACATGGTTATAGTTTGTATATGATCCTCAAAGACAATCAGTTTATCGAAAAGGATGAAGCAGCTCATTGGTTTGCTCACCTGGGGTTATCAAATGAGGAACTCACTACGCTAGCAAAATGTAACTTTAATAGTTTACAGCTAACAATTTTGTAAAATTTAAGATTTTTTTTGCGACTATTCATTCAAGCCACTAATTAACTCGATTAGTGGCTTTTCCTTCTCTTAACAGTCAAATCTATCGAGTGCACCTAAATAGTTATTCACTCACTATGAAAAACTATCCCAAACCCTTGAATATCAAGGGCTCTATGAAAGTTTTAAATGAGACTTTAAGGTTTTTTTCTGAAATAATGGGTGAATGAAATTTGTGCCATACGGCTATTTTTAGCCGCGAACTAACTACACTCAATACTAGTTTTAGCGCACCTAACTCAACTTTATGGGGATAGAAAATGACTATTAATCGTGAATTATTCGATCAGGTAATGGTACCTAATTATGCACCTTCAGCAGTTATTCCAGTTCGAGGCGAAGGTTCTCGCGTTTGGGACCAAGAAGGCCGCGAGTTTATCGACTTTGCAGGTGGTATCGCTGTTAACTGTTTAGGTCACTGTCACCCAGCATTAGTCAATGCGCTTAAAGAGCAAGGTGAAAAAATCTGGCACCTATCAAATGTAATGACAAACGAGCCTGCATTGCGTTTAGCGAAAAAATTAACAGACGCAACATTTGCAGAAAAAGTTTACTTTGCAAATTCAGGTGCAGAAGCGAACGAAGCAGCACTTAAACTGGCACGTCGTTTTGCACTTGATAAGTTCGGCGCTGACAAATCACAAATCATTTCGTTCAACAAAGGCTTCCACGGCCGTACTTTCTTCACTGTAACTGTGGGCGGCCAAGCTGCGTATTCTGATGGTTTCGGTCCTAAGCCAGGTGATGTTGTTCACTGTGACTATAACGACCTAGCTGCATTTGAAGCGCTAATCTCTGACAACACATGTGCTGTGATGATGGAGCCACTGCAAGGTGAAGGCGGTATCGTATCTCCAGAAGCTGACTTTGTTAAAGGTGTCCGCGAGTTATGTACTAAGCACAATGCGTTGCTTATTTTTGATGAAGTACAAACAGGTGTTGGTCGTACTGGTGACCTATACGCTTACCAAGGTTTAGATGTTATTCCTGACATTCTAACAACTGCAAAAGCGCTAGGCGGTGGTTTCCCAATCGGTGCGATGATCACAACGACTGAAATCGCGAAGCATTTAAAAATTGGTACACACGGTTCAACCTACGGTGGTAACCCGCTAGCTTGTGCTGTTGCAGAAGCGGCGTTCGATACGGTAAATGACGAAGCTGTTTTAAACGGTGTTAAAGAGAAAGAAGCACTATTCCGTGAACTACTTACTGCAATTAATGACAAATACAACGTATTCAGCGAAATTCGTGGTAAAGGTCTATTATTAGGTGGTGTTGTAAACGAAACATACAAAGGCCGCGCGAAAGAGTTTTTAGTCGCAGGCGTGAAAGAAGGTGTGATGTCACTTGTGGCAGGCGCTGATGTTGTTCGCTTCACGCCATCATTGGTTATTCCTGAAGCGGATATCCGTGAAGGTATGGCTCGTTTCGAAAAAGCAGTTGCTGCAGTTGTAGCTGCAAACGCTTAATTCCTTGAGTGGCCAAGCTTGCTTGGCCTTGTCTACCGTCAAGTTAACTTTTTAGGAGTAAGCGGACTCATGATGATCCTTCGCCCAATCCAGCAAAGCGACTATCCAGCGCTTTTAAAAATTGCCCATGAATCAGGTCATGGCTTTACTTCATTACCTAATAATGAAGCGCTATTACAAAGCAAAATCGAACGCTCTGAAGCGTCTTTCAAAAAAGAAACGGATGTCCCTTTTGATGAAGGTTATTTGTTTGTTTTAGAAGACACTAAAACTGGCGAAGTAGTGGGTACCAGTGCGATTGAAGCCGCTGTTGGTTTAGATGATGCGTTCTATCATTACCACCTGAGTAAGGTGATCCACTCATCGCGTACCTTGAATGTTTATAAAGCGGTTGATATTCTGACTCTATGTAACGACTACACAGGCGCAACTGAGTTATGTACTTTGTTCTTGAAAGAGGGGCATCGTAGGGGCTTTAATGGCAAGCTATTGTCAAAGTCGCGTTTTATGTTTATCAAACAACACCAGCAGCGCTTTGCAGATACGGTTATCGCTGAAATGCGTGGTGTATCGGATGAAAATGGTCAAAGCCCATTCTGGCAATGGCTTGAAGAGCACTTCTTCTCAATGGATTTCCCAACGGCAGACTACCTAACGGGTATCGGTCAGAAAGTGTTCATTGCTGAGCTTATGCCAAAATACCCAATTTATGTGAATCTGCTGAGTAAAGAAGCACAAGAAGTGATTGGCCAAGTGCACGATAATACGCGTCCAGCGATTGAGCTACTTAAGAGTGAAGGTTTCACCTTTAACGGTTATGTTGATATTTTCGACGCAGGTCCGACGGTTGAAGCAAAAGTAGATAACATTCGTACTGTACGTTCATCAAGCTTTAAAACAGTGTCAATTGGTGATAACCCAGGTGGTTCACCTGTGATGATTGCAAATGATAAACTGGAAGGGTATCGTGCAACCGTTGCTGAGCTTCAGATTGATGACAATTCTGATAACGTCATTATCTCAGCAGAGTTGGCAAACGCATTGAATTTAGTGGATGGTGACAAAGTCAGCATCGCAACTATATAAAAATAGAGATTTATTATGACAACACATGCCGCACAATTTATTAATGGTGAATGGTTAGCAGGTCAAGGTGAGGCATTCTCATCACTGAACCCAGCAAATAACGAAGTTATTTGGCAAGCAAACTCAGCAACGGCTGAGCAAGTTGATTCAGCTGTAAAGTCAGCGCGTGAAGCTTTTTATAGCTGGAGCGACATGGCATTTGAAGCGCGTTTAGAGGTTGTTAAACGTTTTGCTGAGCAGTTAAAAGAAAATAGTGAAGAGCTGGCAATTGCGATTGCGAAAGAAACCGGTAAGCCACTATGGGAAACGCGTACTGAAGCGGGTGCTATGGTTGGTAAAATTGCCATTTCAGAAAAAGCATACCATGAGCGTACAGGTGTGGTTGAAAACGCAATGCCAGTTGGCCGCGCGGTTATTCGCCACAAAGCACATGGTGTTGTAGCTGTATTTGGCCCATATAACTTCCCTGGTCACTTACCAAATGGTCACATCGTGCCTGCATTGTTAGCGGGTAACACGGTTATCTTTAAGCCATCAGAACTAACACCTTATGTTGCTGAGCTTACACTTAAACTTTGGGAAAAAGCAGGCCTTCCAGCAGGTGTGATCAACCTAGTACAAGGTGAAGTAGAAACAGGTAAAGCACTTGCTTCTCACCGTGGTATCGATGGCTTGTTCTTTACTGGCTCTTCTCGTACAGGTCATATCCTTCATGAGCAGTTTGCTGGTCAGCCAGGTAAAATTCTTGCGCTAGAAATGGGTGGTAATAACCCATTAATCGTAAAAAATGCGTCTGATACGAAAGCGGTTGTTCACGACATTATTCAATCTGCATTTATCTCAAGCGGTCAACGTTGTACTTGTGCGCGTAAGTTATTCTTACCTGCAGGCGAGCAGGGTGATGCGATCCTTGAGCACCTAGTACGTGCAACAAAAGCAATCAAAGTCGGTAACTTCGATGATGAAGATCAGCCATTTATGGGTTCTATGATCTCAAATCAAGCAGCAGCAGGTATGGTTGCAGCGCAACAGCAACTAATTGACTTAGGTGCTGAGGCTATCATCGAATTGACACATAAAGAAGGCACAGGTTTTGTAACACCAGGTATCCTTGAGTGTTCAAATGTCACTGACTTCCCAGATGATGAGCACTTCGGTCCATTACTAAAAGTATTCCGTTACACAGACTTCGATGCCGCAATCGAAAAAGCGAACGATACAAGCTTTGGCCTATCTGCAGGTCTATTAAGTGACAATGCTGAAGATTACGACTACTTCTTACGTCGTATTCGTGCAGGTATTGTTAACTTTAACCGCCCAATTACAGGTGCATCAAGTGCTGCACCATTCGGTGGTATTGGCGCGTCAGGTAACCACAGAGCAAGTGCATACTATGCAGCAGATTACTGTGCTTACCCAGTAGCGTCTGTTGAGTTAGAAAAAGTGACATTACCAGGTGCATTAAGCCCAGGTTTATCAATCGACTAATTCACAGTCTCTATCTATTTAGGTAGAATAAAAGTATTAAAAAAAGCAGCTTAGGCTGCTTTTTTTTCATCCGTTAGCTGTAAAAGTAGCAATGCAGGTGAGTTTCTGCTTAAATCAATAGGAGATGCTTTGAGAGTTTCAGGTGGACAAACTATGGTATTAGATAAACAGGGCTATGATGAGTTAGTAATGTACTTAACCCACAATTTAACCTTGTTTGAAAAGCCTGGTGAGATTGAACCGGGTGCACCAAGGGTGATGGAGTTAATTGAAGATGTCATCGCTGAGTATGTAATTAAAATCTGTGAGCAAAACACAGAGTTATCAACTGAGCAACGCAGCTTAATTGTCCGTGAGGTAGATGGTATCGTCTATGACTTGCAAGAAGTGCTGTCTAGCGTGACAGAGCAACGAGTGACCAAAGAGCAACGAGAGTTTATTGAAGAGTTTGCAGGTTTGGTTAAAAACTTATTCGACGCCGCGCTCTAAAATAATTGCAGTCTCAAACAGTTTATAGCATTTTATAACACCGCCGCTTGAAGGCGGTGTTTGTATTTATAGAGGTAAAAAATGGAAGCAAATATTAAGTGGGTTGATGGCGATACTTTCATTGGCCGCTCACAGTCTGGCCATAATGTGGTATTTGACACAGGCGCTGATGGTACTGCGCCAAGCCCAATGGAAATGGTCTTAATGTCGACGGGTTGCTGTTCATCGGTGGATGTGGTGAGCATTCTAAAAAAAGCAAAACAACAGGTTGAGAATGTTGAAGTTAAGCTAACAGCTGAGCGCGCTGAAAGTGCGCCTAGAGTATTTACCAAAATAAATCTACACTTTGTAGTTACCGGTAAAAATGTTTCTGAAAAGCACCTTGCACGCGCGGTTCAGCTGTCTGCTGAGAAGTACTGTTCTGTGGCCTTAATGCTTGATAAAACAGTAGAAATTACTCACAGTCATGAGGTTGTTTAAAGCGTTGCAAAATAACGCTTTTTCAGTGCGGATTTTTCGTATAAAATCCGCCCTCTTTGAGTTCTGCGTTGCAGATTTATTGTTTAAAGGTTGAGTATAGTGAACAAGCCCTTTGATAAAATTAAGCTCCATGGCTTTAATAACTTAACGAAAAGTTTAAGCTTTAGTATCTATGACATTTGTTACGCTAAAACGGAGCAACAGCGTAAAGAATATTTAGAATACATTGATGAGCAATATAGCGCTGATCGCCTAACGGATATTCTAAAAGAAGTAGTAGATATCATTGGTGCAAATGTTCTGAACATTGCTCGCCAAGACTATGATCCGCAAGGTGCAAGTGTTACTATTCTTGTGTCTGAAGAACCTGTAGAGCAGCAGACATTTGATAGTAACGAAACACCTGGACCACTTCCTGAGTCAGTGGTTGCACATTTAGATAAGAGTCACATCTGTGTTCACACTTATCCTGAAGCGCACCCTAACGATGGTATTTGTACATTCCGTGCAGACATCGAAGTATCAACCTGTGGCGTAATCTCTCCACTTAAAGCGTTGAACTTCTTAATCCATTCTCTAGAGTCGGATGTGGTGACAATCGATTACCGTGTACGTGGTTTTACGCGTGATATCACAGGGGTAAAACACTACATTGATCATGCAATTCATTCAATCCAGAATTACATGACTGAAGATACCAAAGAAGCGTATCACATGGTGGACGTGAATGTTTTCCAAGAAAACTTATTCCACACTAAAATGATGTTAAAAGAGACTGATTTAAATACTTATCTATTCGGCTTAAGCACAGATGATTTAAGTGCAGAAGAAGAAAAAGAAATCCGCGCGAAAGTAGAGCGTGAGATCCAAGAAGTATTCTATGGTCGTAACCTGCCTGAATTAGGTTAATCTCTCAGAAAAAAGAAAAGCGCGCATTTTAATTGCGCGCTTTTTTGTGCCTAAAATTTTATTGGCGAGATAAAAATACCCCGTGCTTTATGCCACAAGGTATTTCATTTATAACTCGTATTTAAACGTCAAACCGACGAGGCGAGGCTCGCCATACTGGTAGTAATTTTCAGTCGCGTACTCTTTAAGTGGGTTATTACCGAACTCAAAGCCGCGAACAGGCACATCTCTATCAGCTAGGTTTCTACCCCAAGCGGTCAGTGACCAGTTTTCATTGTAGTAGCTTACACTTGCATTAATTAGATTTTGATTAGGTGCTTGGTCGTTATGACTGTCTGAGAAGTAATAACTATCTTTGCCCTCAAAGCCAAGTTGCGCTTCTAAGTTATCTGTTAGCGCATAGTTAAAGCTGAACGCATATTGATATTTAGGTGCTTGGGCTTGATCTCTACCGTGTTGGTCGATGCCATTAGAAGTGGTGAAGCCTTTAATTTTCGAACGTAAATAGCCAAAACTATAGTTAAGTGCAAGGCGCTCTGTATATTGTTTAGTGCCTTCTACTTCAAAGCCATAGTTTTTACCTGAGCTGGCATTATCTAAATATCCAGCGAATTGTTGGTCTTGAACTTGCCATTGCTTTAATTGCATATCGTCACGCTTCATGTAGAAAGCAGTTACACGCAAGGTATGGCTTTTATCTTCAGATTGGCCTTTTACACCGAACTCTGCATTCCATAAATATTCAGGATCAAAGGTGTAGTTCTCTGGCTGAATATTTAGGTTTTCATCTTTCGCTTTCGCAAGTGCCTCGCCGTTTACCCCCCCGATTTTGTAGCCACGAGATAGGCTGGTGTAGATCATTGTACGTGGTACAACTTGATACTCTAGCGCAACCTTGCCGCCTAGCATGGTTTTATCGGTTGTTTCTGAAAAGCCATTGTTGTCTTTGTAGTCAGCTTCATAGCTTTCTGCACGTAATCCGGTGATCAGCTCAACATCTTTTGCGATTGATGTTACTTTTTGGCCATACACAGAGGTGTTAGTGATATCAAAACTAGAATTGAAAGGGTTGCTAGGGTCATTATAGATACGAGTTAAGTCTACATCACGACGCTCAGAATAAAGGCCAACAACCCAGTCATTTTGTTTCGAGCTTACTTGTAGGTCGAAAGTGCCTTTTTCAGTATCGCGTGAATAAATATCAGTAGAGCTGTAACCCCAAGGGTGAAGACCTGCTGCACATAAACTTGCTTGGTTGGCGTTTTTACATACCCAGTCTTCATCATAGCTGTACAGTGAATCTGCTTGCAAGCCAGTTGCCGTTGCTGTGATATTGACTGTTTCAAAGCCGGTGTAATTTGCAGTTAAAGAGAAAGCATCGCTTTCTAAGTTATCCTGACCCGGCTCATCAGCAACACTATTGCGGCTATTATCAAGTGTGAATGCATCATAACCGTTTTCGATATTGATGTGATGTACAGCAAGTGAAGTATTAAAGCTATCGCTCCATTCATTGCTTAGCTTTAATCGTAAAGCTTGTTCATCTTGCTCTTGGGTTGGGCGGTCCAGATATAAGTTATCAGTATAACCATCTGACTTACGTTGGAACGCGCTCACTCTAATGGCTGAGCTGTCGGTTAAACCTGTGCCTGCAGCAATACCTGCTTCATAACTATTATAGTTGCCGACACCTAACTTCACCTTCAATGCCTTATCTTGGCTAGGCGCAGTGGTTTGCATGTCAATCATACCAGCCATGGCATCAGCACCATAACGTGTACCTTGCGGGCCGCGATAAACGGCAACTTGCTCAACATCGAATAACAATGCACTGCCACCAAGGCCTGAGTAGTTAATGCCATCGATGAGTAAACCCACACTTGGCTGGATTGGGTCTTGGAATTGAGAGCGAAGACCAACGCCACGAATTTGTACAAAGCGACCACGAGATGCGCCTGCAGTGAAGTTGACGTTAGCCGCTGAATTTAAAATCTCATCTATGTAGCTGGCACCACGTTGTGTAATTTCAAGCTCGCCTAATACGCTGGCACTGGCGCTTAAGGTTTGAATGCTTTCTTTTTTGAAGTCACCGGTGACTTCAATCACTTCAAGGCTATTTTGCTCAGCAACCGCATTAGTGGCAAATAAAGGCAGCATGGCTGCGCATAACAGAGAGATTTTTGCTTTCATTTTCAGGCTATTCCGTTTTGATAGTGAGGCGTGCATACGTTCTGAATGTCAGTTTTGTTCAATTCAAAATAAGCTGTTAAGTTCGGCACGCGCTGGCTATTCTAACAAATCAGACCATACAGAGAAGTGAAACTATGTTTAATTGTGTTATAACTGCGGCAAAGACTACCGAGTTTATGAGGATTAAATGAGTTTCAAAGTTGAGTTTAAAGTGCGTGACTACGAGTGCGACTTGCAAGGTATCGTCAACAACAGCGTCTATTTCAATTATCTAGAGCATGCACGCCATGAGTTTTTGGCAGCTAAAAATATCGATTTTGCGCAACTTGCACGTGATAAGGTCAATTTAGTGGTGATCCGCTCAGAAATGAACTACAAAGACTCATTAAAGCCGTGCGATGCTTTTTACGTAGAAGTCGAAGTAGAGCGTTTAAGCCGTTTGAAATTCGCCTTTAATCAAAAGGTGATCCGCGCAACAGACAATAAATTGATGCTGGATGCAGTTGTGACAGGTACATCGGTGAATGCAAAAGGTCGCCCATTTGTGCCTGAGCAACTTGAGCAGTTATTTACATAAAAACTATAGCCCTAAACATAGGAAGCCATGCATGAAAAATAAGTTATCTACTTTAGCCATTGTTTTGGGCTTATCGGGCTCTGCTGTTTTATCTGGTTGCACCATGGTGTGGGACGACCCAAATAGCCTTAACCCTTTCTCTGAAAAGACGTTACCGCAAGGACATTGGGAGTTAAGTCATATTGATGAAGTTGAGCAGCGCAGCAGTGAAATGCGCCTACAGCTCGTTGAAGACAATCAGATCATGGGCCACACAGGATGCAACCGTTTCTTTGGTAAAACCCGTATTGAAGGCAATCAGCTATATGTTGAGCAAATCGGCATGACAAAAATGCTCTGCTCCGATGAGCTCGATAAACAAGAGCGTATGCTACTGAATATGTTAGAAATCGGAGTGCCTTTTACGGTTTCAGATAAGGTCCTAATACTAAATGGTAAGCCAATCCTGACCTTTAAACGTTTAGATGGTCTTGAATAAGCTATTGTTTATGAAGTAGACTGCACTCAATTCGTTACTTGTCGGAGTGCCTTCGGGCTGAGATCGCATTATTTGCGGGATCCGTGAACCTGATCAGGTTAAAACCTGCGTAGGGAACAAGCTGCCTTGCAAGCAAATATCTTTGCTGGCTGCAAAAAGCTAATATGCGTCGTGCATGCATTTAGCTCGGACCAATTGGGCTAACCCCCATCTCTCTCCATCTGGAGATCTGGCAAGACACCTTAACTAACCATGAGGCAAGTCATGTCAAACAATAGTAGCAAGCCAAGCCGTCGCGAAACCCGTGCCGCGGCATCAGAATATATTTATAACCTTACTGGCCAACCGTTTCCGAACTCACAAAAAGTGTATGTAGAAGGTGAGCAGGCGGGTGTACGTGTAGGTATGCGCGAAATCACTCTAAGCGACAGCTTTATTGGTGGCACAGAAGAAAACCCTGTTTTTGAGAAAAATGACCCAATCCGTGTGTACGATACATCAGGCCCTTACACAGAGTCGGGCTTTGAGCTAAATGTACGTAAAGGCTTACCTAAATACCGTGAGCAGTGGATCTTAAATCGTGACGACACAGAAGAGCTTGAGTCTGTAACCTCACAGTTCTCTCAGCAACGTATGGCTGATGAAGGCCTTGATCACATCCGTTTTGAGCACTTACCTAAAATTCGTCGTGCTAAAAAAGGCAAAAATGTGACGCAAATGCACTATGCGCGTCAGGGCATTATCACCCCAGAAATGGAATTCGTAGCCATTCGTGAAAACATGGGTCGTGAAAAAATTCGTGAAGAATTATTAGCGCAACAGCACAAAGGCGAGTCGTTTGGTGCTGAAATTCCAGAGTTCATCACACCAGAATTCGTTCGCTCAGAAGTGGCACGTGGTCGAGCTATCATTCCTAACAACATCAACCACCCAGAATCAGAGCCAATGATTGTTGGCCGTAACTTCTTAGTAAAAGTGAACGCCAACATTGGTAATTCATCAGTCACTTCTTCAATTGAAGAAGAAGTTGAGAAGCTAGTATGGTCAACGCGTTGGGGTGCAGATACGGTAATGGACCTGTCTACAGGCCGTTATATTCACGAAACGCGTGAATGGGTTGTACGTAACTCACCTGTGCCAATCGGCACTGTACCAATCTACCAAGCCCTTGAAAAAGTAAACGGTGTTGCTGAAGACCTAACATGGGAAATCTTCCGTGATACACTGATTGAACAAGCAGAGCAGGGTGTGGATTACTTCACGATTCACGCTGGTGTATTACTTCGCTACGTACCAATGACAGCAAAACGTGTCACCGGTATTGTATCGCGTGGTGGTTCAATCATGGCGAAGTGGTGCTTAGCGCACCATAAAGAAAACTTTTTATACACACACTTCGAAGACATCTGTGAGATCATGAAGCAGTATGACGTATGTTTCTCACTGGGTGATGGCTTACGTCCGGGCTCAATTGCGGATGCCAACGATGAAGCACAATTATCAGAGCTTCGTACTTTAGGTGAGCTGACGAAGATTGCGTGGGAGCATGACGTTCAGGTGTTTATCGAAGGTCCAGGTCACGTGCCAATGCATATGATCAAAGAAAATATGGACGAGCAATTAGAGCACTGCCATGAAGCACCTTTCTATACACTTGGTCCATTAACGACCGATATCGCACCGGGTTATGATCATATTACTTCTGGTATCGGTGCTGCGCAGATCGCTTGGTATGGTACGGCTATGCTGTGTTATGTAACACCAAAAGAGCACTTAGGTCTACCAAACAAAGAAGACGTGAAAGAAGGTCTTATCACATACAAAATCGCCGCTCACGCAGCGGATTTAGCGAAAGGTCACCCAGGTGCACAAATTCGTGATAACGCATTATCGAAAGCGCGTTTCGAGTTCCGTTGGCACGACCAATTCAATCTAGGTCTAGATCCTGAGCGTGCGCTTGAGTATCACGACGAAACGCTACCACAAGAGTCAGGCAAAGTGGCGCATTTCTGCTCTATGTGTGGTCCTAAATTCTGTTCAATGAAGATCACCCAAGAAGTACGTGACTACGCGAAAGACCTAGAAGCACAAGGTGTTGATATCTCTGATAACAACGCAATTAAGATCAAGATGATCGATGTTGAAGCTGAAATGAAAGCCAAGTCTGAAGAGTTTAAACAAACAGGCTCTGAGCTTTATCACAAAGCAATCTAGTCACGCTAGATGATTATGCCATGCGCACAGCATGGCATTGTTTTATAACCTTCGGGTTTTTAGGGGCAGAAATGAGTAAACCAAAAGTTGCGATCTTAGGGTTTGGTTTGTTAGGGCGTGTTGCAGCATTGATGCTGATGGAGCACTATCAACTAAGCATCTTTGAAAAAGACGACGCACAAGCAAATAGCAGCGCCGGTGTGTTAGCAGCAGCCATGTTAGCGCCGTTGGCAGAGTCGGTAATTTGTGAAGCAGACTTAGCCGAAGATGGCTTAAAAGCCATGGCACTTTGGCCTGAACTTTTGGCAAAACTTTCTTCCCCAGTATTTTTTCAACAAGCAGGTACCCTAGTTGTTGCACATCAGCAAGACAAGGGTGACTTACAAAGCTTTTCACAACGTTTGAAACCCCTCGCTGGACACCAAGCACACATAGCCAATAGTCAAGATATTTCTCAGTTAGAGCCAGAGCTTGCTGGGCGTTTTCATCAAGGCATATTTTTACCATGTGAAGGCCAGCTCGATAACTTGGCTTTTTACCGCGCCAGTTTTGAGGCGCTAAAACAGCAAGATGTTGAGTTTCATTTTGGGCAGTCTGTGTATTGCGAACAAGGGCAAGTAAACGGTGAAGCATTCGATTGGATCATCGATTGTCGCGGCTTAGGTGCCAAAAATGAAATGTCGGGGCTGCGTGGCGTACGTGGTGAAGTCGCCCGCGTGTATGCACCAGAAGTGACGTTAACTCGCCCTGTGCGTTTAATGCATCCCCGCTACCCAATTTACATTGCGCCTAAACCCAATCATGAGTTTGTCATTGGTGCGACTGAAATTGAGTCGCAAGATAATGGCCCGATCACGGTGCGCTCTACCCTAGAGTTGTTGTCAGCTGCCTACACGGTACACAGCGGCTTTAGTGAGGGCCGAGTAATGTCGATTAATTCTGGGCTAAGACCTGCATTTGTTGATAATCGTCCAAATATTGAGGTAAAAGACAACCTCATCCAAATTAATGGTTTATATCGCCATGGTTATTTACTTGCACCTTTTGTGGTGCAGCAAGCACTGAGCAAGGGGTTACTTTGAACGTCGTATTCAATGGTCAACAAGTCGCGCTAACCGACACTAATTTACAAGCATTTATTGAATCGCAAGGCGCAGTGCCGCCATTTGCAGTGGCTGTGAATGGGCAGTTTGTACCGCGCAGCCAATGTGCTGTGGCTGAATTAAAAGAGGGCGATCAAATCGAGTTATTGTCGCCTATTCAAGGGGGATAGAATGCGTAAACCACTTACCATTTATGGCGAAACTTTTGATAGCCGTTTATTGATAGGCTCCGCGCTTTATCCGTCTCCGCAAATTATGCAGCAATCGCTGGTGGTATCACAGTCGCAAATTGTGACTGTGTCGTTGCGACGTCAAAATTCAGTTGAAGCAGGGCAAGATTTTTGGCAATTAATCAAAGACACTGGGCTGCGTGTATTGCCTAATACAGCAGGGTGCCACAGTGTGAAAGAAGTGGTGACCTTGGCGCAAATGTGTCGCGAAGTCTTCGATACTGATTGGATTAAACTAGAGCTGATTGGTGATGAGTATAATTTGCAGCCTGATCCCGTGGCTTTATTAGAAGCGACTGACATTTTGATCAAAGATGGCTTTAAAGTACTGCCTTATTGCACCGATGACCTAGTGATCTGTCAGCGACTGGCCGATTTAGGCTGTGAGGTATTGATGCCTTGGGGCGCACCAATTGGCACAGGCAAAGGGTTAATAAATCCTTATAACTTAAAAACCATTCGTGAGCGCCTGCCAGAGCATACTTTAATTGTGGATGCAGGCTTAGGCTTACCGTCGCATGCTTGCCAAGCGCTTGAGCTAGGTTATGATGCGGTACTATTAAATTCGGCCATTGCTGGTGCGGGTTGCCCGGTGACCATGGCCAAAGCGTTTAAATCTGCAGTAGAAGCAGGGCGCTTTAGTTATGAAGCCAAAGCCATGCCTGAAAAAGAGGTGGCAGCACCTTCTACGCCGACCATGGGCATGCCGTTTTGGCACCAAGATTAAAAATAGAAATAGATAAATAATTTAGGAGTCTGACATGTCAGAAGTTGTTTGGAGTATTGCAGGCTCAGACAGTGGCGGTGGCGCAGGTATTCAAGCCGACCTAAAGGCCATGCACAGTTTTGGTGTACACGGCTGTACGGTTATTACGGCACTGACTGCGCAAAATAGCCTTGGTGTTGACGCCATAAACCCTGTTAGTAATGCCGTGATTGAATCTCAGCTCAATGCACTTGCGCAAGATATGCCTGCAAAAGTGATAAAAATAGGCTTGCTTGCCAATATCGCGCAAGTAGAGCTAATTGCAGAGCACATTGCTCACTACAAAAAAACGTGGGCGGTGCCGCCTGTGGTGGTGTATGACCCGGTTGCGATTGCAACCAGTGGTGACACCTTAACTGAAGAAGACACGGTTGACGCACTGAAAAAGTATCTTTTCCCGCTGGTGGATGTGATCACCCCAAATACACACGAGACACAATTACTCACAGGTATTTATCTTATTGGCCCAAGTTCAGTGGTTGAAGCGGCCGAAAAGTTACAGGCTTTTGGTGCAGGCTCTGCGGTGATCAAAGGCGGTCACTGGGATTTCCCGAAAGGCTACTGTATAGATTATTGTCGCAGTGACAGTAAAGAAGAATACTGGCTAGGAAACGAGGCGGTAGTCACTCCTCATACTCATGGCACTGGTTGCAGCCTATCGTCATGTATCGCGGCTTGTCTTGCCAAAGGCTACCCGTTAAAAGATGCATTTATTTTAGGCAAAGCGTATATTAATCAAGGTTTAGCAGCTGCCGTAAGGTATGGCGAAGGTATTGGTCCAGTAGCGCACACCGGCTTCCCAGAAGACTTAACTCACTTCCCGCAAGTGATTGAACCGGGTAGTTGGTTAGCCGATGAATTAGAACTGGCTGCACCGGATGATTTTAATTTTGCGGCAGGTTTTGCCGACACTGACGGTGAACTGGAGCTTTATGCGGTTGTTGATACTGCCGATTGGGTTGAAAAATGTTTAGCCGCAGGCGTACCGACCGTTCAACTGCGCATTAAAGATCCAAATGATCCAAACCTAGAAGCGGAGATCAAAATTGCCATCATGCTGGGTGAGAAATATCAAGGCCGAGTATTTATTAACGATTACTGGCAGTTAGCCATCGAGCATGGTGCGTATGGTGTGCATCTTGGTCAAGAAGATTTAAGTGAAGCTAACCTATCGGCAATTCAAAATGCGGGTTTACGTTTAGGCGTATCGACACACGGCTTTTACGAAATGGTGCGTGCGCACAATTACCGCCCAAGTTACTTAGCCTTCGGCGCGATTTACCCAACCACAACCAAAGACATGACAGGACAAATTCAAGGTCTTGAAAAGCTAAAGCATTTTGTTCCGTTAATGAAAGCACATTACCCGACTGTGGCCATAGGCGGTATTGATATAGCGCGTACTGAGCAGGTTGCCAGTACTGGTGTGGGCAGTGTCGCGGTTGTTCGTGCTATCACCCTAGCTGATGACCACCAAAATGCGGTTCTTGAGCTCAAAGCAGCAATTCGCAAAGGACGAGGTGAAGCTTAATGGCATTGGATGACAAAGAGCGGCTACGTTACAGCCGCCACTTGTTACTCAAAGAAGTCGGTGAAGCAGGTCAAAATAAGCTGAAAAGTGCCAATGTAGCCGTAGTCGGCTGTGGCGGTTTAGGCAGCCCAGCTTTATTGTATTTGGCGGCTTCAGGCATAGGGAAACTGACATTCATTGATGATGACGAAGTTGAGCTGTCTAACCTTCAACGTCAGATTATGTATAAGGTAAATCACCTTGGTCAAAGCAAGGCTAAAGCTGCGGGTAAGGTGCTGACCAGTCTAAATAATCAAATTTCACTAAACCCTGTGCACGCACGTTTAAGCGCAGAAAATTTAGATATGTTATTGGCTGATGCCGACTTTATCCTAGATTGTAGCGATAACTTTAGAACTCGTTATCTACTGAATGAATACTGTCTTGCGAAGCAAAAAGTCTTGATCTCAGGTGCAGCCATCGCAACCCAAGGCCAGGTGATGGTATTTGATTTTAGAAGTGAAGGCCCTTGTTATGCCTGCTTATTCCCAGAGGGGGACGGACAAGTGGCACAAAACTGCGATAATTTTGGAGTAATCAGCCCGTTATTAGGCATTATAGGCTCAATGCAGGCGCTTTATACCGTAAACATGATTTTAGGTCATCATAGTGGTAGCGCTTTTAAGCAAGTTGATGGTTTAACGTTAGAGCAAAAATCATTTGGGCTATACAAAGACCCAGAATGCGAACACTGCACGAGCGGTTAGTTAATCAGTGCATGTCTTGAATCAATAAGCCTTGCACATCACCTTGAATAGGTTTGAGCTCTGCAAACAATATTGCATTTTGTGCTGCATTAACATTGAATTGGTTGATGAAGTGTTGATTAGTTGCCATGACTTTTTCAGCTTCTTTGGTTGTTAAGTTATAACGCCAAATGCCCGAGGCCTTACGATAAAAGTAAACCTTGTCCTCTATTAGTTGAAAGTTGAGCCAGTTTATATTGCTAAAATCTTTAATAAGTAAAGTCTCTTCCCCCTCAAACAAGCGCCATAGTCCAGCTTGGGTTCTTTTTGAGTAAACCAGTCCACCTTGATATTGATAGCCACTATAGCCACCATATTGTGTTAATTGAGTATGGGTTAAAGTCACTTTGTTAAATAGCCATAATTGCCACTCACCACTTTTTTGACTGCTATAAATGATGTTTTTATCGTCCTCGCTATAGTTAGCAACATACGCCTTGTGCTCAGCAGTTATGAGTTTATTCTTTTCATTGGTGAGTAAATTAAGCTCATATAAAGCGCCCTGTTTTTCAAAAAGTACATGCTCTTTTTGGCTATCAATTTGAAAGCGTCTAAAGCCAAATTCAAATGGCAGCGAGATTTTGTTTAACGCTTCGCCTTTAAGTTGCCATAAATCATGCGTGCCCATCATATCTGAGAGAAACAACAATGACTGATCATCAGTTTGTCTTGGTAGACGGTTGAGTGCTGCATTGTTAAGCATGGTCTGGGTGTTTTGTGTATTAAAGTTATATTTTTTTATACGACTACTGGGGTGGTATTGAGTTGCCAGTAATACCTTGCCGTTAGAAGAGAATGTACTGGCAATGGACTCGATCGGATAACTCAACTGTTTGGTTACGTGTTCAGAACCGCTTTGAGCATCAATTTGTAGTAAAGTCTTGTCTGCAGAGAAAAACAGTACATCACCCTCTACGTCCCACGCTAAAGCGCCAACCACATACGGTACAGGATAAGTTGCCAGCTTTTCCAATGTATGGGTGTTAAGTACATGAATTTCACTGCGATCAGACTCAAGATATCGAGCAAATGCTAAACGAGGCTGAGAGGGGTGAGTGGCCAATCGAAAGTCACCATTTAAAGCGGCATGTTTTTGTGGCAAAGATATTTGCTCTAGTACCTGAGTTGCTATTTTAAATTGATATATTTTATAGGGCGTAGCGTTATTTTTTCGTGCTTGAATAAAGAGCCTTTGCATATCGTAGTGCCATGCAATTTTTACATCCGAAAACTGACTACAATTAAACAGTGTCTTTTTATCAAAAGAGGCGAGAGATACTTGTTCTATTAAGCAGCTTTCTCCATTTTGAGAGACTAATCCTATGACCTTTCCATTTGGAGCAAGTCGAATATCTCGAACGTCAGTGAGGTTTATGGGCAATACTTTTGGGATGTTTTTATTTACCTTCAAGTAAAGTGATGCTTGACCATTGAAATCAGTATTTATAAATAACACTTTCCCGTCTTTTGCACTGCTAAGCTTGGTTTCGACTCCCTCTAATGCAGTAAATCTAAACTGGCTAAACTCAGTTTGTTTGGTTTTCTCTACCGTGCTTTGCACAGCGCTATCTATGTATAAGAAAAAGAGCGAGACAAGCAAGACAGTGCTAATGACGATGATTAGCCATCTATTTTGAAGATTGAGAGAGGGCTTTACTCCTGCAGAGCCCAATGTGCTATTAGGCTCAGGCACTATTTTTACTGGTGCGCAAAATTGATACCCAAACTTAGGTTTGGTGAGAATAAATTCGACATCTGGTGATAACTGTTCCAGATGGTTTCTAAGTTTAGATATCGCTTTGTTTACCGCACCGTCAGAGACGACTTGTTGTGGCCAGGCTAACTCAATTAATTTGTCTCTCGATAGAACTGGTTCGTCACTTTGAATAAAGGCTAATAATAGGTGATAAGACTTGGCTTCCAATAAAACGCTTTCTTCATTATGAAAAAGCGCTTTTTCTTGAGTATCAAAGATGATGTCGTGGATTTGATATTTCATACCTAGCCTAATGTTTTTTATACTTATTTTTTAGGTAAGCAAAAGGTAACGATAAATTCGATTAAAGGTTGTGACAATAATGTAGCAGCAAATTTAGTCTCTTGGCAAAACAGGAGAGACAAATGAAAAAGTTATTATTACCCCTTGTATTATCTGGTTTGCTACAAGCTTGTGGAAGTCAGGACCACTCGACAGAACACGTTGAACTTAATGAAACACAAGAAGAAACTTCAAGTGATTTACACTTAAGTTTAGGAGATCGTTTTTATACCTTGGCCTTCCCTGCAGGTGGACTTAAAGAAGGAAAAGCATACAAGCTATTATTTGCTTTTCATGGCTCAGGGGGAACAGAACAGGGCATGCAACGCATGACGAGATTTGAGTTATTAAGCGATGATTATCTTGTGATTTACCCTAAATCTAAGGAGGTCGAGTGGGATGAAGGGTGTGAGTGCAACATTGCACATCGTTTAGGCGCTAAAGATGTCGAATTTATCGTTCAGCTGATTGATAAAATGCATGCTGAATATAATTTGTTGGAAGGCGAAAACTATGCAGTGGGCTTTTCTCAAGGAGGGCTGTTCAGTCAAAATATGCTCTGTAAGTTCAGTGAAAAGTTTCAAGCTGTCGCAAGTGTTGCTTCGCCTATGTCAGACAGGTTATCGATTATGTGTAGTATTACCGATCCAACAAGTTATATGTTAGTTCAAGGTACCGCTGATAGGGTGCTACCTTATCGAGGTTTGGTGCATCTTAACTTTGGGCTTATATCGGCGCCAAAAGCTGTCGAGTTGATTTCTAGCCAGACCATACCTGATGCCATAGTGTCTGAAAATATGCCCAGTGAGCACGTTACTGAGAAACTATATCGTTCTTCGACTGACACTAAATTATTAAGTAAATTAGTCAGTATTGACGGGGGGGGGCATGCTTGGTCTTTTGAAAACTATTCAACCTCAAACCAGCTATTAGACTTTTTTAATCAAAGCAGTATGTACGCTTTACCTGAATATTCTGCTTTGTATACGGTGAATACTAAAAACTACCATGTTAGGAGTATGGGTAAACAAACTGACAAGGGAGATGTGGTGATACTCTCAGGTGCGAACAAGTTTTTTCACAGTGACTCCGCTTGGGCTTCACTGATTCAACCATTACTTTCAAAGCATGCAAGGGTGCATGTAATAGACAGGTTGGGGAATGCCTGGAGCTCCGATGTAGAAGAGCCTTCATTCAAACAATTGGCGGATGATCTACCTGAACTACTTAGCTTGTTAGGTACTAAAAAAGTGACATTCTTGAGCTTCGCTAACAGTAATTTAGCGACCCTTATGTATTTACATAATCCCAACCCTGAGATTAAGGTGAATGGTGTAGTGTGGGCTGATCCTGATATTTTACTGCCTCACTCAATAGCTCAATATCAAAGTGGATCGGTTGCAGCCCTACGAAAATATAAAACAGAATATATTGAGCATGTACGTGGTGGTAATTGGACTGAAAAGAGCCGCGAGCGCATTGCCATAGAACGTGAAGAGCTTGTTAAGCTCATCTCTTCAAATCATCAAGAGACAATGGACTGGGTCTACTATGACCAAGTAACAGAGCAGCGGTTAAAAGTCGAAAATCAAGTAACACGTATAAAAGAAATGATGAACTATCATGATGATCTGAATATTGCTGAGCCATTACAGCACAATATTAGTGTGCCTATTAGTGTCATTGACAGCGACTTTGAGCGCTTAGATATTGCTAATGCTAACGAGGATGAAAAACCGAGTTTAGTTCAATGGCAACAAGAGGGTACGCAATGGAGCAAAGATATTGCTTACAAAACCCAAGGGAATTACTACGAGTTAAAAAATGCTAGTCATCAAGTGTTTTTTGAGCACCCTGATACTGTCGTTAAAGCGGTACTAGAGAGATTAGAGCGTAATGATTAGGGCGTGTTGACCTTTGCTGTTTGTTTTTGCAGCAGTGAGTTGGGTATTTAGGCCAGGCAGAGGCTGCGTAGCAAGGGTTGCCCCGCATAGTTATTCTATGTAAATCAGCCGATAACGCCGAATAAATGACCAACTCGCGCTGCTCGAAGAGTTCAACCAAAGGCTTCCACTACTTTGTCATTCGCCACTCACATAACCCATTATGCTTCGTAGCTCATTTCGTGTATTGAAAGCCTTTGATTTGAACAAAATTCATACCTCAAAGGTCAACACGCCCTAATTACTTTTCTAATTCTTAATGGCCTGCGATCTTACTAGAGATTACGTGGGCTAATTTGAGACTTTTATCAGTACAGCACTTTACCTCCTCGTGATTACTCCTAAGATTAAAGGTGATTAAATCAGGCTTACATAGCATGGAATTAAGATGCACAGTTATTTTCATAAACGAAATAGAAAAAAGGGTCGTTTCTAAAATACTGTGCTTTTTTATTTTCATTGTGCTTTTCTCATATTACCCACGCCCTAAACTTAGTTACCAGTGAAGGTCCGCCTCATACCATAAATCATCAACTCTACAGCGGCATAGATTTAGATGTGACCAAAGCCGTGCTCAGGCAGCTCGGCTATTCTGTTAATTTGCACTTTGTCGCGCTAGGCCGTGCTGAAAAGTTAGTTCGCTCGGGCCAGTACGATCTAATGGCACCAATATTCTTTGCAAAAGGCAGCGATAACTTTTATAGCAGCGACCCTATTGTTACCTATAAGCCCATGGTGTTTTCTTTATCTGAGCGTAATTTATCGCCCGACTCTATCAGTGATTTTGCAAAATATTCTGTGATTACCTTTCAAGGTGCGCCGGGCTATTTTGGCAATGAATTTAAAACCATATCGGAGCAAGCGAGATATAAAGAGTCGGCAGATATGTCGGTGATCCCCGAGATTCTGGCTAAATCCCGTTACGATTTTGCACTATTAGACCAATATATTTTTTATTACTTCTACCGCTTGAACGACAAACAAAGACCTGTAGATATCTTTAAACATTATTATCTAATTCCGCCTGTCACCGCCAGTGTCGCTTTTAAAGATAAAATGCTCAGAGATAGGTTTAATTATGAATTGAAGAAGTTTAAACAGGGTGAAGGCTATGCCAAAATCGTTGAAGCTTACCTAGGGCGAATGGAGCAAGTGGCATTAACAGGTGTGCCTTAATAATATGTCGCGAAAATTACATTTGCCAAAATTCATCTATCTTAAATTAAAGGAAATGATAAAAGTTTCAGTTAGTTAAAAAGTTAGTTGTTGCTTTAATATTTTATTCTAATGTATCATTTTTAGGTATTTAGCGTTGAGGTTGAAGGAGCAACTGAAACTAGTTCAGCATATCTCATTAACTACTCTCAAAGTAAAAGATACCTATCTAACGACATTCTTTATGACTTCAGCTATCGACCTTAGGTGGGGTTGTGACTCCCACACAACAACAGTTAACTTTTAGTATTTGACGATGAAGTTTCAAAACTATTTAAAGTTGGTTAGGAGATTAAATGACAGCTTTAAAACTACACCAACTAGTCGAAAGGGTAGCTTGCAGCTATGGTGAGAAGGGGCAAAAGATAAGGCGTTATAGCTTTAAAATTCTTAATTTTATGTTGTTTCTTCTGCTTTTTCTTAATGCGATACTTATATATTGTGTCGAAGTGAAAGACTTACCTAGTTGGTTTGTAACAATAGCAGACATTGTGTATCAGTCAGTTCCCGGGGCTGAAAAAAATGTTATGCATTCAATTCGGCTAAGAGATAAGTTTAAGTTTATTTATGCCATCAATTTCATTTTCTTTGTGTTAATTTTTTTGTTCTCTTTGTTCTTTTCAAATATGGAAGGCAGGTTAAAGAAAAAGCATAGAACTAAAACAAGCAAAAATGCTCTTTCATTTTATGTTATTCATTTATTTTTTTCTCTTTGTTTTTTTTCTGTAGTTTGATCTTTCTGTTTGGTCTTTTCATAGTTGAAGATAAGACATTTTCAAGTGTACCAAATGACTTAGCCAAAGGCGCTTCATTGGCTTTTAAAATGTATGAAACTAAATTTGGAGCATTAGTTTTGTATTCACTAGTTAATGGTTGGTGTGTCCCATTTTTAATGGGCCTAATCTTACATGCTCTAACACGCTTCCTCTTTTTCTTTTTTTTCAATTGCTTATATTTTATTTAAAAGGAAACTTTTATGTACTTATTAAACCCGTAGGAGCCCCCGGTTAAAATTGATAATAATCTGTGGTTAAACCCACTTCAGCCTTTATCCTGTCTTATTGTATTCCCTCAAACTCAACCCAAAATGCTTTTTAAAAGTGCGGCTCAAATGCGCACTGTCTGAGAAACCTGCAATATACGCCGCTTCAGTAGCGGTTTTTCCTTGTTGTAATGTCTGTACTGCACATATTAGACGTCGCCATAATAAATAAGGTCGCCACGGGATCTGCATGGTGTCTTTAAATAAATGCAAAAAGCGACTTTCTGAGAGATTGAGCTCAAGCGCAATGTCTGCTGCGCGCCACTGTTGTGGTTTCACACACTCCTTACCAATACAGCAATTCAGTTTATCGAGTAGGCGAGCTATCCGTGCATCAAGTGTGGTTTGAAGTGCTGGGGTTAAACCACACAAGTCGAGCAACTCACTGAGGCATTGAGTGCTGTCTAAGTTCTTATTAATTTCGATTTCAATAAAGGCTTTATCAGCCAGTTTCGCCATGAGTTGCATGCCAAGGTTGCAGCTTGGCTCGATTAAGATCACCCACCCAGCTTGCATGGTGAGTTGATGGCTGATTGTTTGGTTAATGATGCTTGCACCAGTGAGCTGTATTTCATCGTGATTTGGCAGAGTAAGGCGCATATCCGCGTCACCCATAGGTAAGGTGATCTGAATAAGCGTGTGTTGATGTGTAGCCGTTTTTGGCACTGCGCCAAAAATAGCTAGTATGCCGGGCTCGATGAGTAATTGGCTAGGTGCGTGCTGCGTCATAGATTATGGGCAATAAAAAACCGAAGACATTGCTTCGGTTTTATCAGCTATTTACATAACTTGCTAGTTATTACTTATGCAAATGCATCTTGTAGTGGTGGTACTACTTGCTTCTTACGGCTTAGTACGCCATCTAACCATACGCGGCTTTGCTCAGGCGTAACACCATAAGCACGCTCAACAATGCCTTCGTCATCAGACGCGATTAGCATTTGTGAACCTTCTTTCATGATGTCTGTAAGTAGTAAGAATACAGAGTGACGGCCGCCTTCTTCTTTCAGCTTCGCAATGTCAGCTTCAAGATCAGCTTTGATGTCGTCAAATACAGCTAGGTCGATAACTTCTAATTGACCGATACCTACTAGGTTACCGTTCATGTTGAAGTCTTTAAAGTCACGCATAACTAAGTCGCGAGCAGGTGTGCCTTCAACCGCTGATTTAACTTTAAACATTTCCATACCGAATGCTTTGTAGTCTTCGATACCAGCGATTTCAGCCAGTACTTCAACACACTTGATGTCAGCAGTCGTGCAAGTTGGTGACTTGAAGATTACGGTGTCAGATAAGATTGCACCTAACATAAGACCTGCGATGTTCTTTGGAATTTCAACACCGTAGAAGTCATACATCATCTTGATGATGGTGTTTGAACAACCAACAGGGCGGATCCAACACTCAAGCGGTGTAGATGTCGTTAAGTCGCCAAGTTTGTGGTGGTCAACTACACCTACAACCGTTGCTTCATCAATGTCATCTGGCGCTTGTGTTTTTTCTGTGTGGTCTACGATGTAAACCTCTTCACCTGCGTAGCTCATTTTAAGCTCAGGTGCTTCAAAACCAAACGTGTCTAGAATGAACTGTGTTTCAGGCGATACATCGCCTAAACGCGTTGCGATTGCTGCTTCACCAATTTGATTTTTTAAATATGCAAGTGCAATTGCACCACAAATAGAATCTGAATCAGGGATCTTATGACCCACTACATACATTGCCATGGACGGAACTCCTTAAATTTTGCGAAATATTCTAGCAAACAATCACGACAGTTTAATAGCAAGTCGATGCATTTTTAGACCTAAATCTAAGCTTAACCTAAGCAAAACAGGGTAAAAGCATGCTCCACAGTGAAGATGTTTTTCGATACACTGCAAAACGACTATTTAATAAAAACAATAAAGCACAGAGGCAAGCGCATGGGATTGAGTCGTAAAGCATGGAATAACGTGGTGATCTTCGCCATGCTGATCATGATCTTCTTTTTAAATGGTCTGCATCATAAGCTCAACCCGAATGAGCAAGTGTCTGCCCCTCAGCGACTCCTACCCGAGCAAACATTTGTACTGACATTGGCTTTTCCTGGCTACAAAATTGAACGCATCGGCACAGCTTGGCGTAGTGAAGGGCCGTGGCAAGTAAATCCAAATCAATTACCTTTGTTGATTGATGCATGGCAACAAGTTGAGTTAGAGCTGACAGATATTTCTTTGCCGAGCAGCAAAGCCATCAGTGTGGCGCAGTTTTGGTTAGCAGGTGAGGAGTTACCTTGGAGCTTTCAACTCTATCAAGACGACGAGCAATACTATATTTTTGATAAGCAGCAGCAATCTTGGCTGATCTTAGAATCAGAGCTAGCGTATCAACTGTTTGAACCGCTTAACTTAGCGCAAGCAGCACAATAATACCAATCCGCAATAACACTTAATCATTTTGAGGGATTAAACCTGATGATAGCTGCGTTAAAGATTTCACATTTAGAATAACTAAATAACGAAATATTTGCCTTGCTACCAACAAGGTTTTCTTGTCTCAAAATGGACCACTTAGTTAAGCGGATTGGTATAATCTCAACATATTTAAAGAAATAGACATTAGAGAACCTCATGCCTGAATTACCAGAAGTCGAAGTCAGCCGTTTAGGCATTAGCCCACACATTGAAAAACAAACAGTCAGTAAAGTATTTGTACGCAATGCAAGCCTGCGTTGGCCTGTGCCAGATGAAGTGAAAGACATTGAAGGGCTGACGATCAACAGTGTACGCCGTAGAGCAAAATACTTAATGCTCGATACTGATATTGGCAGTGTGATTTTACACTTGGGTATGTCGGGACATTTGCGCATTGTGCCAATCAGTGAGCCGCTAAAAAAACACGATCATATTGAGATCCACTTCGATAATGGCAAAGCGTTACGTCTAAACGATGCCCGTCGTTTTGGTGCGTGTTTATGGCAAGCGCCTGATGAGTCTCATGCGTTGTTCGCAAAGCTAGGGCCTGAGCCTCTTACCGATGATTTTACTGCCGAGCATTTGTTTGACTGTTCTCGCAACAAGAAGGTGCCTATAAAGCAATTTATTATGGATAACCATGTGGTTGTGGGCGTCGGTAATATTTACGCCAACGAATCGCTGTTCAAAGCGGGTATTCATCCAAAACGCGAAGCGGGCAAGGTATCGTTAAAGCGCTATAAATTACTCACGCCAATCATCAAAGACACTTTAGCTGCGGCCATCACCCAAGGTGGTACTACGCTAAAAGACTTCGCACAGTCTGACGGTAAACCGGGTTATTTTGCCCAGCAATTACTGGTTTATGGACGCAAAGGCGAAGAGTGTGTGACCTGTAAAACTGTGCTTAAAGAAATTCGCTTAGGCCAGCGAAGTACTGTGTATTGCCCTAAGTGCCAGAACTAGAGGTTGAAAGCTACAATTTAATAACTGCCAATAAGCTATTGGCAGTTAAGCACTGAGTAAAACTTAGCAGGCCATAACAGCCTTACTAAATGCTGAACATCTATAAAGTGGGCAGTCAGTTAAACAAGAGATACAACTAAGCGCTGGGTTGGTGTAAGTACCACCTGCGACCGCTGCAGTTTGCTCGTTATTCATCTTACTCTGACTTAAGTTTTTAAGTTGTTGCTTTTTAATCTTATTTAATTTCATTTTATGCTCCTTATATTTGTTGTACTTATCGGTAAATAAGCACAATAAAAGTTGCACAAAAATCAATCAAATTAAATTGAAGAAATTTAAACTTACAGCTAACTAAGCGTGAAATCGATATTTGTTTGAGAAACGTTCAATAACTGGCCTTCAAAAGCTATTTTTTCGTTTAAAATAGCCTAAAGTATGAATATTTTTAAACTTCGAGCGCATCTTGTTTAGATTCTTCACTGTCTGATTGATAACACCACGCCGACAATATCTGTGTCACTTGCTTTATTCGCAACTCAAAACTGCTTTTTAATGCGCGCTCGTGAATGGTGTGGTCGCCGTCACCATAAGGGCCAAATCCATCTAAGGTTGGCACACCTGCTGCGCTGATTACGTTCGCATCTGACACACCACCGCGTTGTTCGGTTTTTAGCGGCTCATCTAAGATCATGGCAATCTCGTCAAGAAGCTGCTGTTGCAATGCATCTGGGCTCATCACGCCGCGTTGTAAGCCACCGTTCACGTTAATTTGCACACCGGTGATCTCCATGGCAAAACAGATATTTTCTATGCCTTTGAGCAATCGCTGTTGCTCTTTTAAAGTTTTAAAACGGGCTTCGACCATCATATTGGCTTTTGGCGAAATGGTATTGGTGCTTAAACCGCCTGAGATTTTACCGACATTCACGGTACTGCCTTTTTTTAAATCGGTCAGAGCGGTCATCTCAGTGAGCATATTTGCCAGCGCATAGTTGGCGTCGATGCCATCGGCGTAGTGATTGCCAGCGTGGGCGGCTTTGCCAATTATTTCAATATCGAAGGTGGCAATGCCTTTTCTACCAATAACGACTTCGTGATCTTTACCCGCCGCTTCAAATACCAAACACGCGTCGTAGTCTTTGGCGAGTTTTGCGGTTAAATATTTACTGTCATCGCTGCCTGTTTCTTCATCACTGACCAATAAAAAGTCGATGTTGTAGAGTGGGCCAAATTCCGCTTTTAAGTTACGAAGTGCATTCAGGGCGACAAAGTTACCGCCTTTCATATCGCACACACCAGGGCCATACACCCAGTCGTCATCTTGCTTAAACTCGGTAAAGGTATTGGGCGGAAAAACGGTATCTAGGTGGCCGAGCAATAAGATTTTTTTGCCCGCTCTTTTAGGGGTATGGAAAAGCAAGTGGTCACCAATATTTTCTCTTTGGTAACGGGTCATAGCAAAACCCAAAGGCGCAAGCAGCGCTATCATTTGCTCGCCATGTTCATCAATCCCTACTTTGTTTTTACTATGAGAATTACAACGAATAAGGGTTGCTAATTCTGCAAAATCTATCTGTGTCATAACGGATTTCCCTGTATTTATTTGCCGCCAGTTTCTCGACACTATGTTTCAAGGAGGTGAATGTTTTATGAACAAATTTTGTTCGCTGCAATTGGTCAAAAAAGTGTCATCTTGATCCGTTTAAATTGCGGCCAACAGCGCAAATAACCCTTTTGTGCTATACCCGTTTTGAAAACAAGGAGCATATTGTGACAGCACCTCATGTAGGCATTTGGATGTACGAAAATGGTGGCGGTAAAGCCATCGAGCAAAAACTAGTTCACGCTTTGGCTGAGCGAGGCATTCAAACCTCAACAGGATTAAATTTAAGAGATGCCAGAGCGCAAGGCGGCTCAATTATTTGCAATGGCATTGCCATGGAAAAGCTAGATACGTTTTTAAGCTACAACGCCGGACAGCAAACTCAGTATCAGCTTTACTTGTACCAAACATTGAGCGAAACCATTCCAACGTTGAATAATTACAATGCTTTCTCAATTGCTGAAGATAAATTCCGTACCTCTCACTTACTTAGCTCGCAAGGCATCGTGACACCAGATTACCGCTTATGCCACAAGAACGACATGGACGGCTTAAAGTCAGCGATCCGCGACTTCGGCGGCAAGCTGGTTTACAAACCAACCGACGGCTGGGGCGGCGTTGGCATAGTAAAAATTGACTCTGAGCAGGCGCTTGACATGTTAATGCCCTTTTTAAGCCGCACCGACTTACGTTATTTCTACGTAGAGCGCTTTATCAACTATGACAACACTGACTATCGTATTGATATTGTAGATGGTAAATGTGTGGGCTGTTATGGCCGTAAGGCTCCAAAAGACGATTGGAAAACCAACATCACCAGCGGCGGCTCTGTATTTGTGCGCGAGCCAAATGATGAAGTGGTCGATATTGCAGTTAAAGCCACAGAAACTCTCGGTTTAGAAATCGCAGGAGTTGACCTTATTTACGACCGTGAGCGAGAAGAATACGTGGTGCTCGAAGTCAATACTATCCCTGCTTTTGCCACACCAGAGCAAGAAGCGCTGGGGATTAACTTTAATCAAAGCAAAATCTCGGCCATGGTCGAGTTGATAGACAAAACTGTACAACGCAAACTTTCACTGCAATCTGCCAAGGTGGCTTAAATCATGACGAAGAAAACCTCACTGCCTAAAATCGGTCTACTTTACTTAGACTATGTACTGCGCTTTTTTGATAAATCGAACTTTAAAGGTTGGCCCGATAAAATTGAGCAAGTGACTTATCATTGGGGCAATGACAAAGCCCGCTTTATTGCAGAAGTGAAGCGTAAAAAAATCGACGTGTTGATTGGGAATATTCCAGCTACGGCTTACGAGACATTTCGTGACATTGCCCGAGCTCTACCCAATGTGCGTTTTTTACCGTCACTAGATAGTCAGTTTTCTAATAAATCAAAAGAAAATGTCACACACTTTTGCCGTAAATACGACTTGCCTATCCCGCATACAGAAATTTTTTATATTCCTGAAAAAGCGCAGTCTTATCTTGCGTCGGCGACTTATCCGAAAATAATTAAACGCTCTTACGGCCCATCTAATTATGGTGGTTACTTTGTCCATAAGGTAGACAGCTACGAAGAAGCGCAGAGCCTGCTGAGTGAAAAGCGTTATTACCCAGTGTACGTACAAGATTTTGTGCCGATGGAAGCAGATATTCGCGTCATGCTAATTGGTCATAAACCTGTTTGTGCGTTTTGGCGACGCCCGCCTGAAGGGGAGTGGCTCACTAACACCAGTCAGGGCGGCAGTATGGATTATCAAGGTATTCCAAAGTCAGTGCTAGATTTAGCGACTAAGACTTCCAAAGCGGCGAATGCAGAATATTGGGCTTGTGATATCGCATTGGGTAAAGACGGCAAGCTACGTATTTTAGAGTGTGCGACGGCGTTTGCAGCCTTCCCTTATATCCGTGATTGGATAGGTCAATACTTGATGTGGCTATTGGGTGAAGGGCGTTTTCGCAAACCAAATATTCCTATTTATAACTGGGAAGAGTTGGGCAAAATCGATGCGCGTTTTCTTCGTACCATGCGCCATATTGGTTTTTCTAAATATACCCCAAGCCAAGACTGCGGCGAATTATTTACCGATATGACAGAGCAAAGATATCCAATCTTTGATACCCAGTACCGCGCGGGTGAAGAGTGGCCGAGTGAGATCTGGAATCTACAAGATAACTTTAAACTGCCAGCCAAAGTGGTGCCAGCATCAGCCATGCAACCGGTACCAGGCAGTGATGAAGTCATGTCTGAAACCGATTTACCGAATGTGGCATTTGATGAGTCACAAATTCGCGCCATGTTGGGTGAAGTAAAAGGTGTGGGTGACAAGATGATTGATGACATCTTAGCGACGTTTGGCGCAACTGGCGTGGTTGAGGCCTTAAATACTGAGCCTGAGCAGCTGTGTGTTGTAAAAAATCTCAAAGCGAAAAAGCTAGAGAAAATCGTCGATCACTGGCACGCCTTTACAAAAGCATAACGGGAAGTAGGCATGAAAATACAATACGCGTCGTATCAAGACACCATCGACTTTTTACAAAAAGCGATGAGTGAACATCCGCATTTAATTCGTCTGCAAAGTATCGGTGAAACCTGGGAGGGCAGGCCCATTATGCTGGTTACTTTGTCATTAGATGTAACCTATGCGGATGACAAACCCGCGTTATTGTATACTGGCACCATTCACGCACGGGAGTGGATAGGGAATGAGTTAGCGATCAAGTTTATTCAGTATGTCATAGACAATTATCGCTTTAACCCTAAGTTACAAACAGCGTTAACACGGAACACGCTGTATATGGTGCCTTGCCTAAACCCTGACGGCTTTGAATACTCGCGGAATCACTTTTCATTTTGGCGTAAAAACCGCCGTAATAATGGTGATGGCACTTTTGGTGTGGATCTTAACCGCAACTTTGACGCTAAATTCATGCGTAACAGCAATACGCAGTCGAACACTTATGGTGGTCCGCATGCGTTTTCAGAGCCTGAAACCTGCGCCATTCGTGACTTCGTCGAAAAGCGCAGCAATATTTGTATTGCCCTTGATTACCATTCTCAAGGAAATGTGTTCTTTCCGGCGCATAAGTTTAATCACGAAGTTGAGATTGAAGGCACAGATTTAAATGTGTTGTGTGCCAACATGAACAACGAGATTAAAAAGGTTACGGGGCGTCAGTATGGCATTCACCGTGGTAAGCCACCGGCACAACTTATTCAGGGCAGCGGTCGCGAGTATTATTATCGCAAGGGTATTATTGCCACTGTGGTCGAGGTGGGTACCCGTAATATTCCTGATTATATGAAGAATATGGCGCAGAGTGTTGCCGAAAATATTCCTGCGGTTGCGTATGCTTTGGGTGAGGCGATCAACTATTCAAACCTTGCGCCTGCAAGAGTACCAGACTTCACCATTAAACAGGTGGGTCATGATAGCGTGGAGTTAGAGTGGGAATATGAACAGCGCGAAGATATTTATTTTGAATTGTACCGTGCAGAACATAATAAAAGCCCTTGTAATGAAGCCAACCTAGTGGCAATTACTAAATCTTTATCGTTCACTGATACACAATTAGAAAGTGGGCAGTTTTATTTTTACAACATTCGTGCCGTCGATAAAGTCACTAAAATTAAGTCGCCATTTAGCCCGGAACTGCGTTTAAAAACCTTATTGGCAGAGCATCAATGTAGTCGAACTTTATTCCCAGCCAAAGAGCAAGTAGGGTATCTAAGTGCTAACTATCAGCAAAAATCACGTGAACGCTTTGGTTATAATTCGATGTTTATTGGCGTCGATAAAAAACGCGGCACGAGCGTGGGAGTAGTCGTATTTGATTTGGCGAATATCCCAGAAGGCTCACATATTGATCGGGCTGAGTTTTTCTTATACCCGATGAATCGGGTGAATGCGAAAATAGAAAAGTATGGTGAATGGTCGATATCGGTACTCGATCCAAATCAAATCGATAATATCTATGACTACAATGCCATTTGTGAAGCACCTGCTTTACATACGCTTGGGCAAACGATTGAGTCTGATAAAATGACCCAAGGTATTTGGCTTAAATGGTCGTTTAATGGTGTCGAGCGAGATTTGATCTCTCAGTTGTTAGACGACCAAAAACTGATCTTACGCTTGCAAGGGCCCACCAGTTTACCACTAGGTAATGACTCGCAAGTCATGCAATTCGACATAGGCTATGGGCCATTTGGTAGCGGCTTACACTATCGCCCTAACTTAGAATTGGTTTACCAATTACCTGAACAAAGCTTAAAGCTAACGCCAAACAGCTATAACACTATTTACCAAGAGAAAGTGATTGTTGATAGTTTATGCTCAGGTTTCGATGACCAAGGTGAGATCGTATACGGGCAAATGGCATTTGAGCACCAGCATGAGTTAGAGCCAGAGAAAACCGTGTTTACTCAAGCTTGCTTAACCTTGTACAGCCAAAACTCACTGCCATCGAGCAAAGACGTACGTTTTACCGTCGAGCTGGTAGAGTTAAAAGACGTTGATTTTAAGCACGTTAAGCAGCGTCAGAAAATCGAATATATCGGCTATGAAGTGAGTAATGCCCAACTTAAAGAGCGCACCGCACACGACTTTATTTTCGACAGCTACAGCTTGAAAGAGCTGGCGCGCTTACATCAAACACAAACCCCATATTATTTCGTTATTCGAGCTACAGCTGAGTCACAGGCTAAAAATGCGCTAATTGAGTGGAGTAATGCAGAGCTGAATATTCGCTACATAGACCGTCGAAATCAAGCTTTACCCGCACCTACAGAGTTACAGGCACAGATTGAAAATGGAGTAGTAAAACTGACTTGGCAAAACCCAGAAAGCGATGATTTTGTCGGCTGTTTTGTGGTGCGAAATTGCTTCCACCCACCGCGTTCTCCGTTTGATGGCGTAAAGCTATACGGTGGGCCAGATGAATATACGCTCGATAATTTCGGTAACCCAGATATCGCTAAATATTATGCGGTATTTAGCTACGATCATGCGCCAAATTATTCAGAGCCAGCGGCGGTCTATTATTTGGGTAAAAATATGATTGGGGAGTAGACTCGAACTCCAATAATGAGTGCAACATTCAGGGTTAAAAATTAACAGTATACTGATTCTTTGCAATTGCTAAAATCTCTTTGCATACAGTAATGAAGGTTTAGTCACAGCTTTATGGGTTAAACCTACAGTATATTTATGGCGGAAAACACTAATCAGCAAAGGAAGATTATGAGTTACTCTTTTTAAAAGAGTGACTCATAAATAAGTCATGAATTATTAATCAGCTATGGGACAGGCTTCCACAGGTTCAACAACTCCTTTTTTCTCAGTTATATAACATTCGTCTAGTAAAGAGCAGTAGCAAACCTGTACAGTTAAATATTTTCTTTCAGTATTTAGCTTTGACCACAAGGAGTCATTCAATTCACCTCGGTAGAGTTTGTAAAATTCAAGTTTGTCTTGAGCGGGCACAACGACATTATACGTTGGCGAGGTGACGTAGCCACCTTTCGTAATATTTAAATCTTTAGATAGGTTACTATTAAATTCTTTTAACTCATTTGAGCAACAATCTTTTAAATAATCGAAAAAGTTTAATGTAGACTTTCCTTTGTACTTATAGATAACAGTTTTAACTATGGCAGGCCCAACACCGCCATTCGTTAAATTAAATGATATAACCGACTTATTAGTCCCGAGTTCAAAATTGCCAGTGCCATATTGTAATAAAGGTAAAGTCATAGCTTTCACTTGTTGCTCGGCAGACTTGGCTTGTAAATAGGTTGCATAAAAAGACGCAGCAGAAATAAACATGGCACAAAGTGCCAAAGTAAGGTTGAGTTTTTGAGAGGAGAACCTTATACCAGACATCACTATCCCTTAGTTGTTATTTTTATTCAGATAAAGTTTCTTAATTAGCTAACTTTGTTCGACAAAAATTAGCATATTTAGCAAGTACCCACAATGAACTATCAACTGCGAGTATGCGCATTTTAATGGCATGAAGTCTTGAATAGCTCTATCTTTTTCTTCCTGAGAATGCAGGCTTAACCTTGTGAGTAAAAATATTTTTAAATGAGATGAGTTTGAATAAAACTGGGGAAGGGGGCTTGATTTGCAAGCAAGGCTTTATTTAGGCTGAGAGGGTAGTGAGGTTTATGGAGTTAAAAACAATAACAGTCGGTTACTTAGTCACAAAATGCGCAGCATAAAGCTGCGCTTTCGTTTAGTTTTAAATTAAAGCTCAAAAGGAGCCACACCCACTGCTTGCATGGTGTAACCGGTTTGCGCTAATTCGCCACTCCAAGTCTCAACTTTGATGATCCCTGTGACTGTGATTGCATCGTACAAACTTTCGATTGGCACACCGTTTTTGATTTTTACATGGACGATCTGATTTGGCGGCGGTGGTGGCACGTGAATACATGCGCCGAAATAAGGCACCAATAAAAACTCGGTGATCACTTCGCTATCACCTTCAAGGGGCACAACAAAGCCCGGTAAACTCACTGACTGACCGTCTAATGCTTTTACTACTGGAGCATCTAAATCTGGTTGCACCCAGTTTTGGTCTGAGCCATCGTGACTGGCTGCATCTTGATTGCTAATTTGCACATGACCTTGTGGGATTAAGTCTTCCCAAAAAATTTCTTTCGGTGCTTGGGCAAAACTCAGTGCACTAAAGCACAAAGCAAAGCAGAGTGAAAATAATTTCATATTTTAAAAATCCTCTTATACCAATACTCTTAATCACGTATTAATGTAAATTGGTATTAAACCTTAATACTCATGCCGTCGCTGAGTGAATAATAATAGGCGCGCAGTGCAGGGAACAGTCCCATAACAGTGCCCGCGAGCATAATAGCGCCCAATAGCTTAACTTCATAGCTGCTGAGCAGAGAAAGCGACAAGCTAATACCAAACTGTGCCTGCAACACAGGTTGCGCTAGCAAGATTGCCACAAAGAATAATGCCGTTCCGACTAGGCAGCCAAGTAGTGTGATGATCACAGCTTCACTGGTTAGCAAACTGAAAATATGCCAAGGGCGTGCGCCAACTGAGCGAAGAATGGCCAGCTCACGACGCCTTTGATTGAGCGTTGCGAGTAAGGTTGTCAGCATACCGAGCAAGCTGATGATTACCACCACGATTGAAAACAGCAATAAGATCTTTTCAACAATATCTAACATGCTCCAGAGTTCTCGTAAGGTGACGCCTGGCATAATGGCTAGCAGTGGCTCACCTTGATATTGGTTGATATTGCGACGTACTTGTAAAGTATAAAGAGGTGAATCAAAACCCATTAGAAACGCAGTTATTTGCTTTGGCTCACCAATTAAATCGCCCGGTTCACTCTCAACTGGCTGGTGGGTTTTATGCTGATGTTCCCCATGACTATGGTCGTCATGCTCGTGGTGTTCATCGTAATGTTTTTCATGTGAGTGATGATCATGCTCTTCATGTTTATGCTCATCATGAGAATGCACTGCTTCATTTGTTGGTTTGTTAATGGCCTTACCAATCATGCGTGGCGATTTGTTATGACCGGAGCCATGCATTTCATCAATGGCGATGAGTGGCACATGCACGGTGCGATCAACAGGCGTGCCGGTCGGTTTTAAAATACCGACTATGGTCACTGGGTTATCATCATGATGATGAAAGCTGGTGTTACCCATACCGTGAGAGATAACGATTTGTTCTCCGAGATGATAGTTGAGCTTTTTTGCTACATCGCTGCCCAGAACCACTTCGCGACCATTATGAAATGCGCGGCCATGTTCAAATGCCAGCATTTGCTTTCTACCGTAACGGAAATGTGTAAAGTAGCTGCTATCTGTGCCTAATACCGCATGTCCTTTGTGACTGTCACCAAGGCTTATCGGGATGCTCCATGCCACACCTCGTTGCTGTTTAATATATTCATAGCTTTGCCACTGCACGGCATTATTAGCATGACCTATGCGAAATACACTTGAGAGCAAAAGCTGTATATCGCCCGTGCGTGCACCGACAATTAAATCGGTGCCAGAAATGGTATTGGCGAAGCTGCTTTTTGCTTCTTGTCTTACCCGTTCAATCGAAAGTAGCAGCATCACACTGATGGCGATGGTGAACAAAGTGAGTAGTACGCTCGATTTACGATTCCAACTACTTTTAAATGCCAGAGATGCTAGGTTCATTGTGCCGCTCCGTTAATCTCATTCAAACTCACTTTTCTATCAAATAGCTGCGCCAAGCTATGGTCGTGACTGACGAATAAAATAGTGGCTTGGTATTTTTCTGCTTGGTCAAACAGGGTTTCGATAAATGCTTCACGGCTGTCTGTGTCAAGTGCAGAGGTAGGTTCATCGGCAATGATAAGCTCTGGCTGACCAATGAATGCCCGTGCTGCCGCTACTCGCTGCTGTTGGCCGATACTTAATTCACTGACAGATTTAGCTTGTAGAGTGTGGTCTATCCCTAAATTTTCTAGCAAGCTAATAGCGCTTTGCTGTAAAGACTGGGTAAGTTTGCTTTTTCGCATTTTAGAGTATTGGCAGCCAAGCATGACGTTCTCAATGGGGTCTAAAAATGGCAGCAAATTAAAGTTTTGAAAAATAGTCCCAATATGATCTGCCCTAAATTGATCTCGTTTTGCGGCTGAGAGCTGGCGCATTTGCGTATCTAAAATTTTAATATCACCCGCTTGAATGGCATTAATACCTGCTAATAATCCGAGCAGGGTCGATTTACCACTGCCACTTGGGCCGTGTAAAAATATTCGCTCGCCTTGGCTAATTGTCAGAGCAGCAATATCTAGGGTAGGTGCGGGGTATTTAGGCCAGCTAAATACGAGGTTGTTTATCTCAATCATAATGGGCTCAATAAACTAAAAACACTGTGATGGTATAACAGTTTTCTCATCGGCTAAACTCTGCTCGGTTTAATTACCAAAATTCAACGATAAACCCCACATTTAACAACATAAGAGTTCGGGTTTAGTTTGTGATTTAAGGGTCTTGCGATTATTATATGCACTTCTAACCCCCTCATATTTTTTGCACCCCTTAGCAAGGTGCATCCGGCCTTGGAGTAATAATGAGTAGCTACAAAGTTTTAGAAGTGAATGATGATCTACCGATCCGCACAAAAGGTGCCGTTCACAGTGGTAAAGTTCGTTCAGTTTATTGGTTAACCGACGAAGACAGTGCGCGTTTAATTGAAGAAAAAGGCTACGATGTACCTAAAGGTACAGAGCTGGCGATCATGGTAATTTCTGATCGTATTTCTGCGTTTGACTGTATTTGGCAGGGCGAAAATGGCTTAAATGGTGTACCAGGTAAGGGTATTGCACTTAACAGCGTGGCATCACACTGGTTTAAGTTATTCGATCAAGCAGGTCTTGCGGGCAACCACATTGTAGACATTCCACACCCTTATGTGTGGATCGTGCGTAAAGCAAGCACGGTGCGTGTTGAAGCGATTGCGCGTCAGTACATTACAGGTAGCATGTGGCGTGATTATAGCAAAGGTGTGCGCAACTTCTGTGGTATTGAGTTACCAGAAGGGCTTGAAGCGAACCAGAAGTTAGACGAAGTACTGATCACTCCGTCTACAAAAGGCATTATCACTGACGTACCAGAAGTACCACCAGTGGATGATGTAAACATCACGCGTAAAAACATCACGGATAATCTAGCGGCATTTAACTTCAAATCAGAAGCGGATGTGGCTCAGTACGAAAAGCTTTTAACTGAAGGTTTTGCATTGATCAGCAAAGAACTTGCTAAGCTTGATCAGATCTTTGTTGATACCAAATTTGAGTTTGGTTACGTAGAGCAAACTGATGGCACTGAGCAGCTTATCTACATTGATGAAGTTGGTACACCTGATTCATCTCGTATTTGGGATGGCCCTGCATTCCGTGATGGTAAAGTAATTGAAAACTCTAAAGAAGGTTTCCGTCAGTTACTGATCAATAACGTGCCAGACAGCGATGTATTGCTTAATAAAGACAGAATGCCTGAGCGTGAGCAACTGGCACAAGATTACAAGCTACCAGTCGATGTGATGATGTCAGTATCTGACACTTATGTAGGTATCGCGAGTAAGATTGTAGGCAAAGAATTAACGATCCCTTCCGACCCTCGTGCAGAAGTGATTGCTATCCTTGATAGTGAATATGGTCTGATCGACTAAGCGTTTCGCTAAAGTGATTTAATAGGTCATACCTAAAGCTATTAAATCTTTAGCCTGATAATACTAAAAACTTGTATTATCAGGCTTTATTCTCAAAATCCTTGCAATTAACAAGGTTATCCCTTTATCTTTACTAAGATCTCGGTCAATGAATTTAAGGCAATATTGGTCTATATTCATAACCAACTCTGAATTCTAATTTTCACTGCGTAAATTGTTGTGGCTAATGTTTAGTAAGCACCGTGCAAAAGGAACATCATGAGCACCACTTTAAAACAACGTATTATTTTACTGTGTGTCGGGCTTGTATTGCTTACGGCAATCACAAGCTTAGCGAGCTTTTGGTGGTCGACCAATCAATATAATGACAAACAAGTACAACAGGGTATTAAAGTTGCGCAAAATGTTTATCAACAATACCTGAAAGCCAAAGAGCGTCTATTAGTAACCGCATCTACGGTACTGACTGCAGACTTCGGCTTCAAGCAAGCTGTGGCGAGTCGAGATCAAGACACCATTCAAAGCGCGTTGTTTAATCATAGTAACCGAATAGACGCCGATATCATGCTGTTGATGGATCTAAAAGGCAATGTCATTGCGTCTAACAAAGAGGGCTTGGTATTACCTAAAAACAGCCAACAACTCATGAAACAATTACTAGGTAATGGTAAAGAGTCGACGTTTATAGTGATTGATAACCAACTTTACCAAGCAATCATTTTGCCAGTAAAAGCACCACGCACCATTGCATTGAGTGTGGTTGGTTTTGCTGTCGATGAGAAGATAGCAACAGAGCTTAAAGAATTAACGGGTGTCGAGATGAGCTTCATTTCTCACGCTACGGGGTTAAAAGCCAGTTCCATAGAGCTACCAAATGAACAAAGCGACCTTCTAGCCTTCATTCATGGTCAGACAACAACACGCTGGCTTTCTGATTACCCTGTTTTTATTAGTGCCGAAGTGCCTTTGCCTGCTTTATCGAGCAATCCCATCAGCGTTATCCTCAGTGCAAACCTAACAGAGCAATATGATGAATTTGATCAGCTAGTATTAAGCATCATTTTATTGTCGTGCGGTACTATAGTGCTTGGTTTCTTAACCAGCGGCTTCTTAGCAAATAACTTGACGACTCCACTTCAGCATTTGACTGAGATGGCAAAGCGCTTCTCAAAAGGGGACTATAGTGCGGGTTTAACGGATCACAGCCCAAGTAAGGAGATCTGTGAGCTAGTAGATGCTTTTCAAGAAATGGGTGAAGACATTCAAGCTCGTGAGAAGCAAATTCGCTTTCAAGCACGGCACGACCATTTAACGGGCTTTTATAATCGCTCTGCGGCCCTAGAGCGTCTTGCAAAGAAACTAACAAACAATCCTACCTTATATTTGATTGCGATTGATATACGAGGCCTACGTCACATCAATGACAAGTTAGGTCCTAGAGTTGGTGATGATTGTATTCGCGCAGTTGCTAAGCGAATTGAAGAAGTCACCAAAGATTCTAATGGCTTACATGCACGAATTGGTGGCGATGAGTTTTTAGTGGTTATGGAGCCAACAGTGGGTAGTACTGTTGCAGCTTGTGTCGCTAAGCTTAATCAAGCGTTGGTAAAAAGTTACATGATCCGTAATTTAGATATCTCATTGCGCTTTAGTATGGGGGTGGTGATTTATCCCGAGCAAGCTGATAATCCAGAAGACTTGGTGCGTAGAACTTTGATAGCAGTCGATACTGCAGCGCAAGATAGTCATGAGATTTACTATTATCAAGATGGTGAAGATGAAGAACACTTAGCTCGACTTAAATTGATTGATGAATTAAAGCAGGCTCTTACGAATGATGATGGGCAATTATTTATGGCCTATCAACCTAAGTTAAACTTAAAAACACAGCAAATTGATAAAGTTGAAGCACTGATCCGTTGGCACAAACCGGACGGACAATGGGTCTCTCCAGAGCTATTTATTGACCTCGCTGAGCAATCTGGTTTGATTGTCGAGTTAACCCAATGGGTTGTGTCTACTGTTGTTAAGCAAGTCGCTGAGTGGCAACAACAAGGCATTACCATGAAAGCGGCGATTAATGTGTCAGCACAGGATATTGCCCATGATGACTTTTTCCCACATTTAGAGTCTCAATTAGCTTTATTTAAAGTACCTCCCGCACTCATTACGATTGAGCTCACAGAGCGTGACATGATAGAAAATGAAGAGAAAGGTATCGCCGCGCTCAAGGCTTTGAAAGCGTTAGGTGTGATGATTTCCCTAGACGACTATGGTGTAGGGCAAACGTCTCTCGGACGTCTTAAGATGTTGCCTATTGATGAGTTAAAATTAGATAAAGTGTTTATTCTAAAACTTGATGAATCGCAGCAAGATCAACACATTGTGCAGTCAACAATCACGCTTGGTCATCAATTAGGCTTTTCTGTGGTTGCAGAGGGGGTAGAAAACCTAGCCTCTCTAAAATTACTTGACCAAATGCAGTGTGATTATGCGCAAGGATATTATTTAAGCAAGCCGCTTCCATCGACTGAGTTTTTGAACTGGTTAGTTGACTATCATCAGGCTGGTTAAATTAGCAAATAAAAAAAAGAAAAGCCGCATCATGCGGCTTTTCTTTTTCTATGGCGTATATGGATTCTCAAGCCTTTCTTTTACAGCATTAAAGTGAGCCGTTTCATCACTTAGATTGCCCCATGCTTGAGGTAGCAGGTATTCAGATTTCAAATAACTTAAAAATTTATCTACGAGTAAATGGTTAACTTCCTGCTCTTCAATCTTTTTTAAAGTTTGGGTCAGTTCAGTCACGTTTTTACAATGATGGACTAAACCGTCAATATTGAAAAATGCATTGCCAAGAGTAATGACATTTTTCCCAAGTAATAAAGATTCCATACCCACAGTAGAGTTAATTGTTATAACAGCGAGCGAGTCTTCGATCAGTTCTTGTGTGTTGTTACCATTTGCAAAAATAATATCTGGGTGCTTATTGTGTAACTCAGAGAAGCTTCTTGGCCAACTCGGGTGCTCTTTGATTACAAACTTAAATGGTTGCCAAGAAGGTATTTTCTTTAGCTCTTCTAAAGAGTCTTCTAAAGTTGCGTAAAACGCTTCCATATTTGGCACCCAAGGAGAGTGACAGACTATTTGAGTGTCATTAGGCACTTGAAATGGCACGAATACATATCTGCTTGGTAGTTTTGTCTCATTAATGTCTTTTTTGCGTTGCTTGTGGGGGGCTCTTGCGACAAGCTGAGTTTGTCTTTGTTCAACATCGCCTTGCCAATTGAGATAGAATTCTTTGTTTCTAGGCACTGAATTAAGTGCATTGACGCCTTTAGGATCTAGAGTCGTTGTATTGGGTAACAAGCCATTTTCGAATAGCATAGTCTCTTTCCCTAATACTTTTGCAACAATATAGGGTGTTCTGTTTGGTTGCTTCATACCATTCCAAAGGATAACCGTCGTGCATGGATGTTGCTCTAAAAAATTATAGTAGTAATTAGCACGTGCTTTCTCAATTTTTGTATAACAGAAGCGAAAAAGCTTGTTGATTAATTTAGATTTCTTTAAAACAGGGTAACGAACTTCTTTCCTTTTCATGTGCACATCTACTAAGTCATCCAAATCTATTGAATTCAACTCTGGTCGATACTTAAGTGACGGTAAGCATAATTGTTTTAAAGCGTGAAGCTGCGCATTATTACCTAGAAAGTGCACGAGCTTTTCGTAATATCTGTAATGGGAAGATTTACGTGATATGAATAAGTAGTTTTTTTCAGTCATTTAATTCAAGTGCCTGATTAAGTAATAGTTGAAATGATTGGGTTGGCCAATGAAATTAGTTTTGATGTTACCTTTATTATTGTAATAGTGTCGTGACTAAGGGTAATTAGCATCAAAATATAGCCCAATAGTTATGTATGGCAAATTTTAACAACTGAATGCGAAGCTGCAAAGATAATAATAACAAGAAGCTAAATTAGGTTGTTTAGGGACTCATTACTTAGAATATTTTTGGAGAATAATTTGAAAAATATTAGGTCTTGCCAGTGGTTGAATGAAAACCTCGAGCGCGTTCATATTTTCGATGCGGGCATAGTAAATGCTGGTGAACAGGGAGTATATCGCCCTCAAGCAGTCATTCAGGGGGCAAAACGATTTGATATCAAAGGCGCGCTTTGTGAACCCGATGCAGTGCTTTCTAGCACTATGTGTGGTGCGCAGCAGTTTCAGGCAGAAATGCGCCAGTTAGGCGTGAATAACACTGATACAGTGATTGTTTATGATGACAAAGGCCTTTTCAGTGCCGCACGCGCTTGGTGGATGTTCAAAAGCATGGGCTTTGACGAGGTGTATGTGCTCGATGGGGGCTTAGTGCGTTGGCTTGAATTAGGCTTGCCTACTCAGACTGAATACACCCAAGCTAAAATGATAGGTGATTTTGTTGCTCACCCAAGAACAGGTTACTTCATTGATAAGCAAGCAGTTCTCAATGCCATAGACTATCCTAATATCTTATTGCTTGATGCGCGCAGCTATAAACGTTTTACAGGCGAGGAGCTTGAGCCTAGAGCCGGAATGATTTCGGGTCATATTCCAAACAGTAAGAGTATGCACTATGCGAGTGTGCTCGATGAAAGCAAATGCTTAAAACCAATTTCCGAATTACATGCAAGATTGAAAGCTTTGGGGGCTGAAGATAAGTCTCTGCAGTTTAGCTGCGGCTCGGGCATAACAGCCTGTATTTTGGCAATGATAGCTGATGAATGTGGTTATCAAGATTTAGCCGTGTACGATGGCTCATGGTCAGAATGGGGCAATGCTGAACATGACCTACCCATAGAAGTAGGCGAAGTATAAGTGACTGCTTAACCAGAGTTCCGGTTACTTATAAGGGCAATGGCGGCAGCCGTTGCCACAGCACTTACCCCGTTTTAAGTGCGCCCAACGACTCATCACTAGCAAGCCATTCTCCATTTCGTAATCAATGCCTTCAATAAAATTAGTATCGTTTTGATAAGGTCTTGCGAGCGCAAGCTGCTCCTTAATAGGTTTGCTTTTAATACCTTGTATGTAAGCCCTAATATTTTTTATTAAACAAGCTCGACATACGCAGCCAGATGACTCGGAAATAGGTAGAATATTTGGCAGTGTCATACACCAGCAATCAGTATCGGCACTACATTTTAAAGTTTGCTGGCATTGCGAGCAGTTCATGGATACATTCGAATAAGAGAAATTTGCATGAATAATAACATGACTCACCTAGAGGCGGTTAAAGCCATCTTACACTTTAGTGAAAATCGTTCAGAGGCCTTTTCAGTCTTACTTGCTGCCTCGCAGTCAGAGGTTGTCTACTTTGTTAGTAACCAAGATGTTTTAGCTGTATTAGATAAAGTGCTGAGTAAGCAGTTAGATATTGATGATTTAGAAATGTGGGCACAGTTACTCGATATGCGAGAAGACATCGATACACAAAAAGTCGAAGGCGTGTTGTATGCATTGAGTAACCCCGAACAGATGGGAGAGATTACTATGGAAAAGATTCAGCAATTAAGCAAATTATTGAAAGCTGGAAGCTAGTTAAAAAGCAGCCTAGGCTGCTTTTTAATACTTTAAACTTGAAGCTAGCTTATTTGTGATAAGCCAAACAGGCTTCAACTTCGTTCTTAGAACCAAGAATTACAGCAACGCGCTGGTGGATATCATTTGGTTGAATATCCATAATGCGCTCTTCACCTGTGTGTGCTAAACCGCCCGCTTGCTCTACTAGCATTGCCATTGGATTTGCTTCATACATCAAACGAAGTTTGTATGGTTTTTCTGGATTTTTGGTGTCTGCAGGGTAAGTGAATAAACCACCGCGGCATAATACACGGTGTACATCACCAACCATGGCTGCAATCCAGCGCATGTTAAAGTTTTTACCGCGAGGGCCAGTATCTCCAGCTAACAAATCTTGAATGTAGTTTTTCATTGCTGGTTGCCAGTGACGCTGGTTAGAGGCGTTAATTGCGAACTCTTTGGTATCTTCTGGAATTTTCGCAAAGTCTTCAGTTAATAAGAAGCTGCCATGCGTTTTATCAAGGGTGAAAATACGTGTGCCTTTACCAGTAGAAAGCGCAAGCGTTGTTGATGGGCCATATAGTACATAACCTGCTGCAACTTGCTTGTGACCTGGTTGCATGAAGATAGCAGGATCCGCAGGATCTGAATCTTTAGGCGCTTCCATGATTGAGAAAATCGTACCAACCAGTGAGTTGATGTCGGTGTTTGAAGAACCATCAAGTGGGTCAAATGCGACAATAAAATTAGCGTCTGAGTTACCCGCCACCGTGTAGTCTTCTTCTTCAGAGGCAATTGCTTTTACATAGCCAGACTCTAATAAGATGTCTTTTAATAGCTGGTTAGACAGTACATCAAGCTTCTTCTGCGTTTCACCTTGAATGTTTTCGTCTAATGTTGAACCTAATACACCAGAAAGTGCGCCTTGGCCAACACGGAATGAAATCTCTTTACAAGCCGCAAGGATAGTGCGGATCAATGAAACTAACTCTCTAGAACAACCGTCTTCAATTAACACTGGAGGAAGTCTACGCATAGTAAATAGTCCTGATAACGTTATGGTCGCAGCCAAGTATAGTGTGAGAGAGGGCTGCGTGCCGCGCTGAATTTTGTCTTAAATAGCTGTTAAACAGATTGGATAAATTATACTGTAACAATGACAACCACTTAAAACCTCTAATAACAAAGATAAGATTATGCGAAAAATTGGATTTTTACCTGTCATATTCTCAGCTTTGCTGGGCACTATGATAACCCAAGCGCACGCCGCAATTAAGTCTATTGATGAGTTTACTGAAAAGTTTAATCATTTTCCGGGTCATTACTCCTTTTATGCCGACACGCAAAGCGGCAAAATTTACCTTGATGTTGATAAGTTCAAGCAGCCATTTTTACTGCAATTTAGTTTGCCGTACGGGGTGGGTTCAAATGATATCGGCCTAGATAGAGGCCAACTAGGCGGTACGCATATCGCGCAATTTGAACGCTTTGGCGATAAAATCATGCTTCGCGCATTAAATACTTACTATCGTGCGAGCTCAAGTAACGCTGCTGAAAAGCAAAGTATCAACGAAGCCTTTGCTTCTAGTATTCTGCAAGGCTTTAAAGTTGTTGCTGAAGACAATGACAGCGTCTTGATTGATTACACGCCTTATTTGTTATCAGATGTGCATGGTGTGAGTCGTACACTGGCAAATCGTAAACAAGGTAGCTTTAGCCTAGATGGCTCGCGCAGTGCGGTATTTATGCCTCGCTCAAAAGCATTTGTAGATAATACAGAGCTTGAAGCCGTCTTAACGTTTAAGGGCAGCAAACCGGGTGAGTATGTTCGTCAAGTCAGTGCAGACCCATATGCAGTGACAGTTCACCAGCATCATTCTTTAATTAAATTACCTGATGATGAGTATCAACCTCGCCAATTCCATGCGCAATCTGGGTATTGGAGTATTGAGCATAAGGACTACTCTGCACCGCTGAGCGAGTCTATGCTGGTGCGTTATATTCCTCGTCACCGTTTAGCCAAAAAAGATCCAACGGCTGCACAAAGCGAAGCGGTTAAGCCGATTGTGTATTACCTTGACCCTGGTGTTCCTGAACCAGTTAGAACTGCATTATTAGATGGTGCACGTTGGTGGGAGCAAGCATTTGAAGCGGCGGGCTATAGCAATGGTTTCCAAGTGAAAATTTTACCAGAACATGCCGATCCTATGGATGTTCGCTACAACGTGATCCAATGGGTGCACAGAGCTACACGTGGTTGGTCATATGGCTCGTCAATTATTGATCCGCGTACGGGTGAGATCATCAAAGGTCACGTCACATTAGGCTCATTACGTGTGCGCCAAGATATTCTAATTGCAGAAGCACTGGCAGCGCCTTTTGTGAAAGGCGATGAAGTAAACACACATTTACAGAATATGGCCCTTGATCGTATTCGTCAGTTGAGTGCCCATGAAATTGGTCATACGCTGGGTATTGCACATAACTTCTCGGCGTCTATTAAAAACAGAGCGTCAGTAATGGATTATCCGCACCCGTTGGTTGGTTTTGATGCACAAGGTCAGCTAGATATTTCTAAAGGCTATGCCAAAGGTATGGGCGATTGGGATATTCAAGCGGTGAAATATGGTTATAGTGATTTCAGTGGAAAAGATGAAGCAGCTGAGCTTGCTAATATCATCACTGAAAATCACAACAAAGGTTTAGAGTTTATTTCTGACCCTGATGCGCGCCCGCAAGGTGGTGGTCACCCGACCGCACATTTATGGGATAACGGTGAAAACCCTGCAGCAGAATTACTGCGAGTACTCGATATTCGTCAGCAAGCGTTAAACACATTCGGTATTAATAACATTAAAACTGGTGTTGCACTGTCTCAATTAGAAGAGAAATTAGTACCCCTGTTTTTATTCCATCGCTACCAAGTTGAGTCGGCTGTGAAGCTTATCGCGGGTATTGATTACGATTATGAAGTACGTAGCGAGCGTGCTGTTAAAGGTGCACAAATTGTAGATAAAGCGACGCAGCAACAAGCTCTATCGGCGATGCTGAAAACCCTTGAAGCAGAGCAGTTGATGATACCAGAGAGTATCTTAGCGTTGATCCCGCCTAAAGCATATGGTGAGCGTAAAACCCGTGAAAGTATTTATGGCCGTACAGGCGTAGCCCTTGATGCCTTGGCGCTACCGGAAGTGGCAGCAAATCATAGCCTAAAACTGCTATTAAACGCTGAGCGCTTAAATCGTTTATCGCAGCATTATGCGCGAGACAGCAACAACTTTGGTTTGAGTGACTTGATGAATACACTATACAGCAAGATCTTTGAAGCAAATAGCGCAGCTGGTATGGCACAAAAATTAACCCAACGCGTGCAATTTTTAACAGCAGCACGACTAGCCCAGTTAGCTAGCTCAAATAAAGTTGAACCAGAAGTGCAAGCGCAGTTACGCTTTCAACTAATGCGAGTAGCGAAACAGTTTGATCAAAGATCACTGTTTAGTAGCGTCAGTGAAGACACTGCATTTAGACATGACCTTGCACGTCAAGTGAAAGCGTTTTTAGAATCAGGAAAGTGGCCTGAAAGCTTTGTATCATTAAAAATGCCGCCCGGCTCACCAATTTAATCTTCATTTAAAAGAGCGCAAATAAGCGCTCTTTTTTTTACATTTTTTTACAGTTAAATGGTCATTTTGTTTACTTGAGAAATATTCAATTAAAGTCTTGCTAGCTTGTCCCCTTTTTGATAGTTTCTTTTTTGACCTTAAGGTCACACTTAATAAGGAAAGTCACTATGAAATTGAAGTTAAACAAAAAGAAAGTAAAAAATTTAAGTTTAGATAACGCTCAAGTTGCTTTAGAAGCAACGCCACAAATTGCTGGTGGTGTACCTGTGTTTGCAAAAACTGAGGTTTGCCATACAAACCCTTGTATTACAATCACTACTTTGCCACCAAGCTACAGAAACGACTGTTTATCTTAATAAATCAAAGAACAATACTTGATTCATCCATTGGTTCTGATGGACTGAAAGTAACTCATCCACAGGTACCAAACTTATTCATTTAAGGAAAATATAATGAAACTTAAACTAAACAAAAAAAGCGTAAAAAACCTTTCAAAAGACAACAAAGCACTACCAGTAAATGCAACACCAGCGGTAGCAGGTGGTCTTAAGTCACTTCAGTGTGATACAACGTCAGATATTTGCCAGAGACCAACAACTTACACAATGAGTGTTGAGATTTGCAAATCAATTCCTTGTGACATTTAATTGAGCATCTGATGTTAAAAGCCACCTTTCGGTGGCTTTTTAGTTTTAAAAACATAATTTATGAATTAACTGTGTGATCTTCTCTTGCGATGGTTTGATTTTCTCCATTGCTAAAAACTCATCAGGCTGGTGGGCTTGTTCGATAGAGCCTGGACCCATAACAATCGTTTCGCAGCCGAGTTGTTGTAAGAATGGTGCTTCGGTGCAGTAGTTCACAGCAATGGCTTGTTCCCCAGAAACCGCTTCAGCGAGTTTTACCAAGGCGCTGTCGGTTGTGCCAGTAAAGGCCGGAATAGGATCGTGTAAGTCGATAACTGCAACACTATTTGGGTATTCATCATTAATGGGTTTAACCGCTTCTAGCAATAATAATTGCAGCTCTTGAATACTCAGCCCAGGTAATGGACGAATGTCTAAGTGCAACTCACAGCAGCCACAGATACGATTAGCATTATCTCCTCCATGAATATGCCCTAGATTTAGAGTGGGGTAGGGTATTGCAAAATGCTCAATTGAATATTTATTCCTTAAAATGTCTTTTAGTTGCAACAGCTTTGCAATAATCTTATGCATCACTTCAATGGCATTTAAACCGCGTGCAGGATCAGAGCTATGACCCGATTTACCGGTCACACGAATAGCGGTACTCATGTGTCCTTTATGGGTGAATACTGGCACCATGTCCGTCGGTTCACCAATAACACAGAACTCAGGTTTTAAGTTTTGATGTTTTGCTACTTCTTGTGCGCCTGCCATGGTGGTTTCTTCATCTGCGGTGGCGAGGATCATAATAGGTTTAGCTTGTTTCGCATCTTGTGCATCAAGTTGCTTAATGGCTTCAATCACAAATGCAAAAAATCCTTTCATATCAATCGAACCCAGACCAAATAGTTTATTGTCGACTTCACTAAGTTTAAACGGATCATAACTCCAGCGACTGTCATCAAAAGGTACAGTGTCTGTATGCCCAGCTAACATCAAACCGCCTTCACCTTCGCCACGTTTGGCCAGTAAGTTAAATTTACCCGGCGCGCTTTCAAGTTCTGTAATCTCAACCTGAAAGCCTAAATTTTCACACCAGGTTGCTAATAATTCTATGGTGGAGTAATTGCTCATATTGAGCTGTGGATCGAGTGCACTAATAGAAGGCTCGGCGATAAGCTGCTGGTACATATTAATAAAAGCGGGAGTGGTCATATCAGTCCAAAATATTTATTCAAAATGTTTGCATAATAATTTATATGTGTTTAGTATGAATATCAATTCACTTTTTGAGCATAAATATCGTTAGGGGCTAAGATGCGACGACATACATTCAACACTTTTTAAATAATGCCCAGAGGGCACGAAACGGAACCAAATTTTAGAGATTTTTTTACTATGTTGAATGTAACCATTATTGGCGCTAGCGGCTATAGCGGCGCTGAATTAGCCAGTTTAATTGCCAAACATCCCAACTTCTCCCTTGCTGGATGTTTTGTGTCTGAGCAAAGTTTAGACAAAGGAAAACTACTGAGTGACTTGTATCCAGAACATGCCTCTTTGCTCGACACGCTTCTTTTACCTCTTAATGAACAAGCCTTTATTGATATCGAAACCAATGCAGACTTTGTGTGCCTGTGTACAGATCACAAAGTGAGTGTAGAACTTGCCCCTAAGTTTTTAGCCATGGGCAAAAAGGTATTTGATTTATCAGGCGGTTTTAGACTTAAAAACCCTCAAGATTACGACAGTTTTTATGGTTTTACGCACCAATCACCAACCTGGCTTGCACAAGCTGAATATGGCTTGGCGGAGTGGAATGCAAAGGCCATTTCACAGGCGCAACTGGTTGCCGTCGCTGGTTGTTACCCGACTGCTGCGTTAAATGGTTTAAAACCACTTAAACAAGCAGATTTACTTGCCGACGATACCATCATTGTTAACGCGGTATCGGGCGTCACCGGCGCGGGTCGTAAAGCTAATATAGGTACCCAGTTTTGTGAAGTGTCTCTTGCACCTTATGGGTTATTCAATCACAGACATACGCCGGAAATCTCACAGTATCTTGGTCACTCAGTATTATTTACTCCGCATTTAGGTAATTTTGCTCGTGGTATTCTCGAAACCATTTATGTGAAGTTGAAGCCGGGCGTGAGTGAGTACCAAGTTAACGAAGCATTCCAAGTGCTCGCCGACGAACCGTTAATTCGTTTAAAAGGCAATAAGCAAATGCCGTCAATTAAAGGTGTAGCAAAACAGCCGTATGTTGATATTGGCTGGCAAGTACAAGGTGAGCAACTGATTGTGGTGGTTGCTATCGACAACCTATTAAAGGGGGCTGCTGGCCAAGCACTACAGTGTATGAATATCGCAGCATTATTACCTGCTGAACTTGGCTTAAAAGGAGTGTCATGAAGATGCAAACATGGGTCATTAAAGTCGGTGGTGCGGTGTTAAACACGGAAGATGCAGCGATGGGACTATTTTCTGCAATTGCTGAGTTAACAAAAGTACAAATCGACAAACAATTCGTTGTGGTACATGGCGGCGGTGCGCTCGTTGATAAATGGTTGTCGGAGGCGGGCTTTGCAACGGCTAAGCACCAAGGCCTTCGTATCAGTCCAAAAGAACAAATGCCTTATATAGTTGGCGCATTGGCTGGTACTGCAAATAAACAACTGTGTGGTCAAGCGATTAAAGCGGGTTTAAAGCCTGTGGGTACTTGTTTATATGAAGCGGGTTTAATTGCTTTGCAAAAACTCAAAGCATTGGGGCAAGTAGGCGAGTGCCAGCAAGGTGAAGCAAGTATTTTACCTACGCTCTTAGAGCTGGGTAGAACACCTATGGTGAGTTCAATTGGCATTGGCGTTGATGGTCAACTTTATAACGTTAATGCCGATGAAGCGGCGGCGGCGATTGCTGAGCAACTAGATGCTGAACTGATTTATATGACAGATGTAGAAGCGGTGCTTGATGCGAATAAGCAGCCTTTACATCAATTATCTGAACAACACATTGCTACTCTTATCGAAGAAGGAGTCATTGTTGGCGGCATGGAGGTCAAAGTGAAGACCAGCCTGCACGCTGCTCAACACTTACGACGCGGGGTGTACATATCGAGCTGGCAGAAGCCAGAAAATCTTATTGCCTTAGTTCAAGGCATCCATGTCGGTACCAAAATTACACCTTAGGAAATAGCAATGACATCTCATTTTTTAACTGGATTAGAACTAGATAAAGCACAAGCGCTAAAACTATTGTCGCTTGCGCAAACCATTAAGCAGCAGCCAAAAGAGTTTAACCAAGCGCTTGCTGGTCAATCTATCGTTACTTTGTTTGAAAAGCCGAGTTTACGTACTCGTGTGTCTTTCGATATTGGTATTAATCGTTTAGGCGGCCATGCGGTTTATCTTGATCAACAAAATGGTGCGATGGGCGGTCGTGAGTCGGTGAAAGATTTTGCCCTCAATATTGCCACTTGGGCTGATGGCATCGTGGCACGTGTTAATGCACATAGTTCATTGCAAACATTGGCTGAGTTTTCGAGTGTCCCTGTGGTGAACAGCTTATGTGATCTTTACCATCCATGTCAGGCATTAGCTGACTTTTTAACGTTGCAAGAAGTGTATGGCGATGTCAGCAAAATCAAACTGGCGTATTTAGGTGAAGGTAATAACGTCACTCATTCTCTTATGTTATTAGCTGCAACATTGGGTACTGACTTTGTGGCGATTAGTCCAAAAGGCGCGTCACCAGATGCACAGATTTTAAAGCAAGCAGAACAACTAGCATTAGAGTCGGGTGCGTCAATCACAGTCAGCGATGACATAGAAGCTGCAACGGGAGCTGATGCCTTATATGCAGATACTTGGGTATCAATGGGTGACACGACACCACTTGAGCAAGTCAAAGCTAAGTATATGCCGTATCAAATTAATCAGCAGTTGGTAGAACAATCTGGCGCAAGCACGATTCTACACTGCCAACCTGCTCACCGTGAATATGAGATCACCTCAGAGGTGATGGACGGTGCAAATTCAAAAATTATTCAACAAGCTGAAAACCGCATGCATGCCCAAAATGCACTGCTGGTGTCACTGTTAAATCCAAATTATGTGTAAGGGTAAAGTAATGAGCGAAATCAAAAAGGTTGTATTGGCATATTCTGGTGGTTTAGATACGTCAGCGATTGTGCCTTGGCTAAAAGAAAACTATGGCTGTGAAGTTGTCGCTTTTGTTGCCGATGTAGGTCAAGGTGAAGAAGAGCTAGTGGGTGTTGAAGAAAAAGCCTTGGCATCGGGCGCATCTGAGTGTTACATCGTCGATCTTAAAGAAGAAATGGTCAGTGACTACATTTACCCAACACTGAAAACCGGTGCTATTTACGAAGGCACTTACTTACTAGGCACGTCTATGGCACGTCCTATCATTGCTAAAGCACAGGTTGAAGTGGCTCGCAAAGTAGGTGCTGATGCGTTAGCTCACGGGTGTACGGGTAAAGGTAACGACCAAGTCCGTTTTGAATCTTGTTTCTCGGCATTGGCGCCAGATCTCAAAGTGATCGCGCCTTGGCGTGAGTGGGATCTATCAAGCCGTGAGTCATTACTTGATTACCTTGCAGAGCGTAATATCCCATGTGCTGCTTCTGCGACAAAGATTTACAGCCGCGATGCCAATGCTTGGCATATTTCGCACGAAGGTGGAGAACTGGAAGATCCATGGAACCAGCCAAGCGACCAAGTATGGACTTGGACAACTGCACCAGAGCAAGCACCAGATAAACCTGAGTTTGTCGCTGTGTCTGTTGAAAAAGGTGAAATTGTTGCAGTGAATGGTGAGCGTTATAGCCCTTATAAATGTTTAATGGAATTGAATAAACTAGCAGCGCCACATGGTGTAGGTCGTGTTGATATTCTCGAAAACCGTTTAGTGGGCATGAAGTCTCGTGGTTGTTATGAAACGCCTGGTGGAACAGTAATGATGGCTGCACTGCAAGCAATCGATGAGTTAGTGCTAGATAAAGCAAGTCGTAAATGGAAAGAGGCGCTTTCTTCTGAGTTTTCTCATTTAGTGTATGACGGTCGTTGGTTCACGCCGTTAAAAGATTCAGTGCTAGCTGGTGCTGAAGCGCTAAGTGAAGTTGCAACAGGTGAAGTGATCTTAAAAATGTATAAAGGCCAAGTTGCTGCGGTACAAAAGCAATCGGTTAATAGCTTATACAGTGAAGATTTTGCCACATTTGGTGAAGATGATGTGTACGACCAATCGCATGCTGAAGGGTTTATTCGCCTGTTCTCATTATCGAGCAGAATTGCCGCATTAAACGCAAAGGCTAAATAAGAGTTAAGTTCGGAGATTTCAGCATGGCATTATGGGGCGGCCGTTTTTCATCAGGACCTGATGAGGCCTTTAAACAGTTTAATGATTCTCTGCCGTTTGATTACCAAATGGCGGAGCAAGACATTATCGGCTCAATCGCTTGGGCCGGTGCACTTCAACAAGTAAAGGTGTTAAGTGCACAAGAGCATACTGAGTTGGTTGCAGCTTTGAATGAGCTATTAAGCGAAGCACAACAAGATCTATCAGCAGTGGCGAGCGCTGGGTATGAGGACATCCATTCGTATGTTGAAGCTAAGCTGATAGACAAAGTAGGCGACTTGGCGAAAAAACTACACACGGGCCGCAGTCGCAACGATCAGGTTGCGACTGACTTTCGTCTTTGGAGTCGAAGTACAGCCGAACAAATTGTTGAAGCCATTCAAGCTTTAAAAGCTGAATTCGTCGCCCTTGCCGAACGTGAACTTGGCACAATTCTACCTGGCTATACGCACTTACAACGTGCGCAGCCGGTACTATTTAGTCATTGGTGTATGGCCTATGTTGAAATGCTTGAACGAGATGAATCTCGTTTAAGCGATGCTATAACTCGATTAAATGTCAGCCCGCTGGGCAGTGGCGCGTTAGCAGGCACAGCTTATCCGATTGATAGAGAAGCTTTAGCGCACAATCTTGGCTTTAGACATGCCAGCCGCAACAGCTTAGATGCAGTGTCTGATCGCGATTTTGTTGTTGAGCTTTTAAGTTGTGCCAGTATTTCTATGATGCATTTATCTCGTTTCGCAGAAGACTTGATTTTCTACAACTCAGGTGAAGCTGGTTTTATTGAGTTGGCTGATAATGTGACTTCGGGTTCGTCGTTAATGCCGCAAAAGAAAAACCCAGATGCTTTAGAATTGATCCGTGGCAAAACCGGCCGTGTCTTTGGTGCATTCAGCGCCATGATGATGACACTAAAAGCATTACCGCTTGCATATAATAAAGATATGCAAGAAGATAAAGAGGGATTATTTGATGCTATGCCAACTTGGCTTGCTTGTATTCATATGGCACAAGCCTGCATTAAGGGCATTGAGGTTAATGGTGAAGCAACGTTAAAAGCAGCAAAAGGCGGACATGCTAATGCCACTGAGCTTGCCGATTATTTAGTTGCTAAAGGTATTCCATTTAGAGAAGGTCACCATATTGTTGGGCAACTTGTTCAGCATGCGATTAGTAAAAGTCAAAACCTAGAAGATTTATCACTTGATGAATTTCAAACTGTTTGCCCAGTAATTGCAGAAGATGTTTACCCTGTACTAGAGATAGATGCCTGTATTGCCGCACGGCAAGCCCTTGGTGGCACATCCTTGCCTCAGGTTGAGCACGCCATCAAATATGCTAAACAACAAGCACAATCTAAATAATGCTGAATATTCAATGGGTTTGTTAGAGCTCGTTTTTTGACGCTTTTAGCAATGCTTACTGAGTTCATCAATTGACAACCAGCTTGAACATAAAATTAAATGCTATTGAGCACTGATTTGGTTATTAAATTGGTGCTTTTTTGTTTCTTATGAGCATAAAACAAGCATTTAATCAAGGTTAGTGTAATGTAGTGTAATATTGGATCGATCATTGCTAAATAACTTTTAACAATAATTCAACGTCACTTTTGTGACTCTCTGTTTCACAGCGTAAATAAGGAAACATTATGTTAAAGGTAATTAAAACTTTAGTATCAAAGCAACGTTCAGCTCAAAGCACTAGCCAAATCAATTCTCTTTCTGGTAAGGTAATTAAATCTGAAAAGTTTTTAGAGCAAATTACTGGTGCTCGCGGTGGTGGTACACTTGAACCTAGAAAAGGTGAGAAGCAGGATTAGTAAGCTCTTTTGGTGGGGATATTTTTAGCTTAGACAATTTGGGTATACATTTTGATACCATTATTGTACTTGGTATGGTTTTGGCATTTTTATTGAATGCTTTTTTTTACATTTCGAGTATTAGTAAAAATCTATCCCTACTTATCACTTCCGCAGTGATGGCTATTTCTTACTTTACTAGTAATCACTTTATAGATTTGTCGGCCTCAAGAGAAAATATTTATATATCTTGGATCTTGTATGACATTTTAACAATCTTGCTCATTATATCTCTCAATAAACTCACTAAACAAAAGTATTGTTGTGCGGCAAAGTATACGATCATTGGTCTTACTTTGAATGCTCTCCTCTTCTTGTTGATTCATATAGATCTTAGGGTATTGGACAATAGAGAACCTTGGTGGTTTTGGTATTTTTATACGTTAGCGATTAACACAATTGATGTGATTATGGTTGCATCTTTAATACTAGACCGAGATTTCTTGTGCTTAAAGTTTTTCAAAAATAGAGTAAAGAAATACTTCACTAAACGGCAAAAAACGATTTCAGCTTAGCTTTATCGTGAAAATACAGTATGCAATTTACTTTTTGCCTTAAGCTCTTATGTCAATGTTGTCCACAATAAATACATTCATTGTGTTCTAAGACTTGTTTCTATGAGTAATACCGTTTAGTTTGTCACTCTATTTAGATGAACTAAATAGTTCTTTAAGACTTTTTATACCGCTTAATTACTTCAGGTTATGTATTACTGTGGGTCTCTTTTTTTCCTCAGCAGCTTTTACAAGTTTTGTATCACATTTTGTAATTTGGTGCTTTTTAATGGCTACCTTATTAAATTTTGTGAAGATGTCTGGTTGGCAATTTCAAAACGTCAATAAGGCAAAAATTAAAGAGCCAGTGCTGCTTTCTGCCATAATGTTTCTCTCTTATTTTGTTGGCAGTGTAATTGACTACTTTGTAAACTTGAAAGAATTTATTTCTTATTTTCATCCGAATAGTTATTACTTTCTACTCGATATTTTAACGGCACTGCTTATTTATAAAGTGGTTAATGTAAGCTCAAGACAAGGTCAATTATGTAAATTCTATTTATTATGTGGGCTTTTGTTTAACGCATTACTCTTCCTAATAATTCAAATAGAAATTTTTCTTATACACGAAGGCTTTAAACTTTATGAGCGTTGGTGGCTTTGGTACGTGTTTTCTATTGGTATTAATTCTTCCGATGCCATGATGGTTTTAGTGCTGATACTTCAAAAGGATTTCTTAAAAGTTTACTGTTTATTTAATAAAACCCGAGGTAGTTTGAGTAAGTAGATCACATGAAAAATTACGATATGGTTTATTTTGGTAACTACATTGACTGGGACTTGGTGACTGGTTTTCTTAGTATGCATTTGGTCACATGGTTACTATTTTTAGTTATGCTGACCAATTATGTGAAAACATCAAATGTGCATGCTTCTAATGCTGAAAGAGCTGAGAGAAAAGAGATTTTAAAAGTATCATTCTTGATGTTTTGTTCATACGCACTAATGATACCAATAGAGTATGTAGTGACCCTATTAGACTTTTCTTCACATTACTTTCCCTATACGGTGTATCTTTTATTAGACCTTTTCACAGTTCTACTTCTTTGCTTTGTGATGCATATACGTAGTGAAAAAGGCCAACTTTGTAAACGCTATGTTGTTTTTAGCTTACTGTGTAACTCAACCCTATTTATATTAATCCAAATCGATTTGTTGCTAATGTATAACCATTATAAAGCGATGGATCCATGGTGGTTCTGGAGTGTCTTCACGATAGGCATAAACTTTTTTGATGCAGTGATGATCTTAGCTCTACTAATCCCTAAAGATTTATTGATGTTGAATAGGCTTTTTTTGAATCGTAAAAGAGTTAAGGTTGTGTTATGAAGTTAGGTACATTACGTGACTGATATTCAATATATATTTGGTGAGCTTTTACACCTAAATCCTATCGCTCGATTCTTATTTGGGCATATAGCGACATTTCTTTTCTTTATGGTGCTCTTGATAAACTTTGGACGTACATCGGTTAACAACAGCAACCATCTAAACAAAGAGCAAACTTATGAGCCTCTAACACTCTCTCTCATTATGTTTATCTCCTACTCTATATTACTTCCTGTAGAGTACTCTTACTGGTTTTCTGAGCTTAGGTCAGTGTATTTACCTAATACGCTTTATTTAGTTTTAGATTTGCTGACGATTGTATTTATTCTTCGCTTTTTCAAACCAAAAAGTGAAACAGGCAAGCTTTGTTGTTTGTATTTGTTTGTAGCTTTAAGTGTAAACTCATCGCTTTTTTTTCTATTACAAATGGATTTTTTACTTACTTACCATAGATTAAAAGAAGAAGGGGATTGGTGGTTTTGGACTGTATTCAGTTACGGAATAAATGGCTCAGACCTTATCATGGTCCTAGTATTAGTGATACAAAAGGACTTTTTAGGTTGGTACAAATTGAGCGAAAAAATTAAGAGCGCTTATTTACGCCCTTAATTAAAATCGAATTTCCCAGCTTGCTGAGACTGCTGTGTGAGTCTCAGAGTCTTTGGGGAGTGTATCTTTCCAAACACGCCTTGTTGATAGCCTTCTGCTATAGCTGACACTCTCAGTTTTATCCGTGTAATTTTTCCAATAAGGCCTTGGCAACAATAGGATCGACAAACTCGGTCACATCCCCATGATGTAAAGCAACTTCTTTAACGAGTGTTGAGGAGATGAATGAGTTTCTTTCTGAAGGCGTTAAAAATACGCTTTCAAGATCAGGATTGAGTCGGCGGTTCATATTCGCTAACTGGAACTCATAGTCAAAATCTGAGACAGCACGTATGCCGCGAATTAATACTTGGGCATTTTGTTGCTTAGCTAAATCGACTAATAGTCCAGAAAAGCCGATGACTTTAACGTTTTTGTATTCACTTAACACCTGTTCAGCGAGGTCAACGCGCTCATCTAAGTTAAAGCAAGGCTTTTTACTTGGATTGTTGGCAATGGCAAGTAATACGACATCAAACATTTTAGCTGCACGTTTAATTAAATCTGCATGACCATTTGTAAGCGGGTCAAAAGTGCCTGGATATAGTGCGGTAACTTTCATAACAATTTAGTCAGAATAAAATTTCCATGATGTTATCAAGCTTTGTAGTAAATATCACTGGTCTGCTTAGCAACTTGTTGCTTATAACTAAGCCGTTTTAGTGGTATTTTCAGTATGGATATGATTTTTATGAATCTGTTTTCTTTTTGGGAAACGTCACATAATTTATGTCTTATGACAGAATCAAATAAGTAATTAAAGCAGAATTTAGTTATTATATTCATCATTATTAGCGTGTCTGAGAGCAGGATATGAATACCAAGGAAAAAATTATTCGTACCAGTATTGCCTTATTTAACCTTCATGGAGAGCGAGCGATCACTACCAATCATATCGCTTCAAACTTAGGTATAAGTCCCGGCAATTTGTATTACCACTTTAAAAATAAAGAAGACATTATCCGTAATATCTTCACTCTGTATCGAGAGCATTTAAGTACGCACTTTAAACCACTCGACACATCTCACGAGCCACTAGAACAATTAACACAATATTTAGATTCATTGTTTGAGCTTATGTGGCGTTATCATTTCTTCTATGACAACTTAACTGACATTCTTGCAAAAGACAGTGAGTTAAAAAGACAATACATAGAGTTTCAAGCCGATTTGTTTAATCAAGTGCGCTCTGTTGTGATCGGATTACGCAGTGCTGGCGTAATAGAAATTACAGATGAAGATGCATCTGAGTTCGCGCACATGTTAAAGATGACGGTGAGCTTCTGGACACCATATGTTAAAGCGCGTCGTATGACAGGGGTATTAGAGCAGCAAGATATCTATAATGGTATTGTTAAAGTGTTGGTTTTAGTCAAACCATACTGCACAGATTTGAGTTTTAAGAAAATTAGTGACCTGCAAAAGCAATATCAGCAATTGGCTGACGAGGCTTTACCTAGCATTGCCTAATCACACTATATTGTTTATTTCCTCATCGCATAGAAATTTGTTATAATCGCGCGCCCGACTGACGCGGCGCGCATTCGCCCACCTTAAGAGTGTTTCTATGCTTAAATTTATCGTAAAATTGCACCCTGAAATCGCGATCAAGAGTAAATCTGTTCGTAAACGCTTTACCAAGTTACTTGAGAAAAACATCAAGATGATTTTAATTCGTCGAGATGAAAAAGTTCGCGTAAAAAATAACTGGGATAACATTGCAGTTGAAACGGATATCAGCGATGCACCAACCCGTGAATGGTTTATAGATAACCTAAAACGCGTACCTGGTATTGTGCAATTTATCGAAGTACAAGAAACACCTTTTGAAACCATTGACGATATTTACCAGCGTACGCTAGAGCTTGCGAGCCACACCATCGAAGGTAAAACTTTCTGTGTTCGCGTAAAGCGTAATGGTAACCATGACTTTACTTCAAGTGATGTAGAACGCTATGTAGGTGGCGGTCTAAACCAAAATGTTGAAGGCGCAAAAGTTAAGCTGAGCAAGCCAGATGTAACAGTTAAAATCGAGATCAAAAAAGACTTAGCTTATATTATTACTCATACACATTATGGCATTGGCGGTTTTCCTCTGCCGACACAAGAAGATGTGTTATCTCTTATTTCAGGTGGTTTTGACTCGGGTGTTGCTACCTATCAAATGATGCGTAAAGGTGCACGTACTCACTTCTTATTCTTTAACCTTGGTGGTGCTGCCCACGAAATCGGTGTGAAACAAGTGAGTCACTATTTGTGGAAACAATTTAGCTCGACTCACAAAGTTAAGTTCATCACAGTAGACTTTGAACCAGTAGTTGCTGAGATTTTAGAAAATGTAGACAATGGCCAAATGGGTGTGATCCTTAAGCGTATGATGATGCGTGCAGGCGCAGCCGTAGCTGAAAAAGTGAATGCTCACGCGTTAATCACAGGTGAAAGTGTTGGTCAGGTTTCAAGTCAAACATTGGCAAATTTAAGTGTGATCGACCGTGTTACAGAAACATTGATCTTACGCCCGCTTATTCAACATGACAAAGCAGATATCATTAAGATTGCCCGTGAGATTGGTACAGTAGAAATGGCTGAATCTATGCCTGAATACTGTGGTGTTATCTCTCAGAAACCAACTGTAAAAGCGAAAATGTCTAAGATCTTGGAAGAAGAAGCTAAATTCGACTTTGATGTTTTAGATACGGTAATCAAAAATGCGACAGTAAAAGACATTCGCGAAATTGAAGAAGAAGCGAAAGAAGAAGTTAAAGAAGCCGAAACTGTTAGTGAGCTTCCTGAAAATGCTGTGGTACTTGATATTCGTTCGCCAGAAGAAGAGGATGCAAACCCACTTGAGCTTGAAGGGATAGAAGTGGATCATATTCCATTCTTTAGATTAGCGACTAAGTTTGGTGATTTGCCTCAAGATAAAGAATATTACTTATATTGTGCCCGTGGCGTAATGAGCCAGCTGCAAGCACTTATTTTGCACGAAAACGGCTACATGAATGTAAAAGTGTACCGTCCTTAGCAAGTATTTTTAGTTGTCAGAAAAGCCGAGTATAACTCGGCTTTTTGCTATCAACTTGTTTGTTCTAAACGATTGATTTGTTCAAGCATGGTTCGGTTATAAGGCGCATCCAGCCCGAGTTTTTTCGCCTCACCAACGATATAGCCACAGATTGCCTCAATTTCAGTTTTACGCCCTAATTTTAAATCTTGTGCCATTGATGAGTTATTACTGCGTGTTTGTCGCATAACGGTATACGCACTGTTGAGCGCTCGAGCTAATGCGATATCAACTCCTAATTTATCGGCAATAAAACAGGCTTCATTTAATAAGTTCATCACTTGTGTGGCGTAACTTGGTTTTAGTAATTGCCCATTTTGAACTTGATGCAAAGCGGTGAGCGGATTAATGGCAATATTAACCATCAGCTTTTGCCAGCGCAGCAATGTAATGTCTTGATGGATAGCACTGTGAGAGATACTTTCAGCAAATACCGCTCTATAAAAAGTATTAATATTATTTTCAGCTTCAGTATTACAAGCACCTAAATAGGTAGCACCAATGCCCGTTTGAACTACGGTGCTGCTCGAAGCTTTAAGCGCACCGCGTGATGTACTCATAAAGTATAGGCTCTGAGTCGTACTGAGTTGCGACGTGATCTCTGACAAATCGGTAATACCATTGTGACTGATAATTATCTTGGCTTCTGGTGTTAAATAGGGCTGAATGACATTGAACGCATCTATGAGCTGGTAAGCTTTGACACAGATAAAGCAAATTGAGATGGGGTCTTGTGAGGTTAAACTTGTGATATCAGCTATGTTGGCAGTAATTGGAGTGACGGTTTCGTCTTCTTGATAATAAAAAGTGTCGTTTTTTTTGTTTCGAGTCACTAGCGTGATTCGATTGTGTTGGCTTAAATGAAATGCAAAGCTTAAACCAACAGCACCAGCACCTAAAACATGAATATTAGCCATGCTTACGAACTCGCCATTCTCGCCATGCGAAATAACTTAAATAGTAGCTGGCAGCACCTGCTACATCAGCAACAAAATCACCAACAGAAGCTTGCCTATGAGGTAGGGTATCTTGCATGTATTCAATGCCAATTCCGTAAGCGGTTAATAAACAAAGCTGAAGCCAGATTGGAATACGAATGGCGTGATGCATAATAAAGGCAAGCACGAAGAAAATACCAAAATGTGCGATTTTATCAGCGTGCTCAAATCGAATGCCTGAATGCTGGATCTCTTTAGCAAATAAAACAGTGCAAATACTTAAAGTGAGTAGTAATAAAATTTGGTAAATACGCCGAGTCACAAAACTTCCTATATCTCTATGCAGGCAAAGTGGAACCAGTATATCACCGAAAAATGGATGGTGGGTGAATATACGAAAGAGCTCTGTAAATAGATGTCATCAGGCGAGATAAATTTATTCACCGAGTCGGTTTTTGCTTGTTATAATCAGGCCATAATATGATTAGGAGATAGATAATGCCATCATTTGACATTGTGTCTGAAATTGAAATGACAGAAGCGAAGAACGCGGTAGATAATGCGAACCGTGAACTTGAAACCCGTTATGACTTCCGTGGTGTTGATGCATCAATTGAGTTAGTAAACGAAACGATCAACCTGAAAGCTGAAGCTGAGCAGCAAGTGATGCAGTTGTTCGATATCATTGCAGCAAAAGCTTCAAAGCGTGGCTTAGATGTTTCAAGCCTTGAGCTTAAAGATATTGAGCGCTCTGGTAAGTATGTGTCACGTAAAGTTGCCCTGAAGCAGGGTATTGATAAAGACATGGCGAAGAAAATCGTTAAACTTATCAAAGACTCAAAAATCAAAGTACAAGCGTCTATTCAAGGTGAAGAAGTGCGCGTAACAGGTAAAAAACGCGACGATTTACAAGAAGTGATGCAGTTAATTCGTACTGGTGAACTTGGTCAGCCTTTCCAGTTTAAAAACTTCCGCGATTAAACCTTAATATGGATAGCTAGTACAAGTATAGCTATCCATATTGAAAATCTCGTATTGAATGTTTTATCGTTTTTTAGGTGCATTAGCTTGCTGAGTTAATCTTCTAGCTCTTTCTCTTTCGGCATGCTCAGCTCGTTTTAGTTTTTCATTTCTAGCAACTTTTGCTGTTTGGTAACCTTTTTCAAATTCTTGTCTTATCTCAAAAGGGCAAACTTTAGGGTTTTCTAAGCCGTTCATTGCTAAATCAAAACCACTCTTATAAGTACAGTAATTAGCAATGCCTTTAGTGTATCCATCTAAGTAGTTATTTTTGGCTGTACTAGGTAAAGTGTCTCCACATTGATTTTTGAACTTTTCGAAAGTTCTGACATGTTTTCCATTCAAGGCTGTTTTTTCCCCCACTTCAAACCAATTAGTAGAGGTGTCACATGCCACTGATTCTGCTGTCGTGTTGCATCCTAATAATATGAAAATGTTAAGAAAAGCAAAAATATATAATTTTTTATTCATACCCTTAAATATCCCTTTGTTGTTCTTGAGTTAATAAAATATTTTCTAAAAGACTAATTTGTTTGTCGATGCCTGAGGTGTCAGGGAAACGATCTGCTACTCTTTTCATTATTTTTAGGGCTGCTTGATAGTTTTGTAAATCAACATAAAGTTGAGCACGCCCTAGCAAAGCAGGCTTAGTTGACAGAGGTATTGCTTCAGCTCTTAGGAATAAGGTTTCTGCATGTGTAAAGTTCTTTCGTGCAATTAGGAAATCAGCGTATTCAAGGAGCGCTTTTGCATGATTGGGATTTACTTTTAGTGAAAGTGTAAAGTCTTGTTCGGCTTGTTCTGGTCGAGATAGCTCTCTATTTAATATCGCCTTATGTAAATAAATGATACTTTGCTTTTCATCGCTAAAAGTAGATATTTTATTATCCAGGGAAGCAATGATTTTTTTGCTCTGATGCCATAGCCCTCTTTGTCCAAGCCAGGCTAAATACTCATTCAAACTATCTAATTCTAGTTCATAGTTATTGATGTGAGTTGATATCAGTTCAACTGCGCGGTCAAAGCTGTCTAATTGCATATGTAATTGCGCTGCGATCTTAAGATTATTTTCGCTGGTATCTCCTAATAATATTGCCATTTCTAGAGAAGACAGGGCAGCTCTATTGTTGTCTAACTCTAAATTAAGAATAGCCTGATTTAGCCATAGCTTATTGTTGTTGGGGGATTTGGATATTAGGTCAGTTAGCAAAGACTGAGCAGCTTGAAACATACCTCCTTTAGTAAGGGCAATAAAAAGCCCTTGTTGCCACTGCTCTTGTGAAGGTTCGATAGTAAGTGCTTTTTGATAGGCGCTGATTGCTGAGTATGGACCATGAAGCGTGAGATTTAAATATCCGAGCTGGCCATATATAACCGCATCTTGCGCGCCCAAAGAAACAGCTTTTGCAAAGTGTTCTCGTGCTTTTATTGGCTCGTCTTTGATGAGATAAAGCTGTCCTAAATCACTGTAAGCGCGCACTAACTGTGGGCTTCTTTGTAGAGATGATTTATAGGCTTGCTCAGCTTTTTCATATTCTTCTAAAGCAAAATATAACTGTGCTTTCAGCATTATCATGGCAACGCTCAGCTCAATTTCATAAAACTCTTCTAACTCCTTCAGCACTTGTTGTTTTTTTCCTTGTTCTAACAGTGCCTTCAAGCGCTCGGCTGTCTCTAACTCTTCAGGTGCTATGTTTGCCTCTTTTTCAGTGTAAGGTCCCGTAAATTGAGGCAGTACAAATGTTGGAGGTGCAACTTCTATCTTAAATTGATCATATGATGAGCTCGCAAATGCGACAGTGCTACACAAGCTTTGAGACAGTAGCGCAGCAATAATTATTTGTTTTAGTTTCTTCATTGATTATCTGCCGTAATTGAAGTTAATAGAGTAAAAGTAAATTGCTTGTACAGCTCTGCCATCTTTCTTTGGCTTGCTGAAGATTGCATGGCTAACCCAAGCGCGGATCACTTCTTCCATTTCGGGGTAAACTGGATCAACAATACGTTTGATATAGGGCTTGCCTGATTGATCAATGATCAATTCGACCTGTGTCTTGATTCGTTTTACCCCCTTTTGTCTAACAGACTTGGGGGGCGGAAAGTATTTTTGCCGGACGACTTGTGGCACGCGGTCGAGTTTTTCTACAGCCAATAAAGGCATATCAAGGGCTAATCGTTCTTGAATCATCTTTGCATCAATCGTGAAGTTGGGTAACTCAAGTGACTCGACTTTTGGGAGTGTCATTGTCGGTTTATCAGCATAATTTATACTAGGTCCGTCACCTAAGCTGGCTAGGTTAAGCGCGGTTTTAGATGGCTCACTACTGCTCGAAGTAGTTTTTATTGGCGGCGGGGGCGGGGGCGGTGGTGGAGGAGTTGGTAAAGCCACGTCGATTTTTCTGGTAATGAGGTCCGCTTTCGGTGCCTTAGGTTGCTGTTTTAGTAAATGTAAGCTGAAAACTAAACCTGCAACAATCATTGCACTTAGCAGCCAGGGAATGAGAGCGAGCGTTCCATACTTTAATGAATTATGAGTCAGAGTGGCCATATTATTGCGCCTGTGTTGCTAGGCTAATATTGCTCAAACCTGCGAGCTTAGCTTGATCAATGACTTTTACCAATAACTCTGTAGGAACGCTTTTGTCTGCTTGAATGATCAGTGGACGAGTTTGCGTACGGCTTGCTTGCATCAATGTCGCTCTTACACCGGCAACGCCAATATTAGTTCCTGCATACATGACTTGACCGGTGTCCGTTATCGCAATTAAAAATACTGACTTTTGAAGTTGCTGACTCGATACGGCATTGGGCTTATCAACTTCTACCCCTGTTTCTTTTACAAATACAGTGGTCACAATAAAGAAGATAAGTAGTATAAAGACCACATCAAGTAGCGGTGCTAAGTCGATCTCTTGGCTTTTAGATTCGGAGATTTTTTGTTTTATTAGTGAGCGCATGGCGTATTTACCTGCCAGTTAGAAACTTTGCTTCTTAAAGCGGTATGTAGCAAAAGGCCAGGTACAACAAACACTAAGCCTAGCTGTGTTGTGAACATCGCAGTGGCAATCCCGCCACTGATCATCTCTTGCATATCTAGTCCGTTGTTGACAGACATGAAATTAAAGGTGCTTAGCAATCCACTGATTGTGCCCAATAGTCCCAATAAAGGTAAGGCCGCAAGCAGTGTCTTTAGAGCGCTTAACCAGTAATTACAACGTGTAGCCCATTGTGCATTACAGGCTGTGAAAGCCAGTAAGGATAAAAGCTTACCGTAACTAAAAAAAGCAACGCCAATCAATGTCCATACTATGGTGTTGTTGAGTAGTTTTAGGAATATGCTGATATCTGTCATGTTAGTGTATCGCAAATTTACTAAGCTGAATTGCATTGGCTTCAAGCTTGGCGTTATAGCTTTTAGCCTTACGATTTAACAGCGCACTTATAATGAGTGATGGAATAGCAACAATCAGTCCCAGCTCTGTTGTAACTAAAGCTTCCGATATTCCTCCCGAGACGGTTGCCGCATCTCCAGTTCCAAAGGTATTCATCATCATAAAGGTATTTATCATGCCAGATACGGTACCAAGTAAACCTAAAAGCGGAGCAATAGCTGCTGTTGTAGTAACAACGCCTAAATAGTTTTCAACCTTATGTTGATGCTGCATTAAGTAAGACACGATTTGATCGTCTCTTTGCTCTGAGACTGGTGTATCGAGCGCGATTTGAACTAGCTTTTTCTCTGCGCCATCAAATGGGATTTGCACTTCTAATAACGTTTTTTTGGCGTTGAGTTGCTCAATAAAATCTTTGCTAATACGAGGTAAGCGCATGAGTTGAATGCTTTTAAGTAGCGCTGCGATCAGTGCTAATAAGCCAAAGAATAAAATAGGTAATGCCCATACACCGCCTTTTTTAATGTGAGAAACTATTCCTTGCTGGTTATTTTGTAATTTTGTGGCATTACCGAGTGTTGGGTCAAAAGTCACACTACCTATGCCCGTTTGATTGAGTTGCTGCAATTGCGCTGCTTGAGCATTTTGGCTAATCCCTTTAACAAGGTTGGGGAGAGTTTGATTCACCGGGTTTTCAAGCAACCCACCAGACTGCAATTGGGAATTATATGCCAGCTGTATAGGGCCAACATTGAGGACATTAAAGGATTTGACCTCACCGTTTGTGCTGATCACATCGGTTTGTTGCCAGCTTGGTGCAAGATCGTCAATTAATTCATTTCTTAGTTGCTGAAATATCTCAGGTTTGATTGCGATATCACCCGTTCCAGTATGCTCAAAAGTAATGTTTTCTTGTTCCAAATAAGTTTGTAATAACAGTTTTTGGTAATTATCTTGTTCTCGCCACTTATTGATCCGGTCTGAGAGCTGCTCAATGCTCATCAACTGCTCATCGGCAGTTCGTTGAATAGTTGTAGCTTGTTCTCGTAATGCTTTGACCGCAGCAAGTTCTTTATCTAGCTGGACCTGATACTTTAAGGTTTCTTCGTTAATCTTAGACTCAAGTGCTTGCAGTGACTTTTTAGATTCAGTGATCCTGTTAATGAGCTCTTTACTGATAGGATTAGGGGCGGCTTTAGAAGAAAAGCCAGTGATCAACAAGAGAAGTAATATTGTGAGCCGAGTGATCATAATAAGTCCTTTTCAATGGGGGCTATTGCAAGAGGGGCATTCACAAAGGCTGCAGTTGTGGGTTTGTTGAGCATAGATTTGATTTGTATAAGAGATTGCAAAAGGTCTTCTTGCGAAGAGAGGCCTAATAATTGCTGAGCTTGCTCCGTGTGGTGCCACTGCCAGCCATGTTGCTCTACCCGACCTATACCAAAGTGTTTCCCATCTTGGCTAACGTACCAAGCCTGTGATAAACCCAAATAGATCTGACTTACGAGCATTTGTGTTTCACCGCCAGCTGTAGGAATAGTCATATTGGTATTATTCAGCGCAACTCTTTGATTAAATTCATTCGCTGATTTAAACATACTTAACAGTTTTTCTAGTTGCTCGCTGTTCGAGTAAGGTGTGCTATTAATGGTCGTTAAAGCATCTTCCCATTGAGCTTGAATAGGAGGGGGTAATAGAGGGGAGACTCTATTAATAAATTGCATTAGGTTTTTTAGCTCGGCTTTAACCAATCGCTGATTTTCTTCAAGCTGTTGCTGTTGCTGAGTGAGCTCAAATCGCTTTTCGTCCACTTCGCTTCGCGCGTCTTTGGCTTTATTGATTAATGCACGCAACGCTGCTTTTTCTTCTTTTAGCAACTTTATTTGATTTTGTAATGATTGCTGATTTGTTTGCCAGCTCAATTCTAGTTTGCCTTTTTGGCTTTCTAAGTCTAGCCATTGTTGCATTAACTCATAATCGGTTTGGTTGGCAAATGCACTGCTAGACAGCGCTGTCATTAAGAGGACTGTTTTTTTCAATTATTGTTTTCCCTGTACTCTTCTTAGATACAAACTACAATTACAGAAATAGTTTACATAATCAACAGTTAGCGTCATTAGTTTTTTGCATGTTGTAATAATAAGGGTATGAAAGTAAAAATTTTTACTGTTCTAAATAGGAGGTTTTATATAAGGAGATGTGTTTTTTAAAGTGAATTAAGGGGACTTAGGCCCCCTCAAAAAATAAGTTGACTATTGCTCTGCCAGAAACGCAATAGAGCTAGGGTTTAATTCAGTTGTTAGTCTATCTTTATACTTTTCATTTGTGTTGGTATTTAGAATATCAACACCAGGCGCTGTCGGGTCGCCAATGCTCATCCATAAGAAGTTAGCTGAATCTAGCTTGATGTTACTGATGGCGGTTTCACCCGTATTAGCAATACCTGAAGCGACGATTTCACCTGAAGTTGGGTTAAACTCATGCAGGGTAGATTTCACATGGTAAGACGGCGTGAAGAAGGCTTCTGAGCTATAGAAGTACCCCTTTTCTGCAGACACAATGGCTGTGCCACTGATGTAACCGCTAGTATTATTTTCAATATCTTTCGCTGTTAATACTGATTTCACTGAATAATCAGCAGGAGAGATTTCTTCAATACGGCTAAGCTCTAAGCTTGGTGCTGAGTAGCCGCTGCGTGTTGTTACATAAATCTTGTCATTTGCTGCAATAATACTGTTTTCTAGCGGGTTTACACCAGCAAGAGGAATACCTTTAAAGCTGTCTTCGCTGTTTGCATTTGTTTCAATTTCTTCATCTGTTGCAGTATCAAATACGGCTACATATGCAGTACCTGCAGAGAAGTTATCGTTTTGCCTTTGCATAGCGATATAAAGCTTATCGTCTAAGATAACCGCAGCTGATGGAGATGGCGTGCCATTTTTATTGTCATTGCTGTAAGCCGAAATATCTAACTCACCAATTTTAAAGTCTTTTTGCTGAGTTGCTTGCGGGTTAACGATCCATACTTTGCCTGAGCCATAGCGGAGTAAATAGGCTTTAGTGTCACTTAATGAAACTAGAGTGTAAGGGTTGCGGCTGGTTGAGTCTTGATCATCTTGCGTCGAGTAAGACCATACCGCAGCGTCTTTTTCAGCTACATTGTATTTATCAATGGTATCGATAAAGAAGCGGCCGATGTGGAAAAGATCTGAATTATAGCTGGCAACCGTGTAATCTGACTTGGCTTTGACATAATAACCAGTTTCTACTTGTTGATTGAGAGCATCAACAAATACGACTTCAGAACTGGTGTAATCAGGTGCAATTGTTTGTACTGCGGCAAAATCCGGGGTGTCTTTAACATCGCCCAGTGAAACTGTGATGTTTAAAGAGGTACTTAGTTTGTCAGCTTCATTTTCTGTCGCTGTCAGAGTAACTGAAAACGTGGTTTTTCCAGCTGTTTCGAAGTCTTGTGCAGTTTTGAAGCTTAGTTCGCCCTGTTGCGTGATAGTAAATAAGTCACTGTCGCCACCGCTAATTGTTAAGGTAATAGCGTCGCCGTCAGGGTCATTCGCAGTATAATTTGCAACCAGTGTGGTGTTTTCAAGTACAGATGGGTTCAATTCACCGCTCAGTGTTGGAGCACTATTTTTGTCTGAACTGCCACAGGCTGACAGCAGCAGCGCCGAACAAATAAGGCTTAGTGAGAAAGGAGCTCTTGAGCTATTAAATTGCATAGTTATAGACCTTTAATTGAGTATTTGACTTGAAAGCTGCGTCCTTGAGCGGGGCGGTTTGCTAAGTCTTGATAGTCGTTATTGAAAATATTATTCACTTGAAGTGACAACGTATGTTGGCTGTTTTGCCAAGTAACACTGAAATCGCTGATTTCTCTATCACTTGGTGTGCCATTGCCTTTGGCTTGCGTATTATTGAAGCGATTCGTTCTGTTGAAATACAACTCTTTATCGATATGGGTATCGAGTGATAGTCGCCAAGCTTCGTTCAGTTGATAATCCAAACTGACGCTATATTGCTGATGATATATACCTGGTAGTTTTTTATCGTCAAATGCAACAAACTCGGAGTGGGTTTGGCTATCGATTACGTTGGCTTGTAGCTGCGTGCTCCATACTGAACTAAATCGGTAATCTATTTGTAGTTCAAAACCATTTAAAGTGGCATCACTGACATTGGTATAACTGCCAGTGCCGGTTGAGTTAAATATCGCAACAATGGCATTTTCTTGCTTTGTTCTGTACAAACTGCTGGTGATATTGAGTGCACTTTTATTGTAGCTAGAGGCCAACATAAAGGTGTTGGAGTGCTCAGGTGCTAGATTTGCATTGCCTTTAAACGCGCCTCTATCACCATATAACTCGAACAACGTGGGAGTGCGAATGCCCTTAGAAAAGGCTAACTCAATTTTAATGGCATTAAAATACGTGGTTGCGCCAAGTTCATAGCTGGAATAACTGTCATCTTGCTTGAGTTGATCGATTTGCTCAGCACTCACATTTCGTTTTTGATTGCTCGAGCGAGACGTTTGTTTGTTAGCGAGTAAGTAGCTTTGCAAAGGTAAACCTTCACTTTGCCATTCAACTCTTGTTCCGAAGTGTATGTCTGTTTGTTGTGCTTTTACATCACAGCCACTGAAACCATTGCATATATTGATTTGATCATTTAAAAGTTGCTCTGAAATGAATTGCTGTTTTGCAAGGTTGCTATATGGTAAAAGCGTAATATTGTCGAACACAAAAGTTGGTTTTAAGCTGACAAAATATTTATCAGTATCGTAAAAATAATCTCGCTGTATTACGCTACTTTGTGCGTCAATATAATGCTCCTTTTTACTATCTATGTAGCTTTCAAATTCGACTTCAGATAAACGCTTTGAGCCACTTTTCCACACATGAATGTACCCAGCCCGCCAGTTTTTAGTTTCGAGATTTGAAAGGTTTTCTGGTGAATTATTTTGATAATTAGCGATGGCTTTATTTTGCTTTGTATACTGTGCATTGAGGCGAATGTTATGCGCATCTAATGAGATTTGATCATTTATGTACAAAGCCGTTTTATCATAATCGTTATTACGTAAAGGTTGCTTAGCACTGATGGCAGAGTTATCGAATGTTTGCGGTACTATGTAGTCATAGTCATTTTTGACTTTTAAAAACTGACCGCCGAGTGAAAGAGCGTGAGTGTCTAGCTTGATGTTGTGACTCAAATTAGCTTCTTTAAAACCAAAAGATCCCACAGCCAAGCTCAAACGAGTTTGTGAAGCGGATGGATTGTACGTGTTTACTCGGATCACACCGCCAATTGGCGTCTTACCCGTGCCAATCGCCTGACTTTTACTGACTTCAATGCTTTGAATTTGCTCTACTGGGATCTGATTTAAATCGAAGCCGCCAAATTGATTGTCGTTTATTAATTGACCATCGATATACAGCTGTACTTGTTTACTGCTTGAGCCTCGAATAGAGATATTGACTGGATTGCCAACGCCACTAATTTGCGTAATTTGCACCCCATTGATAGTGCTTAAAACGTCAGATAGGCTTTGTGCGCTGGCAAGAAATTCGCTGCGTTGGATCAATTGATAGTTTGCTGTAGTGGTGCGTTGTTGCTCTATTTCGATGACTTCCATCTCATTTTGCGTATTTTGTGCATAGGTAAACTGAGCGCTAGGCAAAAAGCAACAAACAATAATAAAACGAGAAATTAGCAACTGCATACGCACCTCAAAATGAGGACGATAAGATACGTCACCAAAGCGAAATTACGATGGCTAATACCTTATATCGCCCACCGCAATATAATCTATGGTTGATAGTTAGGCCGGTCTCCGGGCTTATGCAGTGATTGCAATTACCGTTGCGGGGGCAGCGTTAGATTACTTAACCTAATAACAACGCTCAAAATAGAAGACTCAATTATGAAGGTTGTTTTAAGTTTTAGGGTACGTCACTAACTTCCCGATTATCTCAAATCGATACTATGATTTAAGCACCTAGCTATTTAGACGGCTAGTCTGATGGCTTTATACCGAAAAGTCAAAGAAAGAAGTGCTGAGCAGAGCAGTTGAGTAGTGTGAAAAATGTGCTTCGCAAGTATTACGAAGCACAAAAAAGAAATGCTTAATGTGAGATTAGTTAGTTGAAGGCAATTCCATGATGCCGTCAATCTCGATTTGCACACCTTTAGGTAATTCTCTTACACCGATAGCTGCACGTGCAGGGTATGGCGTTGAGAAGTGTTGGCTCATGATCTCATTTACTGTTGCGAAGTTGCTTAGATCAGTCAGGAAGATATTTACCTTAACCATATCTTGTAAGCGACCGCCTGCTGCTTCACACACTGCAGTTAGGTTTTTAAACACCTGTTGAGTTTGTTCTGCAAAGTCTTCAGAGATAACTTCCATAGTGTCTGGCACTAATGGGATCTGGCCAGACAGGTATACAGCAGTACCTACTTTAACCGCTTGGCTATATGTGCCGATCGCTGCAGGTGCATTGTCTGTTGAAATAATTGCTTTGTTCATAATAATCCTACTTTTTACGGTATACACGTTGAACGTCAGGCATCACCCTGATCTTACGCATCACATCCGCGACGTGAACACGGTCTTTAACCGTGATACCTAAATCAATAATATATAAGTTACTTTCTTTTTCGTCAGTGGCAATTTCGACGATATTTGCGTTGGTACTTGCCACTACGCTGGTTAATTTTGCAAGCGTACCTTGGTGGTTGATGATTTCAACTCTTAGACCTGCAATATATTCTTTTTCTGGGTTGTCGTCCCATTTTACGACGAAATATTTTGAACGTTCGCTTTCCCAGCCTTTAATGTTTTTACACTCTTGGCGGTGAACGTTTAAGCCCTTACCTTGGCTCACATAAGCAGTGATGGCATCACCTGGTACTGGACGACAGCATTTCATGTAGTTAACGAGCATGCCTTCAGTACCAATGATCGCAGCTTTTGCTTTTTTAGCTAAATGTTCAATACTGCCATCATCTTCGTCAAGGTCATCATTTTGCAATAAGCGCTTAGCAATCAGTACACTCATGATATTGCCACAACCAATCTCAACCAGAAGTTCAAGCATGGTCGAAAGCTTGTGCTCTGCTAATACACGGTCAATTTGCTCTTGTGAAACATCACTTAATTGATATTCGCCAAGGGCAGAATCGAGTAAACGGCGGCCTAGTTCGAGCGCTTCTTCTTCGCGTTGGCTCTTCAGATAGTTGCGAACACCTAAGCGCGCTTTACCTGTCACAATGAAGTTTAACCAAGTGGCGTTAGGGTGAGCACCAGAGCTTGTAATCACTTCTACGGTTTGACCGGTATCGAGTGCTTTACTGAGCGGATAAGGTTTACGGTTTACTCGCGCACCTACACAAGTGTTACCGACATCAGTGTGTACCGCATAAGCGAAGTCGACGGCAGTGGCACCCATAGGGAGCTCCACAATACGGCCATCTGGTGTAAAGACATAGATTTCTTCTGGGAATAGCTCAGTCTTAACGTTTTCAACGAACTCAAACGATGAGCCAGCACTTTGTTGTAATTCAAGTAAGCTCTGCATCCACTGACGAGCACGCTGCTGTGCAGTGTGACCCGCACTATCGCCAGCTTTCTTATACATCCAATGTGCGGCAACCCCTTTGTCAGCCATTTGATCCATATCGTGGGTACGAATTTGGATCTCGACTGGAATACCATGTGGGCCAACAAGTGAAGTATGTAGTGACTGATAACCGTTGGTTTTTGGTACGGCAATATAATCTTTGAAACGTGTTTCGATTGGCTTATATAAGTTATGAGCCACACCGAGTACACGATAACAAGTATCTAGGTTGTCAACAGCAATACGGAAAGCATAAATGTCCATGACTTCGTTGAACATCAATTCTTTGTTGAGCATTTTTTTGTAAATGCTGTATAGGTGCTTTTCACGGCCGCTGACATTCGCTTCAATACCAGCTTCTTCAAGACGAGACTTGATTTCGTTTTGAATATTGCTGATCACTTCTTTACGGTTACCGCGAGCTTTTGCGACTTCTGATTTTAGAGCGCGATGACGCATTGGGTAAAGCGCTTGAAAACCTAGGTCTTCTAATTCATTTTTAATGTCATGAATACCAAGACGATTTGCAATAGGCGCAAAGATTTCTAGCGTTTCACGGGCAATACGACGACGCTTATCAGGGCGAAGTGCGCCAAGTGTACGCATGTTGTGGGTTCTGTCGGCAAGCTTAATCAAAATAACGCGGATATCTTGCGTCATCGCCATGATCATTTTGCGATAGTTTTCAGCTTGGAATTCTTTTTTATCTTTAAAGCTGAGTTTATCTAACTTACTTACACCCTCAACAAGCTCCGCGACTGTATTACCAAAAATCTCAGCAAGATCTTGCTTGCTGAAGTCGGTATCTTCAATCACATCATGCATGAGTGCCGCCATGAGGGTTTCATGGTCTAAACGCATGCTGGCGAGAATTTGAGTCACTTCAACTGGGTGAGTGATATACGGCTCGCCACTAGAGCGAGTTTGCCCCTCATGGGCTTCACGCGCCACCACGTAGGCTTTTTGAACCAGTTCTACGTCAGCGGGGGAAAGGTATTCTGAGATCTTTTGCTTCAGGCCTTCAAAAAGATACATTCACACTCCAATGTTCCAGTGAAGTAATATGATGCTATGAATATACGATGAATTATCAGAGAAACCAATGGCTAGCTGTGACTTTTATGTCTACGGAGAGTAATTAACCTGAACTCTGGGTAATAAATCTATCTCCAGAGGCTACTTTCAACGCTAACAGCGTTGAATTCACTTGCAATAGGCCTGCTATTGACGCGCTAATTTGCCTTGCCTACATGGATGTAGGTACCTTGGCGATAGCAGGACGCGTGAGCGGTGTTATCCTTAAAAGTCTCCGTCTACAGATTAAATGATATTTATTTATGTAAGACCAATATGCTAGTAAATCTCTTAACCAAAGCTCAGGCTAAAATTTTGTTGTAGAGCCCTAGAAACAACAAAGCCAGCATTAAAGCTGGCTTTGAGTATGAAGTGCAGGGGGTTTTAGCTGTTACCGCCAACAATTGCAGCAACCGCAGCAAGCTCTGCAGCTTCTTGGTTTTGTTGCTCTTCACGATCGATCATATCAAGAGACGAGTTGTTCACAAGTCCTTGTTCGATCTCACGTAGAGCGATTACAGTTGGCTTATCGTTTTCAGCATCGACCATAGGGTCTTTACCACCTACAGAGATCTGACGAGCGCGACGCGCCGCTACTAGGATTAAGTCAAAACGGTTACCAATTTTATCTACTGCATCTTCTACAGTTACGCGAGCCATCGAAGCACTCCAAAGTTATTCATGTCGAATTAGTAAGTTTACTTGATGCAAACCAATTCTCCAATAGGTGGTTAAAAATTTATCTTGTTTAAATGAGAGAGATTAAGCCAATAACTCAGCAATTAAACTTTGATGACGGTGTTTTTGTGCATCCAGTTCAAGGCGAGCAGCCATGACAATATGCTCAAGTTGCATTAGAGCTGTTTCAAAATCATCATTTACCAATACATAATCGAACTCATCATAGTGCGAGCTTTCTGATTTTGCTTCCGCCATGCGGCCAGCAATTACTTCTTGAGAATCTTGTCCGCGGTTATTTAAGCGATTTTCAAGCTCGGCTTGCGACGGTGGTAAAATAAAGACCGTTTTTACTGTTGGCATTAATTCACGAACTTGACGTGCACCTTGCCAATCAATATCTAAAAACACATCAATGCCTTGCTCAAGTTGTGACTCTATCGCTGCTTTTGAAGTGCCATAGTAGTTTTCGAAAACTTGCGCCCATTCAAAAAAGTCGCCCTGATCGATCAAGGCTTTGAATTCATCTACACTAATAAAGTGGTAGTGCTCACCATTGTTTTCACCTGGGCGAGGGCCGCGAGTAGTGTGAGAAACTGACACTTTAATATCAGCATGTTTTTCTAACAGTGCTTTTATCAGGCTTGATTTGCCAGCACCAGAAGGCGCTGAAAGAATAAATAAATTACCGCGAGTTTGTGATGTCATAATTAAATCTGTGGCTTGAAACGTGATTTGGTTTCTAAAAGCATATTTTAAACCCTGTAAGTTTAATTGGCTAGAACAGATTTCGAGCGCAATAAAATTGTCATACAGCGGTTGTAAACTAGTCAGATACTGTTTCTGTTTTGGTGATCTGCAGTGGAGAATGGTCGCATAGAGGCGTCTAAAATTGACGCGCAGAGTTTACAAACAATTTTAGACGAACGCTTGGTTGAGCCCTTATTTCAGCCAATTTGTGATGTTGCGCGACAAACTATTTTAGGCTTTGAGGCACTTAGCCGAGGTCCTAAAGGATCTGAGCTAGAATCACCAAACACCTTGTTCGCTGCAGCACAGCGTTTTAATAAACTCTCTGAATTAGAGCTATTATGCCGTGAAAAAGCGATAGAGCGCTTTGCCGAATTAAACTTGTCGGGCAAATTATTTCTAAATGTCAGCCCGAATACATTGTTAGACCCTAATCACCCAAGAGGTGAAACCCTGCAGCTTATCCAGCAATATGGTTTACAAGCCAACCAAGTTGTCATTGAAGTGACTGAGCAAGATAAAGTCGATGACGGCTTTTTGTTGTTAAAAACCATCGGCCATTACCGTAAATTAGGTTTTAACATTGCTATTGATGATTTAGGTGCCGGTTACTCAGGGTTAAAACAGTGGTCAGAGTTACAGCCTGATTTTGTAAAGATAGATCGCTACTTTATTGATCATTGCGATCAAAGCTTGGTTAAGCGAGAGTTTTTAAAGTCTATTATCGAGCTTGCCAAAGCAACGCGTACAGCTGTTATTGCAGAGGGAATTGAACGCGCTGAAGAATTGGCATTGATCACACAACTAGGGATTAGTAATGCGCAAGGTTTTTTAATTGCACGACCCGCAAATGCTCCATTGAATGCCTATCCAAATACTCTAAAAGAGTCGAGCCAAGCACAAGGAAATGTGATGCATCGAGGTTTAGTTAAAACAATTGGGGAGTTAACGCATGTTACCCCAGCGGTACTAAATGGTGTATTGTGCCAAGATGTACATCGTGTTTTTGAAAAAGATAAGCAGTTGATGAGTCTTGCTGTCGTTGATGAGCAGCAAATGCCTATGGGCTTGCTTCACCGTGATCAATTAACAGAAGTCTTTGCAGCGCCTTATGGTCATGCTTTATATGCTAAAAAGCCTTTGGCTTCTCTCATGCACAAACAGCCCTTAATTGTAGATGAGCAAACTCAGCTAGATGAAGTAAGTCAGTTAATTACTGAGCAAGACTTTGATATTCGTCGCCACATTGTAGTGACGCAATACGGAAAGTATTTAGGTTTGGTACCTCTTAGAGCGATTTTAAAACACATTACCGAAGAAAAAATTCGCAATGCACAGCATGCAAACCCACTCACTATGTTGCCTGGTAATGTCGCAATTAACGAAGCTATAGAACAGCGACTGTTAAATAAACAAGACTTTACGTTGGCGTATATCGACTTAAATCATTTTAAGCAGTTTAATGACTTGTATGGTTATGCCAGTGGTGATGGGGTGATAAAGCTCCTAGCTGATGTGATAAGTCAGTGTTGCGCAGGCTTTTCTGGATTTGTTGGACACATTGGTGGTGATGATTTCATGGTGGTGTTTGATGGTGATGATGCCGAACCACTTTGCCGAGACATTATTAATGAGTTTGAGTTGAAATCTAAAAGCTATTTTACCGCTGAGCATGTCAAAGCTGGGGGTTATTGGGCTACAAACCGAGAAGGGCAGCAGCAATTTGTGCCTTTGCTCACATTATCAATTGGCCTAGTGTCACCGCATGTTGATAGCTGTCATAACAGTCATCAGGTCGCGGCGCTAGCAACGGATGCCAAGAAGGAAGCCAAACGTTATCGCAACAGCTATTTATTTGTGGCAAATAAGCGTCGACCAACAGTGGCGATTGTTTCTTAATCAGAAATACTTGAGTCATGGCTCTATTTTGGGTAGCTTAGAATAAAATGAGTGGGAGCCCACTATATGCAGAGACTCATCAATTTTTTCATTATTATAAGTGTTTGTGCTGCTTTTCAGCTTCAGGCAAAAGAAACTGAAACCATAAAAGTCGCAAAAGAACCAAGAAAGCTTTATGAGCGAGATCATTACCTTTATGAGTTGCTCGATAAAGCGTTAAAAGCTGCAGACGCCACTTATGACTACGAGCATGTCACTGTTCATCCTCATCAACAGCGTACTCTGATGGCGCTGTCGTCAGGTAAAGTTGACCTACATTGGAGTATGACCAGCCCAGACCGTGAGCAAATCGCAATAGCCATTCCTGTGCCTTTATTTAAAGGTTACATAGGCAAGCGGGCGATTATGGTTAAGAAAGAGCGCCTTACGCAGTTCTCAGAACTTAACAGTATTGAGCAATTAAAAGCATTTACTGCAGTACAAGGGCATGATTGGCCAGATACTAAAATATTGGCGTATAACAACTTGCCGATAAAGCCACTCTCTAATTATCAAGCTATGTTTAAATTATTAGCTGCAGGTAGAGTCGACTACTTCCCTCGCTCTTTCATTGAAGTGAATTCTGAACTTGAAGAAAACCCGGATAAATTTGTGTTATTGCCGAATGTATATTTGGAATATCTAACAGCATTTTATTTCTTCGTAAATAAAGCAAAGCCACAATTAGCAGATGACCTAAAGCGTGGATTGAATAAATTAAAAAATAGCGGTGAATTTGATGCGTTATTTTCGCGTTATTTTGAAAAAGATTTAGCGCGGTTATCTATGTATCAGCCTGATAAGGCCATCAGGTTGAAGAACCCGTATTTTAATGCTGAATAAGTAACATTCGGTAAAACAAAAAAGGAGCCGAAGGCTCCTTTTTTAAACCCAATACAGTCGTAATTACTTAAGTAATGACTCGGTTAATGTCGGGCGAATTTCTTTTACGATCTGTTGGCAAAGCTTAGGTGAACCACACACGATGTTACCGCTCTTCGTGTAGTTAGTACCGCCAGCAAAATCTGTGATCATACCGCCAGCTTCTTTAACTAATAACTCACCAGCTGCAGTATCCCAAGGCTTAAGACCGATTTCGAAGAAACCATCAATACGACCAGCTGCAACATAAGCCATATCTAGTGCTGCAGAGCCTGCACGACGAATATCAGCAGTGTGAACAAATAACGCTTTGAATGCGTCAGTATATGCATCAATGTGGTGCTTTTGCTTAAATGGGAAACCAGTCGCTAGCACAGTACCTGCGATTTCGTTGTTTTTAGCAACACGAAGACGCGTGCTGTTTAGCTGTGCGCCTTGACCACGAGAAGCTGTGAATAGCTCACTACGTACAGGGTCGTAAATAACTGCTTGGTCTAAACGACCTTTTACTTTAAGTGCGATTGAGATGGCATAATGAGGAATGCCTTTGATGAAGTTTGTTGTGCCATCTAATGGATCGATGATCCACTGGTAGTCAGCATCTTTACCCTCGGTAACACCTAGTTCTTCACCCACGATTGAGTGCTCAGGATACGCTTTTAAAATCGTTTCACGGATGATAGCTTCCGCTTCTTTATCTACGTTAGTAACAATATCGTTGCTGCCTTTTTGTTGGGCTTCAACACGTGATAAATCTTCACTTGCACGTAAGATCACTTTAGCTGCATTACGCGCAGCGCGTACCGCAATGTTTAACATTGGATGCATAGCATTACCTTTGGGTTGTAAAAGAACAGTATAAATTCGTTGCCCACTGACAATGCAGTAAGCACAGGACGGCGTATTCTAGCGATTTTTGCCTTAAAGTAAACCCAAAAAACAAAATAAAATTGTTGTTTTTTTGACCGCATTGAAATTGCTATTAAAAAATATAAACGAAGATTTTTGAGTGGCAGAAAAAGGCTGTGGTAAACTTAGCCAATTATCAATTTTCGTCGTAAAGGCTTAGTGAAATGGCATTAGAAGATATTCGTATTGTGTTAGTTAACACCTCTCATTCTGGCAATATTGGTTCAGTTGCACGTGCAATGAAAACCATGGGGTTATCAAAACTATATTTAGTTGACCCGGCATGTGAGGTGGATAGCCATGCCAGTGCCCTTGCAGCTGGCGCAACTGACGTACTAGGTAATAGCGTGACGGTGAGCAAGTTAGAAGAAGCCATTGCTGACTGTTCACTAACCATTGGTACAAGTGCCCGTTCACGTACCTTGTCTTGGCCGATGGTAGAGCCTAGAGAGTGTGCTCAAAAATTGGTTGATGGATCTGAAAGCGGTCCTGTAGCTTTAGTTTTCGGTCGTGAAAACAGTGGCTTGACTAATGAAGAGCTACAGCTTTGTAACTACCACGTATGTATTCCTGCAAATCCTGAATATAGTTCATTAAATCTTGCGATGGCTGTCCAAACCCTTACCTACGAAACGCGTATGGCGTTTTTAGATAAGCAAGACAAGCCAGTAGAAGAAGACGACACTGTTTTCCCAAGCTCTCAGCAAATGGAGCTTTTCTACGAGCACTTAGAAAGCACATTGAAAGAAACCGGTTTCATCATCAAGCAGCATCCAGGCATGGTAATGACCAAGCTAAAGCGTTTATTCAATCGCGCCCGCCCTGAAGATCAAGAACTGAATATTTTACGTGGTATTTTGACTTCAATTAACAAGTCTACAGGCAATAAATAACCCCTGATTATTTTTTGTTTAATACTTGACTAAGTTAGTCGGGTAATTACAATGAGCAGTACTTGAGTAAATTACTCAGGTATTGCACTTGTTACTTTAGTGGTAAGTGTAGTGAGTAATACTTGACTATCCTAGTCAGGTAATTAAAATTCACCACCTGATAAAACGCTGAGGGGGCAATAATGAAACTAACATCTAAAGGCAGATACGCAGTCACAGCGATGCTCGATGTTGCTTTGCACGCCGATGTTGGCCCAGTCCCTTTAGCTGATATTTCTGAAAGACAAGAAATATCATTATCTTACCTAGAACAATTATTTGCTCGTTTACGTAAACATGGCTTAGTGAGCTCTGTGCGTGGACCGGGCGGCGGCTATTTACTTGGCCGAGATTCGCAAACTATCTCTGTAGGTGATGTGATTAATGCAGTCGACGAGTCAGTTGATGCAACCCGTTGTCACGGTGAAGGCGGCGGTTGTCAGAACGGCATGCGTTGTTTAACTCACACACTATGGTCTGATCTAAGTGAGCGTATTGCTGAGTTTTTAAATAATATTTCCCTAGCTGAGTTAGTCGCCAAATCTGATGTGCAGTCAGTTGCTTCTCGTCAAGATAGCGCTGTTAAAACTGCCATAAAGCAACTAGATAACATTCAAGTGAGCTGTCAACTTTAAGTTGGCGTCAAGCGGAGAAACCAATGAAATTACCGATATACCTAGATTATGCAGCAACCACTCCGGTTGATCAGCGCGTTGCAGATGAAATGATGCAATGTCTGACTATGGATGGCAATTTTGGTAACCCAGCATCACGTTCACACCGTTTTGGTTGGCAGGCCGAAGAGCTAGTGGACCAAGCGCGTAACGATATCGCTGATTTAATTAATGCAGATCCGCGTGAAATTGTTTTCACTTCAGGCGCGACAGAATCAAATAACCTAGCAATCAAAGGCGCAGCTAACTTCAACAAGAAGAAAGGCAAGCACATCATCACGGTTAAAACTGAACACAAAGCCGTTTTAGATACATTCCGTGAGCTAGAGCGTCAAGGTTTTGAAGCAACTTACTTAGAAGTTGAAGAAAACGGTTTACTTGACCTTAAAAAGTTAGAAACAGCAATGCGTGATGACACAGTACTTGTGAGCGTGATGCACGTGAACAATGAGCTAGGTGTTATTCAAGATATTACGACCATCGGCGAGATGTGTCGTGAGCGCAAGATCATGTTCCACGTAGACGCAGCACAAAGTGCAGGTAAAGTAAAAATCGACTTACAAGAATTAAAAGTTGATTTCATGTCTTTCTCTGCGCACAAAATCTACGGTCCGAAAGGCATTGGTGCGCTTTATGTTCGTCGTAAGCCACGCGCTCGTCTAGAAGCACAAATGCACGGTGGTGGCCATGAACGTGGTATGCGCTCTGGTACGTTAGCGACTCACCAAATCGTTGGTATGGGTACAGCTTTTCGTGTTGCTAAGCAAGATTTCGAAAAAGACCATGCGCACATCAGCACGCTTCGCAAGCGTTTAATTGATGGCTTGATGAGCATGGATGAAGTGTATTTCAATGGTGCGATTGAGCAATCAGTACCAGGCATTTCAAATATCAGCTTCAACTTTGTTGAAGGTGAGTCATTACTAATGGCTGTAAAAGACATCGCGGTATCTTCTGGTTCTGCATGTACTTCAGCAAGTCTTGAGCCATCGTATGTATTACGTGCGCTAGGTCGTAATGACGAGCTAGCACATAGCTCAATTCGTTTCAGCATCGGTCGATTCACGACTGAAGAGGAGATTGATTACACGGTTGAGTTACTTAAAAACTCAATTGGCCGTCTTCGTGAAATGTCTCCTCTTTGGGAGATGCACCAAGAAGGTATTGATTTAGATAGCGTTGAGTGGACTCACCACTAATTTAACGTGTAGCAAGTTTACAGCGGGTAGCGAGGAAAGAATTATGGCGTACAGTGATAAAGTAATTGATCACGTAGAGAACCCAAGAAACGTAGGTGCTCTAGATAAAAACGATCCAAGCGTTGCAACTGGCATGGTGGGTGCACCTGCATGTGGTGACGTGATGAAGCTTCAGATCAAAGTGTCTGAAGAAGGCGTTATTGAAGATGCTAAGTTCAAAACTTATGGTTGTGGTAGTGCGATTGCATCATCTTCACTGGTTACAGAGTGGGTGAAAGGCAAAACACTAGACGAAGCTTCTGAAATTAAAAACACAGACATTTCTGCTGAGCTAGAATTACCACCGGTAAAAATTCACTGCTCAATTCTAGCTGAAGATGCGATTCAAGCTGCAATTGCAGATTACAAAAGCAAACAAGCTAAATAAGAGAGAGCGGCATGGCAGTAACATTAACTGACGCGGCAGCTAATCGCGTTCAGACATTCTTAGCTAATCGTGGCAAAGGCATCGGTCTTCGTTTAGGTATTAAAACGACTGGCTGTTCAGGCTTAGCTTACGTATTAGAATTCGTAGACGAGTTAGACGAAGGTGATGAAGTGTATGAGCATAATGGTGTTAAAGTCATCATTGATGCGAAAAGCATGGTTTACCTTGACGGTACAGAGCTTGATTACACGAAAGAAGGTCTAAACGAAGGGTTTAAATTTACTAACCCGAATCAAAAAGACGAATGTGGTTGCGGCGAAAGTTTTACAGTGTAACTGACCTTGCTGTTGTTAACAAAGCCCTGCCTTGGTAGGGCTTTGTTGTATAATATCATTTAGCATAATAATTTTAGCGCTTTTGAATGAGTTAACCTAATGCATTACTTTGAATTGTTTGATATTCCCGTTTCATATGATGTTGATCTAAATGCCATTAATACCCGCTATTTAGAATTACAACGCATTGTTCATCCAGACCGATATGCTGGAAAAAGTGAACGCGAAAAACTGCTGGCTGTACAAAAAGCAGCAGAGATCAACGATGCATTAGCGGTGTTAAAACACCCAGTGAAACGTGCTGAGTATATGTTGAGCGAAAAAGGCAAAGACATTCGCGCTGAGCAACAGACTTTACAAGATCCGATGTTTTTAATGCAGCAAATGGAACTGCGAGAAGCGCTAGAAGATCTTCCGCAGAGTAACGATCCTGAAGCGGCTATCGAAGATTTTGAACAAGAAATTAAGCTACTTGATAAACAATATTCAGCACAACTCGCATCACAATTAAGCAGTGATGACGATGCACTGTTAGACGCTGCTGCTGATAATATTCGAAAGCTAAAATTTGTATACAAATTGCGTGATGAATTAGCGCGCATAGAAGACAGTTTATTCGACTAAACCAAATTGGTTTAATATTCAAACTACTTGTCGTTGCTGGTAGGCGCAATCGAGTGAAATCCCATGAGCATAGATTGTCAATGCGATTTGGGGGGGGAACGGGTGCCGTCAACACCGCTGCAGCTTTAAGTAGGAAGAATATAGACACGAACCTAAAAACGTAGAGCATTATGGCACTATTGCAAATTGCTGAGCCGGGGCAGAGCGCGGCACCTCATGAACATAAGCTAGCTATTGGCATTGACCTTGGTACCACAAACTCTTTGGTTGCCACGGTACAAAGTGGTGAAGCCAAAACCCTAACAGATTTTGATGGCTCAGCGATGTTGCCATCTGTGGTTCGCTATGAAGCTGATAAGATCACGGTGGGTCAAGTTGCCGCTGCGGCATCAGCAGAAGACCCGACTAACACGTTAATTTCAGTAAAGCGCTTCTTAGGTAAGTCTCAAGCTGAGATTGAACAAAGTTATGGGCAACTGCCTTATGAGTTCGTTGAAAATAATGGCAGCTTAGCCATTAATACTGTAGTGGGTGCAATCAACCCAGTACAAGCATCTGCCGAAATTTTAAAGTCACTTAAAGAGCGTGCAACAGCAAGCTTTGCTGGTGAAGAGATTAAAGGGGCAGTGATCACAGTACCAGCATACTTTGATGATGCACAGCGTCAAAGCACCAAAGATGCTGCAGAACTTGCCGGTCTAAATGTTCTGCGTTTATTGAATGAGCCAACAGCTGCTGCCGTTGCTTATGGCCTAGATTCAGGTCAAGAAGGCGTGATCGCCGTTTACGATTTAGGTGGCGGTACATTTGATATCTCTATCTTACGTTTAAATCAAGGTGTATTCGAAGTATTAGCAACGGGCGGTGACTCAAGCCTTGGCGGTGACGATTTTGACTCTGCACTTGTCGCACATTTTAAAGAACAAACGCAAATTAATGACTTAAATAATTCAGAGCTGCGTTTATTCATCAATAAAGCTAAAGCCTGTAAAGAAGCGCTATCAAGCTACGAAACCGTTAATGTTGGTTTAGAGCTACGTGGTACAGCTCACACTGTGACAGTAACACGCACTCAGTTTGCCGAAATGGTGATGCCGTTAGTGAAAAAGACATTACGTGCTTGTCGCCGTGCGGTAAAAGATGCTGATGTATCGCATGAAGAAATCTTGCAAGTTGTTATGGTCGGTGGTTCAACCCGTATGCCAGTTATCCGCGAGCAAGTAGAAGTGTTCTTTGATAAAAAGCCTCTGACTTCTATCGACCCAGATCGCGTGGTCGCAATCGGTGCTGCGATCCAGGCAGATATTCTAGTCGGTAACAAGCCTGATTCAGATATGTTACTGCTTGATGTATTACCACTGTCTCTAGGGCTAGAAACCATGGGCGGACTGGTTGAGAAAATCATCCCGCGTAATACCACAATCCCAGTAGCACGTGCACAAGAGTTTACCACGTTCAAAGATGGTCAAACGGCCATGTCATTACATGTATTGCAAGGCGAACGTGAACTAGTAGATGATTGTCGTTCACTGGCTAAATTTAGCTTAAAAGGTATTCCTGCAATGGCGGCTGGTGCAGCACATATTCGCGTCACCTTTAAAGTGGATGCAGATGGCCTGTTAAGTGTTTCAGCGATGGAGAAATCAACGGGCGTGCAAGCAGAGATCCAAGTTAAGCCGTCATTTGGTTTGTCTGACGACCAAGTTGCACAAATGCTTAAAGATTCAATGAGCAATGCCAAAGAAGATATGCAAGCGCGTATGTTGAAAGAGCAACAAGTTGAAGCGCTTCGCGTATTAGAAGCATTAGAGGCTTCTCTATCAACAGACAGTCAATTATTAAATAATGACGAATTAGCTGCACTTCGTAATGAAATGCAAAAGCTGGCTGATTTACGTGAAACTGCGACATCACCAGATGAAATTAAAACAGCTATTGAAGCTGTAGATGCGGCAAGTAGTGAATTTGCTTCGCGCCGTATGGATATGTCAATTAAACAAGCCCTTACTGGGCAGTCTGTAGACGAGGTATAAGTAATGCCACAGATTATTTTCTTACCCCATGAAGAGCTTTGCCCTGAAGGCGCGGCAATTGAAGCAAAAACAGGTCAAACTGTACTGGATGTCGCTTTAAAAAATGGTATTTCAATTCCTCATGCCTGTGAGAAGTCATGCGCGTGTACAACCTGTCACGTGGTGATCCGTGAAGGTTTTGACTCGTTAGAAGAAAGTGACGAGTTAGAAGATGATATGCTAGATAAAGCATGGGGTTTAGAGCCAGAATCTCGTCTAGGTTGTCAGGCAATTATTAACGATGAAGATTTGGTTGTAGAAATTCCAAAATACAACCTGAACATTGTGAATGAAGACCACTAATCGATTTTGATTATGAAAAACCCGTAGTCTTTACTACGGGTTTTTTGTTTAAGGAGATAAAACATGTATTGGCATAAGGCGTTAAATAGCTCACTTATTAATGGCAAGTTGTATCAAGGTAGCGATACTTTCACCGTAAATAACCCAGCTAACGAGCAGTTAATTGAAACACTTTCATCGGTTGATATGGCAGGCTGTAAGCAGGCATTAGAAGCTGCCATTACATGTTTTGAAGCGCTAAAAACAACAACTGCTAAACAGCGTAGCGATGTGTTATTAAAATGGCATAGTTTGATCTTAGAGCATAAGCAGGCATTGGCTGAAATTGTCACCCTTGAACAAGGCAAGGTTTTAAAAGAATCTTTGGCAGAAGTTGATTACGCAGCGGGTTTTGTTAAATGGTTTGCTGATGAAGCACTACGAAGTTATGGCGAAGTTATTCCGGCTAATAGTCCAACTCAACAGCTGACTGTCATTAAGCAGGGGGTAGGCGTGGTATTTGGCATTACACCGTGGAATTTCCCTCTTGCCATGATCACCCGAAAAGTCGCGCCGGCTTATGCTGCGGGTTGCAGTTTTATCCTCAAGCCATCTGAATATACACCATTAAGTGCATTGGCGCTGTGCCAGCTTGGATTGCAAGCGGGTATGGAAGTGGGTGCTTTTCAAACCTTAGTCACAGAAGATGCTGCACAGGTTGGTGCGTTTTTCTGCGAACACAAGCAAGTTAGAAAAATTACGTTTACCGGTTCAACACGAGTCGGGCAAATTTTGTTATCACAAAGCGCCCAGTCTATTAAGCGAGCTTCTCTTGAGCTCGGTGGTAATGCCCCATTTATGGTATTTGAAAGTGCAGACATTAAAAAAGCAGTGCAAGGGTTGATAGTGGCGAAATTTAGAAATGCTGGTCAAACCTGCGTGGCAGCCAATCGAGTCTTAGTACAAAACACGTGTTTAGATGAGTTCTTAGCAGAATTAAAGTTGCAAACAGCTCGGTTAAAAGTGGCTGATGGCTTTACTGGAGATGCCGATTTAGGCCCATTGATTAACACCCAAGCGAAACTTAAAGCACAAAACCTAGTTGAAGACGCCACCTTGAAAGGTGCCAAGATTGCTTACCAAGGTGAAGAAAAAGCGGGGCAGTTTATGGCGCCTATTATTCTGACTGAGGTTAACCAAAGTATGGAGATAAGTCGAAGTGAAATATTCGCGCCTGTGGTCGCTATTCAAACTTTTGAAGATGAAGATCAGGCACTCACTATGGCTAATTCGGTTGATGAAGGCTTAGCTGCGTATTTTTACTCGCAAGACATGGCACAAGTTCAGCGTGTAGCGAGCGGTCTAGAGTATGGCATGGTGGGGATTAATGAAGCACTTATCTCAAACCCAGTCGCACCATTTGGTGGGATGAAAGCATCGGGTCTTGGTCGAGAAGGGGCTAAACAAGGTTTAGAGGAATATCAAGAAGTAAAATATCTCTGCCAAAGTTTTTAATTAAACACGCCCAAGTGAGAATGCATTGGTATTCCCACTTGTACCACTAATGTGTATACAATTTTTCGCTGATTATCTAACCTAAAGCTGGTACACTCTTGCGCCTGTTAATTTTTGGTCAACAATTTTAAATGGCAACAGAGCAAAATAATTTAACGCTTGTGGTGCTAGCCGGTGGGCTTGGTAGTCGATTTGGTGGTAACAAACAAATTACACCTCTGCCCAAACTTGAGCGCACCATCATGGAACTGAGCATTGAAGATGCATTCAATGCTGGTATTAAGCAAGTGGTGTTAATCATTAATAAATCCGTTCGTGCAGAATTAGAGCAAGTAATCCTACCGCGACTACCGAATGCGATGAAAGTTACTTTGGTTGAGCAAAGTACCGATATGTTGCCCACTGAGTTTAAGCATTTAGCAGAACATCGAACTAAGCCTTGGGGAACAGGGCATGCATTATTATGTGCAAAGCCCCATGTGAAAGGCCCCGCAGTGGTTATAACCGCTGATGATTATTATGGGCCGAATGCCTATAAACAAATGGTAGAACATTTTAACCAATTTCAAGATGCTAGCTGTATGGCTATGGTTGCCTTCCCGATTGAAAAAACGCTCTCAGAGCAAGGTGGAGTGAACCGCGGTATTTGTGAGGTTGAACAATGCTCACTTAAGCGTGTCACTGAGAGCTTAAATATTCATCAAACTGAGCATGGTCTGGTGGGGGAAATTGAAGGGAAACTTCATCAATTAGAGAGTCAGAGCTTAGCTTCAATGACTTTTTGGGGTGTTACACCCATCTTGATGGCTAAACTAGAAAATGGTTTTGAAAAATTTCTAGAAGATTATGACAGCGATGTCAAAAAAGAGTACTATTTACCTAATTGCATCCAAGCCTGTATAGAGAGCAAGCATGTTTCAGTACGCGTTTATTCTGCTATTGATTTTTGGTTTGGTGTCACATTTAAAGAAGAGTTAACAAGCGTAGCAGGAAAGATTTATGAACATCGTCAAGGATGAGCAAACTATCATGCCCATTACACCAGTATCTGAGGTGACTATGACTAACACTGCGATAGCTGAGCATTTGTCGCAAGAATTTGGTTTAGACCATGAAAATGCCACAATTAAACCAATAGGTAGTGGTCATATTAATACCACAATGTTGTTAAAAGATGCACAACAAGCTGTGGTTGTGCAAAAACTAAATACTGAAGTATTTCCTACCCCCGAACATTTGGTTGAAAATGCTCGAGCCATTGAACAGCATCTTACAGAAAAAGCTGATAAGAATGACTATGAATTAGAGATTATCAAGCATTTGCCGACCACTTCAGAAGAATACTTAGTGAAGGTCGATGGTGAAGTGTGGCGTGCTCTAGAGTTTATTGGTAAGAGTTACAGCGAAGATGTGGTGAGTTGTCCAGAGAAGGCACAAACTGCAGCTAATGCATTTGGCCAATTTGCTTTGGCATTGTCAGACTTTGATGCACAAGTACTACATCATGTTATTCCTGACTTTCATAACCTTGCTATGCGAATTGCTGCGTTTAACGATAAACTTGAGGCGGATAGTGAAAATAGAGCTGAAAAATGCCAAGAGGAAATTGCGTTTTGCCAAGCGCAATTTGGTCTTGCAGATGAGCTAGAATCTATCTACGGCAGCATTCCACTTAGACCGTGTCACAATGACACTAAAATCAATAACATGCTGTTCTGTAAAGAAACCGATGGTGCACGTTCAGTGATTGATCTTGATACATGTATGCCTGGTTATTGGTTGTTTGATTTTGGTGATATGGTGCGTACCTTCTGCTCACCTGAAGAAGAAGATTCAACAAACCTTGATAATGTGCGAGTACGAGAAGAGATTTTTGCCGCTTTAGTTAAAGGTTATGTTGCGCCATTAGAAAATGAGCTTACACCAGAAGAAAAGCAAAGCTTTTTATTGGGAGCAAAAGTAATGCCATTTATGATTGGTCTTCGTTTCTTAACCGATTACTTGGATGGCGATAATTACTTTGCGATTAAGCACAGTGAGCACAATCTGCATCGAGCGAGAAATCAGTTTAAGTTATATCAAGATGTGGTCGCAAAAGAAGCGTTACTTGAAAAGTTAATACACAGCTAAATTGATTCGTTAAGACTTATAAAAAGCGCCATAGGCGCTTTTTTTGTGCCAAAACAAAATAGGAACATATATTGGTCGCAACTGAATGACAGCGCTCTACTTATTGGTTAGGGTGAGAATGTTACAAAGAGGAAAAATAATAATGAAACAATTAAATAGACGTGACTTTCTCAAAGCCGCAGGTGTTGCAGCTGCGGCCAGTGTCGCTGCGGGGTGTGCGCAAACATCAAACTCAAACACAGCATTTGTACCGACTCAGAAAGGTAAATCTGTTATTGGTCTTATCGCACCAAAAATGGACGTGGTCAGAGTTGGGTTTATTGGTGTTGGTCAACGAGGTTATGGTCATGTTCGTCGCATGAGCCATATTGAAGGCGCCGAAATTGTCGCAATTTGCGATACTCACGATGAAGTTTTGGAACGTTCTGCCAATTATCTAGCCGAGCGAGGCTTAAAAAAGCCAGCACTGTACCGAGGTGCTGATTTAGCGTATCAAGATATGTTAGCCCGTGATGATATTGATATTGTGATCATCTCAACGCCTTGGAAGTGGCATGCGCCAATGGCCATTGATACTATGAACAGTGGTAAACATGCATTTGTAGAAGTGCCTTTGGCGCTGACTGTTGAAGAAATGTGGGACATTGTTGATACCGCAGAGCGCACTCAGAAAAACTGTATGATGATGGAAAACGTCAACTATGGTCGTGATGAGTTGATGGTACTAAACATGGTTCGTCAAGGGTTATTCGGTGAATTACTGCACGGTGAAGCTGCTTATATTCATGAACTACGTTGGCAAATGAAAGAAATCGAGCATAAAACGGGTTCTTGGCGAACAGGTTGGCATGCAAAGCGTGATGGTAACTTGTACCCAACACATGGCTTAGGCCCTGTTTCTCAATATATGAACATTAACCGTGGCGACCGCTTTGATTACTTAACCTCAATGAGCTCTCCAGCGTTGGGTAGAGCGGCTTATGCACAACGAGAATTCCCAGCGGATCATCAGCGTAATCAATTGAACTATATTGCCGGTGATATGAATACCACCATGATCAAAACGGTAAAAGGTCGTTCCATCATGGTACAACATGATACCACCACGCCAAGACCTTATTCTCGTCATAACCTGATCCAAGGTACTAATGGGGTATTTGCTGGCTTTCCAAATCGTATCGCACTCGAAAATGGTGGCAATTTAGGTAACTTCCATGAGTGGGAGCACGACATGACGCCTTGGTATGATAAATACGACCACCCGCTGTGGAAGAAAATGGGCGCAGAAGCAGAACGCAACGGCGGCCATGGTGGTATGGACTTCTTAATGTTCTGGCGCATGATTTATTGTTTACGCAACGGTGAAGCGCTAGATCAAGATGTTTATGACGGTGCAGCTTGGTCGGTGATCTCGCCTCTTTCAGCTCAGTCGGTGGCGAATCGCAGTGAATCTATTAGTATTCCTGACTTTACCCGAGGTGCATGGAAAAATGCCACGCCATTAGGTATTGTGGGTAGTTAATAACTTTAAGCGCGCGATGAGCGCGCTTTTTTGATTGTTGAGGTGAAAATATATGACAAGGTGCTTTGCGATTTTCATTGGTTTGCTTTTAGTTGGCTGTAAAAGCCCGTTTGAGCAAAATAATGTGCCCACTATAAAGCCTCAAGTTGAGCAATTTATATCAATCTATCAGGCCTGAGTCGATTTTGATGCATTTTTAGAGCTATATGCTGATTCTGCACAGTTAGAAGATTTAGTATATGGTCATCATGCTGTTGGAAAATCAGGTATTGCTGCTTTTTATAATTGGCACGGTGATAATTTTAAAGTAATAGATGATTTAAAGACCCTTAAAGTTGAACACTTGATTATTGATGAACAACAGCGGCAAGCCGTTATAACAGGGCACTTCAATGAATTTATTTACCATGAACAACAAATGGGACCTTGGCGGTTTGTTATGACGCTTCAATTTAATGAGAAAGGGCTAATTACGCACCAGCAAGACTGGATCAATTAAACGCCAAAAGCGGATTTTATGACGGGTAAAAACCTCAATAAAACTATTCCTTAAAAAATCTCAGAGGCTAAAATAGGTAAAACACTTCTATTATGGATTTCAAAATGCAGCTATCTGTAGAAATTAGCAAATATCCACTTCACTCAGACTATATCCCTTTTATCAAAGCCTTTATTGAGCGCTTAAATTCACATCCAGAGCTTAAAGTGTTAACCAATACAATGTCGACACAGGTGTTTGGTGAATATGACCTCGTTATGTCGGTACTTCAAGAAGAAATGAAACGCTCTTTTGCAGAGTTTGGGAAGATTGTCTTTGTATGTAAGTTCATTTCTGGAGATTTATCGCCGCAATGATTGAATTTTTAAGCGCCACATTTTCCGGTTTTACCGCTATGTCTGGCTGGGAGTACATCGCGGTCATACTTTCTCTGGCTTATGTCTTTTTAGCTGTGAAAGAAAATCAATGGTGTTGGCCTGCAGCTTTCCTTAGTACTTTTATTTATACCATTATGTATTGGAATGGTGCGTTGTTGATGGAATCCGCATTAAATGTGTATTACATGGTGATGGCGGTAGTGGGTTGGTATATGTGGCAACAAGGCGAGCAGCCTGATTCAGTAGCCCCAATTATTTCTTGGTCATTGTTAAGACATATTTACATCATCATTGTCACCGCTTTTACGGCAACAGGTGTCGGCTTTGTGATGGACAATTACACCCATGCTGATTTTGCGTATCTAGACAGTTTTACAACCTGTTTTGCTGTGATGACAACGTATTTAGTGGCTAAAAAGGTATTAGAGAACTGGCTTTATTGGATCATCATTAATGCCGCATCTATGTACCTGTTCTTTGTGAAAGGATATTACCCGACATTTGTACTTTTTGTGTTTTATACGGTTATAGCCTGTTGGGGCTACAAGCGTTGGTACGAAGAGCACGAGCAAAGAAATGGTTTACCACTTGCGAGCCTATAGCTTCAAAAGCTTGCCTGTTGAAGTAAGAGAATTCGTTGCCGAATCTTTAGCTTTCAGGCAAGTTAAAGCATGTTACCAAATCACCTCAGGGCTTAGTAATCATAATTATTTAATTGTTGTCGAACAGAATAAATATTTGCTAAAGCTTTATCGAAATGACATGCCTTCGCCAAGCCTTGCTTTTCAAGGCCTAATGGCAAAGTCAGCTACCAGTATTCAAGACGTTATTCGATGGGATGCAGCCCTTAAAGTCGCGTTATTTACTTATGTTGATGAAGCGGTTGAGGACATAGATAAAAAACGCTTATGTAATTTGGTGGAGACAATCTCTGCAGTACATCAACAACCATTGGTCAATTTGCCTGTCTCTTTAGATATAAAACACGCATTGTCAGATTTAAGCACCTCTTTCAAAAATTTTTTTAATTCAGAGTTAGAGTGCTGCTTGCGCTTACTTGATAGTTATCCAAAAGAGTTAGGGTGTTGTCATAACGACTTAGTTAGAGAAAATATAATAGCGACAAAAGCTGGAGTGGTGGTGATTGATTTCGAATATGCAGCTGTTGGCGATGTTTATTTCGACTTAGCCGGGCTTGTAACAAGTTTTAAGCTCACGAATGTCGAGATAGTATGGATGCTGAATATCTATTATGGCACTAAGGCTATTGCAGTACCCGATTATGCAATAGAGAAATTGATGGGTTATAGGATTGCTTATCTATTGTTATGTATCTCTTGGTATGATTTGCGAGGTGAAGTAGAAAAAGCCACTTCACACACATTACAATTAAAGCGTTTAAATACCACCTAAGCGTTTTGCAAGTTCTTTGTATTTTTCTACATCAATTTGATCAAATACAGGATCACCTTGTGCGTCTTCACCTTTTGCGATTAATAGGTTTTCACGAGCAAGTCTTTTCACTCTTTCCACTTTTACTTCTAAAAACTCAGCAACTTGCTGCGTGGTCATTTGGCTCATAATAGCTTCCTCTTGATGTGTTAAGCTTTTATTGTTGTTGTTACCGCATTACACGGCGCTTAATGTTAATAAAACGTAGTAACTTGCTGTCTATAATACTGGTAAATCAAAATCTAAGCATAGTCAAAAATACAAAAAATCGCTAAAAAGCATTAATATTTTTGTTTTTAGTTTGTTATTTAATCAGCTGAAAGTGAAATGCTAGTATTTGTAAAGGAATGACATTACTATATGCATCGTTCGTGTGCTCTCGTGGTGAAATGGATATCACGTAGCTCTCCGGAAGCTGAGTTGCAGGTTCGATCCCTGCCGAGAGCGCCATGAGCGTTTTTTAAAAGCGGTTTTTAACCGTAAATAACCACTGCACACTGTCAATGTTATCTTCTTTATTTATTGGTGCAGCAATATCCAAATGCAATACAATGCCAGCATTGGCTCGACTCGGTGCAAGTCTTAATCCCATGCCTATATTCTTTAGTAGTGAGTTATCGGCATTGACTTGGGCTTTGCCTGAGACTTTACCAGCATCGAAGAAAAGCGCTCCTCCAACTTTGAAAAGTTGCAGTAGGTCATATTCCCAGTAGTAACGTTTTTCTAAATTAACTAAAGCACTGCGACTACCTTGTTGATAATTTAACGGGTAACCTCTCAGTCCAGTCTCTCCACCCAAAACCAATTGTTTATCTGCCGTTAAGTTTTTTGCATACTTCAAAGATAAGTTTGCAAACAATGATTGCTGGATGCTGGTATTTAGATAATATTGAAAGTTGACGGCACTTATGAAGTTTCGGGCTTCGTTTTGGTCAGTATTCCATTCTCCTTGAATACTTGTATTGAATCGCCATAAACTGCGTTCGGTTGTGTAATGCGCTTTGCTTGCGGAAAATTGATAAATGACGTGACTGTCGTCATCTACCCAGTTATTCGATGAATAACCGAGTTTGGCTTTTACATTCCAGCCTAAATTTAAATCTTCTGTGCGGTAAATAGAATCAAAATTACGCACCTTAATATAATCGTCTTGAAGCCATTGCCCCTGAAAATATGGGTAGGTGAGTGCTCGGTTGTCTGCTACAGCAAGAAAAGAGTAAGGGGTGGCTTTAAAGTTGTGTTGTTCATTATGAAGACCCACAGTATATCTATGTGTCCACTGTTTGGGTGCCTGAACAGCGAAACCATAATACGCGTCGTTAATTTCAGTGTCATGTAAAAACTCAGAAACGACTTCGTTTCTAGAATAAATCGATTCTACCCGTTTGTTCGCAAAAGTATAAAACCCATAACTATGCGTCGACTTAATAGAATAAAATGGTAGGTAAGCACCCAAATAATGTCGCTCTCCATCTGAATTATCAGCATACTCTATGCGACCTCTGTAGCGACTCGAGAAGATAGCTGGGTCGTCATAAACAAATAAATAACCGTTACGATCTTTATCTTCAGTTGCGGTGAAAGATAATCTTTTGCCATATCCTAGTAAGTTTGTTTCTCGAAAGCCAAGACGTGAGGAGTTTTCCCCCCCACTGCGACTAAAGCTAATATCGGGCAGTAAAGTCCATAAGTCTCTTGTTACAACCGTAACATGTATTTCGTCTTCACATGTCTCTTCTGCATATATGCGGGCATCATAAAGATAATTTTGTTGGCGTAATAAACGCTCGGATTCTGCTAATTCTTTGATGTCATATTTTGAGCCTTGGTTAAATAATAAAGTACTTAGGATAACTTCAGGCTCTGTTGTGATATGCGCGTGGTTTGCAAAGCGGAATAAAAAGTTATTTTCTTCCGGTAAACTAGTGTCGAAAACGTTTAACTGTTTTAAGGTGATTTTTGTTATACGCTTGTTTTCACCTTCTTTTGGGAAAACTTGCTGAGTGTCGAGTTGACGCTTTAGGTTGATGTCTTCATTGCTTTCTTGGCGTTGATTGCGGCAGCTGTTTTCTTGAGAGTCGAATATACTTGGTTCTGCAAATGCAGCACCACTGATAAAAAATGTAGAGTATAAAAGCAATACGGGCTGACAATACTTTGTGACCATTACCTTCCTCCTGCTATTTATCCTCTTTTATATCATTATATTAAGCAGAAAAGTAAAGGTCTGTCTAATTATTCTGAGAGGGTAGAGAGCAAAAGTAGCTGCAGTTGTTCAAGTAAAAGTTCGGCTTCAACCCCTTCAGGGCTTACCCATAAACTCTCACTGTAGTGTTCAAAGTTAAGATTAAAATTTTGTCCATGCCAACAAAAGCGTATTTGATGGCGATCTGCGCCTTCTGAGGTTTCAAGAGTAGAAATAGCTTCATGGTTTAAGAATATTTGCCCCCAGAGGGCAAATTCATCGGCATCAGGGAAAAAATCAGGTGTGATCTGCAAAAAGTTAAAATCTGTGTTCAAGGTAATTTGCGTCATCATTAACTCGCGGCTAAATAATTTCGGATAAGTTGCATAAACGGTGCGCCATACTTGCTGAGTTTACTAAAACCAACGCCTGACACATTTAAGAATTCAGCATCATCAGTCGGCATTTTCTGCGCCATTTCTGCTAGTGTCTTATCGTTAAAGACCACATATGGAGGTACATCATCGGCATCGGCGAGTTCTTTACGTAAACTTCGTAGCTTAGCAAACAGCTTTTTGTCGTAATTAAATTGCGCCAATTTATCTTGATATATATGTTTAGCTTGTAAGCGCGGTTCGGCTAATTGCAAAACATATTCACCGCGTAATACTGCTCTTGCTGCTTCTGTCAGTTTTAGGCTTGCACCTTGTGTTATGTCTTGAGCAAGTAAGCCATGATGAACGAGTTGACGCAATATGCTTAGCCAATACTCGACGCTATGACTTTTGCCAATACCATAGGTACTTAATTCGTGGTGTCCGTTATCGCGAATTCGACTGGTGTTTGCCCCTCGCAATAAGTCGACGATATACCCTAAACCAAAGCGTTGTTGCGCGCGATACACACAAGATAGCGCTTGCTGTGCCACTAAAGTGCCATCAAAGCGTTTTGGCGGATTAAGACAAATATCGCAGTTGCCACAAGGCTCTCTCTGATATTCGCTAAAGTAATTAAGCAATATTTGTCGGCGGCAGGTTTGCGCCTCAGCAAAGTTTGCCATTGCCTGAAAGCGTTGTTCTTCTACTTTACGTCTAGCCTCGTCGGGAATATCTTCAAAAAAGCGTTTTACTCGCCCTATGTCAGCAGGATCAAAGTACATGATGGCTTCAGCGGCAAGTCCATCACGACCCGCACGGCCTGTCTCTTGATAATAGGCTTCGATACTTTTAGGTATATCGTAGTGAAGCACAAAGCGTACGTTTGATTTATTAATTCCCATACCAAATGCGACGGTTGCAACAACAATATTGATATCGTCTCTGGCAAAGGCTTTTTGTACAAATTGACGCTGATCATTACTCATTCCGGCATGATATGCGGCGACATTAAAGCCTGCCTCAGCAAGTTTTTCTGAAATATCGTCTACACGCTTACGACTAGTGCAATAAATAATGCCGCTTTGGCCTTTCTGATCGCGTAAATAGCGCATGAGCTGAGAAAGAGGTTTGAACTTTTCTTCAATGGTGTAGCGAATATTTGGTCTGTCAAAACTGCCTGTGTGAATATAAGGTACATTTAATTCAAGTTGGTGTGCAATATCATGGCGTGTCGCAATATCTGCCGTCGCTGTTAAGGCCATCATAGGGCAGTGAGGAAAGTGTTGTTTGAGTTCACTTAAGCGACGGTAATGCGGCCTGAAATCATGCCCCCAGTGAGATACACAGTGGGCTTCATCAATCGCGAAGAAGCGAATGTTTAAGTTTTTTAACCTTTGAATAAAATCAAACTGCAGTGCTTTCTCCGGTGCTACGTAGAGTAACTTTAACGCCCCTTCAGCTAATTGATTAAAAATCGCATTTTGCTGGGTAAAGTCTACGGTGTTATTGATGTATGCAGCACTAACGCCAATAGCTTGAAGCTGAGAGACTTGATCTTCCATTAACGAGATCAAAGGCGAAATGACTACCGTTGCGCCATCAAATAATAGCGCAGGGATCTGATAACATAATGATTTACCGCCACCGGTAGGCAGCAAGACGAGCGTATCTTGTCCATTTAATGCCGCATTAATTACAGCCTCTTGGCCAGCTCTAAATTCACTGTAGCCAAAAGTGTCTTCTAATGCTTGCTTAGCAAGGGTTGAATGTTCGCAGATAGGGTCTGATTTCATGGCGGGCATTTTAGTGGGTTTTGCATTACTTGTCTGTAAATTTATTTGCGCTGTTGTGTTTGATGGTTTACACGCAGCTATCATGTTATGTCTGTCAGTTCCTATTTTCTGTCTATTTGCAACCAGCTTAGCAAGGTATAATGGTTTTTTACTTTTTGAGTCGTGTTGATGCTAAATAATCAGACCCAACAGGGTTACCTTTATGCTGTCTTAGCATTTTTAATGTGGGGCATGGCGCCCATCTATTTTAAACAGATTGAATCTATAGCGGCACTAGAGATCTTGACTCATCGAGTGATTTGGTCGGTGCTGTTTTTAATTCTTATTGTCTTTGCTGCAAAGCAATGGCATCAGATCCAGCATGTTATTAAGAAACCTAAAGTATTGGGGATGCTCTGTATTAGCTCTACTTTACTCGGGTTCAATTGGGGGCTGTTTATTTGGGCCGTCAACAACGATCACATGCTTGATGCAAGTCTAGGCTATTATATAAACCCACTGTTAAATGTATTGCTTGGTGTCATCTTTCTCTCTGAGCGTTTGAGAAAATGGCAAATCATCGCCGTCGCGATTGCTTCACTTGGGGTGTTATTACAAGTAATTGCGTACGGTTCTTTTCCTGTTGTGGCATTTGCGTTGGCAAGCTCGTTTGCAATTTACGGGCTTTTGAGAAAGAAAATGCCGGTAGAATCACTACCTGGCTTGCTAATCGAGGCACTTATCTTAATGCCGTTTGCAATTATCTATTGGTACGTGACCCCTGCGACGGTGAGCTCAGATATGTTTAATAATGAAGTGCTCCTAAATATATTGTTAGTAAGTGCTGGTGTGGTGACAACCTTACCTCTGTTGTGTTTTATTGGCGCAGCGAAACGTCTTCCTTATTCCACACTTGGTCTATTTCAATATCTTGGTCCGAGTATTATGTTTACTTTGGCGGTGACCTTGTATGGTGAAGAGTTCTCAGTTGAACGAGCGGTGACATTTGCTTGTATTTGGGGGGCACTGGCTTTGTATAGTTGGGACAGCTTAAGGGCAAGCAAAAAGAAATAATAAGATGCGCTAAGTGGCTGCATTGTAATGCCAGCCACTTACTCTTAATTAACTAATGACTTTGTTACGTCCAGAATGCTTCGCTTCATAAAGCTTTATATCAGCTTCTTTTATCAGACTATCAACACTTTTACTCACGGCTCTACAAAGACCAATTGATACCGTAAAGTGAATATTGTGCTTGGTTAATCCGGCGCTATGGGTGTCAAGATAATCTCTAAACTTGTCTAGTAAAGACAAACTCTCTTCTTCTGTAGCATTAGCAAAATAAACAGCAAACTCCTCTCCTCCTAATCTCGCGGTAAGTTGACCTGGGAAGTGAGATTCAAAAGCTTGAGCTAGGGCTTTGAGCACATCATCTCCTGCATCATGACCATAGTTATCATTAATAGCTTTAAAGTGATCTACATCTATCATTGCCAGCCCAACTTCATTATTTAAGGCTGCTTTTTGTTTTAATGACTTATTAGTAAACTCAAAGAAGTAACGACGATTAGGTAAGCCTGTTAAATAATCAGAATTAGCTTGGCGTTTGATCGTGGCTATATATTCCAGCATATCGACGTTTTGGCTTAGCCTGCAATAAAACTCCTCTGCGTTAAATGGCTTGCGAAGGTAGTCATTTGCGCCTCTTTTAATAAATCGAGCCGAAAGATGTAATGCATTAGAGCTAGAAATACCGATAATGGCTTTTTCATCATTTGAATATTGTAGTCGTATTTCACTACACAGGTCTTCGCCGTTCATATTTGGCATTTCATTATCAGTGATGACAACAGAAATGTCTGGGTTTTGCTTTAATACTTCGAGGGCTTCAATACCGTCACATGCTTCCATGACCTTATACTTATGCCTTACTAATAGGGAGCTAATGTAATTTCTAGTCTGACGGGAATCATCCACAACTAACACTTTTACATATTCGTTTCGCGGTAAACGCATAAGCTGCTTTTTAAGGTATTGGTAAGCTTGTTTATTTTCTTTGGTGATGTAATCGATGATAGGGTACTTTTCGACAGTTTCACGAGTTTGATTATCAAGATTACCTGTCATGACTATCGTGGGGATATCAGAGTTTACGGTATAGTGAATTGCTTCACCGTTAGGTGCATCTGGCAAGATGAAATCAACAACTGCGCAAAAATAACTATTATTTTCGAGTAGTTCTTTTGTTTGTGCTAACGATTCAGCAATGTCAGCCTCATAGCCAGAAGAAACTGCTATGTGTTTTTGCACTCTAGCAATGGTAGGGGTGTCTTCGATAATTAGGATTCGACGTGTCACTCAGTACTCGCTCGGTAATTCACCTATAAATATACTATTAACCTTAACCTATCTATTAAGCAATTCAACTCAAAATTACTGATAGGTGATGTAATAAAGATTATTTAATAAATTAAGTAATAATTTATTACTCTTCTATAATTTACTGATGAAACATACTTTTATGACGTTTTTAATGCAGTTTATTTGCAATTATTTGACTCTAATGTGTTGTGTGTAATATTTCTGTCATTAACTGCTGAGAAACTAGCGTCGTTTTGAATCATCATGTGTTGCGATATTGAGGAAAATTACATGAAACTAGTTAAATCAACACTTCTACTTGCTGTACTAGGCGCGTTATCTGCTAATGCAAATGCAGGTGTTAAAGTATACGGCAAGGCAAATGTATCTGTTCAATCAAGCGATGAAGGTGCTGGAAGTGCAACAGAAATTAAAAGCAATGCTTCACGCTTTGGTTTTAAAGGCTCAGAAAAACTAGATGGTGGCCTAGAAGTAATTTATAAGCTTGAGTTCCAAGTTGATGTATCTGACGCTGATTCGAAAAGCGATAAAGACAATATTACAGCAAGAAGCCAGTACGTAGGCTTGAAAGGAAGTTTCGGTGAAGTAGTAATTGGTCGTAATGATACCGCCTTTAAACTTTCACAAGGTAAGGTAGACCAGTTTAATGATTTAGAAGCGGACGTGAAAAACCTTTTTAAAGGTGAGAATCGCCTTGGTAATTCGATTTCTTATAAGTCGGCAAGCTTTAATGGCTTTAAAGTATTAGCAACGTTCATTGCTGAAGACTCAACAGATGGTGAAAATGGCTACTCTGGTGCAATTACTTACGGTGATTCAAAGCTGAAAAAGTCTAAGTACTATGTTGCCGTTGCCGGTGACAGTGAAGTGAAAGGTTATGATGCATTTCGTATCACAGGTCAATTTAAAGCAACTGACGCACTTAAATTAGGTGCTATGTATCAGAAACAAGAAAAGGTAGAAGGTACAGGCACTGCTGAGGGCTTCCTATTAAATGCTGCATATGGCTTTGGTAAAAACACCTTTAAAGTGCAATATCAAACAATCGACTTTGATGCAGTAGATTCAAAAGATGTAGACGGCTTTAGTGTTGGTATTGATCACAAGCTGAATAAATCAACCAAACTATATGGCTTCTACTCAACAGTTGATGAAGACAAAGGTACAGAAGAAGATTACTTAGGTCTTGGTATTGAATATAAATTCTAATATTCATGCTTTAGATATTTTATGAAGCAGGCTCAGGGCCTGCTTTTTTTGTTTTTGGGGGGCTAAAATAGAAATTCCTGTATTAAATTTGAACAAAAAAGCGGTGCCTCTTGTGTTTTTGTTTTCTTTTTGAGCGTTTGAGCATGTTTCTTAAAATTAATTGAAAAAAGGGGTTGCGCACTTTTAATTTCTCCCTATAATGCGCACCCACTGACACGGAGCGAGACGCTGAAAAGCAAATCAAAACGATGTTGAGTCAAATAAAACTTAATTTTAAAAAAACTTTTTAAAATTAAGTGTTGACATAAAAAGTGAAGTCGTTATTATGGCGCTCCACTTCGCAGCAAGCCTGTGGTAACTCATCGAGTTATACTGTTCTTTAAAAATATGAAGCAATCATCTGTGTGGGCACTCGTACAGGTTGAGTTCTAACAGCTCTTGATTCAGGAGCAAAGAAATTAGAGTCTCAAATGTAACTGAGTGACTTCATAGTCAATTCGATTCGAAAGAATCAAAATCAGAATTCATTGAGCATGGTTTGAATTTTACTTCAAA